>JALNZV010000043.1 GCA_023229175.1 Tissierellaceae bacterium | reverse complement strand
GGATTTTTAAGTTCATCCAATTGTTTTTGAACTTGGGGCTCCTGTTCTGCTTCTTCTAGATAATATTTCCACTGTGCCCTTAATTTTTCATTTGGATGGGATTCAAGCCAGAGCCTACCTAGGGAATTTTCTATCATATACTTTACTATCCACTTAGGTGTAAATAGTTGTGTGGCAGCAGGAATGTTTTCCTTGGTAATCTTCTTGTTTTTCTTAAGGCCGGCAAAAACTTCATCCTTCTTTTCAGAAATATAATACTGGTATAGCCAACCTATAATTTCAATACCGTGTTCCCCTTTTTCTACTTCTTCTTTCGCTTCTTCTTCATTCAGTTCTATTTTCCAATCATATTCCTCTATTTCCTCCACCAAATCCCTAATTACGGAACCGTCCACTAGTAACTTATCTGGAAGAAGTAGTTCTGTGTAATCTGCAATTTCTTCAAAAACAGATGGCATAATTTTACCCAATTGGTTACATTGTTTCACCAACAAATACTTATATAGGTCTTCTGTGTCATTGGCATCTTGAAGCCTATATATCACTTCAGGGTCAATGTCTAAATCTATATTAAGGGCTTCCTTGACAATATCCGGTTCAATCTTACCCTCTTCTACGGAAGACAGGACCCTAACCCCTGTGGGAAGATAGTTGTTGACTTCCATAAAACGGAGGGCAATAAATCGGTTAAACCAAGTATAGGCAACCTCTTCTATAACTTGTTCAAAGCCTTTATGCTTAATGTTTTGGATTAGTTTATCTCGTTGTTCTAGTTCATATTTCTTAAAGGTTTGTCCATTTTCCCTGCCTTTAACTCTAAAACCACCTTGAAAGGTTTCAATTTCTAAAATCCTATCTTTTGTTATTCCGATTCCATAGGCCTTGTGGCTTATCTCTTCAATTAATTTACGCCTTGCACCTACAGCAAAATTTCTAATGGCTGTTTTATTCACTATATCCCCTCCACCTTCCAACAACTCATAAATTTGAAAATAAGGATTTCTCACATTCGTTCGAAATGACTACAATAACTTGCTCTATATGCAAGATTGGATGGCTAATCACTACCCTCTGATTACTAAATAAGTCTCAAAATAGTGTTTTCTTTCAGTTCCTCTTTTAACTGTTTTCTTAAATACTCAAGAAGTTCTTCTATGTCATTTTCACTTTCTATAGTCTTTGCCCCATGGAATATATTAGCTACACTTACATTAATAGTTTTTTTAGCAATATAAAACTCATTGCCTTCTCCACTTTTTTCTGGTTGTTTTTCAATATCCCTTTCTTTTCTCTTTTCTTGGGCAAGCTTTTTAATCTCTTCAAAGCATCTCATTTTTAGCCTATCAGACTCTTCCTTCATGGCAATAGCCTCATAGAAATTGTGGGATGTGTCTAGTCTTTCTAAAAGGCCTCTATACTTATTGTTAAAACTAGTAGATAGTTCATCTTTGAAATCATATAATTCAAGTTCATCTTTTACCTTCTTCCAATCTCTTTCTATTACATCCCTTACAGGTTTACATTCTTCTTCCAATAGGGTAGTAAATCTGCTTACGAAGTCATTTATCAGGCTTGGAAGCCTTGAAATTTGGGAATATGGATTTGCTAATTTAACTATTGTCTCCATTTCTTTAACAAGTTTTATAGTTTCTCTATCAATGACATAGGTTTTGTTCTTATCATATATATCAAGTTGTTTAACGGCCTTGTCAAACTGTTCTTTTTGATTCTTGAAAAATTTTTTAACATCAAAAACTTCTTCTTCATAGTCCAATAATTCTTCTTTTGCTTCATACAATTTTTCAAAGAAACCTGTAGCGTCATTGATTTGTAAAATCTCCTCAAAGAGTTTCCTGCCCCTATCTAGCACATCTTTACCGGGGTAACTCTTCTCTTCATAGCGAACTAGTAGTTCCCTAACTTTTGATAATTCATGGTTAGATAATTCCTTGAAACGAATCATTAATCCATCTTCATCTCCCGGTACTGAAGCATAATTGAATACTTCTTTGACCAACATTCTTGCATTGTTCAAATACTTTTCAGGGGTTTTGGTTCTTTTTTTAATTAATAGTCTATCTACATAATCCTTTTTAGTCATATATTGGATTAAATTTTTATCTGATGAATTAAGATAGTCGCTTCCCAATTGAATCTTAATTTCTTGGGATTTAAATAACTTGATAACAAGCCCTCTAATATCATCTGGCAACCAACCATAGGGAGGTTTATCATATAATTCTAGGAGGGTTTTCATGGTCGTAGGAATATGCCTTCCTGTGTTTCTATCTATATAATGTATTACCTCATCTATGGCCAGTTTGTTTGGAATATCCGCATCACCAAATATGTTTATCTGAGCTTCTTCAGTAAATAGCAGGTCATGAAGCTCTTTGGTGCTTTCGATGAAATCAGTAATATAGTTTAATTTGTCATAGATATTGTCAATAAGCACCTTCAATCCGCTATTGATTCTTTCAATAGGATTCTTTGATTTTATATCGACCTTTTGCATATTTACATAAAAGTCTGCTTCTTTTAAGGCTTCCTTAAGTAAGGATTCAACCCTGTCCTTTCTTTCAGCAACTTCCCTCGATTTTCTTATCTTTATTTCTTCGATTTCTTCTGCTTGTATGGCTCCTGCTTTCCTCTTAAGGTAGGTCTGTATCTTTAAGATATTTTCCATTTCTTCAAGGAAAGTAGGATCTGGAGGTAGTTTAATGATTAGATTGTTTTCTCTGGCAGACATCATTTTCAATTCATTGTCTGTTAGTTCAACACCTGTATCAAAATAAGGTGTAATTATTTTAACCCCTATATCATGTCTTTGGGTTGACATCAACCTATCGTCTATTACCTTATTGAAGTCAAAATGGTATCTTGCATTGTAACGAAATTTCTTTTCACTATAAATTCCTGTATATATTTCCTCCCCAACTTTTAAGATTATTTCACTAATATCTATTGAAATATTTTGTATTTCTTTATTTACATCCTGCTCATCATGGGTTAGGAAAATATATTCGTTTCCATTTTTCTGAATCAATGTTTCCTTAACAAGCCTGTCTAGGGATCCCTCTATATCCTTTTTCAACTGGATTTTATCTTCATCAATATGGGAAACCATAAGGGTGGCTATGTTTTCCATATTTTTAGGCATCTCTTTTACCCACTTAATTAAAAATAGGACTTTTAAAACTTCCACATCTAAACTATTAAGTCTATCGTTATCCTCTGCGTGCATGAATACTGTCTTTATATTATGGTCAAGGAATGTTTCTATGGTTTCATAGAATGCAGAAAAGGGTACTAATGCTCCTACTTCCTTGTCCTTGTATTTGATAGCAGCCTCCTGAAAGGCAGATAAAAGAGACCTTTCCCCCTCTGAAAGGTGTTTTCCACTGGCTCCGTGCTGCCTAATTGCGGTAAAGACAGATTGTAGCAACCTAAATTGATAAGGAATAAAGGGATATACCTCTATAAAATCCCCATGATTTTTAAAGATTTTCATTTCTGGGGTATCAGGTGAAAAGCTGATTAGGTTTTTCAAAATTGCTTCCTTGTCCATGTAGTGGAGTTTTAAAGTCTCCACGGCTGTTTCATTTTTATATAGGATTCTTCTTTTAATAACTTCGTCTACATTAGCACTGGATAGGCTAAGCCTTGTATTAAATCTACCTTGGATTTTTGAAAAGTCATTTCCTCTGACTTTAGTAACAGTATCTATGTCTTGCTGAGAAGTTACAATAACCCATGCCTTACCACCACAATAGGTACCCAAATCTTCAACTACTGTTTGAAGATTTAGCATTAATCCTACATCATCTCCTATGTATTGTCCCATCTCATCTACTAAAAATACAACATGGTGTTCCCTGCCTTTGGACTCAATATATTCTTTTACTTTATTGGCGAATCTTTCAATACTTAAAGAATAATTATCCTCTGCCTTGTTGTACCAATTTCGGGCTGCTTCTATACTCATTTTGGTTGTATCTGCCAAAGCCTTTACTATATTGTCTTCTTCAAAATAAAAGTCTTCTCTTGCGTAGGTCCAAGAATTCCCCGCTAACTCTTCAAATCTTCTTTTAAAATCCTCATAAGAACCTTCCTTTAGCATTTGTGCTTCAAGTTCTGCAAGCCATGGTAGAGAACCGCTAAAACCTTGCATTTCATTGAACACCTTGTTAAATACCTTTACTATTAATTCCTTATTTGTTTTAGAAACTGAATCGGATTTTGAGTCTATATTAAATAAAATAACATCAACACTCACATCCCCGGCGGCTTTCATATCTGCTAAAACCGTAGCATCTTCTATCTTATCGTCAAAATAGGATATAGCATTTTTCCCTTTTACCTCTTTGTTTTCAAGGAGATAGGATAATATCTTTAAAAAATGAGATTTACCAGAACCAAAGAAACCTGAAATCCAAACCCCCATTTTATCTGTATGGGTATTAATCCCTTCCCTGTAGGCATCAAAGAAAGTAGAAAAGTGCCTAGCTAACTCTCTTGTAACTACATATTCTTCTAACTCCTGATAGACATTGGCATCATCGTCTTGTCCAATCTTGATAACACCCTTTATATCCCTATCAACTTCCTTATGAAACATTTTTCCTAATTTCATAGTTTGATTCCCTCCCTATCTCTCTACTAACTTAAAGGCCCTATAATAGTTTCGGTCAGAAATTTCGTCAAATAGATGTAAGTTTTGCCCTGAGTAGGTCCCAGGATAAAACATGATTAAAGGCACGTGGTCTATGACAGAATGTAGGACATTTAAAACAGTATGAGACCTTATAATTGGCCATATCTTACCCACACCAGTTAAAAAAACAATATCATTTTTTTCTACTCTTTTTCTGATATGATTTACAATTAAATCATTTTTCTGGGTAAGCCTTAGAGTGTTCTTTATGGCCCTAAAGACTGCATCTGTACCCTTTTCCCTCTCCATATCAAATACTTTTTGCAAATATCCCTTGCCTTCTAATATATCAATCATTATTTCATATAAATCAAATTCCCTAATAGAAACATCGATACCCTCGTTGTTTATTTTCTGTTTTAAGAAATTTATATGTTCTCTAACAATAGTTTCGTCCTTAGCATCGTAGTCAAAAATGTAATATCCTATTTCATTTCCTAATCCCTTGTTTTCCCTAAATCTACTATCTGTAAGGATAGGTAAAATCTCATCAAGTCTTTCATATATGGTTTTCACTTATATACCTCCCAACATAGCCTTAAGATATACACTGTCACCCTTTTCGTTTAGGTAATCTACTAATTCTTCTTCCATTAGTGGCCTAGTTATTTCAATGTACTTATTATTCTTTTTAACAAACCCTGCTTCAGCCAATATTCTTTTATATACCTGTTTTAATTTATAAAAGGTGTACTCTTTCCATTCTGCTAGCTGCTGACTTTGCTCTGCTTTCCTATGAAAGAAAATGGCAAAGTCTTTATCTGTAATCAGATAGTCTTTAACAAGATACTTGTCCCTATATACTTCCTGCATAAACTCAAAGAAAAGCCTGTCTGTTTTCAAAATAGAGTATAGGGCTATCTGCTTGCTTGTCTCAAGATTAGCCTTTACTAATTTATTAAGTAAAAATTCATCTAAGACCTCCAACCTTTCCGTGATAGTTGAAGCAATTTCCCTAATTCTGTTCTCTGAATTTAGTGAAAATATATTTTCATCTAATGCTTTTTCTTTAATTTCATTTAATGAAAGTCCCTGTAAATAAAGCTTCGAAGCCTTTTTTAGTTCTAAATAAAGATAGGATCTTGCTTTTATTGTTGACCTATATTCTAACATATCTAACAATATCACCTCTTCTTCGTGGCCATTTTCATTTATAAACATTATATCACTCTTTGTATTCAAGTACAGAAAAAGATAAACTTTCACCGTGGTTTTTCGAACAAAAAAGAGCCACATTTCTGTGACTCTATTTATCCTTGCATAAATGATATTATCTCTTGCTAAATTGTGGGGATCTTCTGGCCTTTTTAAGTCCGTATTTCTTTCTTTCCTTCATTCTTGAATCCCTTGTTAAGAATCCTGCCTTTTTAAGTAGAGGTCTTAGTTCCTCATCTGCTTCAAGCAGTGCCCTTGCAACTCCGTGTCTAATAGCACCAGCTTGACCAGTAAATCCTCCGCCATTTACATTTACTATTACATTGTATTTATCTAATGTTTCAGTAATAGTTAAGGGTTCCCTGGCTATTACTCTTAAAGTTTCATAATCAAAATAGTCATCGATATTTCTTTTATTTATATTGAATTCGCCATTGCCAGGTACTAATCTGACCCTAGCAACGGAAGTCTTTCTTCTTCCAGTTCCAAAATATTGTAAACTAGCCATTTACAGTCCTCCTTTCAACCTTAATTATAATTCGTATATTTCAGGTTTTTGAGCTTCGTGATTGTGCTCAGATCCTCTATAAACTTTCATCTTCTTTATCATCTTTCTACCTAGGCTGCTCTTTGGCAGCATTCCCTTTACTGCTATCTCTATTGCCCTTTCAGGCTTTTCTTCCATGATTCTCTTATAAGGGATGTGTTTGTCTCCTCCTGGATATCCTGTGTGATAGAAATGAGTTTTTTGTTCCAATTTTTTTCCTGTCAGTTTAACTTTGTCTGCATTTATAATTATAACAAAGTCGCCAGTGTCTACATGAGGTGTATATATTGGCTTATTCTTTCCACTTAATATCTTTGACACTTCTGAAGCCAACCTACCTAGCACTTTGTCTTCTGCGTCTATTACATACCATTTTCTTTCAACTTCGTTTGTTTTAGCCATAAAGCTTTTCATCATTTTCCCTCCTTATACCAACCTTGTATCGTATATGTTAAAAAAGTACCGGGGCTTTTTTAAAAACACTATAGTATATTCTAATACATGTATTTATCAATGTCAAGAGGTATTTATGGATAAAAAACCTCTTTTAAAAATAGGCCTTGTGGTGGGGCTGTGGGCCCTGCTTTTTCTCTTTTTTTACTTGCAATTATATTTGGTATGGCATTGGGTTTTATTTTCCCATATCCAATATATAATAGTGTCCCTACTATTATTCTGACCATATTTCTTAGAAAACTATTACCTTCGATATAAAATTCGATTAAGTCTCCTTTTTTCTCTATGGATATTTGTTTAATAGTCCTAATGGTGCTGCTTACCTCTGATTTTGCTGCCATAAATGCAGCAAAATCATAAGTACCTATGAAATATTTTGATCCTTTTACCATGCTGTCTATGTCTATGTTGTATGGTACGTGATAAGAAAAATTCCTATATATTGCCCTGGGGAGTTCCCCGTTGTATACGATATATTTGTATACTTTACCTGTAGCGTCAAATCTAGAGTGAAATTTTAAATCCACCTCCCTAGAGTCTACTACAGTTATATCCCCTGGTAGGAGTAGTTTCAACGCATATTTATATTTCTCCCCTGGGATTGACCCATTGGTTCGAAAATTTGCTACTTGACCTAAAGCGTGTACTCCTGCATCTGTCCTACCAGACCCTATTAGTGTTACCTTTTCCTTTAATAATTCTTTAAGTGCCTTTTCTAATACCTCTTGTATGGAAATTGCATTTTCTTGTATTTGCCAACCAGAGTAATTAGTCCCTTCATATTCTATTGTCAATTTAATGTTTTTCATAGACCACCTAAATAAATCTTGTACTCACTATTATTCCAAAGAAAACTACCATGGATACTAAGGCACCAATATCTTTTTTATCTAGCTTTAACTCGTTTAGCCTAGTTCTATTGTCTCCACCCCTATAGCATCTAGCCTCCATGGCTGTTGCCAATTCATCTGCCCTTCTAAAAGCGTTTATAAATAGGGGTACCAACAAGGGAACTAAGTTTTTTGCCCTATTTAATATGTTTCCAGATTCAAAATCTGCTCCTCTAGCCATTTGAGCCTTCATTATCTTGTCGGTTTCCTCAAGCAAAGTAGGAATAAATCTAAGGGCTATGGTCATCATCATTGCCAATTCATGGGCAGGTAAGCCTATGCGTTTTAAAGGCGTCAGTAGCTTCTCTATGCCATCTGTTAAAGCAATAGGGGAAGTGGTCAAAGTAAGGAGTGACGTGCCTGTAATGAGGAATATCAGCCTTATACCCATGAAAAATCCTAATCTTAGGCCTTCCTTCGTAACTGTCAAGGGTCCTAGCTCAAATAATACTTCTCCTCTGGTCATAAATATATTTATAAAAAATGTAATCAATATAATAAATAATAATGGCCTTATCCCTTTTAGTATGAATTTAAGGGGAACTTTTGATATTTTCACCACCATTAGTATAAAACCCAATATAAAGATATAGGGAATGAAGCTTTTAATAAAAAATAGTGAAAATATAAAAAGTGATATTATGATTATCTTTATTCTAGGGTCCAGTTTATGGATTAAAGTATTTCCTGGAAAATATTGACCTATTGTTATATCTTTAAGCATCTTTTTTTCTCCTTAGATATTTTAATACTTCTTCCTTGGCCTCTTTAACTGTCAGTATTGTATCCTTTATGTCTTTTTCTCTTTCCCCTAATATCTTCATCAGCTTTGTAATCTGAGGCACTCCAAGTCCCATCTTTTCCAATTCATCTGCCCTTTTAAATACTTCCCTAGTTTTATCGTCCATCTGTATTTTGCCCCTATGCATGACCAATATTCTATTTACTAGCTTAGCAATATCCTCCATGCTGTGGGATACTAGTACTATTGTTATATTTTCTTTTTGATATAGTTTTTGAATTTCACCTAGTATCTCATCTCTTCCCCTGGGGTCCAGTCCTGCCGTCGGCTCGTCTAGTATAAGGACCTTTGGTTTCATTGCCAATACCCCTGCAATGGCTACTCTCCTCTTTTGTCCGCCACTTAGTTCAAATGGAGACCTGTCTTTTAGGGATTCGTAGTCTAGTCCTACTAATTCCATAGCTTCCTTTACTCTTTCTTCCACTTGCTCATCTTTTAAGCCTAAGTTCTTTGGACCGAATGCTATGTCTCTATATACTGTTTCCTCAAATAGTTGGTGCTCTGGATATTGAAATACTAGTCCAACTTTCTGCCTTATCTCTTTCAAATTTGCATCCTTTTCTACTATATTGACACCATCTACGATTATATTTCCCGATGTAGGTTTTATAAGTCCATTTAGATGCTGCACCAATGTGGATTTTCCTGAGCCTGTATGTCCTATTAAGCCTATAAATTCTCCTTCTCTTATTTCTAGGCTTATGTCATCCAATGCTTTTTTTTCAAAGGGTGTATTTGGATTATACACAAATGTTAGATTGTTTAATTTTATTGTCATAGCAATTCCACCAGTTCTTCTATTGATAATATATCGTTTTTAATATCTATACCCTCTTTTTTGAGTTCATAAGCCAGTTCAGTTACCTGCGGCACATCCAATCCCAATTCTTTTACCTTTTCCACTTGGCTGAATATTTCCTTCGGGGTGCCTTCCATGACTATATTTCCCTCTTCCATTACTAGTATTCTGTCTGCTTCCACTGCCTCGTCCATATAGTGTGTGATGAGTATTATCGTCTTAGCTTCTACTTTGTTTAGCTTTTTTATTGTATTCATGACTTCTATTCGCCCTGTGGGGTCTAACATTGCTGTTGGTTCATCTAATATGATGCAATCTGGATTCATAGCCAGTATGCCTGCTATGGCTACTCTTTGCTTTTGGCCTCCCGATAGCAAATGAGGTGCATGGCTTTTGTATTCCACCATCTCGACTACTTCTAGGGCCTTGTCTACTCTCTCCCTTATTTCCTTAGGTGGTATCCCTAGATTTTCTGGTCCAAAGGCTACATCCTCCTCTACAATGGTAGCTACTATTTGGTTGTCTGGGTTTTGAAATACCATTCCCGCCTTTTCCCTGATGTTCCAAATGTTTTCCTCATCTTTGGTATTCATACCCATTACTTCTACGTCTCCGCTAGATGGAATGATTAAACCATTCATCAATTTTGCCAATGTGGATTTCCCTGAACCATTGTGCCCTAAAATCACAAGAAATTCGCCTTTTTGTATCTCTAAGCTTATATTCTTTACAGCTTGCTGTATGCTATCGTCTATTAGAGACTTGTATTCATATGTTGCTTTTTCAATTTTTATCATGATATCCTTCATTTTTGTACCCCGTTTCAGTTACACTTTTCCATTATAGAAATCTATTATTATTATCGTTACCACACTATAATATAACACAAATACGTGAAATTAACAATTAAGAAATTTTTGGTTCTCATTGCCTTTTTGTCCAACGAGCTCCGCGAGTTGCTGACAAAACGGACAGCGAATCGAGTAAAACGAGCGTAGAAATGAGTGAAGCGAATGTTGCGTTTGACCTACCTACAGTTCGCGAAGCTCACTGGGTTAGGTCATAAAAAGAGGACTAAGTTAAAACTTAATCCCCTACCTTTTATACTAGCTCTATGATAGCCATTTCTGCAGCGTCTCCACGGCGTGGGCCAAGCTTTAAGACTCTCGTATATCCACCATTTCTTTCTGCATAATTTGGTCCAATTTCATCAAATAATTTTTTGACTACGCTTTCGTCATATATATAAGCTAAGGCTTGACGTCTTGCATGTAGGTCTCCTCTTTTCGCAAGTGTAATCATTTTATCTGCCATTCTCTTAGTTTCTTTAGCTCTAGTTACTGTAGTCTCTATTCTACCGTTTCTAAGTAAAGATGTTACTAAATTTCTAAGCATTGCTTTTCTATGATCTGTAGGGCGACCAAGTTTTCTTAATGTTGCCACATTTATCCCTCCTTTATGCCTTATTACTCATCGGACTTTTTAAGGCTCAATCCTAATTCGGCAAGTTTCCTTTGGACTTCCTCAAGGGATTTCTTCCCGAGATTTCTTACTTTCATCATGTCCTCTTCAGTTCTATGGGTTAGTTCTTCTACTGTATTTATGCTGGCTCTCTTTAGGCAATTGTAGCTTCGAACTGAAAGGTCTAATTCCTCTACTGTCATCTCTAGGACTTTTTCTTTTTTATCTTCTTCTTTTTCTACCATGATTTCTACTTCACTGACATGTTCTGTTAGCCCAATAAAAAGATTTAAATGTTCTGTAAGTATTTTTGCGCCTAAGGAAGTTGCCTCATCTGGTTTTATTGTTCCATTTGTCCATACTTCAAGAATTAATTTATCATAATCAGTAATTTGACCTACTCTAGTGTTTTCTACTGTAAAGTTGACCTTTTTAACTGGAGTGAATGCTGAATCTACTGGTATTACGCCAACTGGCTGACCTTCCCTTTTATTTCTTTCAGCAGCTACATAACCTCTACCCCTTATTAATTCAAGTTCTATATATATGTTTCCGTCTTCGTTTACAGTGGCTATGTGGTGATCTTTGTTGACAATTTCCACATCTGCACCTGTTATAATGTCGCCTGCCGTAATGATTTGAGCTCCCTGTGCTTCTATTCTAAGGGTCACAGGCTCATCAGTATGCATTTTCACTGCTAGGCCTTTGATGTTTAGTATTATTTCCGGCACATCTTCTAATACACCTGGAATAGTTGAAAATTCATGTAGTACTCCTTGAATTTTTATGGAGGATATTGCAGCACCTGGCAGCGATGACAGCAATACTCTCCTAAGTGAATTCCCTAGAGTTGTACCGTAACCTCTTTCCAGGGGTTCTACCGTAAACTTTCCATAACTCTCATCTTCGCTCAACTCTAGAATTTCAATTCTTGGCTTTTCTATTTCTATCATTAACATTAACCCTCCTTAAGATTTTGGTTTGTTTAATTTCGAGGGCAACTGATTTTGTTATGAATGCTATTATTTAGAATATAACTCAACGATTAAGTGTTCTTCTATTGGTATATCTATATCTTCCCTAGTTGGCTCAGCTACAATGCTACCCCTTAATTGTTCAAGATCTACATCTACCCATTTAACAGTGTTGCCACTATGATTTTCTATTATACTCTTAAACTTTTCACTACCTCTTGACCTCTCTTTAACTGCTATTACGTCATTTAGTGATAGTAGAACTGATGGAATATCAACTTTTGCACCGTTTACTTGGAAGTGACCATGGGTTACCAATTGTCTTGCTTCTGCCCTTGACGATGCAAAGCCCATTCTATATACTACATTATCTAATCTTAACTCAAGTAATCTTAGCAGGTTTTCACCTGTTATACCCCTCATCTTATCTGCTTTTAGGAAATACTTATTCATTTGTGACTCTGAAATGCCATAGAATCTCCTTACTTTTTGTTTTTCTCTAAGCTGCATTCCGTATTCTGTCACCTTTTTTCTCGATTGTCCGTGTTGACCTGGTGCGTAGGCTCTCTTTGCTACTGGACATTTGTCTGTATAGCATTTATCTCCCTTTAGGTAAAGTTTCATACCTTCCCTACGACATAGTCTACATACTGGACCTGTATATCTTGCCATATATTACACCTCCTATTATACTCTTCTTCTTTTTGGTGGTCTACAACCGTTGTGAGGAATAGGAGTAACGTCTTTTATCATATTTACTTCCAATCCCGTTGCCTGTAGTGACCTAATTGCCGCTTCTCTACCTGAACCTGGTCCTTTTACATATACCTCTACGCTTTTTAATCCATGTTCCATGGCTTTTTTTGCTGCTTCCTCAGCTGCTTGCTGTGCAGCGAAAGGAGTAGATTTTCTAGAGCCTCTAAAGCCTAATTGTCCTGCACTGGCCCATGATAATACATTTCCCTGTAAATCCGTCAAGGTTACCATTGTATTGTTAAAGGTCGATGATATATGTGCCTGACCTCTTTCTATGTTTTTACGTTCTCTTCTTCTTACACGACTTACTTTGCCTTTTTTAACTGCCACTTAATCTTCCCTCCTTTACTTCTTGCCTTTTTTAGCCGCCAATCTCTTTGGACCTTTTCTTGTCCTAGCATTGGTCTTCGTCCTTTGGCCCCTAACTGGTAGGCCTCTTCTATGTCTAATTCCTCTATAAGAATTTATTTCTCTTAATCTTTTCAAGTTTAGGGCTATGTCTCTTCTTAGGTCACCTTCTACATGGTAGCTGTCTATTACTGCCCTAAGATTTGAAACTTCTGACTCCGTCAAGTCCTTAACTCTAGTGTCTGGATTTACGCCAGCTTTTGTCAATATTTCATTTGATCTTGATCTACCAATCCCAAAGATATATGTCAAGCCTACTTCCACTCTCTTGTCCCTTGGTAAGTCAACTCCTGCAATTCTAGCCATTAATGTCTACACCTCCTAAAATAAATACCTTCGCCATGGAACTTTACGATTAACCTTGTTTTTGTTTGTGTCTTGGGTTTTCACAAATAACCATTACTTTTCCATGTCTTTTGATTATTTTACACTTTTCACACATTTTTTTAACTGATGGTCTAATTTTCATTTAAATCCCTCCCATGCTACTTGTTTCGCCAGGTTATTCTGCCCCTTGTTAAATCGTAGGGCGACAGTTCAACTGTTACCTTGTCTCCAGGAAGTATCCTTATATAGTTCATCCTCAATTTTCCAGAAATATGGGCTAAAATTTCGTGACCATTTTCCAGTCTAACTTTAAAAATAGCATTAG
>JALNZV010000031.1 GCA_023229175.1 Tissierellaceae bacterium | reverse complement strand
CTTACAAGGTCGTAGTGGGGGGAGACGCCAGTATCTACAACGGCAATGGTAACTCCCTCACCGTGGAAGCCCTTATCCTGTGGAAAACTTGCGTCTATGGTGGGGGCTGCAATGTCCAATAGTGCATATACTTTAGTGTCAAAACTGATAAATTCAATATTTGGGTCGTCTACAATTTTGTATATGGTTTCCGTATTCATGTATCCAGCAAATCCATTTATTAGTGGCAATTTTAACTTTATTTTTGAAGACAAATTATAGGCATTGTTACTTATATCCGATGAACTGTTAAATTGCAGAATAACAGGGACCTCTTCCTTCGATTGGGACATAATTTTGGAACTAAGAACAGGACAAAGTTTGGAATTAATCATTTTTCTCACTATACCACCTTCCTTGTTCTATTCTATGCGCCAAAAAAATAAAATGTGCAAAATAAAAAAAGCCCGAAGGCTTTTGTTATCTGAATAAAATTTTTCCCGATTCTCCAACTATGAGGGGTATCAGTGATAGACCTAGGATTACAGCCCAGTCAGTTAAGACTAGAGGAACTGTATGGAATATTGGCTGAAAAAATGGAATGTAAATTACCATCAGCAAAAGGGCAAAAGAAGCAATAACTGCATAAATCATGGTAATATTTGAAAAAAGTCCAATTTCAAATAATGAATGTTTGTGGGATCTACTGGAAAATGCCCTAAGGAGCTCAGCGGATATCAACGTTGCAAATATAATTGTCCTAGCTTTAAGCAAATCTCCAAGGTATTTATTAAGGCCCCATTTATAGGAAAATAGAGATACGGCAGCTATGGCAATACTTTGGAATGCAATTCCCCTTAACATAGATTTATCCAAAATAGGTTCCTTGGACCTTCTGGGGGGATTATCCATGATGTCGACTTCGCCCTTTTCTACACCAAGAGCTAAAGCAGGGAAACTGTCAGTAACCAGATTTAGCCAAAGCAGTTGAATAGCCAGCAAAGGTATAGGCAAATTTAGCAGTATACTTGAAAAAACCAATAGGATTTCGCCTATATTACAAGACAATAGAAAGAAAACGAATTTTTTAATATTGCTATAGATTATTCGGCCTTCTTCTACTGCCGATACTATACTGGCAAAGTTGTCATCTGTCAAAATCATTTCCGCAGTATTTTTTGCCACATCAGTGCCCGTTATACCCATGGATACACCAATATCAGCCCTTTTTAGTGCCAAAGCATCGTTTACACCATCACCTGTCATGGCAGTTATTTCTCCATTATTTTTCAGTGCATCTACTATTCTCACTTTATGCTCAGGAGATACTCTGGCAAATACTTTAATATTTTTGACAGTCTCCCTTAAAACCTCGTCGGAGATTTTATTTAATTCGTCACCAGTCATGGTTTCAGTAATGGAACTTGCCAATTTAAGGTCCTTGGCTATGGCAAAGGCAGTTTCCCTATGGTCACCAGTTATCATTACTGTTTTTATACCAGCTTTTTTACATTTGTTAATGGCTTCTTTTGCTTCCGACCTAGGGGGATCAATCATCCCAGCTAGACCTACAAAAACCATATTGGTTTCACATGTATCAGGAGAAATTACCTCAGGCAGTTCACTGTATTGACCATAAGAAAATGCCAATACCCTTAGGGCCTCCTTGGAAAACTCTTCGATTACACTTATCACCTGTCTTTTTATGTCGTCGGTGAAGTCAAATACCTTACCATCCAGTTCGATAAAGCTGCATCTGTCTATGACAATATCAGGTGCTCCTTTAGTCAGGGAGGTAATCTTATCTCGAATAAAGTTTTCATGGAATGTGGTCATCATCTTTCTGTCGGAGTCAAAGGGAATCTCCGAGATGCGAGGGTATTTTTCGTTAGCAGCAGATTTCAAAATACTGCCTTTCGCACCTAAGGTAATTAAAGCTCCCTCAGTAGGGTCCCCAATTACCTTGTATCCATCGGGACTTTTTTCAAGGTCAGCATCGTTAGAAAGGACAGCAATATTTAAAAGCCTGTGAATAAACTCAACATTATTCAGTGATTTATTTGCTATGCGAAAATCTCCCTGAGGACCATAGCCTACACCTGTGACATCGATAGTTATTCCATCCGTATATAATTTTATTACGGTCATTTCGTTTTGAGTTAAGGTTCCAGTCTTATCGGTGCAAATAACGGTGGTGGATCCTAATGTCTCCACAGCGAGTAACTTCTTAACAATTGCGTGTTTTTTTACCATCTTATTCATTCCAATGGCCAATACTATAGTTACAATGGCTGGTAGACCTTCTGGTATGGCTGCAACTGCCAAACTAATGGACACCATAAACATTTCAAGTACCTCTCTGCCTTGAATTAAGCCAATGCCAAAGGCCAATGCACAGATTGCAATAGTAGTCAATCCCAGGACCTTCCCCAAGTGGTTCAATTGGTTTTGTAGGGGGGTTAACTCATTTTCGTAAGTTTGAATCATAGTTGCAATTTTTCCAATTTCTGTATTGTGGCCAGTTTCTACAACAATGCCCCTACCTCTACCATAAGTAACGAAGGTGCTCATATAGGCCATGTTCTTTCTATCGCCAAGGGATACATCTTCCCAATAGATGATGTCGTCACGCTTATCCACTGGGACTGACTCCCCCGTGAGAGAGGCTTCCTCTATTTGCAAATTCGAACTTTCTATTAACCTAAGATCTGCAGGTATAATATCGCCTGCATCTAGATTTACAATATCTCCAGGTACCAAGCTATTTGCTGGGGCTTCAACTAATTGACCGTCCCTTAGTACCTTGGCTGTTGGAGAGGCCATTTTTTTCAAGGCTTCAAGGGCCTTTTCAGCCTTTCCCTCTTGATAAAGTCCCAATAGGGCATTTAGTATGACAATGGCTATGATTACGAGAGCATCCTTAGGCTCCCCTATGAAAACGGAGATAAGGGCAGCAGCTATAAGTATCAGGACCAGAAAATCTAAAAACTGCGCCATAAGTTTTGAAATAAAACTTTTCTTTGCTTCCTCCACTAACTCATTGGGTCCATGGTCTATCAGCCTAGCTTTTGATTCATCAGAAGATAGGCCTCTATCTAGATCCACTGCCAAATCCGTGGATATATCATGTTTATCCAACTTATACCATTCTCTCATCTTGTTCTCCTTCTTTCGATATTTAATAGTATTATGTCACAAATGTTTAGATTAAAACAAAAAGACCTTTGTTTGGACATAAAATCCAAACAAAGGTCTTGCTTCCTAAGGAATAGGTAGTTAGCCGGGAAAATCCGTATTGACGACTAACTAATTATAAGCTACTCCCCTTCGTTATATGTATTATATATTAGTATTTCATGGAATACAATACAAAACTTATAAATTAATAGGTATAATAATAGTTTGACAAGTAAAATTCTTTATTAGATAATTATATATAAGATAATAATAGGAATAATTAAATGGAGTGATTTAATGGATAGCAAGATTCTAGTAGTAGATGATGAGAAGGCCATTGCAGATATAATAAAGTTTAATTTAGAGAAGGAAGGCTACAGCGTAAGCACGGCCTTTGATGGGGAAGAAGGTGTACAGGCAGTAGACAATATAATGCCGGACTTAATTATTTTAGATATTATGATGCCTAAAAAAGATGGTTTTCAAGCCCTAAAGGAAATAAGGATGAAACATAATACTCCAGTTATAATGCTCACGGCCAAGGAGGAAGAAGTGGATAAGGTATTGGGGCTTGAATTAGGAGCAGATGACTATATTACAAAGCCTTTCAGCATGAGAGAGCTGGTGGCAAGGGTAAAGGCGAATTTGAGAAGGGTAAACTTTTCCAATTTAGACAATGATACAAATTCTGCTAAGCTCATAACTTCCAAAGACTTAATAATAGATTTAAATAAATACGAAGTGAGGAAAGCTGGCATAATTGTAGAGCTAACTTTAAGGGAATACGAACTATTGAAGTTTTTAGCAGCAAGTGCCAACCAAGTATTTTCTAGAGAGCAATTACTGGAGGAAGTCTGGGGATATGAGTATTACGGGGATATCAGGACCGTAGATGTTACCATAAGGAGACTTAGGGAAAAGATTGAAGACGGGGATGGGGAATTTAGATATATACTGACCAAAAGAGGTGTAGGTTATTATTTCAGGAGGGGCTAATTATGTTTTCGAGCATAAAGTGGAAGTTTATCGTAGTATATTTTTTACTAGTATTTATCGCCATGGTAATAGTCGGAATATTTATCATAGGGAAGCTGGAAACTCAACAAATAGCCAATATCACAAATACAATGGAGCAAAGAATTGAAGCTATTATAAGGTCGTCTTCCTACCTATCTGAGGAGGATTGGACAATGGTGCAATCCGATATTCAAGAAACCGTCAACAATTGGAGGACATCTAGCAACGAAGTCTTATACGTAATATACGGGGACGACATACCAGTTATTTTAGCTAGTACATCAAAACAAAGTCACAAGATAATAGGTCAAAATGCCCTGTCATATAAATTAGATCCTACATTGATATTGAGGGCTTATGATGGAGAAAATGCCAGCGGTATCGTAAAGGAGGCCAATGAAAATTTATTGGAGAACCATGTAGTGTACCCGGTATTTACAGAGGTGGGAAAGGTTAAGGGCGTAATTTACATGGTTGCAGACCTAGAAAATGTATATATCACCGTAAATGAATCTAAGAAGATACTCACCAGTGCTACCTTAATGGCTCTTTTAATTACAGTGTTTCTAGGCTATTTAATCGCATCAAGTATTACAGAACCCATTAGGGATGTGACGAGAAAAGCGGAGGAAATGGCCACGGGAAACTTTAACCAGTTTGTTGAGATTAGATCTGACGATGAAATTGGTCAGCTTGCAAATATGTTTAATCACTTGACCTTAAAGTTAAAGGATACAATTCAAGAAATGGATTTGGAGAGGTCAAAACTAGATACTATATTTAGTTATATGGCTGAAGGCGTCATTGCAGTCGGCACCAATGGGCAATTGATACACGCCAATTTAATAGCCGTTGAGGTATTAGGTTTGAAGCGAGAATACATATATTCAAAGGATTTTTCACATAACCAGTCATTTCCCTTGGAGATGATAAATGTAGAAGACGTAGATTACGACGATGAATCCACATTAGAAGGCGAAGAAACTGTAGAGATTGACAATCAGGTTTACAAAGTAAAATATGCCCCCTTTAAAAATGAGAACAACGACATAGGCGGGTTAATTATCGTGTTTCAAGATATAACAAAAGAGCATAAATTGGATAATATGAGAAAAGAATTTGTGGCCAATGTGTCTCATGAGCTTAAAACACCTATAACCACCATTAAAAGTTATACAGAAACTCTCATGGAAGGCGGCATAGATAAAAAAGTCAGTAACAACTTCTTATCTGTCATAGACAACGAATGCGATAGAATGACAAGGCTCGTAAGGGACCTATTACAACTATCTAATCTAGACTATAAAAAGACTCTGTGGAAAAAGGAAGAAGTATCCTTGGAGAAACTAATAAAAGATATACTGCTGAAATTAGAGCTTGTGTTTAAAGAAAAGGAACAGGAATTGATAATGGATATTCAAGAGGATTTACCAGATATTGTCGTTGATAAAGACGGCATAGAACAGGTAATACTAAATATAGTGTCCAATAGTATAAAATATACGAACAATAGAAGCAAAATAGCAGTATCCCTAGGACAGGAAGAAGAATATCTATATATTAAAGTACAAGATAATGGGGCAGGAATACCTAAAGAGGATCAAAAAAGGATATTTGAAAGGTTCTATAGGGTTGAAAAAGGAAGAAGCAGAGACCTTGGAGGTACAGGACTTGGGTTGTCCATAGCAAGGCAGATTGTAGAAGCCCACAAAGGCGATATTTCTCTGAAAAGTACGCCTGGTGAAGGTACCATTGTGGAAGTAAGACTGCCGCTACAGGTTAGTGTAATTCAAACTTAACTTTGTTGTAACAGTTTTGTAATATATCTAATATATAATGATTATGATATGATGGTAAAGGAGGGATCAGAATGTTGAAGAGAATATTAGCCGGTGTTTTTATCGGTGCTAGCATTTTAGCTATAAGTTCCTTCAGTTATGCCACTGATACTAATGAAAAGGGAATAATAGATAAAACTAAAGTTGAACAGGCAATAATGGAGCAGACAAAAACAGAGGAAACTAAGGCTGAATCTAAGATTGAATCTACGGTTGAAGAGGAAATAGATATTAGCAAATATCGAATAATTAGGCCTGAAAAAAGTGCCTATACAATAGAGGAAAAGGTTGACTTTGTAAATGGAATTGCACCAGTAGACACCACTGTTACAATAGAGATATACGGAACTACAGATCTTACTAGAAAGAACTTTAATTTATTGAAATTGCCTTCAGAGGACGATTATATAGAAGTGTATACAGATGATATTCTAGTGGGGAATTCTGGTACTTTTAGCAAGCAATTGGAATTGGTAACGGGAATCAATAAAATAATCATCAATTTTAATAGGGATGAGGTTCCTTCTATTGAAATAATCATCTTTGTAAATCCAAGCAATAGTACCACAAGTAGGGAGGTAAAACGCCCGGAAAAACTTTTAGAAATGATAATTCAAAACTAATGCTTACTTATGATATTGGAGTTGATTGCAATGAAAGAAAGGCTAAAGACTTTTCTATTAATATCATTAGTAGGTATTAGCTTGTTGCTTACTAAAAGACTTTGGATGGAATTGCCTAATGAAACCTTTAAATTATTCGCCAAGGGAGATAAGGTCTATAGCACGTCGTATTTGTTATCAGATATGATAATGCCAAATAAATATTTATTAAACTTTAATGAAAAATACTTGACGCTTTTTTATGACGACTCAAAATATAAACTGTGGACGAATTCAAGGAAAACTTTAGGGACCATATTAGGATCTAAAGATATAAAAACAATTGACCTGTCGGATGAGGAATTTTTACAATATAAGAAAAAGCCGTCCTTGGTATTTTATTTTCCTGAGAAGGTAAATACTTTCATATTGGCCAAGGCTTTAGACGTTAAAGATCCGAGTTCTATTGTAGATACGATACAAAATGTCAAAGACATTTATATCTATCTCGGTAAAGGGGATTCTTTTTTTGTTTTTACAGATGGAGACAAGCATTTGGCCATATTGGACAGCACCATAGACATTTCCCATTTAAAAGAGCAATTTCTAGAAATAGAAAAGGAAAAAGGTTATAACTACTATTATTCTGCCAGGGATACATATGGCATAGATAAAGATATATATATACCATATGAAATGAAAAATTCACTGTCAACAGTCTATGTGGAGAATGAAATAAGGAATTTAGACGAAGAAAACAAGAGAAAGATAGCTGAAAGATATTTCAATAAAAGTATAGATTATATCAGGGAAATCGTAGAGGGAAACGAGTCGACGATTTATGAATACAATCATAGAGTATTAAAGCTCAATATAAACGGTACAGTAGAGTACTATCATCCATTAGAGGAAATAATCAAAAAGCGTAATTTATATGAGAGTTTAAGTACATCAGCCGAATTCATATCGCAAAATGCAGGTATTACGAAGGGGATGTATTTGGCAAAGGTCGAGGAGATACAATCCGATGAAAGTTTGGGATACAATTTAACTTTCAGATATAGAGTCAGAGGGCTGCCAGTAATTTTAGGAAATGAAGAGGTAGTGGATTTTATTCAAATCGAGGTATTTAACAATCATATACGATCATATAAACATTTTATCAGAAAAGATATAAACAGAACAATGGAAGACCTTACAGAAGATAAGAAGCTGTTGACATCCTTAGACATAATAGATATAAACTACGATTTTTTAGTTGGAGAGTATTTGCGGGAAAGGGAAATAAAAGACAGTAAGGAAAGTATAACCATCGATCAGGTTTTGACCTTTTTAGACGATATAACTTTGTCTTATTTTGATCCTTGTTTGAAGGATATGGAGGATAAATTAATTCCCGTATGGGTAATAAAAACTGAAAGTAGCCTTTATGCTTTTAACGTTTACGATGGAAATTTAGAATATAGAAGAGACAGATAATTGGATGGTGAGGATATGGATTGGTCAAAAGCAAAAACCATCTTAATAGTTGCATTTGTAATAACCAATATTTTGCTAGGTTATGTTTTGCTATCTGGAGAGAGACAGACGGAAACTACAATAAAGGACAGTTTCGTAGAAGATGTGATTAAAATATTGGGCAGGAAAGAAATATCAATTAAGGGCAAGATACCTCGTGAAATACCTAGTTTAAACATCTTATCAGTCGAATTTGAAAATCAGGACCCATACGAAGTAAATAGGAGCTTTTTTCATGGAAATGGTGAAATAAAAGTAAAACCCTCTACAGCTGAGATAAGTTATGGTGATGAAAATATAACGATTGTCAACAAGAAAACGTTGATATACGAAAATAATGGGGATAAAGTAAATTTTACACATTTGGACGAAAAAAATGCAAAAGATATTGCCTTGGAATTTCTAATGGAAAAAGATTACGATACATCTGATATGAAGTTATCTCATACAGTAAAAGAAGAGAATTCTTATGTTCTAGAATTTACCAAAGAGTATGGCGACAGGTATTTGGAAAAGTCTACTACTTTAATAACAGTTGATGGCAGGGGAGTAAAGTCGTTGGAGCGAATTTGGCTAGAAGTAATAGAAGAGGGAGAGAAGCCTATTTATATTAATACAGCCCCAAAAGCAATACTTAGCCTGCTAACTGCAGAAGAAGCATATGGGAAGGTCATAGATGAAATATCCCTCTGTTACTACTTTGATCCTTTGGACCAAGAATTCGTAGAAAACCCAAAGGATGCAAAACGAGGTAAGACAATACCGGCATGGCGTGTACTATTTGACGATGGTACAAAGATTATAATAGATAGCTACAATAATTAAGGGAGAATTTAAGATTCTTCTTTTTTTTGTTAAAATAGACTATAATGGAATAAAGCATAATTTGGAGGTAGAGTATGGAAGTGAAATTTTGTTCCCTATCCAGCGGGAGTAGTGGAAATTGTCAATTCATAGAAGCAAAGGGTACTAGGTTATTAGTAGATGGAGGTTTCTCAGGGAAGAGAATTGAGGGATTGCTTTCCGCCATCGATGTGAATCCAAATACATTGGATGGGATTTTAGTGACCCATGAACATATTGACCATGTCAAGGGTGTGGGCATATTATCCAGAAGATTTGATTTGCCCATATATGCCAATGAACAGACATGGCTAGGTATGAAAAACATCATAGGCGAAATAAAAGAAAAGAATATTAAAACATTTATTACAGAGGAGTATCTAAGCATTAAGGATATTTCCATATACCCAGTAAGCATATTTCACGATGCCTTGGACCCTGTGGGATATATATTTAATTACAAAAAGACTAAAATAAGTGTTATTACAGACACAGGATGGGTAAATGATGAAATAAAATCAAAGATTAAAGGTTCTAATCTGTATTTACTAGAGTCAAATCACGACATTAAAATGTTAAAAGAGGGAAGCTATCCCTGGTACTTAAAACAAAGGATTCTCAGTACAAGGGGGCATTTATCCAACGAAGATGCGGGAAGGATTTTGGGAGAGGTAATATCAGGTGAAGGTGAAGTAATCTTACTGGGTCATCTGAGCAAAGAAAATAATACGGAAAGTTTAGCATATGAAACTGTAAAGACATTAATTGACAGCAGAGGAATAGACGTAGATAAAGATATTGTATTAAATATGACTTATAGGGATAGGGCTAGTAAGGTTTATAATATAAAATAGGGGGATAATATTATGGATGGGTACGGTTACTATAATTACAATAGATCACCTAGGGGAAAAAGGGGATTTTTTTCGCACTTTGCAGCAGCTATAATAGGTGCTATTATAGGAGGCGTATTTGTATCGTATATAGCCCCGACTTATTTATATGGAAAAATACTGCCAATGCCGGAAATGTATGTAAGACAGGAAATAAGAACAATGCAGGAGATAAGTATAACCCCTGCCGACGAGATGTCAGCAGTTACAGCAGTGGCAAAAAAGGCCATGGGCTCCGTAGTGGGCATTACGACAGTTCAACAAATCAGGGAACTATTTTGGGTAAGGGATGTACCAGGGGTAGGTTCTGGAGTAATAGTAGACCCGAGTGGGTATATATTGACTAATTCCCATGTTATAGCAGATGGAAATGCTAAAAATATTACAGTGTTATTGGAGGACGGTGAAAAGTTAGACGGCAACGTATTATGGAATGATTCCCTATTGGATTTAGCCATAATAAAGGTAGAGGCAGACAATTTAAATACTGCAGCCTTGGGAGACTCTGACATATTAGAAGTAGGGGATTTGGCCGTAGCAATTGGAAATCCCTTGGGATTAGAATTTCAACGATCTGTAACTTCAGGCATAGTATCAGGGCTTCATAGATCCATAAAAGTAGACCAATACAATATAATAGAGGATTTAATACAAACCGATGCATCCATAAATCCAGGGAACAGCGGTGGACCCTTGCTAAATAACAAGGGTGAAGTAATAGGTATAAATACAGCAAAGATAAAGACAGGGGAAGGATTGGGATTTGCAATACCTATAAATTTAATAAAACCAATTGTAGAGGTAGTGGCAGAAGAAGGGAACTTTAGCAATGTATATATAGGATTTCAAGGTCTAGAAACGGACACATATGAGCTCCAATATGGAAGAAAATTAAAAGGCGATAGAGGAGTCGTAATCATAGAAGTGTTGCCAAATTCGCCGGCTGAAAAGGCAAACTTAAGGCCCTTAGATATTATCGTAAAGGTAGATAATGAAAAGATTGAATCCATGACACAGCTGCGAAAACTCCTTTACAAATATAGGGTGGGGGATAAAGCAGTTTTAATAATTAATAGAAACGGTGAAGAAAAGAGAGTTGAGATAAAATTTGTAGACTTTTAAATACGGGGAGGATAATATGCATTTATTATTAGTAAATGACGACGGCATCATGGCAGAGGGATTGAGGGTACTGGCCAAGGAATTGGAGGAAGATTATAAATTGACCATAATAGCACCAGATAATCAAAGGTCAGCCCAAAGTCATGCTATTACATTAACACAGCCATTAAGGGTAAAAAAGGTAAAATTAGAAGGAATAAAATCTAAGGCATACAGCGTATCTGGAACACCTGCGGACTGTGTAAGGCTAGGATTGGAAATTTTGGCAGATGACAACGTAGATTTAATCATCTCTGGTATAAACATGGGTCTAAATGTGGGCATGGATATATTGTATTCAGGTACTGTATCGGCAGCCATAGAGGCCAATATTTATGAGTTGCCTTCCATAGCTATTTCAGCCGAAGATATAGGTGGTGTGGCAAAGTTCCATATTGCAGCCAAAAATGTAAAGGAAATCCTAAGGAAAAGCAAGGAACGAATAAAAGATTCTAAGATTGTACTAAATGTCAATGTGCCATACAGGGCAATACAGGAAATAAAGGGAATAGAAGTTTGTAAAATAGGTGGACCTATATACGATTATTATATAATGGAAAACGGCACTAATGGGGAGAATATAATTAAATTAAAAGGCAGAAAGGATATGCCAAAGGAAGATGGAACTGATAGATACTATATAAATGAGGGGTATATTACCATAACTCCACTCCATTACGACTTAACTAACTTTGAACTATTAAATGAAGTAAAGAACTGGATTTAGCAAGTATTGCCTATATGACAAATTTTACAAAGGAGGAAACTACCGTGTTTAAGATTAGAGATAAAATAGAAGTAATAGAAAGGTACATAAAACTTTATCCGGATTTAGATCAATTTGCCAAGGAGGAAATATCAAACGAGTATGATAGGTACATCGATTTAATTAAAAATTTGGAAACGAAAGAAGACGTAATGGAAATGTTCCAAGTAAAGATTGAAGAAAACGAAAGAAAATACGAAGAAAATGCTTTCATAGAGGCCTTGGAAGGTTCACCACATGAACAATTTATGGAACTTCTGGAATGTTACGGTATGATAGTATTTTTCAGAGACAATATGATAGAATAGGGAGGTAGAAAATAAATAGCACACGTGATTTTGGGGTTAGTTTTCTAGCCCCATTTTTTTAATTGTGGTATAATTAGTTAAAAATTAGCAGGAGGAAAAAATTGAAGTTAATCAAATTTGTTTTTATATTATTGGGTTTTATATCGATGACCGTAGGAATAATAGGCATTGCAGTTCCAGTATTGCCTACGACACCATTTATATTATTGGCATCATATTTTTTCATGAGAGGTTCTGATAGATTTGATAGGTGGTTTAGAACTACTAAAGTGTTTAAAGACTATGCAGAGGATTTTATAAGGGATAGGTCTATGACATTGAAGCGAAAAGTCAAGTTAATGTTTATATCAGATTTTATGTTGGCGTTTCCACTTATAATCCTTAAAAGTATCTATATGAGATTATTTATACTATTGGTGGTAGTGTCAAAATACTATTATTTTTTCTTTGTAATAAAGACGAAAAAAGAGGAGTAAGGAAATAAAGCTATGAATATAACGATAATTGCAGTAGGAAAAATAAAAGAGAAGTATCAGCAGGAAGGAATAAAAGAATTTGCCAAGAGATTGTCTAAATATTGCACCCTAAAAATCATAGAAATTGACGATGAAAGGGCACCAGAGGATTTATCTTCGAAGGAAATGGAAATAGTAAAAAGAAAAGAAGGAGAGAGAATAACTTCCAAGATTCCCCAAAACTCTTTCATTATTTCCCTGGAAATAATGGGGAAACAAATTTCATCAGTGGAATTGTCAGAAAAGATGGAAGCATTAATGAATAATGGAGCTAATCATATCGTATTTATTATAGGAGGATCACTGGGGTTATCGGATGATGTAATTAAAAAAAGCGACTACAGTTTATCTTTTTCAAAGATGACATTTCCACATCAATTAATGAGACTTATTTTACTTGAGCAGATATATCGTAGTTTTAGAATAATGAAGGGAGAACCGTATCATAAATAGGGAGGTTTAGCCACCGTATAAGAACATATCTTTTTATGTAAGAAATATAAAAGTAAATTCGTATATCTCTAAGATTTTTGTCATCCAAAGGATGGAAGGTCTAATGTTGTCATCCATGGCATACAGAAGAACTAAACGTAAAGACGGATAGAATTGGTTTGGAAGAAAGTGTTTACCATATTAGTAGAAGTATGTAGAGGAAATAATTTTGTAAGGGGGTACAAAATGAATAGACATATAATAACTGTGGAAGAAAACTTAAGCAAAACACATGAACAGATGGATAGAAAGGATGCCATTTGTGGAATAATCTTCTATGTATTTTATATGGCAATAGTTTACTTGCTTGGACTCTTGATGTTTAGGACAAATATATATGTAAACTTAGGTAGGTATTTTAAAAGTAAAAGTCTTTTTAGACTCATCTTTTATATCCCCAATGGACTAATTAGCATTTTGCCAATATTTATTATCCTAAGACTGAAAAAGCAAAGTATTGCAAGTATAGGGATAAAAAAAGAAAAGATACCTAAATCAATCGTCCTAGGAGTAGTGGGTTCTATGCCATTTTTACTATCTAATATGGCGGGGGCCATTTCCAGTGGTATGAAGCTTAACCCAAGTATTGCAGATAATTTATGGAACTTATTATATTATCTAGTTTGTATTTCCCTTGTGGAAGAACTAGTGTTTAGAGGATTTTTAAATACTAGGGTAAGGGGGCTCATAAAGGCAGGATGGATTAACAACATTGTCGTCGGCATAATGTTTGCTATACTGCACATACCATTTCAAATGGTTAAAGCAAACATGACTCCTTTAAATTTTATACTGCATGACTTCCCACATTTAATCAGTACTTTATTAATACATATTTATTTTGTATTTTTATATACGAGGGACAACAACATAATTGCGCCTACAATCGCCCACACCATAATCAATTTTAGTTATGATATATTTGTGTAAAACAGCAGCGAAATTAAATCAAATATTTGAAAAGGATTTCAGTGCAAAACCATCTCTACCATAGTTGTAGAAGGTGGTTTTATATTTTTTGAAAATGAATTATTTTTTTAAAAAAGGGAATAATTGGAGAGTCAAAATAATACACTGATACATAATATAATTTGTGTTGGATTGGTGCAAAAGAAAAGGGAACCTTATAAGTAGAACGGAGGTGCACAAATATGGGTCGAAAAAAGACAAATAAAAGCATCATGGTCTTATGTGTATCGTCAATTATATTCATGGGGGCAATGGGGGTCGGATACTCAGCGTGGAGAGATGGCATAACTGTGGATATGTCTCTGGCAACAGGGTATATTGATGCAGATATAGAGGCAATAGAGGGCAGAATACCCATAGATAATGGTGACTTTCTAGAACTCATCGTAGATGGGAAAGACTTAAAGATAAATGGTCACGTATATCCAGAATTTAGTTATAATTTAAGTTTTAGCATTGTAGACAATGGGAGTATACCGATTATTGTAAATGGAATAGAGGAAATGAACAAGGTCGAAATAGCACTGTTGAAAACCGCTGAGAATTACAAAAAAGATAGTAGTAAAAACGCAGCAGAAGTGTATGAACAATGGAAAACAAGAAATCCCTTTAATTTAGAGATAAATCCAGCAATGATATTTATGCAAAACAATTATTATAATAAAAAGATGGTACCTATGGAAACTATACAACTTTTCAAGGGAACAGAAGACTATATAAATGTCCTAAGGGATCAAATAGCAGAATTAAAATTCGAGATTGAGGAGTACAGTCAAATCGATGAGGAGTATAATTTCGAATACAGTATCCTTTGTGAACAAGGCCTGTAATCTGTATTTAGATTATTAAGGATCTGGAGGTTTAAAAATGAAGAGAAAACTATTTGTATTGATATTAAGTATAATTACGTGCTTTATCCTTATTCCCGGTGGATATGGAAAATGGTACGAGAACGTAAGGGTCTCGGGAACAATAAGAGTTACACCGAACCCAGATATTTTATATGAAATAGAAGAAAAGTTATATTTCTTAGAAGAAGAGGCACTAAACGCATCAGAAAAGATATATATAAATGGGAAAAGGGACATTGAAATATCGGATACTGAACTAGAGGATATATTATTAGAAGCAGAAACTGAAAGTGAAGGGGAAGAACCATTTTTCCAAACAAATGATTTTGAGGGAGATTCAAATGACGGTTAACTATTTGCCAACAAAAAGATCGAATATTAAAAGGATTCTAGTAATCGCTGCAATAATAGGAATTTATCTCGTAGAAAATTCTCCCGTTAAAGGATTTGTTAAAGGTTCAACATTCACCTATATAATTATGCCCGTATCTTGGATTTTGGTGATATTCATATGGAAGATGACTAGGAAGATAAGGCCTATGACAAAAATTAAACATAAAAGGTCTTTAAAATTTTGGGCATCTTATTTTGGTCTAATGTATATAGTTATCAATATGTTGGGGGGCTTAGTGGATGGATTCGGGAGAAGTCCCTACAACCATACTATAGGGGGAATAATAGTCAACGTCATATTTGTCGGAACAGCTTTAGTGGGGAGGGAATGTCTTAGGGGGACTTTAATAAATAGTGGCAGGAAACAAGAAAATATTATTTTATTCATATTAGTAGCACTTCTGATGACTGTAGTAAAATACCCTATTACAAGATATATGACAATTCGAACAGTGGAAGGATTAATCCAATTTGCTGCACAACATTTTTTGCCGAATCTAACCAATAGTATCTTTGCATCCTACCTCGTATTTGTAGGAGGACCTTTGACATCTGTCATATATTTAGGAATGATAGAGGCATTCATATGGATATCCCCCATCTTGCCAAACTTAAAATGGATAACTTCGGCTTTTATAGGTATAATGAGTCCAATCTTTTTTATGATGTTTTTCAGTGAATTGCCATTGTCACAGGAGAGCAGACAAAGAAAAAAAGAGAAATACGAAGATAGTACATTAAGCTGGGTCATCACTACTGTTGTGTCCATAGGTCTTATATGGTTCGCCGTTGGGGTATTTCCTGTATATCCATCAGTAATCGCAACTGGAAGTATGAAACCTATTATAAATCCAGGAGATATAATCTTAGTAAAAAAGATTACAAATACAAGGGATATGGAGGATATAAAAGAAGGGGATATAATTCAATTTAGAAAGGACAGTATCTTAATCTCTCATAGAATTATTGGAATTGAAAAGGTTGGAGGTGGAAATATTCAATTTATTACAAAGGGAGATAATAATAAGGAGATAGATTGGGAACCAGTAAGCTCCCAAAATGTAAAGGGGATGGTAAAACATATTTTACCTAAAATAGGATGGCCGACACTTTTAATCAAAGGTAATAGAGATATAGATATAGAAAAAATGGGATTCAAATGAAACAGATAAGCGAATATAACAATTATGTTATATAAAATGAAAAAAGGAGAGATATTAATGAAGAAGACGAGATTTTTAGCATTAATCTTGGTAGCAGTGATTATGGCAATGGGTGCAGGATACGCATGGTGGGTAGATGCATCAACAGTAACAGGTGAAATAAACACAGGGACAATGGATGTGTCAGTAGGTTTTGCCAATATTCACAAACCACCAAATACAACTGGAACCATCGAAGAATCTGAAGATGAAAAGCTGATTACTTTTTCTGCAGGAAACTTGTACCCAACAAAATACAATAATAATGACGACAGCACTTTTGGGAAAATTCACTTTTCATTGGAAAACAGAGGCACAATACCAGTAAAGTTAAGAGACATTGAATTTGACTTAATAAATCCAGAATCCCCATTATGGGTAGATTTAGAGACATCAATCCATATTCACAAGGGAACAGTAAGATTGCCAAATGGCAAGTCCTTAGGAAATTCAAAGTCCTTGACAGGGACTAATCCCATAAGGGGAAAACTTAAGGATTTAGACACGCTTCTACTGGGAAGTCAATTAAATGACGTTGAATTAATGCCAGGCGAGGCAATTTGGTTTGGAAACGAAGATCCAGAATTAGCATCCATAAGGTATTGGGTTAATAAGGACTCTGGTAATGAAACACAAAATCAAGAAATAGGATTTACTTTAAAGTTTAATTGGAAACAATTCAACGAATAATAGATACTATTTAGGCAGTGCCAGCATCTTGCTGGCTCTGCTATATTTAAATGTCGAATGGGGGTAAAGGATGAAAGTTAATATGGAGAAACACATAAGGATTAGTATTACATTGATTGTTTTAGCAATTCTTGTGACAGCCCTTGCTCTTTTATATCAGATTATAAAAAATCCGAAGTTTGAAGACCAGTTGGAGGAAATATATAGTTATAACAATCAAGCAAATATAGATTATGAGGTTATTGTGAAGCCCAATTTATTGGTCGAAAATCCCTATAAAAATGGCAGTCAAATTTACATATCAGAACTCGTAAGTGGAATTAAATTATTCTTTAGTCACCAGTTTACAGGAGAAAATAAGGCAGATTTATACGGAAACTATGTAATCCGAGCTGAATTATTAGGTTCTATTTATAGGGGGCAGGAGGAGGGCAGTGCCGTGATTTGGAGTAAGGAATATCCATTGAAAGCCAGGAAGATGCGTATTTCAGAAAAGCAATATCAGTTAGATGAAACTCTATCTTTAGATCTTACTGGGTATAGGGAGTTTTTGTTAGAAGTTGCAGAATTAACTAAGATAAACTTTGATACATCCCTAGTAATATCCATGGATGTAGACCTAAAGGGGAGCACCGATAAGGGAGGTTTTGAAGAGCATCTCACCCCAAATATAATCATACCCCTAAACACGGCAATGTTTGAAATAGGCGGTACACCTACAGTAGAGAGGCCCGGTACAATAGAGAGGACAATAGAGGTCCAGCTGCCTGTAGATAAAGAGAAGTTAATATTCTTTGGGATACTCCTAGCCATCTCCGCTCTAGGGCTTATATTCCTAATGTTTTTTACGGAAACAGCACCTAAAAAAGATCAACTAGAAAAAGAACTGAACAGGATATTTAAAAAACACGGCGATAGGTTGGTGACCCTAGAAAGCCAAATGGACATATCCAATAGTATCCTAGTTAAGAGCATGGAGGACCTAGTTAGATTTGCAGATGAGGTCAACAGGCCAATTTTGTATATCTATAAGGAGAATTACAATGAGATAAATAAGTTTTTTGTAGACAATAGTGGAGAAGTATATGTATTTAATCTAGAAAATTTAATATCTAAGGAAGAAGTAACAGGAGTCCAGGAGACAACATCAGGTGAAGAATCCTAGTTATAAAACTTAGGCATTAGATATGGTAGGTATTGTTGCTAATTTCGAGGTGATATGATGAAAAATAAAGTATTGAGGACACTACTGCAAATACTGATATTGGCTGCACTTGGGGGTATTCTTACTTCACTGTTAATCCAATATACCTTTGCCACAAATATAGACAAGGAAGCAAATGTAATAATCACAATAAACAGCGACGGCAGCATAACTCAGGAAGGTAGTCTATTTAGAGGACAGCTGTATCCCGCAACTGTAGAGGATGCAGAAAAGGGAATTGGAGGCATCCATGGGATTATACGGGTAAACAATCAGTTTAAATCCATGAGCATCGAAAATATAGCCATTGGATTAAAAGACTTTATCATAAGAAACGGATATCCAGAGCAAAATGTATACAACTCCTTTATTAGGAATGTAAATCTAAAAGTAGAAAAAGGATTTTTATTGGTATTTAACAAGACCATAATAGATTACACGAGGCTTGAAGATATCTTATATGAAAAAGATAATGAGGAGCATAGGGGGTATGTATTAAAAGATAAACTTAGTCTTGCAAGGGGGGATAGGGTAGACCTTAAATATACCCTTCATATGGCTGCAGAGACTGGAGATGAGCTTGAGGCCATAACTGTCAGTATGCCAATATACTTAAACCTAGCTGAGAATATATCAGAAGTAGAAGAAAAGGATCCAGCCCCAGGTGGAAAAGTTGCGTATAATGCCGCAGGTATTTTAGGTCTCCAAGGAGAGCCGGAAGAAAATGAGTTCAATCCAGCGTTAAATAAAGAGGATCATATTCAGTATATCCAGGGATATCCAGATAATACGGTGAGGCCAGAGGGGCTAATAACCAGGGAAGAGGCAGCAGCAGTATTTTATAGGCTGTTGGATGACGATTATAGACAGAGTATATTGACCACAAAACAAAAATTTCCGGATGTTAAATCCAGTAGATGGTCCGCAAAACACATCAGTACCCTTGCCAATGGGAATATCGTAAGCGGTTATCCCGATGGAAACTTTAGGCCAGGAGGTCATATTACTAGGGCTGAACTGGCAACTATATCATCTAAATTCGATAAATTATCTACGGATAGCGGAGATTCCTTTGCAGACATCAGTAGCCATTGGGCCAATAAATATATAAATTCTGCTGCTAAAAAGGGATGGGTAAAGGGATATCCCGATGGAACTTTTAGGCCCGACCAGTATATAACTAGGGCAGAATTTGTAACATTAGTCAATAGCGTATTAGCTAGAAGAGTAAAAAAAGAGAATATCTTACCAGGTATTAGGGAATTCCCCGACTTAAGCCCTAATATGTGGCACTATGAGAATATGGTGGAGGCCATAAATAGCCACACTTATATCAGGCTTGAAGACTCCTATGAAGAGTGGATAGAGATATATTACCCACAATTGGATATGTAAAAGTTAAATGGAAATGAACATGGGCCAAATAAGGCCCTGTTTTTTATGGTTTTTTTGCACATAAACTTTAATTAAACCTATTGACAAAAATCATATGGGATAATATTCTGTATATAGATGACATGTACAGTATATACAAAGTAAACAGTGAGGGGTGCTTATGAAAATTATAATATCTAATTCTTCCAATGAGCCCATATACGAGCAAATATCCAATCAGATAAAGGAGCTAATTTTAAAGGGTGAACTGGATGAAGGCGATTTGCTGCCATCAATACGGGGGCTTGCCAGAGATCTTCAAATTTCTGTCATTACGACGAAAAGGGCATATGATGAATTGGAAAAAGAGGGTTTTATTCAAACCATGCAGGGCAAGGGGTCCTATGTGGCTGGGCAAAATAAGGAGTTAATGAAAGAGAAAAAACTAAAGATAATAGAGGAAAAGCTCTGGCAAATAGCTGAGGAAAGCAAACTTTTGGGGCTTACTTACGAAGAGGTAGAGTCCATGCTTAAAATTTTATTTGAGGAGGTTTAGTATGAACTATAGTTTAGAAATAAACAATCTTAGGAAGGAATATAATGAATTTACGCTAAAAGATGTAAATATTAAATTAGAACCAGGATATATAATGGGGTTTATAGGTCCAAATGGGGCAGGCAAGACTACAACCATAAAATTGATTATGAATTTGATTAAAAAGGACGGCGGCGAAATAAGGGTATTTGGTAAGGATCATATAGTTGCCGAAAAGGAAATAAAAGATAGAATAGGATTTGTCTATGACGAAAACCACTATTACGAGGACTTATCGATTAGGCAGATGAAGAACATAGTGGCAAAGTTCTATTCCAAATGGGATGATAAGCAGTTTAATTACTATATGAAGGAATTTGATTTAAACCCAAAAGCGAAGATTAAGACTTTATCTAAGGGAATGAAAATGAAGTTTTCTTTGGCTATAGCCTTATCTCACCATGCAGATTTAATTATAATGGATGAGCCGACATCAGGTCTAGACCCTGTATTTAGAAGGGGAATACTAGATATTCTATACAATATTATCCAAGATGAAAACAAAAGCATATTCTTTTCTACACATATAACGACGGATCTGGAGAAGATTGCAGATTACATAACTTTTATTAACGGCGGAGAAATTTTGTTTTCAGAGGCAAAGGACAAGATATTGGACAGCTATAGAATTGTAAAGGGAAGCCCTAGATTACTACAAGGTAATAGGGATAAATTCATAGGATTAAGGGAAACAGATGTAGGATTTGAGGGGTTGACAAATGATGTAAGTCAAAT
>JALNZV010000015.1 GCA_023229175.1 Tissierellaceae bacterium | reverse complement strand
GATGTAAGTCAAATGGAGAGGATGTATTTTTTGATTTTGGTAATCATGACATATATCTTTTTAATGACGCCCTTTGCCTTCGACATGAAGTCCCAGACCCTAAGTATGATGAATTCCTTACCTCTTAGGAGGAAAGATACTGTTTTATACAGGTATTTGTCAGTATTTGTTTATTTTCTAATCTCAATTATCTATTCTGGCATATATTTGTGGATTATTAATAAAACTGGATTAATGGACGTGGAATACTTTAATCTTAAAATGATTAAAGAGGCTATACCCTATATTTTGATAACGGCAAGCATTATGTTTCCAGCTAATTTTAAGTTTGGGCCCAGATTGGCTCAAATAGTAAATGCTTTTTTATTTTCTTTTACAGCGGTTGCCACCATAACCTTATCTAGGTATGGTCTAAGTCTTTCAACTAAGGGAATTATGAGCCTTATGAAAGGGCCTACCCTGTTTTTAGTCGTATTAGCTATTTATCTAATATCCCTGATTATCTCCATAAGATTATACGAGAACAGGGATTTATAGGAGGTGGGACAATTGTTTAATCTCATAGTAAAAGATTTAAAGCTCTCAGGTAAAATGAATTTATTTGGACTTTTCTTCCCCGTATTTATATCCTTCGCAGGAGTTAAAGCTGCACAATTAAATCTCAAGTTCAACATACTGTATATATTAGCTATTTTTATGATAACATATTTTTCTTCCATGTATTCCAATGGATTCGACATTAAGAACAATTCGGATATAGCCCTAAATTCCTTTCCCATAAATAGAGTGGATGTAGTGAGGGGAAAATATCTAGTAATATTCATTTATGCGGCTTTATATTCCTTATCTATAATTGCAATCACCAATATATATGTTCTAATGGGATTGGCAGACGGGGGAAGGGTAGCAAATATTTGGGATGTATTGGCTGCTTTAATACTTATCGTAATATTTTACTCCATATATTATCCCCTATATTTTAAATCGGAGAACGGATTAGCGACTGTAAATCAATTAATATATATATTAATCATATTGGCTCCTGCATTGATACAAAAATTTGGCGGGATATTGTCTCAAAGTTTTATTTTTAGTAGAATAATGAACTTAGATATTGAGAAGATAGCTATTGTCTTTTTAGGTTTTTCTGTTTTTGTCTATTTTATATCCCTGCAGGTATCAAAGAGAATATACCTCAGCAAGGAATTTTAAAAATCAAAGGTTCTGATACTTCAATATCTCTTCAACAATTTCATCTACGGTTTTTCCGTCAGTTCGAATTTTCATATGGGAGGCTGTCTCGTATAAAGGCAGCCTTTTTTCCCAAAGGGCCCTTATATCTTCTAAGGACAAATCAGACAATAAAGGTCTGGATTTATCTCCTAAAAGCCTATTATATATTTCCTCAGGGGAGGCATCTAACCAGATAATTCTCCCACCCTTTTTCAAGGATTCGACGTTTTCAGGGTCCAATACTATGCCCCCGCCGCAGGATATAATGGAGTTCTTAGTGTCTTGGAGCCCTATGATTATCTCCCTTTCCAATCTTCGAAATTCCTTTTCGCCCATAGTGCTAAAGATTTCCCTTATGGTCATTTCCATTCTTTTTTCTATGACAAAGTCCGTATCGATTAAATCCATTTCCAACAGGGAGGAAAGTCTTCTTCCCACAGAGCTTTTGCCGCTGCCCATAAAACCTATAAGCACTATATTGAAAGGATATAGGTATCTAGATTGAAGGCTCCTGCTTATTTTCATTATTTCTCCATAAAGGCCTTCAACTTCACTTTGAAATCCTTTTTCCTTTACATAGGAGGTGACTTTTCTTATGACCTCTTTTTCCCTTTGAGGCTGAAATATGGGGAGTTTGTGCTCCTTCTTATACTCCATGACCTGAAGTACAGCATTTAGCCTCCTCTCAAATATCTCAACCAATTGCCTATCGCAATGGTCAATTTCTTCCCTTATGGTTTCTAAATCCTTCAAATTATTCCCTCCCCATAAATTGCTTTTTCTAACACTTGGTGGGTTTTGTCTGCTTCCTCGGGGTTGACCCTTTCGCCTGTCCATATTTCAAAGGACTTTAGTCCTTGATATATTAACATTGAAAGCCCGTTAATTGCCATAATCCCATGACCCCTTCCATATTTAAGCAGTTTTGTTTCCCGTGGATTATATACGATATCATAAACTAAATTGGCACCTTCCAATATGTATGAATCTACAATGGATTTTTCAGTATCGGGAGCCATTCCCACGGAGGTGGAGTTAATGACAATGTCATAGGAAGGCGTAATATCTCTTAATCCTATTACATCTATGGGCATATTAAAATGGCTTGTAATTTCCGATTTTATATCCTCTGCCCTAGACATATTTCTATTGCCAATGGTCAGTATACCTTGATGTTTTACCACTTCAAAGGCGATTACCTTGGCAGCCCCTCCTGCCCCTAGCAGTAAAACTCTTTTTCCTTTTAGACTTATATTATATTTTTCTAGGCTCTTTAAAAACCCGACCCCATCAGTATTATAGCCAATGAGCCTGCCCCCTACAACTTTTACGGTATTTACGGCTTTGTATTCCAAGGCAACGGGGTCTATTTCGTCAAGATATTCCATTATGCTCTCCTTATGGGGTATAGTGACGTTAAACCCCGTAAAGTTTTCCCTTAAAAGACCGATACTTGACCTTAGATTTTCAGGGGAAATTTTCAAGGGAATATAAATACCATTGACATTTTTCCTCTCCATGATGTAGTTTTGGAAAACTGGCGATAGACTATGGGCGATGGGATTGCCTATGACCCCATAAATTTTAGTTTTCCCTGCAATATTATGATTCATCTTTTATCACCCCATTTATTATATGAAAAAAGTTTGGGAATGAGATGTCAACGCAATTGGGGTCGTCTATGTCTACTCCCTCTTGGCTTACTAAGCCCGCAATAGTTAAGGCCATGGCGATTCTATGATCTTTGTAACTATGTATCTTTCCGCCTCTAATTTCACTTTTCCCGTGTATTATCATTCCGTCATGGGTCTCCTCTATATCTGCACCTATATTTTTAAGTTCATTTACCATGGCGGATATTCTATTGCTTTCCTTTACCTTCAGCTCCTCTGCATTAGATATTGTTGTCTTTCCTTCTGCAAGGCTAGCTGCAACTGCAATTATGGGTACCTCATCTATTAGCCTAGGTATCATATCTCCGCCTATGGAAATTCCCTTTAGGCTTGAACTTTTGACTAGAAGGTCCCCCATAGGCTCCCCATTGAGGACCCTTGGGCTTATTATTTGGATACTGGCCCCCATTTGCCTTAAGACATCTAAGATACCAGTCCTAGTGGGGTTCAACCCTACTCCATTGATTAAGATTTCCCCATCTTCTACTAAGGTTCCAAGGACTAAGAAAAATGCAGCAGAAGAAATATCCCCAGGAATGTATATTTCCTTTCCATAAAGCTTCTCAAGGGGTTCTGATGTAATGCTTCGGTCTCTGCTCCAAATATCAGCCCCCATGTAATTCATCATTCGCTCAGTGTGGTCCCGAGATTTCTTAGGCTCCACTATGATAGTCTTATCTTTAGCATAGAGGCTTGCTAATAATATGGCTGATTTTACCTGGGCACTGGCAACGGGTAATTTATATTTTATAGGTCTAATATTCCCGCCGTGTATCTTCAAAGGTGCAAAGTTTTCCCTGTCTATACCCTTTATATTAGCACCCATTTTTCTAAGAGGTTTAATAATTCTATCCATAGGCCTGTTTTTGATGGACTCATCTCCTGATACGATGCTTTGGAAATCTTGGCCTGCCAATATTCCCGCCATCAATCTTATGGTAGTACCAGAATTTCCAACATCCAACACATCTGCAGGTCTAACTAGGCCCCTTAGCCCTACACCCCTGACGACGACGCAGTCGCCGTTTAAATCTATGGAGACACCCATTTGCCGAAAGCAAGCAATGGTATTCATTGGGTCATTACCCTTTAAAAAGTTAAATATTTTACTTTCGCCCTCTGCAATGGATGACAGCATAATTGCCCTATGGGAAATAGATTTATCTCCCGGTATATCGATGATTTGTCTTATTTTTTTAATTGGTTTAATTATCAAAAAAACACCTCCTTAGAACCTTTACCATTTTACCTGGGATTTGTGTAGAAGATACTCCTCCACTTTTCCCCTTTCAGTGGGTAGGATAAAGGAAATTTTTCCATCATGATTTTTTTTATCATTTGCCATAATGTCAATTAAATTTGCAGCAGGATAATCTTCCACATTTAGATCCACCCTAAGAGAATTTAAAAAGTCCATGATTTCCTGAAAATATTCACTATCTATGGCACCTAGTCTCTTTGCCAACAAAGTTTCATAATACATACCTATGATTACAGCTTCACCATGGTTATATTTTAAAAAATTAGTTATACTCTCCAACCCGTGACCAAATGTATGGCCAAAGTTTAATATCTTCCTTAAATTTTGTTCTTTTTCGTCTTTAGATACAATTTCGGATTTTATTTCACAGCACCGCTTAATGACGGAGGACATCACCTTAGAGTTGGATTTTCCAATACCTTCAATATTTTCTTTAACGTATTTAAAAAATTCATAATCGTATATAATTCCATACTTGATAATCTCTCCTAGGCCATTTAATATTTGTCTGCGATCTAGACTCTGGAGAAGGTCAATATCCACAATAACTTTGGAAGGTTGGTGAAATGTCCCGACAGTATTTTTATGGTTTTGAAAGTTTACGCCAGTTTTACCACCGATGCTGCTGTCAACTTGGGCTAGGATTGTAGTAGGTATTTGGATGTATTCTATGCCCCGCATATAGATTGAACTGCAGAACCCGCCTAAGTCCCCAACCACACCGCCACCAAAGGCAATGACCTTAGATTTTCTACTTCCTTTGAGGCCTAGCATTTGCCCTAATATATGGGAAACAGTTTCTAAGGACTTGCTTTGCTCTCCAGGTTTAACGATTATTTTCTCATATCCCTTTAGGTTTTCGAAATAATGACCATAAAGTTCATATACGTTCTCATCGGAAATTAAGAAGTTCTGTTCATTATTAGGCTCTATAAAGTCGTCAATATTGACTAGAATGCCTTTACCAATATGAATATCATAACTATTGCCTGATAAATTCACCACTATTTTTTCCATCGCTCTAAAATCTCCCCCAGGGAATCCCCGCCATATTTTCTAAGTAATTCCTGACCAACTACAGTTATGGCCACCATTTCGCCGACAATTGAGGCTGCAGGTACTGCACAGGTGTCACTTCTCTCAATGTCAGCTACAAAGCCCTCCTTCGTCTCTATATCTACGCTTCTAAGGGGGCGATAAAGTGTAGGTATCGGCTTCATGTGGCAGCGAACTATAATATTTTCACCATTTGACATACCACCTTCTATACCTCCGGCCATATTGGTCTCCCTGTAATAGCCCTTTTCAGGACTATAAAATATTTCATCATGAAATTTTGAACCAGGCAATGTGGAAGCTTCTATCCCTTCCCCAATTTCAACTGCTTTTATACCTTGGATGCTCATCAGTGCCTGTGCTAATTTCCCGTCTAACTTTTTATCCCAATGAACATAGCTTCCAAGGCCGGGGGGCAAGCCAGTAATATATATTTCAAACACACCTCCAAGGGAGTCGCCATCTTCCTTAGCCTTGTCTATAGCCTTTATAATTTCCATTTCTTTTTTCTCATTGACACATCTTACAGGTGAATTATCGGCATTTTTGATGGAGTTTATATCATTTACTTTTTCAGGTATTATATCTCCAACTGACAAAACATGGCTCATTGCTTTTATATTAAAGTTACTGACTAACTGCTTGACCATACTCCCTATGGCAACCCTAACGGCAGTTTCCCTAGCACTACTTCGCTCAAGGGTATTTCTTATATCGTCAAAACCGTATTTTAAGGCCCCTGTCAAGTCGGCGTGTCCAGGCCTAGGCTTAGTTACTCTTTTGCCACAATCCAGGACCTTAAGGGGGTCCATGTATTTTTCCCAATTTTCATAATCCTTATTTGGGATTGTGAAGGCAATGGGGCTCCCAAGGGTTTTACTATCCCTAATTCCCGAAAGAATTTCAATCCTATCGCTTTCAATCTTCATTCTCCCACCTCTACCATATCCACTCTGCCGCCTTTTAAGGTCGTGATTGATAATTTCTACATCAATTGGTACATTTGAGGGAAAACCCTCTATAATGCCGACTAAAGATTTTCCATGGGATTCCCCTGCTGTAAAATATCTAAACATGATACCCCTCCATTCCTAGTGAATAGCCATTATTTTATTTAACTCATCCATCAATTGTCCAAATCGTTCAGGTTTTAGTGACTGGGCTCCATCGGAAAGTGCATGTTCTGGATCGTTGTGTACCTCAATCATTAGGCCATCAGTCCCAACCGCAACAGCAGCTTTAGATAGGGGCTTAATCATGGCCCACCTCCCTGATGCATGACTTGGATCTACAATTATGGGCAAATGACTCAATTCTTTAATGGCAGGTACTGCACTGATGTCCAGGGTATTTCTAGTGTAAGTTTCAAAGGTCCTTATACCTCTTTCACATAGTATTACATTGGGATTTCCTTCTGCCATAATGTACTCAGCTGACATTAGAAATTCTTCAATAGTGGAAGATAGCCCTCTCTTAAGCAATACGGGTTTTTTCGATTTACCTGCCCTTTTTAGCAAAGAGAAGTTTTGCATATTTCTTGCACCTATTTGTATAATATCAGCATATTCCTCCACAATATGAAAATTGTCTACGCACATAGCCTCTGTAACTATGGGCATCCCTGTTTCATCCTTTGCCTTTTTAAGTAGCTTCAATCCTTCCTCCCCCAATCCTTGAAAACTGTAAGGTGAAGTCCGTGGTTTGTAGGCTCCTCCTCTTAATATATGAGCTCCAAGAGATTTGACACTTCTGGCTATGGACATAAGCTGCTCTTCACTTTCAACTGAACAAGGTCCAGCCATTATAGAAACATTGCCTCCTCCAATCTTTATACCCCCAACATCTATAATTGTATCCTCGGGATGGAATAATCTATTAGCTAATTTAAATGGATGTTGCACCTTTAGCACCCTCTCTACATTAATATTTGCCTCAATTTGCCTCATGTCCACCTTTGTAGTATCTCCTACTAAGCCAAAGATACAGTAATTTTCACCTTGGGTTTTGTGGGGATTGCAGCCTAATTCTTCCAATCTCCTTTCCATTTTGTTGATTTCTTCCAGCGACGTACCTGATTTCATAATAACTACCATTTCCAACACTCCTTTGTATTTTTTAGATAAAAAAAAGAGACCCAACGAAGAGCCTCTTTGTGTAAAAAAGAATAAATTAAAATTAAATACAGTTAACCCTATTGAGAGGGTCGACAAATGAAATCCATCTTCGATGTGGAGAAATTCTATCTAATTTTTTTAATGCAAAATAACCAGCGCTATAAAAGTAAAAGCCCCAGTTAAAGTTAAAGAAATAAAAATAGAATTTACCAGCATTGAATTTTTTATCTAACATTTTTATCAACCCACATTAATATTTTTGTAAAACTGAATATTGTAAATTATCCTAAAGTATATTCCATAAAATTCTATATGTCAAGGTCAAAATGAAATAATTCTATAAATATTTTTCCTTGACAGTTTTCAGAATGTTATATATCATTGTTCATAATTTACATAGATTGGTGGGAGGTAAATGATTGAAATACATAATATTTCCATAATAGGGCTTGGGCTAATGGGGGGATCCCTTGCCCTGGCATTGAAGAATAAAGGAATCGAATCTATAATATCAGGATATGATATATCGAATGACAATATAGAACAAGCCCTTAAATCAAATGCCATTGACAAAGGGGCAGGGGATATAAAAGAAGCTGTAAAGGAAGCGGATTTGATAGTTTTGGGGGTTCCAATAGATGAATATGAAAATATATTTATGGAAATATCAAAGCATTTAAAACCTAAGTCCATAGTTACAGATTTGGGCAGCGTTAAATCAGAGCCTATGGCATTAGCTAAAAAGATTTTTCCAAAGGATATAAGCTTTGTAGGCGGACATCCCATGACAGGTTCAGAGAAGGGCGGATTTTCTGCTGCAGATCCATTTTTATACGAAAATGCCTATTATTTCATCACCTACGAGGAGAACACCCCTGAAGATGCTTTAAAAGTAATAGAAGATATTGTAGATGCCTTGGGAGCATACAGCGTAAGACTTTCTCCAAGGGAACACGATATGATTGTATCCCGGATTAGTCATCTGCCTCATGTAATTGCCATGACCTTAGTAAACTTCTTGGGACAGGACAACAACAACTCTTATTTGCCATTTGTAGGAGGAGGATTTAGGGATACAACAAGAATTGCATCGGGAAACCCTAATATGTGGAGAGAAATACTGATGTCAAATAGGATTGAAATAATCCACAGTCTAATTTCCTTCCGAGAATTGATTGAAAAATTTATAGGGCACTTACAAAATAGTGAAAAGAGGGACATCGAGGAATATTTAGGCAATGCTAAGAAAATAAGGGACAGTATGCCTTACGGAAAGCCGGATTACATAAGACCGTTATATGAAATAGCAGTATCCATTGCAGATAAGCCTGGTGCCATTGCAAAGTTGGCCAATATAATGAGAGAACAAAATATTAATATCAAAGAAATTGAAATTCTTCACTCAAGACAAAGTGAAGGTGGAGCTGTCAGATTAGGCTTTGACTCTAGAGAAGAACAAAGATTAGCTATTGAAACTTTGAGAGAAAAAGGTTTAAATAAATTATATTTCAAATAAATTTATTCCATTAATGCAACACAATATGTCATAAAAACTCAAATATTGACAGGTGATTTTTACAATTTTATTGGAGGTATTGTCATATCAATTGCAATTACAGAGTTGCAGTATTTTGCGAAATTTACAAAATAATAGCATATGTTTCCTAATCTCTTAGAACCTGTATATTTCAACATGTATTTTTATAAAGATCTATGATATTATATAGTACGCTGGGTCTATTTTCCTAATTATATCCACTGTTATCGTCGATAATTGGAGCTTTATAAATAAAGCAGTTGTTTAATATATTAAACATTTAAATAGGCCAGTACTGACATAAATTTAATGGAGGGATTTTTATATAATTTTAATTTGTCGAAAAAAGTTACATTGATGATGGCCGTTCTGATTCTTCTGAGTTTAATTGGCCTAGGTTTTGTATCCATAAGGCTCAGTAGTGATGCACTTGTGAATCAGGCGATAGAATCGCTGTCTAATTCAGCTGCCGATGGAGTTAAGATTATTGAAGCATCCATAGAAAGAGATATGAAAGTATTTGAGGAATTATCAAACCGAGAAACTACAAAAAGTATGAACTGGAATATTCAACGACAATCATTGGCACCGGAAATGGAGAGACAAGGCTATCTAGAGATTGGTGTAATAGGGAAGGACAGGATAGCACATTTTGTATCCGATGGCAGCACTACCGATTTGTCAGACAGAGATTATGTAAAAAAAGCCTTTCAAGGAGAGGTTAATATTTCAGATGTATTAATAAGTTTAGTTACAAATCAAGCTGTTGTCATGCTGGCATCACCTATTACAGAAAACGGAGAAATTGTGGGTGCACTTAACGCAAGGCTAGACGGTGGTGCTTTAAGTGAAATAACAAGTAATTTAGGATTTGGTGAAAACGGCTATGCATATCTTCTCGGTGAAGATGGTACATTTTATGCGTATATAAATAATGACTTTGTAATGGAACAGAGGAATTTATTTGACGAAAAGTATAAAGAAGAATTTGGGGATGTAGCCCAGGCTTTTCAAGAACTAGGTATGGGAAATAAGGGTGTAGTCTCCTATGAATATAAAGGCGAAAAAAGATATATGGCTGTAGATACAGTTCCCAGTACAGGATGGATACTTGCTGTAGGAGCGTATGAAAAGGATATGCTTAGCGGCATAAGTAAACTAAAGTTCACCATGATGCTTGGAGTCTTAATATTTATGCTTATTGGCACTATATTGGCTATATTTTTCAGCTCTATGATATCAAAGCCTATTGTTGAATATTCAAAGAAAATTGACAAGTTTTCCAGATATGATTTTTCTTCAGGAGAAGAAGATAATTTTAAAAAGTATTTACATAGAAAAGATGAGATTGGGATTATTGGAAATTCCTTAGCATCTATGCAAGAGAGTATAATATTACTTATAAGGCAAATCGGCGATATGTCGCAGAATGTCGCATCTTCTTCAGAGGAATTGACTGCCATAAGCCAACAATCATCAACTGCCGCAGATGAAATTGCCAATGTAATACAGGATATAGCACGGGGGGGCAGATCATCAGGCAAGAAATACTGAAGATGGTGCACTAAGTATCAACGAATTGGGAGATTTAATAGAGAAGAATGAACAAGATGTACAAGGCTTAAGTGATACTGCAGGGAAAATAAATAAGTTAAAGGACGAAGGGCTAGAAATAGTAAAATCATTGGTAGAAAAGACAAAGGAAAACGAGGAAGCATCTTTTGAAATCAATAGTTTGATATTAGACACAGATGAAGGTGCAAATAAAATACAAAGTGCCAGCGAAATGATAAGGAGCATAGCAGAACAGACAAATCTTTTGGCTTTAAACGCTGCCATCGAGGCAGCAAGGGCAGGAGAATCGGGAAGGGGCTTTTCAGTAGTAGCTGATGAAATAAGAAAGTTAGCAGAAGAGTCTGATAGGTTTACGGCACAAATATCGGAAATTATAAATGATCTTTCCTCAAAATCCCAAGCAGCTGTAAAAACAATGAAGGAAATGGCTGCTACTGTTCAGTCACAAAGAGAAAGTGTGGGGGAAACCAATATAAAGTTTGCTGGTATAGCCCAAGCCATTGAAGACATAGAGGAGCTAATATCTAACCTTAGTCAATCAGGTGAAATGATGAATGTAAAAAAAGATGAGGTTATAGAAGCAATTGAGGTTTTATCGAGCATATCAGAAGAAAACGCGGCAGGCACTGAGGAGGCCTCCGCCTCAACTGAGGAGCAGTCTGCATCTTTAGTTGAGATTGCAAATGCTAGTGACACTTTAGCCAAATTTGCAAATGAAATGCAGGAAAATATCACTAGATTTAAAATTTAGAAAACCTTAGGGGGGATTTTATGGAATTGGGATATTTGGGACCTGAGGGCTCTTATAGCCATGAAGCGGCAGTGTATTACCATGGAGAGGCAAAGCTTATTCCCATGTACAGTTTTTATGAAATAATAAAATCAGTTGAAGGGGGAAAAATAGACGGGGGTATATTGCCCATAGAAAATTCAACTGAGGGGGCAGTAACATCTGTGATGGATTGGCTTTTAAATATCGATAAATCTAAGATAGTGGGGGAATATATATTGCCAATTCACCATAATTTAGTTAGCTTAGGCAAGGAATTGAAAGAAATTAAATATATATATTCCCACCCTCAGGCAATAGAACAGTGTAGGGAATCCTTGAGGTTGTCCATGCCCAAGGTGGTGTTTATCCCTTGCGAAAGTACATCCCTTGCCTGCAAACTGGCAAGGGAAAAGGGTATCGGCTATGGTGCCATAGCCAATGAAAAGGCTAAAGAGATTTACAAAATGAATTTATTAAAGTCGAATATACAAGACAACCCTTTGAATAAAACTAGATTTATAATTATCAGCAGTAAAATAAGTAACAATTGCAAATCCTGCAAGACATCCATAGCCTTTACGTTTACAGGAGATAGACCAGGGGCACTTTATGAAGTTTTAAGGGAGTTCGCAGTTGAAAACATCAATTTGACGAGGATAGAGTCGAGACCGGCAAAGATGGAAATAGGACAATATATATTTTTTATTGACCTCATAGGAAATCCCAATAATAATATTGTGAGGAATGTGCTCGAGAGAATAGGTGATATGACGGCTTTTTTGAAGATACTGGGAACCTACCCTATCCACAGAACCTAATGATAGAATTTTATTATTTTGATAGATTTACCTTTTGACGCTTATATTGTATATGATACAATAGACATGCAGGAGGGATATTAAAATGACAGTAGAAAGCGTAAGGAAACAAATAGAAGAAGAAAATCTGGATATAGAAGTAGTGGTACTGGACACCAGTACGGCAACTGTAGAATTAGCAGCTAAATCTTTGGGAGTGGAAGAAGCTAGAATTGCCAAGACCATGGCACTGAGGCTCAAAGACAGAGACATATTAATTGTCGCAAAGGGAGATGTAAAGATAGACAATAGAAAGTTTAAGGACTATTTCAAAGAAAAGGCGAGATTTATCAAGGCAGAGGATATAGAGGAGGCCACAGGCCATCCCATAGGTGGAGTCTGCCCATTTGGGCTTTCAAAGCCCTTAGAGATATATCTGGATATTTCTTTAAAGGTATTTGACTACGTATATCCAGCAGGAGGAGATACAAACACATGTATAAAAATAGATGTGGATTATTTAGGAGAGGTAACTAAAGGTATATGGATAGATGTCTGTAAAGAATAGGGGATTAGAAAAAGTTGGGGTGCTAAAATGGATAAGTATTTAAATACGGAGGAAAAGATTCTCTCTGCAGCCATTGAGCTATTTCCCATTAGGGGTGATATGACCACAAGGGAGATTGCAAAGCTAGCAGGGGTAAATGTGGCAGCAATAAATTACCACTATAAAAGTAAAGATAATTTGATGAAATCCGTAGAGAAGCATTATTCAAATATACTCTATGATGTGCAAAGTGACGTACTCAAAGATAGCAATACTAGTCCAAAGGATAAATTAATTAACTGGGCAAATGTTTTAATGGAGTATATGTTTAAGTGGCCTGCCCTCATAACCTTAGTATCAAATCTTCTATTGCAGGATAAAAACTACAACCCGGAAATAATAAATAAGTTTTTCAGCGATAAAAAGTTAATGGAGAATGTCCAGGAGATAATATCCAATATCACAGGTATTGACGATTCTACTACTTTAAATTATAAGTACATTCAATTGTTTTCAGGCGTAATTGGACCCATTATATTTCATGTGCTGCCTATGGTATCAAATGTAGAGGGGAGTGTTGTAGATCTTAGCAATGAAGAGGAAAGGACGAGGTATATAGATTGCCTTGTAAACTCGATTTTAAATATAGATTGATTTTTATGTCAAAGAATAATAGAATGTATTTAAACCAACGTTTTAATCAAGTGTTTAAATACATTTTTAATTGGGGGGAAATATATGGAGGGTTTCAGTAGATTTATAGTCTATCACAAGAAAACCATAATAATTATCTATATAATTCTAATAGGACTTTCTTTCATAGGAAGCCAATTTGTAGAGATAAATTATGATTTAAGTAAATATCTGCCAGGTGAATTAAATTCCATAAAGGGAAAAGAAATATTGGAAAATGAGTTTGAAATTTCGGGGCTTGGATATTTGCTTTTAAAAGACAAGACATTGTTAGAAACTGAGGATATAGTAAATGATATTAAGTCCATGGACGGTGTAAAAGATGTCATTTGGCTTGGAGCAGCAGAGGACATCTATAAACCAGAAGAATTTATGGACGAAAAAGTTAAAGACGAGTTTTTAAGGGAAAATAGCAGCTTGCTGCAAATCCAATTTACAGATCCTGATGACTCTATGGCAACGGTAAATTCCATGGAAGAGGTATTTAACTATATAGGAGACGAGGGAGTCATAGGGGGGCCAGCAGCCATATCCCACGATATGCAAATGATAACCTCAAGGGAAATGATATATTATTCTATAATAGCTTTTGTCATAATATTTATAATACTATTTTTAGCCATGGAGTCCTTTATTGAGCCCATATTGTTCTTTATAGCTATTGGAGTGGCGATAATATTAAATAAGGGTACCAATATCATATTCTCCAGCGTCTCTTTTAATACGGATTCCGTAGCCAGTATAATTCAACTGGCAGTATCTATGGACTATTCCATTTTTCTAATCCATAGATATATCGAGGAAAAGAAGTACTTTGGAGACAGGGAAAGGGCTATGACATCGGCAATTAGAAATACCTTTATTTCTGTTTTGTCCTCATCCCTTACGACCGTAGGTGGATTTTTAGCCCTAGCTTTTATGAAATACGGCATAGGAAAGGATATAGGACTGGTATTGGCTAAAGGCGTATTATTGAGCTTAATATCAGTTGTGACCTTGTTGCCGGTATTGGTTTTAATATCGGATAAATGGATTGAAAAATACCAGCATAGAATATTTTTGCCAAGCTTTAGAAGAACATCAAAAATTATCGTTAAATACGGTCATTTATTTTTAGTATTGGCAATACTCATTAGCTTACCTTCTTTTTTGGGTCAATCTCAGGTGAATTACTACTATTCCAATGAAAAGGTATTGCCAAAGACATTTAAATCCAATATGGGAAATACGGAAATTGATAGGCTTTTCGAGAACAAAAACCAATTAGCAGCCATTATCCCCAAGGGAGATAAGGTAAAGGAATTAGGGCTTATAGGAAAACTTAAAGCCATAGAAGGAGTAATAGATGTAAAAGGCCTGTATTCCATGGTAGATATTGAGATACCAGAGGAATTTATACCAAAGGATGTATTAGAAAACTTCCAGGGCGAAAACTATTCTATGATAAATGTAAATTTAAACCTTCCAATGGAAGGTGATGCAACTAAGAAAACCTTAGATGAAATAAGGAACACCCTAGGGAGAGATTATGACAATTGGTATCTTACAGGTGAATCCGTCATATATGCGGATTTGGCAGAAGTCACTTCAAAAGATTATAAAAATATAACCATTATATCTATTATCGTTATAGGTGGTATTTTAGTTTTAGCATTTAAATCCTTAGTTATACCTATTATATTAGTTGCACTGATACAATTGGGAATTTGGATTAACCTGGCGATACCATATATACAGGGTATAGACCTAAACTTTATAAGCTTTATCATCATAGGGGCAATACAATTGGGGGCAACTGTGGATTACGCCATACTTTATACTTCTAGATATCAGGAGAATATAAAGGTATTGGATAAAAAAGAGGCGGCAATCAAAACCATAATAGATACGGGAAGGCCAATTCTCACATCGGCTCTTATACTCTTTACGGCAACCCTTAGTGTGTACATGGTTACAAGCATGAGAAATACAGCAGAATTGACCTTATTAATAGGCAGGGGGGCAATCATAAGTTTGATTTTAGTATTAATTGTGCTTCCATCTCTTTTGATGATATTTCATAAATACGTCCAGAAAACTATAGCTTCAAAGGAATAAAATAATGGGGGGAAAGAAATGAAAAAGTTCACTAGCTATACACTTATTTTTATGATATTATTTTCATTTTCCATTGCAGGTATGGCAGATGTTGTCAGGAATGAAACGGTATATGTAAGTTTAAAACACAATGGGGAAGCGGAAAATATTAAAATAGTGACCCATATTTCAGGCAGCAGTAATGATGACTACTATGTGGAATATGGACAATTGGATAATCTACAGGTGTTGACAAAGGATGTTGAGCCCACGGTAGAGAAGGGAACAATAAAATGGGACGCAAAAAAACTTAAAGAAAAGGACATATATTACGAGGGCAAAATAAGCAAGAAACTTCCTCTGGATTTGAAAATTAGATATTACTTAGATGGTACAGAGGTAGAGGCTCAAGATTTAGCTGGTAAATCTGGAAAAGTGGAAATTAGCATAAAGGTGGAAAACAGCGAAGATTTAACAACCCAAATTCAATTGCCCTTGAATTTAGATGTATTTAAAAATATTGAATCTAAAAAAGGCGTCATGTCCGTAGTGGGTAAAACCATGACTGTGGTATTTACACATTTGCCCATGGGGGACGAAGAGTTTACAGTAAAGGCAGAGGGTCAAGACATGGAATTCGACTCCATCATTATCTCCTCAATGGATTCCAGTACCATGCTGGGAGAAGGCCTAGGGGAATTAGATAAGCTGACAGATGGATTTAATGAGATGTCAGATGCCACAGAGAAATTAGAGGAAGGTTCAAAGGAATTAAGCAAGGGAATGGGACTTCTTAAAAACGGACTAAAATCCCTTGGAGAAGGGGTAACAAAATTAGTAGATGGACTCAAGGAAATCGGTTCAAATTTAAAGTCCATATTAAAGGGATTTAAAGAACTAAATGATGGATTGGGACAGCTAGGCAATGGACTGAAAGAGGGCATTGAATCCGTAGGAGATATGAATCAAGGATTAAATAGATTGAGCAGCGAAGGTGATAATATAGAGAAAGGGATAGAAGGACTAAATGGAGGGTTAATGGAGCTAAAGGCAGGTTATAATTCAATAGGTGAAGGCCTAAGTGGATTAAATCAAGGTCATAGTGATTTAAGTCTATTGGCACAGAGTCTAGTTGATAGCAATGACCCCAGGGTAAAAGGGCTGGCAGAGGGAGTAATTAAAGAGGGCAAAGTCATGGAAGAACTAGGTCAGGGCATGAAACAAATCAATATGGCTATGGGCGGTGTAGCACAAAACACAAATCAACTGTTAGAAGGATACAAAGTGTATAACAAGGGAATTAATCAAATAGCTATGGGATTTGGGCAATTTAGTGGAGAAATCAAAGCCTTGCCCGATGAAATACAGAAGATGTATCAAGGCCATAGCCAATTAGTAGATGGACTAGATTTACTGTTAAACGGACTTGAACAGTCCGCAGCAGGTGGAGCTGAACTGGGAAAAGGAGCAAGGAATATTCCAGGGGAAGTCGATAAAGTAATAGACGGCCAGGATAAGATTACAGATGGACTCAATAAACTTAGGGAGGAAGGAATTGAGGAGATAACTGACAATGTGAAGAAGTTCTCAAACAAGGACGAATCCCAAGGCTATACGTCATTTGTAGACGAGAGAAATGTGGACAATTCCAATTGTCAAATACTGATGCAGACCCCCTCTATTAAGGTAGAAAAGGAAACATCTGTACCAGTACCACAGAGAGAAGTAAAAAGGACATTTTTTCAAAGAATAATAGACTTGTTTAAAGTATTTAGGAAGTAAATCAAATTTATAATAATAGAAAAAAAGTGGACCAAGTAATATAGGTCCTTTTTTGTTGAAATAATTGTAAGAATTGTAATAATATGGCTTGAGCTATCTTGTTAAAAATGATACAATTAGGACTAAGGACCTATATTTTATTTATAAGCAAAGTTGGATAGCAAGATTTAACTGTTGATTACAAAGGAGGGATTTGATGAATCGCCTAAAAAGAAAGATAGCTGAAAAGTTGATTGAAAAAGGAGATTTATTGGGGCAGATTAGGGAACTACAGAAAAGGTATGATCAGTTAAAGGAATACATGGACTATGGTGAAGATTTAAATATGGTACAAAACGTTGCGGGGGTGGGAAGCTGGAAATACGATGCCGAGGCTGATCAATTTGACGGGACTGAAGAACTCTATCGTATATATGGTGTAGACCCCATAGACTTCAAAAGAAACTTTCGTAGCGTAATCAGACTAATTCACCCTCAGGACCAAAATAAAGTAGTAGATGAAATGAGAAGGCGTTTAAGCGGAGAAACTACAGAAACAGAATTTAGGATACCACAAAAAGACGGTTCCATGAAACACGTTAAGTCAAAAGGGAGACCGATATTTGACGACAATGGAAAGATTATAGGGATTATGGGAACGTTACAAGATAGAACAAAAGAAAAGCAATTGGAAATAGAACTAAAGAAATCCAATGAGGTCCTTGCAAAAGCAGAAGCACTGGCACAGGTTGGAAGCTGGGAACTAGATATAGAAGAAAACAGATTTTTCATGTCCAATGAAACCCGAAGAATATATGGACTGAATCCAAAGGAAATAAGTATTTCATTAGAAAGGTTTTTAAAAATCATTCACCCTGACGATGTTGAAAAGATAAGGGAGTTATTGGAAGATCCACCAAGAAAACTAATAAACCTAGATATACGAATTGTCAGGCCAGATAACACCATAAGAAGTATATATCAGCAAGTGGAATTTGTTTTCAACGAAAATGATAAGCCAATATTCGTTTATGGCACAATTCAGGATATTACTAAAAAGAAAGAATTAGAAAATAAGATACTGAACCATAGAAAAGAGATAGACAAAATACAAAAACGGTTTCAGGTATTGGTGCAGGAATCCAATGACGTCTACGAGATATTATCTCCTGATGGCACTATATTGTACATAAGCGATGCCGTAGAACGAGTAATGGGCTATAGACCGGATGAGAGGATTGGGAAAAGGATATTTGAATTTTATGATGGTGCGGATTTAGAGAAGATAAGAAAGATGATAGAACTAGTCTTGTCAGAGTTTGGTAAAAAGATACAGGGAGAACTGACTTTTGTCACAAAACTAGGTGAAAGAGTAAATTTGGAACTTTACATGCAAAATCTATTACACGACTCCAGTATAAATGGGATTGTGGTAAATTTCAGGGATATTACCAGTAGAGTTGAAATGGAAAAGACAATGGCACATATTTCTACTCATGACCCTTTGACAGATTTGCCAAATACTATTTATTGCGCGAAAAGGCTGAGACTACAATGCGAGTATTCAAAAAACCAAAACAGAAGATTTGCACTGATGATGTTAGATATAGGCGGATTAAAGTATGCAACTTATTCCTTGGGATATGAATTTGGAGAGACACTAATCTTAGAAATAGTCAGGCGGCTGAAGAAGACCATAGGGAGACATAGATTTTTAAGCAGGCATTCCGACGATCATTTTGCAATTATCGTAGATGATATGGAAGAATTAAAAGAATATGAGTCTTTAGCCAATGAAATAATCAATCAATTTAGGGATGTCTATAAAATAAATAAATACGAATTAGATGTGCATGTAAACATAGGAATAGGTATATATCCTCAAGACGGTGAAGATATTCACACCCTAAGGGTTCACGCCAAATCTGCCTTAATTAGAGCAAAAAAAGAGGGAAAGAATACATTTAAATTCTATTCCTCAGACTTAGATATTCAAAATTACAAGGAATTTGTCCTTAGAAGTGACTTGCACAGCGCCTTGGAGGAAGGCCAGCTGAAGGTATATTATCAACCCATAGTAAATATAAAGACCAATAAAATATTGGGAGCTGAGGCCTTAGCCAGATGGGAGCATCCGGAATGGGGTCTTGTAGAATCCGAAGAATTTATTTCACTAGCGGAGGATACGGGAAAAATCATAGATATTGGTAAATGGGTACTAAGGCAGGTATGCAAAGATTATAGACAATGGTTAATAGATGGACATACCCCCATAAAGGTGTCAGTAAACTTTTCTGCAGTTCAATTTTTAGAAAAGGATTTTGTAGAAAATATACGAAAAATCATCGAAGAATTCGATTTGGAGCCGAACTTTTTAATTATAGAAATTACTGAAAATATATTACTGGGGAATGTAGAAAAAGTTAATTCCGATATCAATGGACTAAGGGATATTGGCATACAAGTAGCTATGGACGACTTTGGTACAGGTTATTCTTCATTGATATATTTGAATTCCTTTAATATTGACATTATAAAATTAGATAAATCCTTTATCAAAAACATTCCTGTTGACATTGGAAGCGTAGCCATTACAAAAACAGTTGTAAGGCTGGCAAGGGAATTAAAATTGAGGTTTGTGGCTGAAGGGATAGAAACATACGATCAATTGCAATTGTTGAAGGGGCTTAATGCCATAGGCGGACAAGGTTTTTTGTATTCCTATCCAAAACTAGCCGAAGAATTTGAAAAAATTCTAAGAAAGGGAGTGTGTAAACCAGCAGCATTTTTTGGATTAGATGCTGCACCTAGGGTAGAGAGGCGAAAATTATTTAGGGTCAAATTTATTCAGTTGTTGGAGGCAGATTTGACAATTTTGGAGTTAAAGGGAAAGAAGATAAATGTAGGGAATACAAAAGTTCTAGTCAAGGATATGGGTCCAGGAGGCCTGTGTTTTATATCTGATATAAGGTTTCCTGTAGAAAAAAATATGATTTTGCAATTTAAAACAGAGTTAGTAGGTGAACAAATAACAGTATATGGCAATCCCGTGTGGACGGAGCAAATAGATGATAAGGCATATAAATATGGCATCGAATTTAAAGTTGACGAAAATGAAAGGATGGAACTGATTAGGATATTAAATAAGGTACAAATCAAAATGAGAAAAGATGTGTTGTTTGCAGAGGGAAACTTTTTCCCAGGAAACCACGTACAGTACTTTGCGGCATATAAAAAGAGCATGTAAGCATAGGTAATTGTTACCAGTATTAAATCTCACCTACTAGACAAAATAAATATGAGAACAATTTTAAATGAGGAGAAGGATATATGGGTAACAAACCAAAACCTGATGACAGACGAGACAATGTAGATAAGATTCAATTCAACATCGATAATACCATTGAAAATTACAGGCTTGCAAAGGAAATGATAAACAAGACAGACGATGTAAGCACAAAAAGGGATCTAATAGAAAAAAATAAAAGAAGAAAAGAATCCTTGGAAAACATGAAAAATGAAATAAAGGACGAAGCAAAGGCAAAGCACAACGATTACAAATAAGATATAGTGGGTAAGGCTTAAAACTTTACCCATTTTTTTTGCGTAAAATGATATAATAATAAGAGACATCATGGAATATTTACACCTTAATAGGTATAGAATAGAATTAAAAAACATGGTATACTTGTGGGTAGTATGGGTATAAGGCTAATAGACTTTCGCCAAAATATGCCCAATGTAGAAGGAGGGGTTTGATGAATTTAGGTAATGTTTCAGTACCCATAGCTTTTGGTGCTGGGTTCCTATCGTTCTTTTCGCCTTGCTTACTCCCCATGATACCAGCATATATAATGTATATAACTGGAATAAATGTGGAGGATGAGCTTGAGAAGAGAAGGTTATTTGCCATAATTAGGACAGGTGGCTTTGTAATAGGTTTTACTATTATATTTATGATAATGGGTTCATCTGCCAGTTTCATAGGAAAGGCATTTATACGAAATAAAGAGATATTTTCAAAAGTAAGTGGTTTACTTATTATAATCTTCGGCCTAAGTATGATGGGAATAATAAAGTTGAACTTTTTAGATATGGAAAAAAGGGCATCGGCACCGAAGAAGATTACCAATTGGTTTGGATCTATTCTTATGGGAATGGCCTTTGCAGCAGGTTGGACACCATGCTTTGGACCTGTGTTGGCGTCTATACTCATATACGCCGGTTCAGCTGCTACTATTTCAAAGGGAATATATCTGTTGTTTATATATTCTGTTGGGATGGCAGTACCATTTATGCTTACGGCAATATTCATCAATGGATTTATTAAGTTAATGGAAAGATTTGAGAAGTTTTTTAGATATATGCCTTTAATTAGCGGCGTAATTATGGTAGTATTTGGGATACTAATATTTTTTAATAAAGTTGTAGACATAAGCAGATTTCTATTATAGGGAGGAAAACATGAAAAAATTAACTCTTGTGGTGTTATTTATCTTAATCGGAACAATTTTGTTGACAGGTTGTGTAAAGGATAAAGTGGAGGAGCAGGAACAGCCACCAGTTGAAACTGGAGAAACATCAGAAATAGAGGCTGAAGATGAGCAGGGTTCTGAAGATGAAATAGAGCTTCAGTTGGCACCAGCTTTTACCCTTACAAATCTTGAGGGTGAAGAGGTCTCTTTGGAAGACTATAGGGGGAAAAAGGTATTGCTCAATTTCTGGGCCTCATGGTGTAAATTTTGTGATCTGGAAATGCCGGATTTACAGCAGTTTGATAAAGATAACGACGATATAGTGGTAGTAGCAGTGAATTCTAAGGAAGATAAAGATGTTGCAGAGAAATACCTTTCAAAAGGTGGATACGAGTTCGATGTGCTTTTAGATGTGGATGGGGATGTTTCAAGGATGTATTACGTAAGTGGCCTTCCAACGTCGTATTTTATAGACGAAGAAGGATACCTCTTAGGAGGAATATCAGGGGCTCTTAATTATGAGCAAATGATGGAAATACTGGAAAGCATAAGGGATTAACAAATTTAAAGGGATAGTGGAAATATTTTCTACTATCTTTTTTATTTAGATTTAACTACAATCTACTTAATTTTTTTGGTATACTATATAGGAGTCAAATTTAGATGGAGTGATAATGTGGAAAACAAAGACATAGGAAGCTTGGCTTGTGAGATATTAGCGCCTTTTAACGATAAAAAGCCCTTAGCAGATATAGAGAGAAGTATCATCAAGACCTATAGAAAACATATATGGTCTAAGTTTATAAAGGCCATTAAGGAATACGAACTCATAGGAGACGGGGATAAAATAGCAGTTGCCATATCTGGAGGGAAGGACAGTTTGCTGATGGCAAAGCTCTTTCAAGAGCTATATAAAAATGGCAATCAAAATTTCGAATTGGAATTTATAGCTATGGATCCAGGGTATCACCCTGATATAAGGAAACTTTTAGAAGAAAACTGTGAATACCTAAATATTCCAGTAAGGATATATGACTCGGATATATTTCAAGTGACAGATAGAATAGCAAAGGAATACCCTTGCTATATGTGTGCAAGGATGAGAAGGGGATTTTTATATGGAAAAGCCAAAGAATTAGGATGCAATAAATTGGCATTAGGACATCACTTTAACGACGTCATAGAGACTACTATGCTAAATTTACTATATGCGGGAAATTACAAGACAATGATGCCAAAATTGAGGGCGAAAAACTTTGAGGGACTTGAGCTCATTAGGCCATTATATTTAGTTGAAGAATTGTATATTCAAAGGTTTATACAAAATGCTGGGATATGGCCCTTGAACTGTGCATGTATGGTTGCGGCAAAAAAGATAGGAAATAAGAGATATGAGATAAAGGAGTTAATCGAAAATCTAAAGAAAGAAATTCCCCATGTGGATATGAATATCTTTAGATCAGCCGAAAATGTAAATATGGATGGTATAATCGGCTGGAAAAGGGATGAAGAAAAATATACATTTTTAGATGACTATTACACAAATTATTGAAGGGGGTAATTATGTGAAGCTAATTTCATGGAATGTAAATGGAATCCGCGCCTGCGTCAAAAAAGGATTTCTAGACTTTTTCAAGGAAATAGATGCGGATATGTTTTGTATCCAAGAGACAAAGCTACAGGAAGGACAAATAGAATTAGATTTAGAAGGATATCATCAGTATTGGAATTATGCAGAGAAAAAGGGGTATTCTGGTACAGCCATATTTACTAAAGTTAAGCCAATATCCCATTTTTATGGAATTGACATTGAGGAACACGATACGGAAGGAAGGGTCATCACCTTAGAATACGAGGACTTCTATTTAGTAAACGTCTATACTCCTAATTCCCAAAGGGAGCTGGCAAGGCTGGACTATAGGATGAAATGGGAAGACGATTTCAAGGTTTACTTGAAGGGCCTAGAGGAAAGTAAACCAGTAGTCCTTTGCGGGGACTTAAATGTGGCACATAAGGAAATAGACCTAAAGAATCCCACAACCAATAGAAAGAATGCAGGATTTACAGATGAAGAAAGAGAAAAGATGACAACCCTTTTAGATTCTGGTTTTATAGATACCTACAGATATTTCTATCCAGAAAAAGAAGGGGCTTATACTTGGTGGTCCTATATGGGAAGGGCTAGGGAAAGGAATACGGGCTGGAGAATTGATTACTTTGTAGTATCGAAGGCTTTAGAAAATAGAATTGTATCGGCAGATATTCATCCGGAAATCATGGGTTCTGATCATTGCCCTGTGGAGCTAGTCCTATGAAAAAGACGGTAATAGGATTTATAAGACTATTTGTAGGATATTTTATATACGCCATAGGTATAGTGATGACCATCAATGCAGCATTGGGCTTAGCACCTTGGGATGTGTTGCACCAGGGCCTAACCAATATACTTCCCATTACCATGGGCCAGGGAAGCATTGCCGTAGGATTTATGGTAATACTGGTAAATGTCATATTAAAGGAAAACATTGGATGGGCCACAGTATTTAATATGATATTTATTGGCATATTTATGGATGTACTTATGTTAAACAATTTAGTGCCAGTTTTTAACAACCTGTTTCTCAGATTTATAACAATGCTCCTGGGAATTTTAGTCTCTGGCTATGGAGGATTTATCTATATAGGGGCAGGCTATGGAATAGGGCCAAGGGATGGGCTAATGGTAGCTCTCACTAGAAAAACTAAAAAGTCAATACGATTTGTAAAGAACACTACTGAGATTATAGTAGTAGCAATAGGATTTTTACTTGGAGGCTCCGTAGGCATTGGAACGGCCGTCATGTCCTTGGCAGGAGGATATCTATTCCAATTTGCATTTAAGACTGTGAATTTTAATGTAACAGAGATAAAGCATAGATATATAAAAGACGATATAAATTTCATAAAGGAAAGATTGATAAAAAACAAGGAGGGTGAAGCTTAGGCTCACCCTTTAAATATTTTGATAATGAAAGAAACGCCTTCATTTTCATTTTTTGCATATATTTTTGAACCGTGGGCTTTTAGGATAGTATTGACAATTGCTAAGCCAAGGCCAAACTCTCCCTTATAGCCTTTGTTAAACTCCTGAAACATGTCAGTTATAAGACCTTCTTCGATTGGGGGACCGTCGTTCCAGATTTTCAGGGTTACTATTTTCCCTTCATCCTTCATTGAAAGGGAAATCTGTGAATTGGCATATCGTATCTGGTTATCAAGCAGATTTTCGATGACTACTCTCCACTTTTCCTCATCTCCCTCTATGATTATGGGAAGTAAGTCTAGGGACCAGTTGAGTTCAGCTCGACGCAAAGTAAACCTATCAACTACCTTTTCAATTAGCCCTTTTAAAGAAAACTCTCTTTTTTTCAAATTGTGATTACACAAATAGTTAAGCTTGGTTAAATACAGTAAATCTTTTATCTTTTTTTCTAATCTCGACGTCTCTTCGCTGATAACATCTATGGAAAGTTCTAAATTACCCTTTGGATATATTCCGTCCTTAATGGCCTCCGCGAAGGATTGTATAACCATGACAGGAGTTTTAAGCTCGTGGGAGACATGTTGTAAAAATGACTGCTCCGCTTGGTCTTGACGGATTAGTTGTTTTCTTAAATGCTCTACAGAAGCCCCTAACTTGCCAATTTCATCTCTTCGATTGAGATCAATGGCCTCATTCCAATAATTATTAGCCAATCTTTCCACCCTTTTTTCCAAATCTACCAAGGGTCGAGATAAATATTTAGACAATAAAAGTGCAGGGATCCAGCTAAATAAAAGCACTATGATTACCATGGAAAGCAATTTACTGAACAATGTCTGTACCAGATCCTCTCTATAGGAATCTCCCATATACGACACTAAAAAGGCGTCAAATCCTAGAACCTTTCCCTTTGAAATCACATAAAATACCTTTTCACCGTGGATATTGCCCCTATATTCTTGACTTATATCTTTTTGAATTAAAGCATCTCCTTTGACTTGTTTCAAAAAATCAAGGGGCAAATTAGACTCTAATACAATTTTGTTGCTATCGTATAGTATAAAATGCTTGACCGTTCGTATGTTTTTCAATATTTCCTCGTCAGTGCCGAAAAAATCAGGCCCTATAAAGTCCCTATATATATTGCCCTCAAATTGATTAAACACTAAATCCTGGGCAGATCTTATGGTGGCGTAAATCTCCTTTGTAAAGAATCCCCTTAATGTGGTAGGCAATATAAATGCCAAAACAATAGATATGGTTAAAGTGATGATTGCAATTACAATCCAAATTTGTACCGATAAAGGATAATTTTTCATTTATTGTTCACCCTATATCCAAAGCCGTAAATGGTTTCAATATTTAGGTCTGGAGTTTTTTTCCTCAGCCGCCTAACTAGGTCGTCTACGACCCTATCAGAGCCGAAGTAGTCTTCACCCCATATATGGTCTAGGATTTGTTCCCTAGACAAGGCGATGTTTTGGTTGTTGGCAAAGTAAAGGAGCAATTTGTATTCTTTAGAAGTGAGGTCGACAACATTCTTTCCCGACAGTACAGTTCTGCTGTCGTGATTAATTTCGTAGGGAGCTAAATTAAATATAGTTTTAGGGTCAGGATAAAATCTATTTAATAGATTTTTTATTCGAATAACCAACTCCCTGGGCAAAAAAGGCTTAGATAAATAATCGTCGCTGCCAAGTTCTAGTCCCAATACCCTGTCAATCTCCGCATCCCTGGCGGAAATAAATATAACAGGAGTATTTTGATTTTTGGCCTTTATTTCTTTAATCAGCTGATAGCCATCCATATCGGGTAGCATAATGTCCAGTACCCAAATATCGGGAGGCGTAGATATATGTTCCCTTGCCTCATTTCCAGTAAAAAAAGACAGTACCTCCCAACCCTCTTTTTGAAGATATGAGGAGAGAACCAAGTTTAAGTTTTGATCGTCTTCCACCAAATAAATTCTATGGTCCATAAAAACACCCCATTGTTCGTTATATATTATATTATAGCAAAAGAAGTGAAAAATAAATGAATCTCACAACAAAAACATAATTTCCACATATTAATTTCACATTCTTAGGATAAAATAACAGATGTAAGGAGGAATGAAAATGGACGAAAACAATAATTATAAAATACCAGAAGACATTTATATTGAAAGAGAAGAACCTATAATAGAGGTAAAAAAGAAAAGAAGTTTTAGGGGCAGCTTATTGTCCTATATAGCCCTTGCCCTGGTGGCATCTTTGGTAGGGGGAATTGCTTCAGCGTTTGTGACACCCCGACTGTATGGGGGGGTACTACCTGACCCAAATGCAAATAAATATGTTCACGCAGCACCGGTGAATATAAATACCAATGATAGCATAAATACAGTGTCTGCAGTAGCTAAAAAGGCAATGAATTCCGTCGTAGGTATAACCACAGTAGAAGAAGTTCAAGATTTCTTTTTTCTACCGCAAAATGTAGAAGGAGTAGGGTCTGGAGTAATAGTTGACGGCAATGGATATATACTCACAAATTCCCATGTAGTCGCAGATGGAAATGCAAAGTCTGTGAATGTACTCTTTGAAAATGGAGACAAAAAGCCTGGAACAGTGATGTGGAACGACAGTATATTGGATTTGGCAATAGTTAAGGTAGATGCCGTAGGTCTGCCAGTTGCAGATTTAGGCGACTCCGATGACATAGAAATTGGAGAAATTGTGGTAGCCATAGGTAATCCCTTGGGCTTAGAATTTCAAAGGACCGTAACATCAGGCATAATCTCTGGGCTTCACAGGGCAATACAAGTCAGTAGAAATAACGTAATAGAGGACCTAATACAGACAGATGCTTCCATAAACCCTGGAAACAGCGGAGGGCCATTGTTAAATAGCAAGGGAGAAGTCATTGGGATAAACACAGCAAAAATTAAGACTGCAGAGGGATTAGGATTTTCCATTCCCATTAATCAAGCAAAGACAGTAATAGAGGAAGTAATAAAAAATGGAACATATCAAACTGTGTTCATGGGAATTTCAGGCATGTCTTTGGAGGATTATCAGGCAGCACTTGGAATAAGGCTATCTAACGACAAGGGAGTAATATTATTGGAAGTATCGGAAAACTCACCCGCCCAAAGAGCAGGGCTATTAAACGGAGATATAATAACTAAAATAGACGATGTTGAGATAGACAATATGACTAAATTAAAGAAATCCTTATATAGATATAAGCAAGGAGATAATGCCTCATTGACGATTAAAAGGACAAATGAGGAAATAAACGTAGATATTGAATTTACGCAAATAAGATAGGTTAAATCAATGAGCCACTAAAAGTTTTTGTGGCTCTTTTGATTATTCGGCATTATTACATAAATAAGGACATATACTCACCATATCCTTCTTTCTCTAAATCCTCTTTTCTTATAAATCGTAGGGATGCACCGTTGATACAATACCTAAGTCCACCCTTATCCCTAGGGCCATCGGGGAATAGGTGGCCAAGGTGAGAATCACCATATTTGCTCCTTACTTCAGTCCTTACCATACCGTGAGTTCTATCTATTTCCTCAACTATATGCTCACTTTCAAGAGGTTTAACAAAGCTGGGCCAACCGCAGCCCGCATCGTATTTATCCCGAGAGCTAAAGAGGGGTTCACCTGAAGCTATATCTACATAAATTCCATCTTCGAATACATCGTTTAACTCCGAAGTAAAAGGTCTTTCTGTTGCATTATTCTGTGTTACTGCATACTCCAAATCGCTTAATTTGTCCTTTAACATATTCTCATCAGGCTTAATATATTTTTTATCCATTATACACACTCCCATATAATATTTTATAAAGGCTATCCAATTATTATATACCCCTGATTGAAAGATATACCTATTAAGTATATATTGACATATTTTGTGTAAAAAGGTAGACTAAAATCATAATATATCGTTATATGATATAGTGAATATGGATAACGGAGGGATATGATGGCAAGGGAACAATTGCAAAATCTGACAGAACCAATGTATTACATATTACTGGCATTGCTAGAAGAAAGACATGGATATGAAGTAATGCAGGTCATAGGAGATATAACGGAAAACAGGGTGACAGTAGGGCCTGGGACTTTATATGCCCTATTGGCTAGATTTGAAGGTGAGGGAATTATCAATCAGGTATCAGTTCAAGGCAGGAGGAAAAACTACAAAATAACAGATAAGGGAAAAGAAATACTTGATGAGGAGATAAAAAGGCTTAGAACCCTCATAAATGACGGTGAGAAAGTAAAAGGGAATGAAATAATTGGACCAGCAGAAGCGGGGGAGGAAGGTAAAGGCATAGCTAAAAATGACAAAAAGACAACTAAAGAGAGAAGGATATTCAGGAGAGGGAGGGACGACGATATTCTTTGGTAGAATTAATTGGCACTTAAAGCTATTATTGTAATATTTAAATATTTGTATTATAATTTACTTAGATACTCGAACTAAATAAATGAGGAGTGATTTCATGGCAAAGGTACTTTTGGAAAGAAAAGATGTAGATGTAAATTTTACATGGGATTTAACTACGATTTATGAAACAGAAGAGGAATTTGAGCAGGCCCTGACAAAGATTGTTTCACTGACGGATGAGATAGAAAAAGAATTCAAAGGCAATTTAAATGAAGCGGAAAATATCAATAAATGCCTAGATAAACTAAGGGAACTGTCCCAAATAGCCTATGTTGCAAGTTCCTATGCCCACTTGGCAGTAGCAGAAGATCAAACCAATGTAGAAAATCAACAAAGACAAATGAGATTTTCCAACTTAGCCTCAGAAATGGCAAGCAAGACTTCCTTTATAGATTCGGAAATAATTGAAGCAGATAAAAAAGTCATAGAAGAGGCCATGGCAGCATCAAAGGAAAATAAAGGATATTTAGAAGACATATTGAGGAGAAAACCTTATGCTCTTCACCCAGAAGTCGAGAGGGCCTTGTCAGCCTTGTCCAACACCTTAGATTCACCATATACAATATACAATATGGCAAAGCTGGCAGATATGGACTTTGGTACATTTACAGCGGAAGGAAAGGAATATCCCTTGAGTTTTGGCCTATTTGAAGACGAATGGGAGTACGACGAAAACTATGAAATTAGGCATCAGGCTTTCAAGACATTTTCAAAGAAGTTGAAGGAATATGAGCACACCGTTGCAACTGCTTATCAAACACAAGTACAAAAAGAAAAGACTTTGGCCACTTTAAGGGGATTTGACTCTGTATTTGACAGTCTATTATTCCCCCAAAAAGTCAGCAGAGAATTATATAATAGACAAATCGACCTCATAATGGAGCATTTGGCACCTCACATGAGAAAATATGCTAAACTGCTTCAAAAAATTCACGGAATAGAGGAAATGACATTCTTTGACCTAAAACTGGCGGTAGACCCTGAGTTTGAACCAGATATTTCAGTTGAGGAATCAAAAGAATATATTGAAGGTGCATTGGGAGTTCTAGGTGAGGATTATTTGGAAGTGGTGAAAAGGGCTTACGACGAAAGGTGGATTGATTTTGTTCAGAATAAGGGGAAATCTACAGGGGCATTTTGTGCAAGCCCATATGGCAGCCATCCATTTATATTGATTTCTTGGACTGAAAAGATGAGGGAAGTTTTTGTATTGGCACATGAATTAGGTCATGCGGGACATTTTTATTTGGCACAGAAAAATCAAAACATATTCGATACTAGGCCATCTATGTACTTTATAGAGACACCTTCCACCATGAATGAAATGCTTATGGCTAATTATTTAATGAAGAATACAGAGGATAAAAGGATGAAAAGATGGGTACTTTCCTCTATGATATCAAGGACCTATTATCACAATTTTGTAACTCATCTATTAGAAGCCCATTATCAAAGAGAAGTATACAACATAATAGATGGGGGCGGGAGCGTCAATGCCTCCGTATTGAACAAGCTAAAGAGGGAGACTTTAGAAAAATTCTGGGGAGATACAGTAAAAATAAACGAAGGTGCAGAGCTTACTTGGATGAGACAACCCCATTACTACATGGGTTTATATCCTTACACATATAGTGCTGGCCTTACTGTGGCCACAGAGGTAAGTCACAGAATATTAAATGAAGGGCAAAAGGCCTTAGACGACTGGAAAGAAGTCCTAAAGGCGGGGGGAACAAAAACTCCAGTAGAGTTGGCACAAATGGCAGGTGTAGACATTACAACAGAAAAACCACTACTGCACACCATTGAACACATAGGAAACATCATAGATGAGATAATACAGCTTACTGATGAAATAGAAAATTAATAGATCAAGCCAGATTATCTGGCTTGTTTTTATTCTCTAAAAGTTATATTATTGTATTAAAAGTTGTAGACGAGGAGAGAAGTAAATGGAATTAGTATATAAAGGAAAAACAAAGGACGTATATAAATTGAATGATGGAAATTACTTGCTAAAGTTCAAAGACGATGTAACTGGAGCCGATGGTGTATTTGACCCAGGTGCAAATACAGTGGGCCTTTCCATAGAGGGAGTTGGAAAAGCAGGGCTAAGGCTTACTAAGTTCTTCTTTGAAAAGCTAAAGGCCATAAATATCCCCACCCACTACGTAGATGCAGATATAGAGGATAATTCCATGACAGTATTGCCTGCAAAGATGTTCGGCAAGGGAGTGGAAGTTATATGCAGATATAGGGCTGTAGGGAGCTTTTTAAGGAGGTATGGCATGTATGCAGTGGAGGGTCAACCCCTTGATGCATATGTAGAGGTAACCTTAAAGGATGACGAGAGAAATGACCCTCTAATTACAGATGAAGGCCTGGAAGCTCTAGGTATTATGACAAAGGAAGAATACAATATATTGGTGGAACAAACGAGAAAAATAGGGCAGGTGGTAAAAGAAGAGCTCGATAAAAAAGGCATGGAACTATACGATATAAAACTTGAGTTTGGAAGAGTTGGAAAGGACAATCATATAGCCCTAATAGATGAAATATCTGGGGGAAATATGAGGGCCTTTAAAGGAGAAAGACAGGTAGAACCTTTGGAACTAGAGAGATTAATGCTAGAATAAAATAAATTATATTAAAAGGAGATGCCTAGGCATCTCCTAAAAATTCTTCTAAAGTAATATTTCGTTCATATATTTCTGTGGCTACTTCCACACCTACATATCTAATATGCCAAGGTTCAAAACTGTAGCCAGTAATATCTGTGGTGTCTCTTTTATATCTAATAATAAATCCAAACCTATGGGCGTTTTCATTGACCCATTGACCTTCTGTGGTTTGTCCAAAATCTTCAATCAAAGAAAAGTTAGCAGATTTACTGGAAATATCCATGGCCAGACCAGTTTGGTGTTCACTTTGTCCAGGCCTTGCCACCAATAAATTGGCTTCTTCTTCGCCAACTTTACTTACTTTATTTTCAAATAAATAATTTTGGGTGTTATATGACCTATATCCCGACACCCCATAAAGTATAACATTCTGATTATCAGCTTCCCTAAACATATCCTCCAAGGCATGAGCAGCTTCCTTTCTCAAATGCCTTTTGTCTATGATGTCGTCAAAGGAAAACTTTACATCTGGTATCACCAAATCACTTGGTTTATAGTCCGAGGGAAGATTTCTCCTTTTGTTTACTAAAACTAAAATATCGTCAGTATTCTTTAAAATAAGCTTGCCACTATCGTCTACGAAAGTAGTATCTAGCAGATAATCTGTCATATCTTCCACTTCCTCTATATTATTATCATAAAGGGGTATATCATCTATATTGACATTTGTATCGAGGTCCTCACCATCATCAATTTTATCGGCTAAAATAGGCTCTGACTTTTCAGCGAATAGATTTATTGCAGCTTGCCTAATGGGAAAAATCAGTGCTGCAACGACAACTACAATTACAATAAAATTTCTTTTTTTCATGTTTTAGCCCCCTAAACGTTTTGACTACTTGTCCATTATACAATATTTTGATAAGAAAGTACAGAATAAGAGAAAAACTGTTATAATAATCAATATGAATAATAAATTTGTGTTTAGAGACTCGAAGTAATATAATCATTATATAATACTTTATAAAGGAGTAAAAAATGGATATAGGATATTTAAGAAAATATATAAGGAAATATAAAAAACAATTTTTAATAGCCCTGACTTTTATAATTCTCGAAACCATAGGTGACCTTATACAGCCTACGATTATGGCAAATATAATCGATAAGGGAGTAAAGAGGGGAGACATGGATTACGTTTTGAGATTGGGACTTATGATGTTTTTGTTGACGGGCATAGGAGCAGTTTTTGCAGTTACCAGAAACATAGTTTCTTCAAAGGTTAGCCAAAGGTTTGGTGCTGATTTGAGGGAAGATTTATATATTAAGATACAGGGGTTTTCTTTTCAGAACATAGATAAGTTTACTGACGCTTCTTTGATTACAAGATTGACAAATGACGTAAATCAAATGCAAAATTTTGCCCACGGCAGCATGAGAATTTTTGTCAAAGCACCAGTCCTAGGTATAGGTGCAGTTGTCATGGCATTTATATTAAACCCAAGGATGGCTCTTATACCTTTGGGGGTAATTCCCATGGTAATTATTATAATTTCCATGAACCTTAAGATTTCATACCCCATATTTATGAAAATTCAGAAAGCCCTAGACAAGGTAAATGGAGTTATGAGAGAGTATTTAGCAGGGATTAGAGTAGTTAAGGCCTTCAACAGATTTAGTTATGAAAAAGACAGGTTTAAAGATGTAAATGACAATTTAAAAGATAGAACCTTAAAAGGAATGAGAATTATAGCAGTTTTTAACCCCATAGTTGCACTTATAGTCAATATTGGAATCGTGCTGGTCCTATGGTATGGTGGATTAAATGTACACAAAGGGGATATGGAAGTTGGAAAAATAATGGCCTTTGTCAACTATATGACCCAAGTCCTATTTTCTTTAATACTTATGACCAGAATTTTGAATATGTTCATAAGGGCAAAGGCCTCCTCCGATAGAATAAGGGAAGTATTTGCAACAGAAAATGCAATGAAAATATTGGATAATCCAATGGAATTTGAGGAAGGAAAAGGGAGATTAGAATTTAAAGATGTATATTTTAAATACCATGAAAGTAGCAATTGGGTACTGGAGGACATTAGTTTTTCAGTAAATCCAGGGGAGACCTTAGCGATAATAGGGTCTACAGGCTCTGGAAAATCATCCTTGATTAATTTGATACCTAGATTTTACGATGCTGTAAAAGGAAATATAACGATTGATAACATAGATGTAAAGGATATCAGCCTCAATGATCTAAGGGATAAAATTGCCATAGTTCCACAAAAGGTCTTATTATTTACAGGTAGCATATCTGAAAACATAAAATGGGGAAGTGAAAAGGCTTCGGTGGGAGAGGTGGAAAAGGTTGCTAAAATAGCAAAGGCCCATGATTTTATACTATCTTTCAATGATGGATATGATACGTATTTAGGTCAGGGGGGCGTAAATTTATCCGGTGGCCAAAAGCAGAGGATATCCATAGCCAGGGCACTAATTAAAAGGCCTAATATTCTTATATTAGACGATAGTACATCAGCCGTAGATTTAATCACAGAAAGAAGTATAAGGGGAAAACTTAAGGAGTATCTTAAGGAGACGACCACAGTATTGATTGCCCAAAGGATAACATCAGTAATGGATGCAGAAAAGATATTAGTATTGGATAGAGGAAAAATAGTAGGTCAGGGAAGCCATGAGGAATTAATGGAAACATGCGATGTATATAAAGATATATATCATTCTCAGCTAGGAAAGGAAGGTGTTGATTTTGGATCCTAGACAAAGTAAAAGAACCTCCGCAGGCATAGCTGGGCGTATGCATACGAGATTCACAGTAGAGAAGGCCAGAGATATAAGACATACCCTAAAGAGGTTGTGGGATTACTTTAAGGTGGAAAAGCGGGAATTATTTATTACTTTCTTGCTTATAGTTGTATCTGGTATATTAGGTATATCAGTTCCATTTTTAATAGGTAAGGCCGTAGACGCCATATTTCCAGGAGAGCTGTCAGTAGAATTTGCAAAGCTTAAAATTATCGTATGGATACTGTTGTCCATCTATATATTTGACAATGTGTTGACATTTTTGCAAGAATATATTGTAGCAGGTATTGCCCAAAGGGTTGTATATAACTTAAGAGAAGGCCTATTTGAAAAGCTACAATTGCTTCCAATTATGTTTTTTGACATACACACCCATGGAGAAATAATGAGCAGATTGACCAATGACATAGAAGAAGTAAGTACTACCATATCACAGACCACAGTACAATTGATGACCTCCACGGTAAATATAGTAGGCTCACTGTTTATGATGTTATATTTGAGCCCAATTATGACTGCTGCCAGCTTAATCACCATACCCATGGTATATTTTCTCACAAAGTTCATAGCGGGAAAGACAAAGCAGTTCTTTATGAACCAACAGAAGACTTTAGGCCAGCTCAACGGTCATATAGAGGAGACCATAGCGGGAATCCATGTGGTTAAAGCCTTTAACAACGAAAGTAAGGTAATAGGCGAATTTAAAAAGAGAAATGATATATTAAGGGACGTAGGAGTCAAGGCTCAAATATGGTCGGGATATATAATGCCATTGATGAACGTAATAAATAACTTTGGCTTTGGGGTCATCGCCATATTAGGGGGTATGCTAGCTGTAAAGGGAAGTATATCCATAGGAGTAATAGCTAGCTTTATATCCTATTCAAAGCAGTTTACTAGACCCTTAAACGAATTAGCCAATACCTTTAACACTTTGCAATCGGGTATAGCAGGGGCAGAAAGAGTATTTGAAATCTTGGACGAGCAGGAAGAAAGAAAAGATGAAAAAGATGCCGTAGAGATAAATGGCATAAGGGGAGAAGTTGAATTTAAAAATGTAAGCTTTGAATACGAAAAGGGAGAGCCAGTCCTAAAGGACGTGTCCTTCAAAGTAGATGCGGGAACGAATATTGCCTTAGTAGGTCCAACGGGAGCAGGAAAGACAACAATAGTAAACCTATTGACTGGATTTTATGAAATAGAAAAGGGAGAAATACTAATTGATGGAATAAATATTAGAGATTATAGAAAAGATAGCTTAAGAAAGATATTTGGCATGGTATTGCAAGATACCTATTTATTCTCGGGAACAATAAAAGAGAACATAAGGTATGGAAGGTTAGATGCCACCGATGAAGAGGTGGAAAGAGCAGCTGTATTGGCCAGGGCGGATGATTATATAGGGAAACTTCCCATGGGTTACGGTACTTGTCTCACTGAAGGGGGAACTAATCTCAGTCAAGGGCAAAGGCAATTATTGGCTATTTCCAGGGCAATACTGGCAGATCCATCTATTTTGATACTAGATGAAGCCACATCCTCTGTAGACACTAGAACGGAACTGAAGATTCAAGAGGCAATGGTAAAGCTAATGAAAAATAGGACCACATTTATCATAGCCCATAGATTGTCGACCATAAGGGATGCAGATATTATAATGGTAATAAATAAGGGTCAAATAGTGGAGGCTGGAAGCCATGAAAAGCTTTTGGAAAACCAGGGACATTATTACGAATTATATAGGTCACAGTTTGTCAATAGAAGTATTTAAAAAAGATATATAGCAAAGGCTATTTCCTTAGGAAATAGCCTTTGCTAATCTGTGAATTCAAATAATTCTTCTACAGTGACTTGAAAGATTTTGGCAATATCCATAGCCAATTTTAAGGAAGGATTATATTTTCCATTCTCCAGATGGACGATTGTTTCACGACGCACCCCCACTAATTGAGCGAGTTCGCTTTGTTTTATATTTTTTCTCTCTCTATATTCTTTTATATTAGTGTTTAATACTGCCATTATATAATCCCCTTCTATCAAAGACATAAAATAAAATAGATTTTAAAGCAGTAATCAAGAATAATAGGATAAACAGCAACAAGCCTATAAGATCTCTAGAAATAAATAGGCCTTTAAACATCGGTGCAGCCACGAAAAGTGCAAGTATGATTAATCCGAGGGTAGCCGCATTTAGGCATATTCCAGATACTTTTCCTAATATTCTTTCCGCTGATTCATCAATTTCTTCATTTTTCCATATAAGTCCAATGAGACCGTAGAGAAGCAGACATCCATAATATAGTTTGGAAACAACTGGTTCATAATAGCTGAAGCCAAAGTTTTCTCTGCTTGCCATATACAGAATCAGCATCAAAAGTATTATGAATGACTTTAACATATATTGAGTTGATAGATTAATTTGCTTCTTATTCATTTTCAGCCCTCCATGTTATATATTTATAACTTCTATGTTATAAATATATAACATTATACTCAATTAGTCAAGTATTATTTTTATATATACATCTAAAAATATATTGACATGTGAGAAATTGAGTAGTATTATGGATAATATACTTAGACGACTAACTAATGTGAGGGGTAATAGAATGGAATTTATCGACAAGGATTCCCTATATTATATTTTCTTGGAAATATTAAGGTTTCATCATATGCGTACCCACGGTTTGCTAAATGAAATAGGTATATATCCAGGTCAACCCCCTATGTTGTTTATATTGTTTAAAGGGGAGGGACTAAGTCAAAGGGAATTAGGGGAAAAACTAAAATTAACTCCTGCTACTATAACTGTAATGCTAAAAAGAATGGAGAAAGCAAATATAGTGGAGCGAAGGCAAGATAAGGATGATCAAAGAATATGGAGGGTATATCTAACAGAAAAAGGAGAAAAAATGTATTATAAGGCGAGAGAAGCGACAAAGGTCATAGATGAAGAATGCTTTGGGAACTTTAACATGGAAGAAAAGGCAGTACTGAAAAAATTGATGCTTCAGATGCGTGATAATCTAAAGAAGGTTATTGAAGATTGAGAAAAATTAGGAGGAATATATGCTAAAACTATTTAAAGAATTCAAACCCTTTACTATCTTGATATTTCTCATAGTGGGGCTGCTCTTGCTGCAGGCCAGTACAGAACTTGCCCTGCCCGACTATATGTCAAGAATAGTAAATATTGGAATACAGCAAAATGGAATAGAAGACCCAGTACCTGAAGCAATTAGGGTATGGCAAATGGAAAAGATAAAATCATTGTTGACTAATAATGAAAGGGTTTTCGTAGAGTATAACTACCGTCTTGTGGACAAGAATAGTATAGATATAAAGGAATACGAAAGGCTGGTAAAAAAATACCCCGTCTTAGAAAATGAAAGCCTATTTATATTAGATACCAAAGACAGCATAGAAGAATTAGGGGAAGTATTAGCTAAACCCATGGTAATCCTATGGGGAATGGAAAACCAGGAAATACTGCCTATGGAGCAAAAAGAATCATTGCAATCTAAATTAGGCGAAGGATTTGCAAACTTACCTGAGCAGATGATAAGTCAAGGGGCAATTAACTTTGTGAGAGCCGAATACGAGGCCATTGGAATGAATACCAGAAAGATACAATCCAATTATATTTTATATATTGGAGGTATTATGCTCCTAATATCGATTTTAAGTGCAGTAGCCTCAATATCAGTTGGATTTTTATCCTCTAGGGTGTCTGCTAGATTGGGCAGAAACTTGAGAGACAAAGTCTTTAGAAAAGTGACCTCATTTTCCAATAGTGAGTTTGACGATTTTTCCACTGCATCCCTCATAACTAGGAGTACCAACGATATACAACAGGTTCAAATGTTTACCATGCTAATGTTAAGGATGGTATTCTATGCCCCGATTCTAGGAGTAGGTGGAATAATCAGAGCCTTGAGGACAAATACTTCCATGGCCTGGACCATAGGCGTAGGTGTCATGGCAATACTTGCATTGGTCCTTTTACTATTTTCCATAGCAATGCCTAGATTTAAGAAGATGCAAAAACTAGTCGACAAGGTAAATTTAGTAATGAGGGAGTCCCTAAATGGACTAATGGTAATTCGGGCCTTTAACACACAAAAATATGAAGAGGGAAAATTTGATAAGGCAAATCGCGATTTAACTAAGACCAATTTATTTGTCTCCAGAATGATGGTCATGATGATGCCCACTATGATGCTGATTATGAATGGCATTATGCTATTGATTATATGGGTAGGAGCTAGGGAAATTGACATGGGCTCAATTCAAGTCGGAGATATGATGGCATTTATGCAGTACACCATGCAAATTATCATGTCATTTCTTATGATATCAATGGTTTCCATAATGCTGCCAAGAGCATCAGTATCTGCCAGTAGAATTTCAGAAGTTTTAGATAAGGAATTGTCTATTGAGGACCCCATGGAAGCAAAAACTATTGTAGAAAAGAGCCCAGGGAAGTTGGAATTCAATAATGTATACTTTAAATACCCAGGTGCAGAAAAACATGTCTTAGAAGGAATATCCTTTGCAGCGAAGCCAGGGGAAATTACAGCTTTCATAGGAAGTACAGGCAGCGGCAAGTCCACTATAATAAATTTGATACCTAGGTTCTACGACGTGACTGAAGGTGAAATACTACTGGATGGAATCAACATAAAGGACTTAAAATTACAAGATTTAAGAGAGAGAATAGGATATGTACCACAGAAGGGCATATTATTCTCTGGTACCATAGATAGCAACCTAAGATATGGAAAGAATATAAATGCAAAAGAAGAAGATATATTAAAAGCCATTGAGATATCCCAAGCAAAAGAATTTATAGAGGAGAAAGAAAAGGGAATTCAGTCCGAAATATCTCAAGGAGGCAGCAATGTCTCTGGTGGGCAAAAACAAAGGCTCTCCATTGCTAGGGCATTGGTAAAAAGACCGGATATATTTATATTTGACGACAGCTTTTCTGCCCTCGATTTCAAAACAGATGCAAACTTAAGGAAGGCAATGGAAAAAGATATACAAAATAGCACCATAATAATAGTAGCCCAAAGGATTAATACCATAGCAAATGCCGAAAACATCATAGTGCTGGATGAAGGGAAAATTGTAGGTATGGGCAAACACAAGGAACTTCTGAGGAGTTGCCAGGTATATAGGCAAATAGCCTTATCTCAATTATCGGAGGAGGAACTAGCCATATGAGTGAAAGGACATCGAGATCACAAAGACGCGGGCCCATGGGTCACGGCCCGAGAAACTTTGAAAAGCCCAAGGATTTTAAGGGAACTTTTTCAAAACTATTGGATTACCTAAGACCCCACAGATTAAAGTTAATCATAGTTATATTGTTTGCCATGGGAAGCACAATATTTTCCATTATAGGACCTAAGGTGTTAGGTAAGGTTACAACGAAGATATTTGAAGGCCTCATATCAAAGATGATGGGTACAGGGGGAATAGATTTTGACAATATTTTAAATACTATTTCACTGCTAATAACACTGTATATAATATCGGCACTTTTTTCCTATGTACAGGGATTTATAGTAACGGGCATAGCACAAAAAGTGTCCTATGGCCTGAGAAGGGAAATATCGGAGAAGGTCAATAGACTTCCACTTAAATACTTTGACAAGGTAAGCCATGGAGATGTATTGTCCAGAGTCACAAACGACGTAGATACAGTATCCCAATCCCTAAATCAAAGCATGAGCCAAATAATCACATCTGCCACCACCCTAATAGGAGTATTTGTTATGATGCTGTCCATATCCTGGCAAATGACCATAGCATCCCTTGTAATATTGCCACTTTCCATGATTTTAGTGACAAATGTAATAAGGAGATCACAAAAATACTTTACAGCACAACAAAAATCCTTAGGTGAGGTAAATGGACATATTGAAGAAGTTTATGGGGGTCACAATATTATGAAGGCCTTCAATGCAGAGGAAGATGTAATAGGGGAATTTAGCAGAATAAATGACGAACTATATAATTCCGCTTGGAAATCCCAATTTCTCTCGGGATTGATGATGCCTATTATGAATTTCATTGGAAACTTGGGATATGTAGTAGTATCTATATTGGGGGGTTGGTATGCAGTTAGAAATGTAATAGAAGTGGGAGATATTTTATCCTTTATTCAATATATGAGAAGTTTTACCCAACCTATAGCCCAAGTTGCTCAAATATCAAATATATTACAATCCACCATGGCGGCAGCAGAAAGAGTATTTGAGTTTCTAGATGAAGAGGAGGAAGTTGAAGACTCGGCAAGCCCAGTCGCCCTTACAGACGTACAGGGAAGGGTAACTTTTGAAAATGTAGTGTTTGGGTATTCAGAGGACAAAATAATTATAAATAATTTCTCACAAGATATAAAACCTGGACAAAAAGTTGCCATTGTAGGGCCTACAGGGGCTGGAAAGACCACAATTGTAAAACTCTTGATGAGGTATTATGACCTAAAAGAGGGCAAAATATTAATAGATGGAAAGGACATTGCAAATTTAAGACGGGAGGATCTAAGGGACAACTTTGGCATGGTGCTCCAAGACACTTGGTTATTTTCTGGCACCATAATGGAAAACATCAGATATGGGAGATTAGATGCTACAGACGAGGAAGTAATAGAAGCTGCAAAGTTGGCCTATGCCCATAGATTTATCCAGACTTTGCCAGATGGATATAATATGGAGATTAACGAAGAGGCCAACAATATATCCCAAGGGCAAAAACAGCTCTTAACCATAGCTAGGGCAATACTTTCTGATCCCAAGATATTGATATTAGACGAAGCCACATCTTCTGTAGACACTAGGACCGAAATATTTATCCAGAAGGCAATGGAAAACTTAATGGAGGGTAGAACAAGTTTTGTCATAGCCCATAGGTTATCCACCATAAAAGATGCAGATTCGATTTTAGTCATTAGAGATGGCAGCATCGTAGAACAGGGAAACCATGAGGAACTTCTAAAGAAAAACGGCTTCTACGCAGAGTTATACAATAGTCAATTTGCAGCATAGAGAAAGGACCCCGATTAGGGGTCCTTTAGTATGTTTAGATTTCTAATTGAGCAATAAAATACCATATTAAAATAATTATTATATATTTGGAGATATATGAAAACTTTGTTATAATTTATTTTAAAGGCGGTGAGAATTTTGAATTATAGATATCTTCTCATTTTTTTTATCTTAGTTGTGATGCTGTTTGCTTCCTCTAATTCATATTGTACAAAACCTGAAGATGTAATAATAATCGGTGGTGAAAAAAATTATCCACCATTTGAATATATCGATGAAGAAGGAGAATTTAGGGGATTTAACGTTGATTTAATGAAAGCATTAGCTTTACAAATTGGAATTGATATTAAGCTAGTTCCAATGGATTGGGTTGATGCACATATCTCACTGCAAAACGGGGAAATAGATGCCATACAAGGCATGAACTATAATGATGCTCGTTTTACCATGTACGACTTTTCAGAGGAATATTTAAAGAATTCACTAGTTTGCTTTGTCAGAAAAGATGATACGGAGGTCCTAGGATTAAATAGTTTAACTGGGAAAAGAGCTGCTGTGCAAAGAAGTGATTTTGCAGCATATGCGTTGGCCGATCAAGGGGAAATTGAGGTTGTCTTTTTTTCAAATTTAGATGACGCATTTGAAAAGTTAATTGAAAACGAAGTAGACGCAGTTGTGGGCAATAAATTGACAGGACTTTACATAATTCAAAAGAAAAAAATTGAGGACCAGTTAAAAATTGTAGGTAATGATATTAGTTTTACATCTTATGGGATGGCATTTAAAAAAGGCAATACTTTGTTAATCGATGAATTTAACACGGCATTGGAAAGTTTAAAGAAAAATGGGATATATTACAATATCTATGAAAAATGGTTTGGTAAAGAAATATTACCTGCATGGAAGCAGCAACTAAAGGTATTTTATACATTGTTGGTTATTATTATTGCTGTTATCTTGTTAAATTTATTGTTTATTCGAATGAATAATATATTAAAAATGGAAGTCGAAAAAAGGACAATCGACTTAAAATATGTAAATTTGGAGTTAAAAAGAAATCAACAAATTATTAAAGAAAGTGACAGATACAAAGAGCAAATTTTAAATGGGATAGGAAATGGTCTTATTACTTTTGACAAAAATGGTTATATAATTACTGTCAATAAAAGCTGCGAAAACTTACTAAATATCAATGGCAGGGATTATGCTGGCAGAAAGTATGATGAAACAGATTTAGGTGTATCTGTATCTATATTGCACTTCTAATATCCACATATATATATTTACCTATTGTGTTCAACTTAGAATCTTGTTTATGTTTAAATATCCATTATCAGAGAGTTTAGCAAAGGAAATCGTATAATAGATTATCTTTTTGTGTATCCAAAATAAAATATAATAAGAGACATGAATCATAGATGGACAAAAATATAAGATAGTGAAGATATTAATATAGAGAGAAATACTTTAGATGTAATATAGAAAGCAATAATAACAAAGGAAAGAAGGGATATAGTATGAAATTTGATGTAGAAAAAGAGTTGATAGAAGTACAAATCAAGTATATTCAGAAGGAAATATCCATGATTGAAATGGTATTAAGAAATAAAGATTACGATACCTTAGATTTAATAATACTTCAAAGTAGTAATGAAGTAGATTTAGAAGATGCTACAAGATTAGAAGAAAAATTAGATATATATAAGAATTGGTATCACCAGGTATTATATTTATTATTTGAGTATCAAGAGGAGAATGAATCATTAGATGATGATATTCTTATAGCAGGGTTTGATTATTGATGATAGATGAGTAATATTTTAGAAAGTTAAAATTTCAGATAAATCATAATATTGATTTAAGTGGAATTAAATGTTATATTAAATGTAATCTAAAAGATGGATATTTAGGGGTCAGAATAGCTATCTAATAAAAAGGAATATCATTTATGTAATGCACATAAGATATGTAGTATTATGTTCATCATAGAAAAGGGGTGATTTTTTGGGATGTGAGATTAGAAAGGCTACAAAGGAAGATGCTGAATCTTTGGCAAATATTATTGTAGAAAGTTGGAAATCAGCTTATAGTAATGTAATCCCTAAGGATGAGATAACTAAATTTCTTGATAAACAAAGAAGACAACGACAATTTGAGAGGTTCATAGAAGATGAAGAAATCGTCTTAATTGGATTTTATGATGAAATACCTTTTGGCTTAGTATTTGCAAATAAGGATAATGATGAACAATTAAAAGAGTGTGGTTCTATTTATTCAATATATCTCCTTGAGGAGTACTGGGGAAAGGGTTTAGCTACTAAGTTAATGGATGTAGTTATAAACATATTGAAAGAGGAAGGCTGTAAGCAGGTTTCTCTATGGGTCTATGAAGTAAATACGAGGGCAAGGAGATTTTATGAAAAGTGTGGTTTTATATTTGATGGAAATAAAAAACATAGTCACTTTTCAAACAAGCCTATTGAATTAAGATATATAAAGCAAATATAATATCTATGGTTAGATGTAGGTATTTTCCATCTATTTAGTTAAGACGCATTCTTTATATTGTGCATCGGTAGATTAAGGTGAAGTAAAAATCCGCAAGAATGAGGTGGTTAAGGTGGTATTACAAGGAGAAAAAATTATGTTAGTGCCATATACAATAGAAAGATGTCATGATTTTTATAGAGACTATGTTGCTGACCCTGCAATGACCTATGATACTTATAATTATGATAAAGAAAAAGTCGATAGATATTATCAAAGTAAAGTTTTAGATACAAGTAGACTTTTCTTTGCGATATGTCATAATGACAAAACTATTGGAGAAATTCAAATAAAACGTATAGACAAAGAAAAACTATGTGGCACTTTAAGTATTCATTTAGTTAATGATGCATTTAAAGGAAATGGATACGGAACAGAGGCACAGCGCTTATTAATTGATTATGTAATAAATACATTAGGTCTTAAGATTATTTATGCAGATGCAGTACATAGAAATCATAGAAGCAAACACATTTTGGAAAAATTGGGTTTTGAACATCTTTATGATGATGATGCTTTAGCCTACTATAAATTTAGTGTTAAATAAAGTAATTTGCATTTTTACATTATGAGTCATAATCGTAAAATTATATAATATGTGAATTATTCAAGAAAAGTATAAGTTTATAAGGGGGAAAAAGAATATGAAAAAAACAGCGGTTCTATTATATAATACATGTTGCCTTTTTGAACTTGTATTTGTCAACTGAAAACTATACCATATTTTAATCGAAAACTGGGCCAGTTGAAATAAAAAAAATTAATTACTTTTCTCTAACCACTCTTTAGTTTCTTTTATTCTATAAGAATCTCCATTCAT
>JALNZV010000002.1 GCA_023229175.1 Tissierellaceae bacterium | reverse complement strand
ATTCCCTAGGTAGGCTCTGGCTTGAATCCCATCCAAATGAAAAATTAAGGGCACAGTGGAAATATTATCTAGAAGAAGCAGAACAGGAGCCCCAAGTTCAAAAACAATTGGATGAACTTAAAAATCCCAACCTTAATCCAGAGGATATTAAAATATTGGACCCTGCTATGGGAAGTGGTCATATTTTAGTTTATGCCTTTGACCTTCTATATGAGATATATTTATCAGCGGGTTATTCAGAAAGAGAAATACCAGGCCTTATTTTAGAAAAGAATCTTTATGGCCTTGACATAGATGATCGTGCAGGCCAATTGGCTTCCTTTGCCCTTCTCATGAAGGCAAGAAGTAAAAACAGAAGGATATTTAGAAATAAACCACAGATGAACCTATGCTCTATCCAAGAAAGTAACGATATCCCCAAAGAGGCTATTGAATACTTGGTTAGCCCCAAGGAAACAGAAATAGAGAAGCATTTCCATAGGGAAGACATTGAGTACTTAATTGAAGTCTTCCATGATGCTAAGGAATATGGTTCAATCCTAGAAGTGAAGGAAATAGATTTTGAGGCCTTAGAAAATAGGATTGAAGAGATAAAAAATAATGCCCCAGAAGATATATTTGAACTCCAATATAAAGAGGTAATATTGGAGAAGATTCCTCCATTGATCCAACAGGCAAAGATAATGAGTCAGAAATATGATGTGGTTTGTACTAATCCGCCTTATATGGGGAGGGGTGGAATGAATGAAATACTAAAGTCATATTTAGATCCAAAGCATGGTAATTCAAATAAAGATTTAAGTACAGTTTTCATGGAATGTTCATTAGATTATTTAAAAGAAAATAGTTTTTTATCAATGATAAATATTCCAACATGGATGTTTCTATCTTCTTATGAGAATTTAAGAAAAAATATTATTCAAAACAATACATTTATTAACATGCTCCATTTGGGTCGCGGAATATTTGGTTCTGATTTTGGAACAGTAGCATTTGTAATAGGGAAGAAAAATATTTGGAATTATAAAGGATATTATAAAAGATTTTTCGTAGAACACGTAAAAGTAGAGAGCATCGAGGAAAAAGAAAGAAAATTTTATGGTGATACTGGAGTATATTTTATGCAACAGGAAAAATACAATAAGATTCACGGTACCCCTATAGCATATTGGATAAGTGATTCTTTTATTAGTGTTTTCGATACTGAATTCAAGTTAAAAAAGTATGCAACTATTTTTGAAGGACTTAAGACAAGAGATAATAATCGGTTCCTAAGACTTTGGCATGAAGTCGGAGACTGCGATTTTCATAACTGGAAGCCGTATAGTAAGGGTGGAGAGTTTAGAAGATGGTATGGAAATAATGATTATTTGATAAAGTGGCATAATGACGGCAAAGAAGTTAAATCCTTCAAAAAATCGAGTGGGGGCAATTTTCCTTATTATTTTAAAGAAACTATAACATGGTCAGCAGTAACTAGTTATAAATTTTCAGTAAGATACATTGAAGACTCAATCTTTGGTGGAGGCGGCTCCGGAATAACAAATATTGAAAAAATAGATATAAACTATGCTTTAGGTTTGCTAAACACCCCTATCATCAACGAAATATTGAATGTATTTGGAGCAACACTTAATTATGAAGTAGGTATAATTGGTGCGATACCAATATTAAGCATGGAGAAAGATAAGGATGTGGTTGTAAAGATTGTTCAAAATAACATTAATATATCGAAAACAGACTGGAATTCCTTTGAAACCTCGTGGGATTTCAAGGTACATCCATTGGCAAACCTAAACAAATACATGGACAATTATTATGATTCTTTATTAGCATTAGGTGTACTGGCAGATAAAGAACCTATATATGTGGATAATTTAGAACATGCCTATGAACAATATAAGGAATTTACCGAAGGGCAATTCAACCAACTTAAGGCTAACGAAGAAGAATTAAACCGTATCTTTATTGAAATTTACGGACTACAAGATGAACTTACCCCTGAAGTAGAAGATAAAGACATCACCATAAGCAAGGCAGATAGAGAAAGAGATATCAAATCCTTCATCTCTTATGCCGTTGGTTGTATGTTTGGACGATATTCATTGGATGAAGATGGTTTGATCTATGCCGGCGGGGATTTTGATGATAAGTTTAGAAGGTTTAATGAAAATTGGGAGATTAAAACTAAGGATGGTTGGAAACAGTCTTCTATAAAGATAGCGGAACACAATGTTATCCCGATTGCAGACGGGGATTATTTTGAAGATGATATTTTAGAACGATTTGTAGAGTTCGTAAAAGTTTCTTTCGGTAGAGATACATTAGAAGAGAATTTGGAATACATTGCTGAAACATTAGGTAAGAGGGCCAATGAAACTTCAAGACAGGCTATCAGAAGGTATTTCCTAAGAGATTTTTATAAGGACCATGTTAGGATATACAAGAAAAGGCCTATTTACTGGTTGTTTGATAGTGGCAAGCAAAATGGCTTTAAAGCCCTAATTTATATGCATCGCTACAATCCATATAGCCTTGCTAGGGTGAGGACTGACTATTTGCATAGTTTGCAGAAAAAATATGAAGGGGAAATAATCCACCTTGATATTTTAATAGATTCTGATATCTCCAATAGGGAAAAGGCGGCTGTAAGGAAAAACAAGGAAACAATTTTAAAACAAATACAGGAATGTAGACTTTATGATGAAGCCTTAGCCCATGTAGCCAACCAAAGGATTGATATTGATTTAGATGATGGTGTAAAGGTTAATTATGATAAGTTTCAAGGGATTAAAATTCCCCAAGGAGAAGGCAGAAAACCACTAAAAGCAGACTTATTGGCAAAGATTTAGGTAGGTGATTATATGAATTTATTGGAAGTTAAAAGGACATTAGAAGAAATATTTAGCAAAGAACCTATGGAGGGGAAAAAGAGGAATCTTGTTTTCTGGTATGATGACGAGGGAGAATTTGCTGAAGATATAGGGGAACTCAGGTTGGATAATGCAAAAATCCTAAAACTTGATTCCAACAATTCCTTCTATATAAAATACTTGCTTGAAAAAGAAGATACAGAATCTAACTATCTCTTATATTCCCCTATATCTAGACCCATGCCACGAGAGAATTGGTTACTAGATATCCTAAAATATAATGAGGATTTTTCTACTGACAAGGCCACTTTAATTATGAAAGATTTTAAAGTGGAGGATCCTTCCTTAAGAAATGTATTTAAAGGGTATTTAAAATTCTTTGGAAACAAGGAGAGATATAGAAAATTTGCCTCTTTCCATATAGATAAATTTACAAAAGACAAAGTAGATATAGGGGTTTTGTCTACCTTGTGTAGGCTACCTGTATCAGATTTTGAACAGGTTTTAAAGAAAATATTGATTGAAGGTTTGGAGAAGGAAAATAAACATCTAAAAGAAATTGAGGATTTCGGGGATATAGATGCCTTATGGAATTTAATAGAGAAAAGATACGGCTATACTTACGAAGATAGATCCTTGGAAAAACTAATGATTATGCTTCTTACAAGCCACCTATCTTATAGCCTTGAGGAAAACCTACCCTCCACATGGGAAGATTATATATCTGCCAAAAGGTCTGATGCCATAGTCTTTGTGAGCAATTTTATGAATCACTCCACCCATGGTAAAGACTTTGATTCTTTAGCGAACAAAATTGAAGAAACATTGAATGTGAAGGGCTATTTAGAAAAATGGGATATAGACAAATATATTGATTGTGATACCTTCAGAGCCTTTGATGAGGCAATAATGGATCGGATTAAGGCAAATCTTCTAGAGGGAATTGGGGAGTTTGATAGATATCGTAAAATAATCAATAAAAGAAGGATAAGTCATTGGTTTGAAACTTACAGGAATGAGTATGAGGCCTTGTATTTTGCTATCCAACTTCTTGAAATGGAGAAGAAAATGGATGGGGCTATTAAGCCCCAAACTGCCCATGACTTAATTAAGGCTTATACTAAAGAATATTATTTCATGGATTATTTTTATAGAAAGTTTTATTTTCATTACGATAGGATTACTGACAAGGACCTATTTGAAAAACTAGCAGAAAGAATAGAAAATACCTATACCCATTGGTATCTAAATGAACTTTCAATTAAATGGTCAGCAGCAGTTCAGGAGGAAATGTTGGAGGATTATTCCTTGCTAGGGATTAAACAGCAAAGTAACTTTTATCAAGATTTTGTATCACCCTTTATAAGGAATGATGAAAGAGTATTTGTAATTATTTCTGATGCCTTAAGATATGAGGCAGGAAAAGAACTCCTTAACTTAATTAATCAAGAGGCAAGGGGTATGGCAGATATAGAATTCATGCAAGGGGTTATTCCTTCAACAACCAAGTATGGTATGGCAAGTTTACTTCCAAGGAAGGAACTCCTATTAAATGAAAAGGGAGACCTTCTTGTAGATGGTATTAGCACCCAGGGAACTATAAATAGGGGAAAAATTATCGGAACCTATAGTGATAGCACCCAGGCAATCTCATTTCACGATATGAAAGAGATGGGTAGGGTGGACTACAAGGAGGCCTTTGATGGGAAGAAATTAATCTATATTTATCACGATACAATAGATGCTGTAGGAGAGGTAGCCTTAACTGAAAGGGAAGTTTTTGAGGCTACAGAAAAGGCCTTTGAGGATTTGATATCATTAATTAAAAAACTCATAAACAATGTAAGTGCGACAAATATAATAATAACTGCAGACCATGGATTTATATACAGGCGATCTCAACTGACAGAAGTGGATAAAATCAGCAGGTTTAATACTGAAACCATAGATGCAGGAAGGAGATATATGCTTTCTGAAATTGAAGAAAATATTCCAGATACCTTGCCTATTTCCATGAAATACTTACTAGGAGACGATTCAAAACTAAAGGCTCTTGTTCCCAAGGGCATGATTAGATATAAGGTTCAGGGTCCAGGGGCTAACTATGTTCATGGGGGGGCATCCTTACAGGAGATAATTGTTCCTGTAATCAAATTTAAGAATATACGGAAAGATGAATATAGGGCCAGCAAAGTTGAAGTAAAATTGACTAATATCTCAAGGAAGATTACAAATAGGATTACCTACTTAGAGTTTTTCCAAACAGACTTAGTAGAAGATAAGAAGATACCCTTAAAACTTAAACTATATTTTGTAGATAAAGAAGGTAACCGTATTTCTAATGAAAATATTATTATTGCAGATAGTAGGTCGAAAAACCCCGGAGACCGTACCTATAGGGAGAAGTTTACCCTAAGGGATATGGCCTATGACAAGAATAAAGAATATTATTTAATCTTAGAAGACGAAGATGAAGCAGTAGAGAAAATGTATGAGAGAATACCTTTTATTATAGATTTATTATTTAGCGATGATTTCGGATTATAAAATAGCGAAGGTGGTGAAAAGACTATGGATACAGAAAATAGGGATTTAAATGAAAAATTGAACCATTACTTTTCCGGTAGGGTAGTCCGTAAGGATTTGACTCAAAAAATCAAAGAAGGTGCCAATGTCCCCGTATATGTCCTAGAGTATTTACTGGGCATGTATTGTGCTACTGACGATGAAGATTCAATAAATGAGGGAGTAAATAGGGTTAAAGATATACTTTCAGATAACTATGTTCGTCCAGATGAAGCAGAAAAAATCAAATCTAAAATAAGGGAATTAGGCCAATATACTGTTATAGATAAATTAACTGTAAGATTAAATGAAAAGAGAGATGTTTATGAAGCAGAGTTTTCTAATTTAGGATTAAAGGGTGTAGAGGTAGAGGCTAATTATGTAAAGGAATTTGAAAAACTTCTAGCAGGAGGTATTTGGTGTATTCTTAAAATTGGGTACTATTATGATGAAGAGGTAAGGAACTCTAATCCTTTTATAATAAGTAGCCTGAAACCAATTCAAATGCCGAACCTAGATATAAACGAGATACTTGATGGAAGGAAAAACTTCACCAAGGATGAATGGATTGATGTTCTTTTAAGGTCAGTGGGTATGGAGCCTACACAATTAGAAGAAACAGTTAAGTGGCACCTTATTGCCCGTATGATTCCTCTTGTTGAGAATAATTTTAATGTCTGTGAATTAGGCCCTAGGGGAACAGGTAAATCCCACATATATAAGGAAATATCACCTAACTCTATCCTAATATCTGGGGGACAAACCACTGTTGCCAACTTATTTTACAATATGAATACCAGAAAAATTGGACTAGTTGGTCTATGGGATGTAGTAGCCTTTGACGAAGTGGCCGGTATTACCTTTAAGGATAAAGATGGCATTCAAATTATGAAGGACTATATGGCCTCAGGATCTTTTGCTAGGGGCAAGGAATTAAAAAATGCTTCTGCATCCATGGTTTTTGTTGGCAACATTAATCAATCAGTGGATGTACTTTTAAAAACATCCCATTTATTTGAACCCTTTCCAGAAGCAATGGCCTATGACTCTGCTTTTTTTGATAGGATGCATTGTTATATTCCTGGTTGGGAGATACCTAAATACAGGCCGGAGTTTTTTACTATCGAATATGGTTTTATTACAGATTATATTGCAGAATTCTTTAGGGAAATGAGGAAAAGATCATATAGTGATAGTATAGATAAGTATTTTAGACTTGGAAACAATCTTAACCAAAGGGATGTTATAGGAGTAAAGAAGACTGTATCAGGCTTAGTTAAATTAATTTATCCTCATGGAGAATTTGAGAGGGAAGATATTGAGGAAATCTTGAGGTATGCCTTAATAGGACGAAGGCGGGTAAAAGAGCAACTTAAGAAAATTGGTGGCATGGAATTTTATGATGTTCATTTTTCCTACATAGATAAGGATACCTTTGAAGAAGAATTTGTTTCGGTTCCTGAACAAGGGGGAGATAAACTAATACCTGAAGGGATGGGAAAACCCGGACATGTATATACAGTTGCCCATGGGGATTCAGGGATGATTGGTGTATATAAAATAGAAACAGAAGTTGTTTCTGGGACAGGAAAATTTGAAAGAACGGGCTTGGGAACAAGCAGGGATGCTAGGGAAAACATAAATACTGCCTTTAACTATTTTAAGGCAAACAGGAAAAACATTAGTGGAACAATCTCTTTAAATAATAATGATTTTTTAATGCATATTCAAGATATGCAGGGAATAGGCATGGCTTCGGAGTTGACCTTATCTGCTTTTATTGCCCTATGTTCTGGCTCGTTAAAGAAACCTGTATTAAGCCAACTGGTGGTATTGGGTTCAATGAGCATTGGGGGGACTATAAATAAAGTTGAGGAATTAGCATCTACCCTCCAAGTTTGTTTTGATGCAGGAGCAAAAAAGATTCTCTTACCCATGGCTTCAGCTGTTGAAATTAATACTGTACCACCAGAGTTGTTTGCTAAATTCCAAATATCCTTCTACCAAAGTCCTGAAGATGCAGTGTTCAAGGCTTTGGGGGTAGAATAGATCAGATTACGAGAGTGGGAAAACAATAGCAGGAATAAGAAGAAATGAAATAATAAATTTCTTTAAATAAGAGGGAGTGGCTAATATGTTGGAAAATGATATTTTACAAAGTCCATGGGATATTTTTGATGATATTGATGAAGAGACAAAACAAGAATTTGAATTATCTGATATACTTGTTGATATTGCTTGTAAAATAATTAACTATAGACTAGATAATAATATTACCCAAAAGGAATTGGCTGACAGATTGAATATAACACAAGCAATGGTTTCAAAATTAGAAAGTGGGTAATATAATCCCTCGATAGAATTCCTATTTAAAATTGCAAATAAATAATGAAAGAAACAGAAAAGTTTATTAGTTAGCTTTATTAATATCATTCATACAAAGACAAATAGGGTCACATTCAGGTGGCTCTTTTTTGTACCTTTCTATGGAATAAGTTTATCAAAGGTAAAATATATTTCTATAGGAGGGATTGTATGAGGATAATTGTCATAAGAAAGAGATACCTATTGATAACAATTGTACTTTTAATATCCGTTTTTTTAGCAAGGCATAAATATAATAAAAAAGAAAGTGAAATAGTTACATTTTTGCCCATATCCAATAAAATAATAGGAATAGATCCAGGGCATGGGGGAGTGGATCCAGGGGCCGTGGGAACATCAGGCATAAAGGAGGATAAAATAAATCTTCAAATTGCCAAGAACTTGAAAAGGCTCATAGAACAGAGCGGAGGCATAGTTATATTAACTAGGAATACAGATGATGGGTTATACTCAGATGATGCCAAAACCCTGAGGCAAATGAAAAATGAAGACCTGAGAAAGAGAAAGGAGATAATTGATAACAGCGGCTGTGAAATCTTTGTATCTATTCATTTAAATAGCTTTACAAGGTCCAACTACTATGGGGCTCAAACATTTTACAGAAAGGGGTCGGAAGAGGGGGAAAGGTTAGCCTATATTATTCAAGATGAACTGAGAAACATATTGGACAAAGACAATAAAAGGGAACCTCAGGAAAGAGACGATGTATATTTGTTAAATGAAATAGAGATACCATCGACTTTGGTTGAATGTGGTTTTCTATCAAACAAAGAGGAGGAGCTGCTACTAGACACTCCTATATATCAGGAAAAGATAGCATGGTCAATTTACATAGGGATAATGAATTATTTCACAGAGAAGGCTACTGTTACACAGTAGCCTTGGACGTTGACAAATACCCAATTTTGTTATAATATATTTAAGATATAAACAAGTAACTTGGGAAGGTGCATAATATGATGGACATCAAACTTACCAAAAGGCAATTATCAATATTTTTAATTTTAGTATTGGCTGGTGTATTTTTAGTGGGCTCTTTTTTATTGTCTTCAGGAGTTAGAAGAAAAGTAACAGTTGAAGTTGGAGACCATGACGTAGAATTACAAAACTTTATAAAGGGTGATAAATCCAAGTATGAGTTAATTACTAGATTAGAGGATATAAACTTTGATTCTACTGGAGAAGCACTTATAGAGGTCAAATATAAGGACAAGGTTTATAAATCCAGGCTTCTAATTGTCGATACTACAGCACCAGTAGTGCAAACGAAGGTACTAGCCATGGTATTTAATGACAAAGAACCAGAACCTAGGGACTTTATAGAGGAAATATTCGATTATTCAGAAGTCACAATATCCTATAAAGAAGAGCCTGATTTTGCAAAAAATGGTGAACAGGAAATATATTTAGTTGCAGAGGACGAACATGGCAATGGAGTAGAGGTTCAATCTGTATTGAGAATATACGATATAAAAAAGGCAATAGATATGGAACTAGGTCAATTTTCTGAAATTGGCAAACATAGCTTTTTAAATGAAATCGATTATGATTTGGATATAATCACGGATATAGATACAATAATTGGAAGCCCAGTGGGAAGTTACAATGTGAAACTGTCCATTGATGGCCACATATTGGAATCTTCTATCAATATAGTAGATACTACAGCACCGACAGCCAATGTAAAAGAAGTTGAAACATTTCAAAATATTGCCGTGGAGGCAGAAGAATTTGTATATGACGTAGTAGATGAATCTGATTTTACTGTGGAGTATAAATACGAACCGGATTTTAGTTCACTTGGAACACAGGAAGTATCCCTTTTAGTCATTGACCAATACAAAAATACTTCAGAATATAAATCTACATTGTCCATTAAGGAAGATATAGAGCCACCTACAATAATTGGCGTAAGGGACATAATTGCATATTTGGGCAAAAGTATTTCCTATAGAACTGGAGTATCTGTAAAGGACAATTCTATGGAAGACATTGACCTAGTCATAGACAGTAGCAAGGTAAACCCAAAGGAAAAGGGTACATATGAGGTCATATATCGAGCTAGGGATAGGGCAGGAAACACCACTGAGAAGAGAGCCACTGTCACGGTGGTTGGACTCGTTGTTTCAGAGGATGAATTCAATGGGATTTTAGATGGAATATTAAAAAAGATAACAAATGAGAGCATGGGCGAAAAAGAATTGGCCCACGCCATATATAAATGGACCAAGGGACATATTGCCTATACTGGTTTTTCCGACAAGAGCGATTGGAAAAATGAAGCATATAGGGGAATAAAAAATGCTAAAGGCGACTGTTTCACATATTTTTCTGTGGCAAAGGCTCTATTAACTAGGGTTGGTATAGACAACCTAGATATTACTAGGCTAGGTGGCGCCACAGAGCATTACTGGAATTTAGTAAATATAGAGGGAAATTGGTATCACCTTGATGCCACCAGAAACAACGACAGAAAAGAAACTTTTATGCTGACAGATGCGGAATTGGAAGCGATTAATAAGACTAGAAAAAACTATTATTACAAATTTGACGAGTCCTTGTATCCAAGGACACCTTAAGTATTGGAGTCAAATCTAGATATAAATAATAAATAATGGCAGGTGTAAATATGCAGAAAAACGTATTGGAATATTTGGAAAAGACGGTAATTTCCAAGCCCCATAAAACAGCCTATGTAGACAAGGAAACTAGCCTAACATTTGAAGAGCTTTACCTAAAGTCCAAGAGCATAGGAAGTGCATTATCAAAAAGGCATTACAAAGAGCCCATAGTCGTATTTATGGGCAAAAGCCCCAAGACTATTACGGCATTTTATGGCGTATTGTATTCAGGCAACTACTATGTACCCATAGATGAGGAGATGCCATATCACAGGATAGAGCTAATATTTAAAAGCCTAAGTCCCAAGGCTGTCGTATGCCATGAGGAGCAAATAAGTACCCTGAATGATTTCTCTTACCAGGGCGATATATACCTATATGAAAATATCATAAAAACAGAGATAGACCAGCAAAGATTAGATAATATAAGGGAAAGGCAGATAGATACGGATCCGATGTATATTGTCTTTACCTCCGGTTCCACAGGCATGCCCAAGGGGGTAGTAGCCTCCCATAGGTCAGTTATGGATTACGTGGACAATTTATCGGAAATATTGGCTTTTGATGAAAACACCGTATTTGGCAACCAAACTCCCTTATATGTGGATGCATCCCTAAAGGAGCTCTATCCCACAATAAAATTTGGCAGCACAACTTATTTAATACCAAAGGAATTGTTTATGTTTCCATTGCAGCTAGTAGGCTACTTAAATGAACACAAAATCAATACTATATGTTGGGTAGTCTCTGCACTTACAATGATATCCTCCTTTGGAACACTGGATAAAGAAAGGCCTAAGTATCTGCACACAATTGCTTTTGGCAGCGAGGTATTCCCTATAAAGCAGTTTAACTTATGGAGGAAGGCTTTAACAGATGCCAAATTTGTAAACTTATATGGGCCGACGGAGGCCACAGGTATGTCATGCTACTATGAGGTCAATCGTTCCTTTGAATTGGACGAGGCCATACCCATAGGCAGACCTTTTAACAACACAGATGTGATGCTTCTCAATGAAAATGACCAGTTGGCCAAAGATGGGGAAGAAGGGGAGATTTGTATCAGAGGTACATCTCTTACTTTGGGATACTACAACGATTTTGAAAGGACTAGGGAAGCCTTCGTTCAAAACCCACTTAACTCCCATTACCCAGAGCTGATTTATAGAACTGGGGATATTGGCAAATATAACGAATATGGGGAATTGGTATTTGTCTCTAGAAAGGACAATCAAATAAAACACATGGGGCACAGAATTGAACTGGGAGAAATTGAAATGGCTGCAAACATGGCCCCAGATGTGAATTATGCAGTATGTGTGTTTGACGACCAAAGGAAGAGAATAATACTTATTTACACGGGAGAAGCTACTACAGCAGAAATAGCTGACTTCTTAAAGGACAAGTTGCCTAGGTTTATGATACCTAATCGAATAAGAAAAATCGACGACATGCCCTTTACATCCAATGGGAAGATAAACAGAAATCTATTAAAAGAAGAATATACGAGGAGATGATAACATGGATATTATAGTAGAAATGTTGGAGGATTTACACCCAGAAGTAGATTTTGAACAGTGCAGTTCATTAATAGACGACAAAATCTTAGATTCTTTTGATATTGTATCATTGGTAACAGATTTATCGGAGGAATTTGACATCACCATATCTGTGGAGGAATTGACACCTGAAAATTTCAATTCTGCTAAGTCAATTTATGAAATGGTACAAAGATTAATAGATTAAAATAGGGGGAGCTATGCTATTTACGACATCGAATTTTATATTCTTTATAATCATATTGACTGTTTTATATTATTTAATACCTAAGAAGCTGCAATGGGTTCTGCTTTTAATCGGGAGTCTAATATTCTATGGCATCGCAGGTACTTCTTACTTAATTTACATATCCTTGACAGTAGTCTCCACATATTTGGTTACCATAAAAATAGATAAGATTCAAGAAATTTATGATGCTAATATAAAAGAGAACAAGGAGAAATTGTCGAGGGAAGAAAGAAAGGCAATAAAAGCAGAAGCCAATGGCAAAAAAAGATTTTGGCTGGTTTTGGCGTTGCTATTTAACTTCGGTATACTAGCAGTTCTAAAGTACTCCGATTTTGTAGTTTCCAATATATACAAGGACTTTGGAGGATTTGGATTTGTATTGCCCCTTGGGATTTCATTTTATACATTCCAGACCATGGGCTACCTTATAGATGTGTATTGGGGAAAATACAGGGCAGAAAAGAATGTATTTAAATTAGGGCTATTTACATCTTTTTTTCCCCAATTAATACAAGGACCTATTAGCAGATTCGATGACCTGAAGTCAACATTATTTGCCGAAAAAGATTTTAATTGGGATAATTTTGAATTTGGAGTTCAAAGAATATTATGGGGGTATTTTAAAAAACTTGTAATTGCAGATAGGCTTTTAATAGCAGTAAATACTATAATTAGGGATCCTGGTACATATCAAGGTGCATATGTGTTGCTAGGTATGTTTTTTTATGCAATACAATTATATGCAGATTTTACAGGCGGAATAGACATTGCCATAGGAGTAGGACAAGTCCTTGGCATTAAGTTAAAAGAAAACTTCAATAGGCCCTATTTTTCAAAGTCCATTGTGGAGTATTGGAGAAGATGGCATATTACATTGGGTACTTGGTTTAGAGATTATATGTTTTTTCCCATTTCCGTCAGTAAACCCATGATAAATTTATCTAAATATCTAAGGAAAAACGTCAACAACGAGTTGGGAAAGAGGGTACCTATATATATTGCCACTTTGCTCGTTTGGCTAACTACGGGAATATGGCATGGTGCTGCTTGGAATTTTGTAGTATGGGGCCTTGGAAATGGCATAGTAATTTTGATTTCCCAAGAACTTTCCCCCTTATACGACAAATTTCACAATAAATTTGACGTAAAGGACAAATTTTATTTCAAAGTATTTCAAATAGTTCGCACATTTTGGCTAATGAGTTTTTTAAGGACTTTTGACTGCTACAGGGATGTTGGCACTACATTTAAGATGTATTATAGTATATTTACTGTAAGAAATTTAAATGAAATATTCAGTGGTGGGCTGATGAAACTAGGGCTTGCCATTGAAGACTATATATTGCTTACAGCTGGCGTTGTCCTACTTTTACTAGTAAGCTTATATCAAAGAAGCGGGGGAATTAGAATAAGGCTATCTAAAAAGCCGATTTTCTTGAACTATATATTGTTTTTTGTATTATTTTTATCCATAATAATATTTGGAACCTATGGAATAGGATTCGATCAAAGTCAATTTATCTACAGTCAGTTTTAAAATGTATATACGGAGGTCCACATGAAAAGAAATAAAATCACATATATAATTCTCCTTTTTTTTAGTATAGGGGTTTTATATGTAATTCAACAGCTATTTATGCCAAAGTATATCAGCACCATACAAGAGGGCAGTTTGGTAGAAGAGTATTACTTGGAGAAGGCAAATCACGATGTACTGTTTATTGGAGACTGCGAAGTTTTTTCCAATATTTCTCCTATTAAATTGTGGGAAGAGTACGGTATTACAAGTTATATAAGGGGTAGTGCACAGCAACTAATATGGCATTCCTATTATCTATTGGAAGATGCCCTTAGATACGAAAAGCCAAAGGCAGTAGTGTACAATGTATTGGCTATGAAATACAATGAACCTCAAAAAGAGGCCTATAATCGATTGACATTAGATGGCATGAAACTTTCAACAACGAAGATTAAAGCTCTTAAAGCCTCCATGATGGAAGACGAGAGTTTGCTCTCATACATAGTTCCAATACTTAGATATCATTCTAGGTGGAAGGAATTGACCCTAGAGGATTTTAAATATATGTTTAAAAAAGACAAGGTTTCCCACAATGGGTATTTGATGAGAGTAGACACTAAACCTGTTGGGTACTTACCTCGAGAAAGGAGATTGCCAGATTACCAATTTGGAGATAATAGCTATGAATATCTGGAAAGGATTACAAAATTGTGTAAAGACAATGATGTAGAATTGATACTTATAAAATCCCCAAGTGTATATCCTTATTGGCATGAACAGTGGGATGAGCAAATAAGGGAATATGCAGAGAAAAATGATATTCAATATATTAATTTTCTAGACTATGTAGAAGAGATGAATATAGATTATGAAAGGGATACATATGATGGGGGGCTACATTTAAATTTAATTGGGGCTGAAAAGTTTACAGATTATTTTGGGCAGATTCTCAAGGAAAACTACAATCTGCCTGACCATAGAAATGACGAAAGCCTAAAAAAAGTCTGGGAAGATAAGATAGCATTTTACAATCAGATGAAAAAGGAACAAGAAGAAGAGCTAAGGCTTTACGGATATTTAAAAAGCGTAGGCGAAGCGGCTCAAAAAATTGATGAATAGGAGATGTAAGCATGAAAAAATATCTAATTCTTTTAGCTGCCATTGTATTGCTAACTGGTTGCGGAAATCAGGGGGACAATAGTAAAGACATGAATGGAGAGCAAATAGCAGACCAGAATCATAATAGTCAAGGAACTGAAAATGAAGGGCAAAATGCTGAAGAAGAGAACCAGGGTTTTTCATTTAGTGCTGGAGACCTAAAGATATATTTAAATCAAGAAGCAGCACCCTTTGTTAAAACTTTGGGTAATGCCATGGAGCAGTTTGAAGCACCAAGTTGTGCATTCCAAGGCATGGATGTGTTTTACGTATATCCGGGGTTTGAACTATCTACATATCCTTTAGATGGTTCACATTATGTCAGTACCATAGACCTTATTGACGACAGTGTGTCCACTGAGGAGGGAATATACATAGGTTCTACCTTGGATGATGTCGTTGACAAATATGGAGATAATTACGGCAAATCAGGAGATATATATACATATATATCTGGGGATACTAGTTTATCCTTTGCCATAGTAAATAACGTAGTTGAAAACATAACTTATATGGCATTAGTAGGGGATCAAAAATAAAATAAATTCATTAAAAATGTGCTAGGGAAAACATTTTCTTGGCACATTTTTTAAGAAAAAATAATATTTCAATAATCCTTGTTAAATAATAGACAATATTTAGAAATTGTGATACATTTAACTTATTCCAACAGTATTGCATATTTTTTACAGGTCTTGTATAATGAAGTCGATGCAAGCAATATTATGTTATTGCGGTAGCAAAACAAGTTTATATTTCAGGATTTTGGGTAAAATATTTTGTAGTACAAAAAAAGGAAGGAGTGGTCTAATGGACGGAAGAAAAACGCCATTGTACGATGAGCACGTGAAGTTAGGAGGTAAGATAGTCAACTATGCAGGATGGTTGCTACCAGTCCAATACGAGGGACTAATCCCCGAGCATGAGGCTGTTAGAAACAAGGCTGGATTATTTGACGTATCTCACATGGGAGCAGTTAAGGTATCGGGAAAAGAAGCAGAGAAGTTCTTAGATTATCTACTAACTAATGATATCTCCAAGATGGCAGATGAACAAGTAATTTACACATTTATGTGCTATCCAGACGGAGGAGTAGTAGATGACCTATTGACTTACAAATTCGGAGAGAACGAGTACTTCTTAGTCATTAACGCTGCTAACGTGGAAAAAGACTATGACTGGATTGTTGAACAACAAAAAGGATTCGATGTAACTACAGCTAATGAATCTGATGAAACTTCTATTTTAGCACTACAAGGACCAGAGGCTGTAAACATTCTTCAAAAATTAGTAGATATTGATTTATCACAAATCAAAGCATTTTATCTAAAGAGAGATGTAAAGGTTGCAGGAGTAAATTGCATGATTTCAAGAACTGGATATACAGGAGAAGACGGATTTGAAATCTATGTGGATAACGAAGGAGTACACAAAATCTGGGCGGAGCTAATGACCGTAGGTGAAGATTTTGGACTTAAACCAACAGGATTAGGCTGTAGAGATACTTTAAGATTTGAAGCTACACTTCCATTATATGGCCAAGAGATTTCTGACAAAATAAGCCCATTAGAAGGCGGATTAAAGTTCTTTGTGAAACTTAAGAAAGAATCAGATTTCATAGGAAAAGAAGCCTTAGTTAAGGCAAATGACGAAGGCCTTAAGAGAAAAATGGTAGGCTTTGAAATGGTAGGCAGAGGTATTCCAAGAGACGGATACGAAATTCAGAAAGACGGTAAAGTAATCGGCCATGTAACTACTGGATATATGTCACCAACATTGAAAAAGAGCATTGGAAACGCTTTATTAGAAGCAGGAGAAACAGAAATTGGAAATGAAATAGATATAATAATTAGAAACAAACCAGCGAAAGCTGTTGTTAGAGACAGAAAATTTTTAGCAAATAGATAAAATAAAAATTATTAGGAGGGTTAATTATGAAGGTAGAAAAAGATTTACTTTACACAAATGACCATGAATGGGTTAAGGTTGAAGGAGAATTTGCTTATGTTGGTATCGCAGATTATGCACAACACAGCCTTGGCGACATAGTATATGTTGAGCTTCCAGAAGTAGACGATGAGTTCGAAAAAGAAGAAGCTTTCTCAGCAGTAGAATCAGTTAAGGCAGCAGCAGATGTATTTATGCCAGTAGGCGGCAAAGTAGTTGAATTAAACGAAGAGTTAATCGACGAACCTGCTCTATTAAACACAGACCCATATGGAAACTGGATGGTGAAAATAGAATTAGCTAACAAAGAAGAGCTAGATGAATTGATGAATAGCGAGGATTATGAAAAGTTTTTAGCTGAGGAGGAATAATATGATGCATCCATATATCCCTACTACTCACGAAGATGAACAGGAGATGCTAAAGGTAATTGGGAGGGAATCTATTGAGGAACTGTTCAGTGACATTCCCGAAGAGTTCAGACTAAGTAGAGAACTAAACCTACCAGGCGCTAAGAGTGAGTTAGAAGTGAGCTCATATTTAAATTCTTTAGCAAAACAAAATCGTTCATTAAGTGAAATGACTTGTTTCCTTGGTGCAGGCGCTTATGACCACTATATTCCGACAATAGTCGACGAATTAATATCCAGGTCAGAATTCTACACATCCTATACGCCTTACCAACCAGAGATAAGTCAGGGAACACTACAATATATCTTTGAATATCAAACCCTTATTTGTAATTTAACTGGAATGGATGTAGCCAATGCTTCACTTTACGATGGAGGTACTGCTGTAACAGAGGCAGCACTCATGGCTGTATCTCATTCTAGAAAAGATGAGATTATAGTATCAAAGGCTGTAAAGCCAGAGGCAAGACAAATCCTAAAGACCTATGCTCATATGCAAGGCCTGACTGTAGTTGAAGTAGATTTAAAGGATGGAGTTACTGACCTTGAAGAGCTAGATAGCAAAGTAAGTGACAATACAGCTGCTGTTATAGTTCAAAGCCCCAACTTCTTCGGCATTATCGAAGATTTAAAGGCCACAGGAGAAATAGCTCACAAGGGAAAGAAGACAGTTTTCATAGCTTCTGTAGACCCAATATCCCTGGCAATATTGAAAAAACCAGTTGACCTAGGCGTAGACGTAGTCGTAGGAGACGCTCAAGGAATGGGTATTCCACTATCCTTTGGCGGACCATATCTAGGATTTATCGCTTCAAAGAATGATTATTTGAGAAAATTACCTGGTAGAATTGTAGGGGAAACCGTAGATAAGAACGGGAAAAGGTCATTTGTACTGACCCTTACTGCTAGGGAACAGCACATTAGAAGGGAGAAGGCTACCTCTAATATTTGTTCCAACCAGGGACTAAATTCCTTAGCAGCCACCATATATATGGTAACCATGGGTAAAGAAGGACTTAAAGAAGTTGCCCTTCAAAGCACTAAAAAAGCCCACTATGCTTTGGAAAAATTGATAGCATCAGGAAAGTATAAACCATTATTTGACAAACCATTTTTCAAGGAATTTGCAGTCACATCAGATGTGGATGTAAATAAAATACAAGAAAGCTTACTGGAAGAGAACATAATAGGTGGATACAACCTAGGTAAAGACTATCCCCAATATGAAAACGCTGTCCTATATGCAGTAACGGAAAAGAGGACAAAAGAAGAAATAGATAAATTAAGTAGTGTATTGGAGGGGATATAATGAGAAAATACGATAAATTAATATTCGAACTTTCCAAACCGGGGAGAAAAGCCTACAACCTTCCAGAATTAGATGTGGAGGATAAGGACGTAAAAAGCCTAATTCCAGAGGAATTTTTATCTGACGAAGAATTAAATTTTCCCGAATTATTTGAGGTAGATGTGGTTAGACACTACACAAATCTTTCAGATAAAAACTACGGCGTAGATACTGGATTTTATCCATTGGGTTCATGTACTATGAAGTACAATCCTAAGATAAACGAAGTTGCAGCTAGAATTGATGGATTTGCAAACCTTCACCCATATCAAGCCGAAGAGACAATCCAAGGTGCACTTAGACTTATGTATGAATTAGATGAATCTCTTGCAGAAATAGCAGGTATGGATAAGATGAGTCTTCAGCCAGCTGCTGGTGCTCACGGAGAATTGACAGGTATCATGGTCATCAAGTCATACCATGAGAAAAATGGAGATCACCATAGAAATAAGCTCATAGTGCCAGATTCTGCCCACGGTACAAACCCAGCAACAGCTGCCATGGCAGGATATAAAATAGTAGAAGTAAAATCAAACAAAAATGGTTTAGTAGATATTGAAGCACTGAAGGCTGTAGTAGGAGATGATACTGCAGGTCTAATGCTTACAAATCCCAATACTTTAGGTATATTTGAAAAAGAAATCAAGCAAATAGCTGAAGTAGTTCACGGTGCTGGTGGACAATTGTATTACGATGGTGCAAATGCCAATGCAATCCTAGGACATGCAAGGCCAGGGGACATGGGATTTGACGTAGTTCACTTCAACGTTCACAAAACTTTCTCTACTCCACATGGCGGCGGTGGACCAGGTGCTGGACCAATTGGGGTAAAGAAACACTTAGAAGAGTTCTTGCCAGTGCCAGTAGTTAGAAAAGACGGCGAAAGGTATTATCTAGACTATGACCTACCAAATTCCTTAGGAAAAGTTAAGGACTTCTTTGGACATTTTGGCATATTGGTCAGGACATTTGCCTATGTGTTAACAATGGGTAAAGATGGGCTTAGAAGAGCTAGTTCTATAGCCGTACTCAACGCCAACTACATGGCTAGCATACTAAAAGAACACTATTATCTGCCAATAGATACGATATTTAAACATGAATTTGTATTAGGTGGGTTAAAAGACACTTTATCTGAAGTCAGCACTTTGGATATAGCCAAGAGATTATTAGACCTAGGCTATCATCCACCAACAGTATATTTCCCACTTATTATTAATCAAGCTATAATGATTGAACCTACTGAGACTGAATCCAAAGAAACATTGGATGAATTCATAGAGGCAATGATTCAAATAGCTGGGGAAGCAGAGGAAGATCCACAATTAGTTAAGGATGCACCTCACAATACTATTGTCAGTAGACCAGATGAAACAAGAGCAGCAAGAAATCCAATATTAAAATACGAAGGGTAGGTGTACCATTTGACCAAAACTATTGCAGTTATAGGTGCTGGCCCTGGAGGCTATGTAGCCGCAATTAGAGGAGCTCAACTTGGTGCAAATATCATTCTTATAGAAAATAGGGAAGTAGGGGGTACATGTCTCAACCGAGGCTGTATCCCTACTAAAACCTATTTTAGGAATGCGGAAATAATGTCCAATTTCAAGAGAGCTTCTGAATTCGGTATAGAAGTAAGCAGTTATAAAATGGATCCAAAGGTATTACAAGAGAGAAAAAATAAGGTGGTCGGTACTTTAGTAGGAGGTATAGAACAGCTTATTTCTTCATATAAAAACATAGAATTTATCAATGGAACAGCTTCCATTAAAGATAAAAACACTGTATCTGTAGATTTAAAGGATGGAGGCACCAAAGAGGTGACCGTGGACAACATCGTAATAGCTACAGGTTCAAAACCACAGATGACTGAAACAAAGGGAGTAGATTTGGAAGGGGTAATCACCTCTGACGATTTGCTGGAAATGGATGAAATTCCAGAAACTCTAATAGTTATCGGTGGAGGAGTAATAGGATTAGAGTTCGCCAGTATATATCAAGAGCTGGGCTCAAAGGTAATACTATTGCCCTCTAGAATACTTAAGAATATAGATATGGAAGTAGCTAGAAGACTTCCAACCTTCTTTAAGAGACAAGGCATGGAAGTATATTTAGATATAAGAGCCAAGGAGATAGTTAAAGAAGGAAACAAACTTAAGGTAATAGCAAAATATAAAACTAAAGACGAAGAAATAGAAGTAGTAGGAGACAAGGTCCTCATAGCTTCAGGAAGGGGACCAATAGTAGAAGGTCTAAACTTAGACGGCGTTGGAGTAGAATACAACCACAAGGGAATACACGTAAATAAAGATTTTGAAACATCTATAGAAGGTATCTATGCTATAGGTGATGTAAACAGCCTAGGTATTCAACTAGCCCACGTGGCATCAGCTCAAGGGGAGTACGTCATGGAAAAACTTATGGGTGAAGAGCCAATAGTGAATCTAGATGTATATCCAAACTGCGTATTCACATTGCCTGAAGTTGCCTTTGTAGGAATGACTGAAGAAGATGTAAAGAATTCAGGAATAGATTACAAAGTCAGCAAGTTTATGTTCGGTGCCAATGGCAAGGCATTGTCCTTAGGAGAGGGAGATGGATTTGTAAAGATATTTGCTTCTGCCGAAGACAAGAAGGTTCTGGGAGTGACCATAATGGGACCCCACGCCAACGATTTAATTCACGAAGGCGCAATGGCCATAGCCAATGACTTGGATATCAACAGTATCATGAGGACTATTCACGCTCATCCAACCTTGTCAGAGTCCTTTGCAGAGGCTACTGCAGGTCTGGAAGATATAGCTATCCATATAGCACCGCCGAGAAAGAGAAGTAAAAGGAAATAGATATACAGAGGGGCCTTGGGCCCCTTTTTTAACCTCATAGGGGCATAGGGTAATTGACTATATTTTAACATAAATGGTGAAAAAACATATAAGGTTTATTAAATACATAATAGGAGAAAAGCATAATCCCTTGAAATTCAATGATTAATTGGGTTTCAAGGGATTATTTTATTTGATAATATTATATCACAAATTAGTAGTTTATGGTATAATATTATTGAGAAGTTATTAACAAATTGAAATTTTAATCTTGTATTTTGCTAGAACCTGCTTTTTACGCTTTTAATCTTATAAAAATAAATAGAAAGGAGAAATGTAAAATGAGTAGGTTAAGTATTGTGACTAGCAACAAGGCTCAACAAACCATTGAACATCTCTACAAAGACCTGGAAAGACGTATAGTTTCAAGTCCTCCTGGCCTGTGTCCCATTGATTTGACCTCGTCCTTTTTAAAAATGTGTCACGCACAATCCTGCGGGAAATGCGTGCCCTGTAGAATAGGATTAGGTCAATTAATTAAAATGCTGGAAGATGTATTAGATGGCAAGGCACAACTATCGATTATTGATTTAATCGAGCGAACTGCAAGGGCAATTTACTACTCCGCAGACTGCGCCATTGGTTATGAAGCGGCACATATGGTGCTAAAGGGAATCGAAGGTTTTAGGGAGGATTTTGAAGAGCATATCCTAAGAGGCAGGTGTACCTGCGAATTAAATCAGGCCATACCATGTGTATCTCTCTGTCCTGCAGGAGTAGATGTACCAGGATATATCGCCTTGATATCTGAGGGTAGATATGCCGATGCAGTTAAGCTTATTCGAAAAGACAATCCAATGGTATACACATGTGCCCTTATTTGCGAACACCCATGTGAAACAAGGTGTAGGAGAAATATGATAGACGACGCTATTAACATCAGGGGACTAAAGAGATATGCAGTGGAAAATGCAGGAGAGGTCCCCATACCAAAGAGAGCCCCTTTGACTGGAAAGAAGGTAGCTATTATTGGTGCGGGGCCATCGGGATTAAGTGCAGCATACTATTTATCCCTAATGGGCCACGATGTAGAAATATTTGAGCAAAGAAAACATTTAGGTGGCATGCTCAGATATGGAATACCTAGCTACAGATTGCCAAGGGATATATTGGAAAAGGAAATAGACACCATGCTAAAATCAGGCATCAAAGTCCACAGAGAAATTACAGTAGGTAAACACATTTCAGTTTCTGAGTTAAAGGACGAATTTGATGCCATTTATATAGCCATTGGTGCCCATACAGATAAAAAAATCGACATAGAGGGAAAAGAAGTAGAAGGAGTAATCTCGGCAGTAGAAATACTAAGGAAAAAAGGGGACAACGAATCAATAGACTTTAAGGACAAAAACATAGTTGTCATCGGCGGCGGTAATGTGGCTATGGACGTGGCTAGGTCGGCAATTCGGCTAGGAGCAAAAAAAGTAAGCATAGTCTATAGAAGAAGAAAAGTAGATATGACAGCTATGGCAGAGGAAGTAGAAGGGGCCATAGCAGAGGGTTGTGAGATACTGGATTTATATGTACCAGATAGGGTGGAGAAAAACAAAGACAATCAAATAGTAGCCCTTTGGGTTAAGCCTCAAATCATAGGCAAGATTCACACCGACAGGCCAAATCCAGAAGACGCGGAAGCAGAATCAGAGAGAATTTCATGTGACACATTGATTACGGCCGTTGGACAGGGAATACTGTCAAAGGATTTTGAAAAAGATGGCATACCTGTAACTAGGGGTATGATTGACGCCTTAGACTGGAGCGGAGTAAAAGATGTGCCGGGAATATTCGCAGGGGGGGACTGTGTGTCTGGACCTGCTACAGTGATTAGAGCCATAGCAGCGGGTAAAGTAGCAGCAGCAAATATAGATGAATACTTAGGATACCACCATATTATAGAATCAGAAGTTGAAATACCTGAGTCTAGGCAAGTTGACAGGATACCTTGCGGAAGGGTAAACATGAGAGAAAGAGATGCATCGGAGAGAATTGGCGACTTCAAGCTAATAGAGCGGGGAATGACAGATGAAGAGGCAAAGCAAGAGTCTTCAAGATGCTTAAGATGCGACCACTTTGGACTTGGAGTATTTAAAGGGGGTAGGACTTTAAGATGGTAAGCCTTATTATTGACAATAAAAAGATTGAAGTACCTGAGCATACTACTATCCTTGACGCAGCTTCAAAAAACCATATTTACATCCCAAATCTCTGCTATCTAAAGGACCTCAACGAAATAGGAGCATGTAGAGTCTGTTTAGTGGAGATAGAGGGGGTCAATAGACTTGTCACAGCCTGCAACAATGCAGTAGAAGACGGCATGGTCATACACACCAATAGCCCCAAGGTCAGGGAGGCGCGAAAGATAAATGTGGAATTGATATTATCACAACACGATGCCAGATGTGCTACCTGTGTGAGGTCAGGTAATTGCAGCCTTCAAACCATAGCCAACGATTTAGGAATAATAGATATACCTTTTGAAATAGAATTGCCATTTGCTCAGTGGACAGAGGGATTTCCCCTCGTCAGGGACTATGAAAAATGTATAAAATGTATGAGATGTATACAAGTATGCGATAAGATACAGGATCTGCATATATGGGATTTAGCAAATACAGGTTCAAGGACAAATGTAGACGTATCTCACAACCTTAGAATAGAAGAATCCGACTGTGCCCTGTGCGGCCAATGTATTACCCATTGCCCAGTGGGAGCCCTTAGGGAAAGGGACGACACAGATATAGTATTCGATGCCCTAGCCAGAAAGGACATCATTACCATAGTGCAAATAGCACCGGCAGTAAGGGCTGCATGGGCAGAAAACCTTGGTTTGGATAGGGACTTTGCCACGGTTAAGAGACTAGTGGCTGCCTTGCGAAAAATAGGGTTCGATTATGTATTTGATACTAATTTTTCAGCAGATTTGACAATCATGGAAGAGGGTAGTGAATTTCTAGAAAGGCTGAAAAACAAGAAAAAACACAATTGGCCAATGTTTACTTCTTGCTGCCCTGGTTGGGTAAGATTTATAAAATCTCAATATCCAGATATGGTAGACCAATTATCCACAGCAAAATCACCACAGCAAATGTTTGGTGCCATATCCAAGACATACTACGCACAATTATTGGGAGTAGATCCATCTAGAATATTTAATATATCCATAATGCCATGTACTGCAAAGAAATATGAAGCTGCTTTACCAGTTATGAATGACGCAGGAGCAGGCCAAGACGTAGATGTAGTGTTAACCACAAGAGAAGTATCCCGAATGATAAGGGCAGAGCATATAATTCCAGAATACTTAGAAGAAGAGGAATTTGATATGCCCTTGGGAGTGGGAACGGGCGCCGCAGTTATATTTGGAGTCACAGGTGGGGTTATGGAGGCGGCACTCAGGTCGGCATATTATCTAGCGACAAAGGAAAATCCAGATCCAGACGCCTTTAAAGATGTCAGGGGGGGAGAGGGATGGAGAGAAGCCACTTTCGACTTGGCAGGATCAAAGCTCAATGTAGCAGTGGCCAGCGGTCTAGGAAATACGAGGAAATTAATAGAGGCAATTAGAAATGGCTCAGCCAAATACGACTTCGTAGAGATAATGGCATGTCCAGGGGGATGTGCAGGTGGCGGAGGCCAGCCAATTGAAGAAGGAAAAGAGTTGGCAGGGGAAAGGGGAGAAATACTGTACGGATTAGACAAGATAAACGACCTCCGATTCTCTCATGAAAATCCCTCTGTATTAAAATGCTATGAAGATTTCCTAGGGAAACCTTTATCCCATCGCTCCCATAGGCTTTTGCATACAGAACAAAAAGACTGGTAAATAAGGGGATGTTGAACATGAAAAAGAAGACGTTATTTTTATCGCTGTTGATTTTGATATATGTGATTACAGGGTGTACAAATACGCAGACGGTTCTAAAAGAAGAAAGGACAATTAAGTTTTACTTTCAGGACGGAGCACCAGCTTTGACAGTTGCAAAACTTTTAGAGGACAATCCAAGCCTAAGTCCCTATATACACATAGAATACGAAATGGAAAAATCACCAGACTTACTGGTTACTAGGATTTTAAAGGAGGAAGCTGATATTGCAATTGTCCCATCGAATTTGGCAGCTACGGCATACAATAAGGGTCTACCATACAAAATAGCAGGAACTGCCACTTGGGGATCCTTTTACTTGACAAGTACTGAGGATATAAGAGGGTATGGGGATTTAAAAGGGAAGGAAATATATTCCTTTGGCAAAGGTCTTACCCCAGATTTAGTCCTTCGATACGTATTGTCGGAAAATGGAATTGATCCAGACAAAGATGTAAATATTAATTATCTAAACGCTGCCTCAGAGGTTGGCCCTATGTTTTTAAGCGGTAAAACTAATCTAGCTCTACTGGCAGAACCACTCCTTACCACAGTTATGATGAAAAAGAGCGATGCAAAAGTAATCTTGGACCTAAACGAAGAGTGGTCTAAGGCTGCCGATGTAAAAAATGGGTTTCCTCAGGCCAGTATAATTATTAAAAATGAACTGATAGATGAAGACTGGGAGTTTGTAGATAAGTTTTTAGATGCCTATGAAGGTAGCAGGCTGTGGGCAGAAGAAAACTTAGAGGATTTAAGTTTGCTTGCAGAAGAGCAGGGAATTGGAGTATTAAAAGAAACTATAGAGAAAGGCATCATATGGAATAATTTAGAGTCATTCCATATAAAGGATTGTAAGGGCGAATACGAAGCATATTATAATGCCATAATGGACTTTGAGCCAGAATTCATAGGGGGAGAACATCCCGATGAAGGGATATACCTCCAAAGGTAAATGGCATGTTACAATTTCTATAGCCCTTACAATATGTATCTACATGATTTTGTCGTGGGTTGTCGGCGACGAAATAATACTTCCAACTGTGAGAAGTATAATTGAAAACATAGTAGACATCGGGAAGGGACCCAGTTTCCTCAGGATACTGGGTAGCTCCCTGTATCGGAGTCTATGGGGATTTACTATATCATTTCTATTAGCCATAGTGCTTGCAATTATTTCAGGTGTATATGGGCCAATATATTATTTAATCAGCCCCACCATAAAGTTTTTGAACTCAGTACCTATAATTGCCATTATATTGTTAGCTTTGATATGGTTAAATAGCGAAATGGTGCCTATGTTTGTAGGCTTTGTTATGGTGTTTCCAATTTTATTTGAAACAGTGCTAAAATCCATAGTCAATATCGATTCGAACTTAATGGAAATGGCAAGGGTCTACAAGGTGAAAAACTTTTATATAATCAAAGACATTTACATGCCTAGTATCTACATGGGGTTAATGAATATTCTGCCCTCCTCAATAGGCTTAAATCTAAAGATGGTAATATCAGGAGAAGTGCTGTCTCAGCCTAAGTACGCCATAGGAAGCAACCTACAGCTGCAAAAGATGTATCTGAATACTTCAGGAGTCTTTGCGTGGATAGTAATCATATTGATACTGGGAAAAGTTCTCGAATATTTAATGAGGGGGTTGATGCGGTGGATAAAATTAGAGAAATAAATAAAAGCTTTGGGAAATTAGACGTACTAGTCAATGTATCCATTGACTTTCCTCACGGAAAAACCACCTGCATATTGGGACCCTCCGGTTGCGGGAAGACAACCCTATTAAATATTATAAGCGGACTTTGGGCAGAGGATTCTGGAAATATATACGGCTTTCAAGGAGACATTGCCTACGTTTTTCAAGAGGATAGGTTAATTCCTTGGAAGAATATTGAGGATAATTTGAGGTTTGTCCTAAGGGGAAAAATAAATAAAATGGAAATGGATAATATTATAGACAAATACCTAAAGTTGGTAAGCCTGGAGGAATACAAAAGATACTACCCCAGCCAACTAAGCGGCGGTATGAGGCAAAGGATTAATATTTTAAGGGCATTTATTTATCCCTCAAATTTGATTATTATGGACGAACCATTTAAGTCCCTGGACATCAATACAAAGCAGGTATTGATAGATTTTTGCAAGTTTCTTAGAGAAATATACGAAAAAACCTGTATAATAGTAACCCATGACATCGATGAGGCCATACTTTTAGGCCATAGAATAGTCATATTGACAGATAAACCTACTACAGTAAAAAAGATAATTGAAATAGAAGAACAGGACAATTGGATAAGACTTAGAACAGAAATAGAAAGGGAGTTTACAGCGTAAACTCCCTTTCTTCCATAAACTGATTTGTATACAGTCTATAATAGTGTCCCTTATTTTTGATTAATTCTCTATGACTTCCACTTTCTAGAATTTTTCCATCATTTATTACCAAAATTCTATCGGCATTCCTGATGGTAGACAGCCTATGGGCAATGACAAAAGATGTCCTCCCTTTAAGGACTTTTTGTATAGCATCTTGTATTACCTTTTCCGTTTCAGTGTCAATGGACGATGTTGCTTCGTCTAAGACAAATAACCTAGGATTTCTCACAATAGCTCTGGCGAAAGAAATAAGCTGTTTTTGTCCAGTTGATAAAAGTCCCCCTCCTTCGCCTACTTCGGTATCATACCCTTTTTCTGTCTCCATTATAAACCCGTGGGCATCCACTAATTTCGCAGCTTCGACGATTTCTTCGTCGGTGGCATCTAAGTTCCCATAGCGGATATTTTCCCTAATGGTGCCGCTAAATAAATGGGGGGACTGAAGTACATAACCTAAGTTTTCATGAATCCAATTTTGAGGCATATCCTTGTAGTCTATATTATCTATGAGGATCTGTCCCTCGGAAGGTTCGTAAAATCTACAAAATAAATTTACGATAGTAGATTTTCCAGATCCTGTCTCTCCAACTAAGGCAATTGTCTCACCGGGATTTACTTTTAGGTTAAAGTCTTCCAATACAGATTCACCAGTTTTGTAGGCAAAATCTACATTTTTAAATACAACTGTCCCTATGATTTCAGGCCAAAGCTCCTTTTTAGGGTTCAATATATCTCCATATTTCTCAACTACATATGCCGTATCCACAATATCCGGATTTTCATTTAAAAGAGAAAATACCCTTTCTGCAGAGGCTTGTGCCCCTTGAAGTTCGGCGAATATAACTGCTATTTGTCTAATTGGCTCGTAAAATTGAGTTGTATAAGTGACAAAAGCCATCAATGTGCCGTATGAAATAGTATTCAGGAGCACGTTTTTGCCCCCAAAATTTAGGGCCAAAGCAGTTCCAATGCTTCCGAAAGTCAAGATAATCGGCAAGTAAATGGAGGAAATAATCGTTGCCCTAATGGAATTATCTCTCATGGAAGTCGTGATTTCAGAGAATTCCAATAGATTTATGTCCTCCCTTACTAAGGTCTTAGTAGTTTTTGCCCCTTGAATATCCTCGTTATAGGCCGCTGTAATTTTTGAATTAATCGTTCTCACATCTCTTTGTGCCTTCAGTATCCTTTTTTGAAAGTAAAAGCTGATTACACCTACAAAAGGTATTACAGACAAAGTAATTAGGGCCAATTTATAATTAAGTCTAATCATGGCAATGGTAACTGCCGTCATCATGGAAAATCCCCAGGCAAGGTCTACTAAGGACCAAGAAATAGTCTCAGATAGCCTTGCAATATCAGAGGTCATTCTGGCCATAAGCCAGCCTACGGCTTTATTGTCATAGTAGGAAAGGGGAAGTATTTGTAGCTTCTCAAATCCAATTCTCCTGATATCGTAGGCCATTTTCATTTCCAATTTTCCCGCCAAAACAATAAACATAAATACAGTAAAAGCCAAGGCTATAACAGACATGAGATAAATCAGGCCAAATTTTTCTAATCCCACCAATGTTTTGCCCTCTATAAAATTATCTATGGCGTATTTAGTCAATAGTGGGAAAAGAGCATCTAATAAGCCTAAAAAAACCATGAATATAGATAGTATTAAAAAATGCAGTTTATAAGGTTTTAAATACTTAAAAAAGTTCTTCCATATATTTATTTCAATTTTTTCGTAGTTAATATTTTCTTCCATATAGACACCTCCTATGAAACTATGGTTTCGTCAAGGGAATTTTGAATAATATATACCCTTTTGTAAAGCCCTTCTTCCCGTATTAATTCTTCGTGGGTTCCCCTTTGGACGATTTCACCTTTGTCGATTACTAGAATTAAATCTGCCTCTGCCACAGTAGAAATTCTGTGGGATATAATTATCGTAGTAGATTTTTTCTTTCTCCTGTTCAGGGCTCTCCTAATGGAGATGTCCGTTTCAGTATCTACAGCGGACAAAGAGTCGTCGAAGATTACGATTGGGCAGTTGTTAATTATGGTCCTGGCAATGGCCATTCTCTGTTTTTGTCCTCCCGATAGGGATACACCCCTTTCACCAACTAAGGTTTCGTATCCTTCTTCGAAGGATTTAATATCTTCGTGAATTGAAGCCACCTTGGCGGCGTCTATTACTTTTTTATCCTTTAACAATGGATTTGCCAATTTAATATTTTCCATGATAGTCTTGGCGTATAGAAAAGGCTCTTGCAGCACCAATCCTACATTTTTTCTAATCCAAGTCTTGTCAACGGAATTTAGCTCTATGCCATCTATCTTAATAGACCCGCTGCAGTATTCATAGAGTCTTGGCAGCAGGTGGACCAGAGAAGACTTACCTGAGCCGGTGGGACCAATAAGTGCCACAGTTTCTCCTGCCCTTACATTAAAGGAAATATTGCGGAGTACATGTCTGTTTTCTTCATACCAGAAAGAGACATTTTTGAATTCGATATTCCCTCTTATTTCAGGTCTATTGTGACTTTCGTCTAATATCTCTATGGGTTCAGATAGTATTTCATCTATACGCTTCAGGGATACAAAAGCCTTTCCCATATCGGTTAAGGTCCTACCCATCTGCCTAACTGGCCAAATAAGCATATTGATATAGCTGACAAAGGCTATGAAGGAACCTAGGGAAATCTCTCCTCTAAAAGACAGATAAGTGCCGTAAAGTACCACCAAACCAACTTGAAGCATACTTAACAAATCTGAGGCTGCCCAGTAGATGGAGAGGTCTTTAATCAACTTAAATGTCAAATCTTGATATTCTCTGTTTCTTACATCAAATTTCTCTAATTCATGTTTTTGTCTTGAAAATGCCTTGACTACCCTTATACCTGTTAAATTTTCCTGCAATGTAGTAGTCATTCTTGCCTCAGCTTCGTCCGATGCCTCGAAGGCCTTTTTTATCTTTGTAAAAAACACAAAGGAAAAGGAAAAGGTAATGGGCAAAACTATAACAGATGCAAAAGCCATCTTTATATTTATATTGAATATTATAGTCATAATAAATATTAACATAAATAAAGAGCTTACAACTTCAACCAATTGTATGGCCAAAAACCTTCTTATGGTGTCAACGTCCGATGTACATCTCTGTATAAGCTCTCCAGTCTCAGACTTTACATGGTATTCATAAGGGAGCCTTTGGATATGATCGTATAGACTGTCTCTAATTTTTTTTGCGGAATTCTCAGCAGCTTTACTAGAGAGGGTATTTTTTAGAAATAGAAACAAACCTCTAAATACTGCAATAGATACCAGTATAAGCCCTACTATCCACAAATTACCCCTCAAATACTCCCTGCCACCCAATAGCCTTACTATAGAATAAGCCATGTTGGAATCAATGGCATCTTGGCCAATAATTCCATCGATTGTAGTTTGTAGTACTAAAGGGCTTAAAGTAGTAAATAGCTGTGAAATCAATACTGCAAAAATTCCAAGTACGTAAATTAGTTTATATCCTTCCATAAACCGCAACATTTTTTTAAATTCTTTCATTTTCTCCCTCCTCAAATAAAAATGCCATAGGCACAGTCCTATGGCATTTTTATAATAGAAAAAGATAAACAATATATCAAAATATAAAAAGCCATAGGTGAACACACCTATGGCGTAAAGTCAAATAGCAAAAATTACATACTACACCTAGGTCGTGTTTGTAAAGTTATTAAAATTTGTTGGTTAGACTGCATAAATCGTATTCTGATCATTTCCACGACCTCCTTTCTTAATTTTGCTACAATATAATTATATACGATAAAAAAGAAAAATCAAGTAAAATTTTAACAAAGTTTTAAAAACTTTCATTCTAATAGACATTTTTCCAGAAGCCTCATATCTTTTATCTTCAGTTTATTTTTATGGTAGTCGATTATCCCGTCTTCTTTCATTTTAATTAGCTCCCTTGAAAGAGACGGACGAGGAATATTCAAAAGTTCTGCCATTTTCTTTCTGCAAAATGGCAATGTAAGGTATTTGTTTTTCTGTTTACTGTATTCGATTAATATTATATTTGCTATCTTTTTTCGAATGGTGTCATAGGATAGATTTGTTATTCTCTCATTTAGCATCAATATCCTATTGGATAAAAGAGCCACAAAATTGTTAAGAGCTGCCCCATTAGACTCCATTATTTTTATGATATTTTCCTTTTCTATATTCATTATCCTGCAATTAGTAGATGCCACTACATTGGCGGGACATTTACTTTCATCGCTGAAAATCAGGGATTCTCCAAATACATTTCCTGCCTCAAAATGGTTTATGGTTACCACTTTGCCAGAGGGAAATGGCTTGTGAATTTCCACTTTTCCTTCTAAAATAACACCTAAACTACTGCAATTATCGCCCTCTATAGCTATAATATCGCCTTTTGTATAATCGCCGATAGAATAGGGGACAAGGGCAAGAAGTTTGACTATCTCATCTCTATCTATATTTTTAAATAAAACGGATTTACTTAATGAATCAATATATTTTTCCACACAAATCTCCTTTCAAAAACAAAATCACACTATTAATTATAACACATGAATAAAAAATCAAAATACAATATATCTTAAAACAATAAAAACTCTTAAGCGAACATTTTAGGGACAATTATTTTGACCTAATAAGGTAGAAAATTAATTATATGTTTTTTATATTAATATAATGGGTAAATAAAAAAAGAATGACGAATGAAAAGATATTTAATAAATATAAAGGAGTAGGGCAATGAACAAGATTATGTTGATAAGTAAATTAAACCCACAGGATTATACAGAGGAAAAGAGAAAGGTGTTTTTCTCACTGGGAGGCATGAATATACCTTCTGTAGAAAATAGGATAATAGACATACTTCAAAACTCAGGATTAATTGGACTAAATGATATAATCTTAAAATACAATGGGATTGAATTAAATATTACAACTCAGCAAATACCTAGCATAATCAGATTGTTATGCGAAGAAAACATATCCATATACAGCATCTATCAATTTTACAATCCAGATTTATAATTTCAAACCCTCCTGCATAATATATATGGGAGGGATGGCATGAACAGAAATACCTATATGATATATTTTATATTTTTTTTAATATTGTTTTTTTTAGTTTCGGGAAACTACATAATCAAGATTTCCATGGATAAAAGAATCAGCTCTAAGGACGTATATATAAAAGAAAAACCCCAAAGCTATACAGTCCACATAGAGGTAGACAGAAAACAATTGAAATTAATAGACAGAAAAAATGAAGAAATCGTAAAATCTTATCCCATCGCCACAGGAAAAATCAGTTCGCCAACCCCCCTGGGGACATTTAAAATAGTGGAAAAAGCCAAATGGGGTGAGGGCTTTGGAACTAGGTGGATGGGCATAAATGTACCTTGGGGTATATATGGGATTCATGGCACAAATAGGCCCGGTAGCATAGGTGGCAATTTGTCGGCAGGTTGTATCCGCATGAGAAATGAAGATGTAGAGGAGCTGTATTCCTTAGTGGATTACAATACCTTAGTATTAATAACCAATGGAATTTATGGTCCCATGGGCCAAGGATATAGGGAATTAAGACCTGGAGACAGAGGGGCTGACGTGCTGGAAGTCCAAAAAAGATTAAAGCAAAATGGATATTATGATGGAGGCCTAGATGGAATTTACGGCGAAGGCATGAAGACTGCACTAATTAAACATTTAAAGGATAACAATATTTCCCTTACAGACAGAATTACGGCAAATATATACGAGAGTTTAGGTATTGTATTGATGGAATAAAATTGTGATTAGACTTTATATCTGAGGGTAATATAGAAGTGTAAAAGACGAAACTTTTATTATTTATACAACTAAACTTATAGGAGGAATAATATGGCAACTGAAAAATTATTAAATGCATTAAACGATCAATTTAACTTTGAATTATCGTCAGGATACGTGTATATGGCTATGGCGGCCTATTGTTCAGATGAAAACATGAATGGATTTGCACATTTTTTCATTGAACAGGCAAAAGAGGAATACGAACACGCCATGAAATTTTATGAATTTATCAACGATATGGATGGAAGGGTAAGGGCACAAGCTATTGAAGAGCCAAAAAATGATTATAGTTCATTTCTTGAAGCTTTTGAAATAGCTCTTAAACACGAAAAATTAGTTACATCGAAAATTAACAACATATTGGAAATGGCTTTAGAAGAAAAATCATATCCAACAGTGCAATTTCTCCAATGGTTCATTGAAGAACAATTGGAAGAAGAAAACAGTATGAAAGATATCATATTTAAACTAGAGGGGATAAAAGATAATTTCCAAGGATTGTATTTACTAGACAAAGAATTGGGACAAAGATAAAAAGATAGGTCAAAAGACCTATCTTTTTATAATCAATTATCTAAATGAATTTGTGCCACCAGAGTTATTAGGTGTAACTATATCTTCTACTTGGCCAGTGCCACCTGTTTTACCTAAATTTTCTTGTGCCATTCTAACTAAGTTTCTAGTGATATTTCCACCAACATAACCATTTTCTCTGGATGTCAAAGTACCTTTATCCATTGAATCGTAATTTGACATTCCCAATTCATTTGCTATTTCTAATTTCATTTGGTTAAGAGCATGTCGTGCCTCAGGGACAAGAACTCTCTTGCTACCAGAATTATTGTTAGCCATTATAAATCTCCTTTCTAAAAAATAATTTTGTAAAACTTTGGTGTAGTAGTATTATGTGTAGAAAAACATTTAATAACCATGTAATATTATACAAATTAGTAAAAAAAATTCAAATTTTTTATATAATGATTATATGGGATTTATAATTTTTTTAAAAAAGGAGGAATATTTTGGATGACTTTAGATTTTATACAATTGCGGAGTTAATAAAAGAACTCGAAAAATATAAGTTTTCACAGTTTCACATACATCATACCTGGAAACCAGCTCATAGCTCATTTAAAGGAAATAATCACATGTCAATGCAGCAGGCAATGAAAGATTATCACACAAAAATAAATAAATGGGCAGATATTGGGCAGCATTTGACCTTATTTCCCGATGGAAGATGGCTTTCTGGAAGGCCTTTTTATAAAACACCGGCATCTATATCAGGTTGGAACTCTGGTGCATTGGCGGTGGAAATGGTCGGAAACTTTGATATACCAGGAACAGGAGTAGAAAATGACCTTGGATACGATAAACTAGAGGGAGAGCAGAAACAAGAAATTTTGAAATTGATGAAATACTTTATAGACAAATACGGCGAAAAGAGCATAGTATTCCATAGAGATAATAAAAACGCTAACAAGACTTGTCCAGGTACATCCCTGGAAAAAGAAAAATTAATCCAGGAGGCGAAAAACATAGGCGAACCATCTGCCTGGGCCAAAGATGCATGGGATTGGGCAATAGATGAAAAGATAACAGATGGGACCAATCCAAAGAACTTAGCTACGAGAGAAGAAGTAATTACAATATTATACAGAGTATTTAAAAAGTAACAATTACAATTATGATTTTTTTGTTATTTCAATAAAAAATTGGGTAAATATAAAATTGATTAGTTAATCAAATAAAAAAAGGGAGGAAAATTATATGAACGCAATGACAGCTGAAAACTTAAGATCTGCTTTTGGTGGGGAATCACAAGCCCATATGAGATATAGAATATGGGGGGATAAAGCAAAAAAAGATGGCTTTCCAACAGTAGCTAGGCTATTTATGGCTACTTCAGATGCAGAAGAGGTTCATGCTACACTGCATTTCAAAGCATTAAAAGATGAGGTAGGAGATTTCCTAGTAGCCTCGGGGGCAGGCTTTGGATTTGGTACAACATCTGACAATTTACAAGGTGCAATAAATGGTGAATTACATGAAGTAAATCAAATGTATCCCGCTTACATAGCAGTAGCAGAAATGCAAGGGGAGAAAGAAGCAATATCGGCCATGAGATTTGCCATAGAAGCAGAAAAAGTCCATGCAGATTTATTCACCAAAGCAAAAGAAGCAGTAGATGCAGGAAAGGACCTAGAGGCAAAAGTAGTATCTCTTTGCCCAGTATGTGGTTATATCACATTGACTGGCGAAGAAGACAATTGCCCTCTTTGTAAAGCAAAGAAAGAAGTATTTGTAGAATACTAAAATGAGCCAGCGGGGACGGTTCTCGCTGGCTCATTTTTGTTGGAAATTGTGGATAACTTCTAAATAGTGTCAAAATCCCTAGAATATGATAAAATATATTGACATATCATTCCTAGGGGTGTTTATTTTGATGACCATAACTCTTTTTTTAGCTCTCCTTTTTGGAAAATTAAGGGGAGGGAAACTATATAACTTGACAAATTTATATATTAAAAAGTGGTATTTGTTGGCCTTATCGTTTTCCATACAAATCCTTTCGCTTTTGCTCGCCGCAAAAGCTAATGGGCAAATAGGAGTTTATATAATCCGAAACTTTCCCTATATTCACCTACTTATATATCTTCTCTTTATAACTGCCTTGGCTTTTAACTGGAGTGAAAGTGGATTTAGAATAGCCTTACTGGGCTCAATATCGAACTTCCTTCCTATTTTACTAAACGGAGGGAAAATGCCTGTATCCATAAATGCCTTGCGGCTCGCCAATCTTTATACCAAGATATCTCTGTTAGATGAAGGAAGAATATTGACCCATACCCTTATGGACAAATCTACTAAATTAGTCTTATTATGCGATATTATCCCATTGCCTGGTCCACTGTCAAATGTCATCAGCCTAGGAGATATACTTATATCTGCAGGTATATTTTATTTAATACAATGCAAAATGACTGAAACACCTTAAAAATAATAAATCCATATTGGGTTTATTTTTTTATTTTTATGGCAAACTAAAGAAAAGATTAGGAGGTAATTACTTGGAACTTAGACTTTTAATCATTGCCATAATACCTGCAGCCATTATTATTCTAGGTGTTTATCTTAGCGATAGGCACGATAAGGAACCTATAGAGATACTGTTTTTGACATATGTCCTAGGGGCACTTGTAGTTATTCCCTCAATTATAGTGGAGGAGATACTCATATCTCTAAATGTATTTCCCGGTACTCTTGGAGCATTTTATAATGCTTTTATAGTTGCAGGTACAACAGAAGAGTTTTTCAAAAGGCAAGTGGTCCTTAGGTATCCTTATAAAACGAAATATTTTGACGAGAAATTAGACGGTATCGTATATTCTGTATTTGCTACCATGGGTTTTGCTACCGTAGAAAACATAATATATGTGGCATTTAGATATACAAACAACCCATTTATCGGCCTATACAGAGGCATATTTTCAGTACCAGCCCACGCTGTTTTTGGGATTACCATGGGCTACTACCTTTCCCTTGCAAAGTTCGATACAAATATAGATAGAAAGAGAAGAAACATGAGAAAGTCCCTCTATATGCCAATTATTATGCACGGCATATTCGATTTTATACTCATGGCAGAAATACCCCAGTTGACCTTAATATTTGTACCCTATGTAATATTTTTATGGGTTTTAAACCAAAGAAAATTGGCCCATTTTATTTACGACTCGAGAAACAAGGTCATAGGATTAAAGGAGAAAGAATAAGCTGTTGTATAATAACTTAATAAGATATAAAATAATGGTAGAGGAAACTCTACCATTATTTTATGGAGGAAATAAACTGTGAAAAAAAAGTATTTTGTTCCTATGCTGTCCTTGGTTATATTTGTATTTGCCCTTGGTCTGACAAGGCATCTTGCAATCCCCGTAGATAATGAGCCTAACGAGGAAGCAACATATATTGAAGAAAATTTATTGGTAAATAAAGATGACGAGCACCTAGAGACGGAGCTAGAAGACAAGGAAACTCTTGCCAAAGCAAAACTATTGGCAGTAGGGGACTTAATGTTTCACATGCCTCAAAATAGGGCTGCCTACGACAATGGAGAAAATACATATGACTATGCTCCTTTTTTTAAACATGTAAAGCCCTATATAGAAAATGCAGATATAGCCATAGGAAACTTTGAAACAGTCACAAGAGCAGATCGGGAATACTCAGGCTTCCCTAGATTTAACACTCCAAAAGAAACCCTATCTGCAATCGGGGATGCGGGATTTGACATACTGTCCACTGCCAATAACCATTGTCTAGATCAGGGGAAAAAGGGCATAATCGATACAATAGATAGTATTCACCAATACAGTATGATAAATATTGGAACGTACAAAAACAGAGATGACAATCAAATCTTAGTGAAGGAAATAAATAATATAAAAATAGGCTTCTTGTCCTATACATATGGACTAAACGGCCTTGATTCTTTGCTTACTGAAGAAGAATTGTCTTATATGATAAACCTCATAGATGAAGGAAGAATTAAATTGGATATAGAAAATGCTAGAGAAATAGGCACAGATCTTGTAGTCGTATCTATCCATTGGGGAAATGAATACCAAAGGAAAGCCCATGTCTCTCAAATAGATTTAGGTGAAAAGATAATAGATTGGGGCGGCGATATAGTACTGGGAAGCCATCCACACGTCATACAAGGTTCACAAATAGTGGAAAGAGATGGAAAAGAAAAGTTTATAATATATTCCCTGGGAAATTTCATTTCAAATCAGAGACAGGATACCATGGGCAATTCATATACAGAAGACGGATTAATGGTTGAAATAGAAATAGAAAAGGATTTAATAAAAAGTGAAACGGCAATTAAAGATATTCATTTTATACCAACATGGGTATATAAATATAGAGAGGGAAATAAAGTGAATTATGAAATACTTCCTATTGAGGATATTTTGGAAGAAAACTCAAGCACTTACACCTCAATTATACGAAGATTAGAAAAATCTTATGAAGACACAATAGAGAAGGTGACTGAAAACTCCTTATATTCAGAATTAAATTAAATTTTGTATATCGAATTTATTAGTACAAAATAAGTTGAAACTATTATATAATACTATTAGTAGTAAAAATACAAATAGGGTGTGGTAGACCTTGGAATTCTTTAGGGGATTATTTTCAAATATGAGAATAAGGGATATTGTAGACATTATCATTGTCGCCTTGGCCTTTTATAAAGTGTTCAAACTAATTAGAGAAACTAGAGCAGAACAGCTGATAAAAGGTATTTTTGTGATTTTTGTTTTCGAAAAAATCACTGCAGACGGATGGTTAGAATTGTATACAATTAATTGGATTTTAAGGAATACCATGACAGTAGGAGTAATAGCCATCTTGATTGTATTTCAGCCAGAACTCCGAAGAGGTCTGGAGTACATTGGCAGGTCCAGTTTTTTCACAAAATCCTTTTTAGAAATCAAAGGAGAAAGTCTATCTAAGACAGTAGACGAAATTGTGGAGGCATGTGCCTCACTTTCAAGACAAAAGATTGGGGCCTTAATAGTTTTAGAAAGAGAAACAGGCCTAAATGAAGTAGTGGAGACAGGTACCATAATAAATGGTACAGTATCCAGTAATTTACTTATAAACATATTTATTCCGAATACACCTTTACACGATGGAGCCGTTGTTATTAAGGAAGATACAATAAAAGCAGCAGCTTGTTTCTTACCCCTTACAGATAATATGAATCTCAGTAAGGAATTGGGTACTAGACACAGGGCAGCTTTAGGAATATCGGAAAGATCCGATAGCCTTTCAATTATTGTATCCGAAGAGACTGGTTCTATTTCTATTGCCGAAAATGGCAGCTTAGCTAGGCATTTAGATGCCAAGACACTAAAACAGATACTTATGGATATGTACAAATCCAAGGATTCCGCACCAACATTTATGACTAGATGGAGGAGAAAAGATGAGCAAGGAGAAGAATGATTTAACTTTAAAAGTCTTTGCTCTTATTATAGCTTTTATCCTGTGGAGCTATGTTATGAGTGAAGTCAATCCAGATATGCCAGAAAACTTCAAAAACGTAAGTGTAGCTTTTACAAACCTTAGTGCTTTAGAAAGGCAAGGGCTTATGTTAATGGAGCCTGAAGAGGCCACAATAACCGTTAGGGTAAACGGTAGAAAGACAGAAATGGCAAAACTTATGCAAAACGCATCTAAATATATAAAGGCCAGCGTTGACCTAAGTGGATATGTAGAGGGGCAAGTAAAGGTTCCAGTAAACGTGTTTTTAGAAGATTTTCCAGATTTGCGTATTGAAAGGTACGAGCCTAGTGAAATACTATTTACCTTTGATAAATTAATAGATAGAGATAAGTCCATAACCATAAAGGCTATTGGGAGCTTGGATTCCAACTATATACAAGGTGCCATCACTACGAAGTCTCAGACCGTAATGCTTAAAGGACCAAGATCTTGGGTCAATGAAGTTGCAGAAGTAGTTGCTGTAGTAGATTTAACAGGGAGAAAAGAAAGCGGGTATCTAACGGTGCCTATTAAGCTTTTAGACGACGAAGGGAATGACGTTCGGGGAGTGGAATATGAGCCTAAAGTAATTGATCTTGTAGTACCTGTATATAAAACTGCCACAATTCCCATAGAGCTTAGGACTGAAAACCATCTACCAGATAACTATGAAATTGCAGATGTGGTAATTTATCCGAGCCAAATAGCCCTCAAAGGCGACAATGGCATATCGAATTTGTCCTCAGTACAGACAAAATCAATAGATATAAATACACTAATAGAAAATCCAAGCATGGAAGTGGAATTGGATTTGCCTCCAAATGTTTCCTTAGTAAATCCCAATGAGAGGGTAACTATTTACGTAAATATAGAGGAAACGGCAACTGATACATTTGAATACACTCTAGAGGAAATAAATATTAAAAATCTGGAGCAGGAATTGAGCATAGACAGGGAGGACCTTTTGAAGACAGTAAAACTAGTAGTAAAGGGCAATAGGGAAGTCATGGATGAATTAACAAAAGAAGACTTAGAACCTTATATAGATTTGAACTTATTTGGTGAAGGAGAATACTGGGTGACGCCGAGCTTTAACATACCAGAAGGCATAGTAGTTAAAGAGGTTAACCCTCAAATTATAAATATAAAATTAAACAAGCGTTAAGGAGGAAAATATGGAAAGAAAATACGTACTAGCCATAAATCCAGGATCTACATCTACAAAAGTATCATTATTTGAAGGAGAAGATGAAGTAAAGACATTTAGAATCGACCACAACAAGGATGATATTGAAAAATTCGATAAAATTGCAGAACAGTACGACTACAGATTAAGACTTATCAAAGGTTGGTTTCATAAAGAAGACATAAAAACAGATACATTACTGGCTGTGGTTGGCAGAGGTGGACTTCTTAGATCTATGCCTGGTGGCACTTATCTAGTTACTTCTAGGATGATAGATGACCTAAAGGTTGGCATCCAAGGTGAACATGCTTCGAACCTAGGAGGGATGTTGGCAAAGGGTATAGGAGATGAAGAAGGTATAGCTGCTTATATCGTAGACCCTGTAGCAGTAGACGAGTTTCACGAAGTATCTAGAATATCGGGGTTAAAGGGAGTTCCTAGAAAATCTTTATCCCATGCCTTAAATATTAAAGCTGTCTCCCATAGGAGGGCAAAGGAATTAGGTAAAGAAATAGGTGACCTAAATTTATTAGTATGCCATATGGGTGGGGGAATATCCATTGCTGCCATAGAAAAGGGAAAAATCTTAGACGTAAATAACGCCAAGGACATGGGACCATTTTCTCCAGAAAGATCTGGGGGACTTCCCGTGGGAGATGTGGCTGAGATGTGTTTTTCAGGTAAATACACATTGAAAGAAATGAAGCTTAAAATCCAAGGTGTAGGAGGCCTGTATTCCTATTTAGGTACCGTGGATGGGAGAGAAATAGAAAAGAGAATAGAAGACGGAGATAAATACGCAAAGACGGTATACGATGCCATGGCATATCAAATTGGCAAGGAAATAGGTGCCTACTCCACAGTACTATTTGGCAAAGTGGACAATATCATACTTACAGGTGGACTAGCCAACTCCAAATATCTAGTGGAAAGAATAAGCGATATGATAAATTTCATAGGAGATATAATAGTCTACCCAGGTGAAGATGAGATGGATGCACTAAATAAAGGTGCACTTAGAATAATAAATGGTGTAGAAGAAGCAAAAATATATGAGAAGGAGGTGAATATAAATGGCTAAGTCGTTTGAAGATTTGTTGGAGTTAGCTAGGTCTAGAGGACCTAAAAAGGTATCGGTAGCTGTTGCTCAGGATAGAGATGTACTGTCTGCCGTCATGAAGGCAACAGAACTTGGAATATCCGAGCCTATATTGACGGGAGATAGAAATGCCATTGAAGTATTAGCAAAGGATATAGGATTCGACTTATCAAACGTAGAGATAATCCACGAAGAGGACAAAGTTGAGGCCTGTAGGACAGCCACCAGTTTAGTCAGCAGCGGCAAGGCAGATGTACTGATGAAAGGTCTGATAGACACATCTATAATAATGAAACAAGTCCTAGACAAGGAAATTGGACTAAGGGCTGGAAAAATAATATCCCATGTGGCAATATTTGACATAGCTACTTACCACAAGGTCTTTATGGTTACAGATGCAGCTATGAATATACAGCCTGATTTGAATCAAAAGAAGGAGATATTAGAAAATGCTGTTGCATTGGCAAAATCCTTAGATATTGAGATGCCAAAAGTGGCAGTATTGGCATCAAAGGAAAAAGTTTCTCCAAAGATGGAAGCTACAGTACATGCAAAGGAATTGACTGATATGTACAAAAAAGGGGAAATAACAGGATGTATAGTAGATGGACCTTTTGCCTTAGACAATATTGTATCTAAGGAATCTGCAAGACTAAAAGGAGTGGACAGCGAAGTAGCAGGGGAAGCAGATATAATACTAGCTCCCAACATAGACGCAGGGAATGCATTATACAAAGCATTGACATTTTTAGGGAATGCAAAGTCAGCAGGCCTAATATTGGGGACAAAAGCTCCAATAATACTTACATCCAGGGCTGACAACGAAGAAGCAAAATTAAATTCAATAGCCTTAGGAGTACTAATGGCGTCGAAATAGGAGGGAAAAACAATTAGACTATTAATTATAAATCCAGGATCTACGTCAACAAAAATAGCAGTTTTTGAAGATGAGAATATCGCATTTGAAGAAACTCTACGCCATACAACTGAAGAAATATGTTCATTTGATAAGATTTACGATCAATATGAATTTCGAAAAAATATAATATTAAACGCATTGGAAAAGAACAACATAGCCTTAGAGTCTTTAGACGGAGTGGTAGGTAGAGGGGGACTTTTAAATCCCATAGAAGGTGGGACCTACGAAGTAAATGACAGAATGCTGGAAGACTTAAAAGCAGGGCTTTTGGGAGAGCACGCATCTAATTTGGGAGGCATATTGGCTTATGAAATATCCAAGGCCATAGACAAAAAATCCTTCATAGTTGACCCTGTAGTAGTTGACGAAATGCAAGATGTAGCTAGGATTTCTGGCCTAAAGGAAATAGAGAGAAAAAGCATATTCCACGCCTTAAACCAAAAAGCAGTAGCTAGAAAGTATGCAAAAGCTATAGACCGAAAATACGAAGATTTAAATTTAATAGTAGCTCATCTGGGAGGCGGAGTATCTGTAGGCACCCATGAAAAAGGAAGGGTCATAGATGTGCCAAATGCCTTAGATGGAGAAGGACCTTTTTCGCCGGAGAGAGCAGGTTCCCTACCGGTGGGAGATATAGTAAATATATGTTTTTCAGGGGAATATACAAAAGAAGAAGTTAAGAAAATGCTAAAGGGAAATGGCGGTATAGTATCATATTTAAATACAAACGACGCCAGAGAAGTAGAAGACAGAATAAAAGATGGCGACCAATACGCAAAATTGATATACTACGCTATGGCATATCAAGTAGCAAAAGAAATAGGCGCATCTGCAGCCGTATTAAAGGGCAAAGTCGATGGCATTATCATTACTGGAGGCATAGCATACGACAAGGTGTTCACTTCGTGGATAGAAGAAAGGGTAAGTTTCATAGGGCCAGTTACAGTATATCCCGGTGAGGACGAATTAACTGCCTTAGCAGAAGGCGGCCTAAGGGTACTAAGAGGAGAAGAAGAAGCGAAAATATATAATTAGGGTTGGATAAAATGTTAGAAGACAAGAGAATTAGAGTAATAATAGGGCATTATGGAAGTGGCAAGTCTGAATTTAGCGTAAATTATGCAGTAAGATTGGCTGAAATGGGGAGGAAGGTCGCACTGGCCGACTTAGATGTAGTAAATATGTATTTTAGATCCAGAGAAAAGGCAAAAGAGCTTGAAGGACTGGGAATAAAGGTCATAGGCAGCCAAGTCAATACCCCTGCCATAGAGGTGCCATCAATATCGGCAGAAGTATACGCCCCATTACAAGATTCATCCTATGATTTAATACTGGACGTAGGAGGGGATCAAGTAGGGGCTAGAGCCTTGGGAAGGTATGTAGATTACTTCGTAGATGGAAAATACGATATGTTTTTCATCTTAAATGCCAACAGGGCCGAAACCCAAACCGTAGATAAAGTTCTAGAGTATATGAAAAAAATTGAGGACGTATCAAGGGCCAAGGTCACAGGATTAGTCAACAATACCCATCTATTAAAGGCAACTACAGTAGAAGATATTCTCAGAGGGCAGAAATTAGCCCTAGAAGTAGAGGAAAAAACAGGAATAGAGCTAAAATACGTTTCTGCATTAGAGAGCATCATACCTGAACTTCCGTCGGATTTAAAGGGAGAGATTCTACCGATTAAATTATTTTTAAGAGATGAGTGGATGTTATAGTAATTACATTGGCTTATTAGCTAGTAAGGAGGGTAAAAATGGCAAAAGGAAGAGTTGAATTCAAAGAAGACATTTGTAAAGGATGTGAACTTTGTACCACTGTATGTCCAGTCGATATAATATTTATGGACAAGACTAGAATAAATAAAAAAGGATATCACCCAGCAACTGTTGTAGAAATGGATAAATGTATAGGCTGTGCAAACTGTGCAATGGTTTGTCCAGACCTAGTAATTACTGTAGAAAGATTTTAATAAATTAAGGAGGGATTAATGTGTCAAAAATTCTCATGAAGGGGAATGAGGCCATAGGAGCTGCAGCTATTCAAGCTGGATGTAGATACTTCTTTGGTTATCCTATTACACCCCAATCAGAATTACCAGAATACATGGCTAGGGAATTGCCAAAGGTAGGAGGAGTATACCTACAGGCAGAATCCGAAGTTGCAGCAATAAATATGGTATACGGAGCAGCAGGCTCAGGAGCAAGGGTAATGACGTCTTCGTCAAGTCCAGGTATGTCTTTAAAACAAGAAGGTATCTCCTATATAGCAGGAGCAGAACTGCCATGTTTAATAGTAAATATAATGAGAGGCGGTCCTGGACTAGGCAGTATCCAACCATCACAAACAGACTACTTCCAAGCCACAAGAGGTGGAGGTAATGGAGACTACAGATTAGTAGTATATGCTCCATCGGATGTACAAGAAATGGTAGACCTTATTATTGAAGGCTTCGATGTAGCCGACCAATATAGGAACCCTGTAATGATTGCAGGGGATGGTATGATAGGGCAAATGATGGAACCAGTAGAATTCAAAACTCCAGTCAGGAGAGAATTGGCAGAAAAAGACTGGGCTACAACAGGGACCAATGGGGAGAGAGAAAGAAATATTATAAACTCTCTATATATTAACCCAGAGGATCTAGAACAACACAATATCAGACTGCAAGCAAAATACGATTTAATAAAACAAAACGAAGTAAAAGTAGAATCTTATAATATAGAAGATGCAGAATTAGTCATTGCAGCCTATGGTACAACAGCGAGAATTGCAAAAACTGCCATAGCAAAATTAGAAGAAGAAGGCTATAAAATAGGACTCATAAGACCGATAACATTATGGCCGTATCCCTATGACGAATTTAAGAAAATAAATCCAAACTGCAAGGCAGTATTGACGGCAGAAATGAACACAGGACAAATGATAGACGACGTAAAAATCGCAGTTGAAGGCAAGTATCCAGTTCATTTTTACGGTAGAACGGGTGGAATGTCACCGACACCAGAAGAATTCATTGAAAATATTAAGAAAATCCTCGGAGGTGAGAAGTAATGGCCGTGATTTTTGAGAGAACAAAAGGTTTAACAGAAGTTGAAACTCACTATTGTCCAGGATGTACCCATGGAATTATCCATAGATTAGTAGGAGAGGCCATGGTGGAGCTTGGAATTTTAGACAATGCAATAGGCGTTGCCCCAGTAGGCTGTTCTGTATTTGCATACGAATATTTTAACTGTGACATGCACGAAGCAGCCCACGGTAGAGCACCAGCAGTTGCCACAGGAATTAAAAGGGTTCACCCTGATAACTTCGTATTTACTTACCAAGGTGACGGGGATTTAGCAAGTATCGGTACAGCAGAGATAGTGCACGCAGCTCATAGGGGAGAAAAAATCTCAACTATATTTGTAAACAACGCCATCTACGGCATGACAGGCGGACAAATGGCACCAACAACATTAATAGGTCAAAAGACCACTACATCACCACAAGGTAGAACTGTAGAGCATAGCGGAATGCCCATTAGAATGAGCGAATTATTGGCAACTATAGATGGAGCCAAATTTGTAGAGAGGGTAGCAGTAAACACACCAGGAAACATAAGAAAGGCAAAAAGAGCCATAATAGAAGCCTTTAAGGTACAATTAGAAGGAAAAGGTTTTGGAATAGTAGAGGTACTATCTACATGTCCAACTAACTGGGGAATGACAGCCCCTGAGTCAATGAAATGGTTAGCAGACAATATGATACCTTATTATCCACTAGGTAATTTTAGACGACCAGAGGAGGCTGAATAAAATGGAAGAAAGAATAGTTGTTGCTGGCTTTGGCGGACAAGGCGTAATGGCTTTAGGCCAACTCTTGACTTTTTCAGGAATGACAGAAGACAAGGCAGTATCATGGCTACCTTCCTATGGACCAGAAATGAGAGGCGGAACTGCAAACTGTAGTGTAATCATTTCGGAAGATGCAGTAGGATCACCAGTAGTTACAGAATCCACTACAGCCATAGTAATGAATCTACCTTCCTTAGACAAGTTCGAATCTTCAGTAAAACCAGGAGGAAGACTATTTATCAACTCTTCATTAATAGAAAAAAAGGCTACAAGAGATGACATAGAAGTATATTATATACCTGCCAATGAAGTAGCCAACGACCTTGGCAACAGCAGGACTGCCAATATGGTAATGCTAGGGGCTTTCATAGAGGCTTCAAAGGTAGTAAAACCTGAAACCATATTGGATAAAGCTTTTACTGCTGTATTTGGAGAGCATAGAGCACATTTGATGCCAATTAACAAAGAAGCTATGGAAAAAGGTGCAGAAATAGCAAGAGAGCAAATGAAGTAAGACAAAAGACAAAATAGGACAAGGGAAAATTCCCTTGTCTATTTTTGTATAAAAAAGATTTTTGCATAATTCTGTCTATTATGGTATAATATTTCTAGTCTCGAACAAGTACATATTGCTGAATTCTTGTAGAGAAACGGGGGAACCGATTAATTGGGGTGAATCCACTAGGACGGGCAGACCCTTGGCCCGAACCCGACAGCTAACCTCGTAAGCAATTTAAAGGGGGCAGAGTAAAGTCTGATATCAGAACTATGGAAGCCCATAGTTTTTTTATACTTAAAAACAGGTTTACATAAAAACTATTTGGAAGGGAGAGATTATATGAAAAAAGAACTTAAATATAGCATAATAGGAGCTGGCAACGGAGGTATGGCTATGGCAGGATATTTGGCCATGTTAGGATACGAAGTGAGTCTATATAATAGAACCTTGGCCAATATATTACCCCTTATAGAAAATCCGTTTATCTCGCTTACAGGAGAGATAACTGGTACAGGGATTTTAAAAAAAGTAACCAACATAATGAAAGATGCCATAGAGGGCGCGGATATGATTATGGTTACGGTTCCAGCCATAGGGCATTACCAAATAGCAGTGGAAATGGCACCGTATTTGGTAGACGGTCAAGTCATAGTACTTAACCCAGGGCGTACAGGTGGAGCATTGGAAGTATACGAAACCCTTAGGCGGGAAAAATGCGACAAAAATATTACCGTAGCAGAGGCTCAGTCTCTGGTATACGCCTGTAGAACCACATCTCCAAACAGCGTACACGTATTTCAAATCAAGAATGAAGTAACAATGGCATCAATCCCATCGACAAATATCACTTACGTAATAAACCAATTAAAACCCGCATATCCACAATTTTCAGTGGCAAAAGACGTATTAGAAACCAGTATCAACAATTATGGTGCTATCTTCCATCCTGCACCAACTTTATTAAACAGTGGACATATAGAGAGGGGAGCCCCTTTCGAGTACTATATAGAGGGCATTACACCATCCATAGGGGATTTCATAGAGATAATGGATCGCGAAAGGATGGAATTAGGTCATGCCCTTCAAGTAGATACCCTATCTGCCAAAGATTGGCTATATGAGACTTATGGAGCTAAAGGAAATAGTCTATATGAGGCAGTACAAAACAACCCAGCATATATGGGGCTTCAGGCACCGAAAGGTTTGCAAATTAGGTATATATTTGAGGATGTGCCCTATAGCTTAATACCTATGGCATCCATAGCAAAGGAATTGGGAATTAAGACCCCAGCCATTACTACAGTCATAAATATTGCTGCATTAATGACTGGAAAGGACTTTTACGAAGACGGCAGAACCATTGAAAGGCTTGGACTTAAGGGATTGACCATAAATCAAATGCATGATTTGGCACGAAATGGAAAAGTTATAAAAGACGGTGGAAAAGAGAAGGAAGGTGTTGCATAGTGAAAAAAATAATTGCCGGTACATTAGGTAATTGTGTCCATGTGGCAGGCATAATGAACTATCTTAATTTAGCGGAGAAGGAAGGCTTTACAACAGACTTTATAGGAATAGGGAAGACCGTAGATGAACTAATGGAAATCATTAAGGAGAAGGAGCCCGATATAGTAGCACTATCATATAGGCTGACTCCAGAGCCCCTGAATAATATCCTAGAAGAACTAAAATCTAAAATACAGGAAGAAAACATGGGGGATAAATCCTTCATATTTGGAGGCACAGAGCCTACGGCAGAAGTCGCTGCAAGATGGGGAATTTTTCAAAAGATATTTGACGGCACAGAAGACATAGACGAGGTCATGGCATACCTTAAAGGAAGAGACTACAACCTAGACGAATCATACCCAAGGGAAATTTTGTCTAGGATAGAATCAAAATATCCCTACCCAGTTTTGAGACACCATCTAGGTTTAAGTACCATAGAAGAAACTGTAGAAGCCATAGAAAAAGTGGCAGAGTCAAAAGTAATAGACATCATATCCATAGCCCCTGACCAAAATGCCCAGGAATACTTTTTTGATCAAGAAAATATGGATACCAGGTTAAATGGTGCAGGAGGAGTACCCCTAAGGAATCCAGAAGATTTTATAAAACTTTATAAGGCTGCTCAACGAGGGAATTATCCACTTCTACGCTCCTATAGCGGCACGAAGAATATAATTCAATTCGCAGAGGTACTAAATAGCACCATAGACAATGCTTGGTGTGCAGTTCCACTATTTTGGTATAGTGAATTAGATAAAAGGGGACCTAGACCCTTGTACGAGGCCATCAAGGAGAACCAAGAAGTCATGAAATGGCATGGAAAGAGAAATATACCCGTGGAAGTCAACGATCCTCATCACTGGAGCCTCAGGGATGCCCATGATGCCATTGGCGTAGCAGCAGCATATATAGTGGCATATAACGCAAAGAAAATGGGAGTAAAAGATTATATAGCCCAATATATGTTCAACGTACCAGCTACTATTTCGCCAGAAATGGATTTGGGGAAAATGTTAGCAAAAATTGAATTGGTGGAGAGCCTAGTAGACGACGAATTTAGAGTTTACCGACAAGCCAGGGCGGGTTTGGCCAGTTTCCCGACAAATCTATATCAAGCAAAGGGACAATTAGCCGCCTCAGCCTATTTATCCATGGCAATTAGACCACATATATACCATGTAGTTGGATACTGTGAAGCCCACCACGCTGCAAATGCAGAGGATATAATAGAATCTGCCATGATAGTAAGGGGAATACTGAAAAATGAATTCCTTGGCTCGGTCAATATGGCAAAGGACAAAAACGTATTAGATAGAAAGGAAACTTTGGTAGAAGAAGCCAAAATAATCGTAAAGGCAATAGAAGATTTAAATCCAAATGCAAAGGACCCCCTAACTGATCCTGAAACATTGACAGAGGCAGTAAGATTGGGCATATTAGATGCTCCTCATCTTCAAGGCTCTAAAATTGCAAAGGGACAGTTAAAGACTAGAATGGTCAGCGGCGCCCTATACGCCTACGATGAGAAAAAAGGCAGGATTATAAAAGAGAAGGAAAGAATAGAAGCTTTATTGAAAAGCAGGATATAAATATTTTGGACTATAATAGAGGATTAAAGCATAAGAGCGCGACTGCCTTATGCTTTTAATCCTCTATTCAATAGCGAACAAAAACTCTCCTTCACAAGCTAGCTCACCATCTACATAAGCTTTCCCTTGACCGATTCCAATAGGTCCCCTTATTTTAGTAAGCTCAACTTCCATCTTTAAAGTGTCCCCAGGGACAACCTTTCTTTTAAACCTTACCTTGTTAATACCCGCAAAAAATGGAGTTTTCCCCTTAAATCTTTCGTCGGATAATAAAATGACAGCCCCCACTTGAGCCATGGATTCTACAATTAGTACCCCTGGCATCACAGGAAAATGGGGGAAATGACCTTGAAAGAATGGTTCATTTATAGTTACGTTTTTGTATCCAAGGCCCTTTACTCCAACTTCCTGAATTTCAACCTTATCAACTAATAGAAAAGGATACCTATGAGGAATAATACCCTTAATTTCCTCGATATTTAATATTTTGCCCATAAAATCTCTCCTTTTTAGTAAAATATTGACAATTTAAAGATTGATTATTTAACAATATTCAGATATACTAAATCATAATGTTTTAACTATATCGTGAATATGCTTTTACTGTGTTAATTATTGGATTTTTATTACTTTTCATAGTATAATATGTTTTGGAATTTATATCATAGTATTAATATAATATAAGGTAGATAAATTTGCAAATATTTTAAAGGGGGTGGTAAATGAGGAAGGCATATAAAAATCAAACTAAATTTGGAGGTGGAAAATGAAAAAGATTTATGTGGGAATCTCTGGGATAGGCAGCTATGTGCCTGATAAAGTCATCACAAACTTTGATTTGTCAAAGATGGTGGATACATCAAATGAATGGATTGTCGATAGAACAGGCATAGAGGAAAGAAGAGTAGTAGAAGATAATATTGCCGCATCCGACATAGCTACCATCGCTGCAAAGAGAGCTTTGGAAGATGGAAAGACCAACCCAGAAGACATTGACCTAATAATAGTTGCAACAGTCACAGGCGATCACGCTTTTCCATCCACTGCATGTATAGTGCAAAAAAATCTTGGAGCTACAAAGGCCGCTGCATTTGACATAAATGCGGGATGCTCAGGCTTCGTATATAGCCTGGATATAGGCCAAAGATTTATTAGCACAGGAGCATATAAAAAGGTTTTAGTAATAGGAGCAGAAACCCTTTCCAAAATAACAGATTGGGAAGATAGAAATACATGCGTACTATTTGGGGATGGTGCAGGTGCTTGTCTATTGGAGGAAACAGAAGAAGGTCTAGGTATACTTAGTTCCGAATTAGGTTCTAAGGGGCAAGATGGAGAAGTACTCATCCAGCCCGGAGGAGGTTCAAGGCATCCAGCCAGCGAAGATACCATAGCAAATAAGCTACACTATATAAAAATGGATGGTAGAGAAGTGTTTAAATTTGCTGTCAGGGTAATGGAAAAGGCTACTATAAACGTCATAGAAAAAGCCAATTTAAAATTAGAAGAATTAGATTTCCTAGTGCCGCATCAAGCAAATATCAGAATAATAGCTGCAGCGGAAAAGAGATTAAACCTAGGAAAGGATAAAGTATATATAAACTTAAACAAATATGGCAATATGTCGTCAGCTTCAATACCAGTAGCTTTAGACGAGGCTATTAAGGCAAAAAAGATAAACAAAGGGGATAATGTACTATTAGTAGCATTTGGTGCGGGACTTACCTGGGCTTCCATGATAATAAAGTGGAATAGGGAGGAAGGTAAGTAATGATAAACACTAGAATAACTGAACTTTTAAACGTTAAATACCCCATACTTCAAGGTGGAATGGCTTGGGTAGCCACGCATGAATTGGTGGCAGCAGTATCAGAAGCGGGTGGGTTAGGCATCATAGGTGCAGGAAATGCCCGTGGAGAAGCCATTAGACATGAAATAAGGGAGACCAAGAAATTGACAGATAAGCCCTTTGGAGTAAATATAATGATGTTATCTAGATATGCTGAAGATATTGTAGGTATAGTATGTGATGAGGGAATTCCTGTAGTGACTACAGGTGCGGGAAGTCCGGCGAAATACATCGACAAGCTAAAAAAACACAATGTAAAAATCATACCTGTAGTACCTACTGTGTCTTTAGCTAGAAGGTTGGAGAGAGAAGGAGCAGATGCCCTGATTGTAGAGGGCACTGAGGCGGGAGGCCACATAGGAGAGCTAACTACCATGGCATTGATTCCACAAGTAGTAGATGCGGTTAAAATCCCTGTAATAGCTGCAGGGGGCATTGCAGATGGGAGAGGGTTTTTAGCAGCCCTAAGCCTAGGAGCTGAAGGCGTTCAAATGGGAACGAGATTTGTAAGTTCCAAGGAATCAATCGTACATCAAAACTTTAAAGATGCCATAGTAAAGTCAAAAGATAGAGATGCACTAGTCATTGGAAGAAATACAGGATATCCAGTAAGAGCCCTGAAAAATAAATTTACTAGGGAATATACAGTATTGGAGAAAAATGGGGCTACTTTTGAAGAATTGGAGTTATTGAGTTCTGGAAGACTAAAATTAGCCGTATTAGAAGGGGATATAGAGAAAGGTTCTTTAATGTCCGGCCAAATAGCAGGACTGATTGAAGATATAAAGTCATGCAAAGAAATAATAGAGGGGATTGCCTCAGAAGCGGCAGAAGCCCTAAACTTTGTTGACTCCATAATGGGAAGAGGTGGTATGGATGGATAAAAAAGATAAGATAGCCTTTATCTTTCCGGGACAGGGATCACAATATGTAGGCATGGGAAGCGATTTTTACCAAAGCTTTCAATCGTCAAAGGATGTGTTTGATGAAGCCAACGAAATATTAGACTACGACTTAAAAAGCATTTGCTTTGGAGGTACAGAAGAGGAACTGACAAAGACAGAAAATACCCAGCCCGCAATATTGGCCACAAGCATAGCTATGTTAAAGGCCTTGGAATCTGAGGGTATTGATTGTGATTATACTGCAGGCTTAAGCCTTGGAGAGTACAGCTCCTTAGTCATGAGCAAATCCATGGAATTCAAAGATGCCCTAAAAATAGTAAAAGAAAGAGGGAAGTTTATGCAGGAGGCTGTGCCCCTAGGAGTAGGCGGTATGGCAGCCATTATGGGACTAAATAAGGATATGCTCCCCTCAGTCATAGAAGCAACTAAAAAGCATGGAGTTGTAGAAGTAGCAAACTATAATAGCCCCGAGCAAATTGTATTGACAGGAGAATTGCCAGGACTACAAGCTGCCTGTGAAGAAGCAATGAAGCTAGGAGCTAGAAGGGCGATACCCCTACCAGTATCGGCACCATTTCACTCATCACTTTTGGCGTCTGCTGGTGAAAAGTTAAAAAATGAGTTATCTACAGTACAAGTTCAAGATGCCAGAAAGAAAGTAGTGACCAATGTAGATGGAATGCCAATTATATCAAAGGACGAAATAAAGACTAAGCTGGTAAATCAAGTCAGTAGTTCTGTATTATGGCAGCAATCCGTTGAATTTATGATAAATAAAGGTGTAAATACATTTGTAGAAATAGGGCCTGGAAAATCCCTTACGGGTTTCGTCAGAAAGATTGGCAAATCCATGGGGAAAAAGGTAAAAGCGCTAAATGTAAACGACTTAGACTCCTTTAAAGAAACAGTAGAATACCTGAAGTCTATGAAGGATGGTGAATAAGTGAACCTAAATAATAAAGTCGCCTTAATCACAGGCGGATCAAGAGGAATAGGCAAGGAAATTGCTTTGGAATTAGCCAGAAATGGCGTAAATATAGGGCTCACCTATGTAAGGGGTGAAGATAAAGCTAAGGAGGTGGTAAAAGAAATAGAAAACATGGGGGTGAAGGCTTTGGCAATTAAGGCCAATGTCTCCATCGAAGAAGAAGTTGCACAAATGACAAAGGCAATGGAAGAATCGTTTGGAACAATAGATATATTAGTGAACAATGCAGGAATAACAAAAGACAATTTACTCATTAGGATGAAGGAAGAAGACTGGGATGATGTAATGAATGTAAACCTAAAGGGCACTTTCCTTTGTACCAAGGCCATATCAAGAATAATGATGAAAAAAAGGTATGGGAAAATAATAAATATGGCTTCTGTAGTTGGTATAATGGGTAATGCAGGTCAAGGGAATTACAGTGCATCAAAAGCGGGAGTAATTGGGTTTACAAAGTCCATGGCCAGAGAGTTGGCTAGTAGAGGCATCAGAGTAAATGGAATTGCACCTGGATTTATACAAACAGATATGACAGATGTACTAAAAGAGGATGTTAAAGAAGAAATGTTAAAAGCCATTCCCCTAAGTACATTTGGAAAGCCGAAGGATATTGCGGATTTAGTGGTATTTTTGGCCAGCGAGAAATCCGATTATATCACAGGGCAAATTATAAATGTAGATGGCGGAATGGTAATGTAAATAATAGGAGGAATGTATAATGTTATTTGAAAAAATAAGAGATATAATAGCAGATCAATTGGGGATAGATGATTTAGACAGTATTACAGCAGAAACTTCCCTGACAAAAGATTTAGAAGCAGATTCATTAGATGCAGTTGAAATAATGATGGCACTAGAAGACGAGTTTGAGATTACTGTTCCAGATGAAGATGCTGAAAAACTGCTAGTAATAGGAGAAATAGTAAAATACGTAGAAGAAAAATTAGAATAATACCTTTGTGGAGGTAGATAAATGAAGAGAGTTGTAATTACAGGAGTAGGCCCCGTATCCCCAATTGGCATAGGAAAAAAGGTTTTCTGGGACTCTTTAATGACAGGGAAATCTGGAGTTGGACAAATAACCAGATTTGACCCTGTAGACTTTGACACTAAAATAGCAGCAGAGGTGAAGGATTTTGACCCTGCTCAATATATAGACAAAAAAGAAGCCAGAAGAATGGACAGATTTACCCAATTTGCCATAGCAGGTACAAAATTAGCATTGGAGGATGGAGAGGTAAATTTAGACACTATAAACTTGGACAAAGTTGGGGTAATTATTGGCGTTGGCATAGGTGGTATGGAGACCATGGAGACAGAATTTACAAAATTAAGGGATAGAGGTCCCAGCAGAGTAAGTCCTTTATTTATACCCATGATGATATCCAATATGGCACCGGGACAAGTATCCATGACTTTTGGATTCAGAGGCCCTACCATGACAGTGACTACTGCTTGTGCATCCAGTACCAATGCCGTAGGCGAGGCCTATAGAATGATAAAATACGGTAATATAGAAATGTGTGTAGCGGGCGGAGCAGATGCGTCTATAACACCTATTTCAGTAGCAGGATTTTGTTCAATGAAAGCACTTTCCACTAGGAATGAAGAGCCAGAAAAGGCCTCAAGACCCTTTGATAAGGAAAGAGATGGATTTATAATGGGTGAGGGTGCAGGTATACTGATACTTGAAGAGCTTGACCATGCATTGGCGAGGGGAGCCCATATCTACGGAGAAATTGTAGGATATGGTTCTACATCAGATGCCTTCCATATAACTCAGCCTGATCCTGAAGCAAAGGGAGCCACAAGGGCCATGGAGCTAGCATTGAAAGAGGGAAATGCAGACTATGACAAAGTTGACTATATAAATGCCCATGGGACGTCGACCTATTTCAACGACAAATTTGAGTCCTTGGCTATAGAAAAGTTATTTGGAGACCATGCAAAGGACATAAACATAAGCTCGACAAAATCAATGACAGGACATTTATTAGGTGCTGCTGGTGGAATAGAGGCTATAGCCACAGCCTTAGCAATTAAAGAGGGGATGATACCCCCCACAATAAATTACGAATTTCCCGACGGGGAATGTCAGTTGAACTATACGCCTAACAAGGCAGTAAAGAGGGAAATAGATTATGCTTTGTCCAATTCCTTAGGGTTTGGTGGACATAATGCAACCATATTATTTAAAAAATACAGATAATACAAAGGACCTTGGAAAATTTTCCGAGGTCCTTTTGAATAAAATAACTTGTCACTCTGGAATACTATGTTATACTTAAGTAAGATAAAAAAATGGAGTGATAGTATGGAATTAAGTATTCCAGCGCATATAGAACTAATTTTAAACAAATTAAAGAAAAATGGATATAAAGCATATATAGTGGGAGGCTCCGTCAGAGATATGCTCATAGGGAAAAGCCCCTCAGACTACGACATAGCAACAGATGCATTGCCAGACCAAATCTCCCAACTGTTTAAAGAGTTCAAAACTATAGAGGTGGGGAAAAAATTTGGCACAGTAGTAGTAGTTCAAAGAGAAGGCAACACAGAAGTAACCACCTTTAGGCAAGATGGTGAATACATAGATGGAAGAAGGCCGGAAAGGGTGTTTTTTTCCAAAGAATTAAAGGACGACTTGTCCCGAAGGGATTTTACCATTAACTCCATGGCATATAGCAAAGAGGCAGGTCTAATAGACTACTTCCACGGGGTAGAAGATTTAAAAAAAGACATAATAAGGACAGTAGGAAATCCAAAGGATAGATTTGGAGAGGACTACCTGAGAATAATCAGGGCCATTAGATTTGCAACACAATTGGACTTTGTCATAGAGCCAAAGACCTATGAAGCCTGTAAGAAATTTAGTAAATTCCTGAAGAACATCAGCGAAGAGAGAATTCAAGAGGAATTTTTCAAAATATTACTGTCGAAAAAACCGTCAATTGGAATAGATTTACTAATGGATATAGGAGCATTGGAAGTATTTATGCCAGAGATTACAGATACCCTTGGATTTGACCAAAGAAGCCCATATCACGATAAGGACGTCTATCGCCATACCCTTTGTGTTTTAGACAATACGCCTTCAGTACTACATCTTAGGTTGGCTGCCCTATTTCACGACATAGAAAAGCCCCATACACTGACTGTTGACGAAGAGGGTATGGGACATTTTTACAATCACGATAAATTGGGGGCTGAAACAGCAAGGAAAATATTGAAGAGGCTAAAAACCTCCAATGAACTCATAGGTAAGGTGTCTTTATTAGTTGAAAACCATATGAATAGACATGACGACCTTAAAGAAAAGGGGCTCAAAAGGCTATTGAATAAAATGGGAGAAGTTGAGATTTTTACACTTTTGGAACTTCAAAAAGCCGATAAACTATGTTCTAAGGTAGGAGCAGTAATTGATGAATTAATACAAAGAGAAAAGGATATAAAATCCATTATAGAAAATAGGGAGCCATATTGCACAAATCATTTGGCTGTAAATGGAGACGATTTAATAGAAATTGGTTATAATCAAGGGAAAATCATAGGAGATATCCTTAAATACCTTCTTAAGATAGTCGTCGACAACCCGGAATTAAACGAAAAAGAAACTTTAATAGAAATAACTACAAAAAAATTCATACGATAAATTATTAGTATTTTTCATTTCTCATTGAAAATATTAGCTATAAGGGGGAGATTGAAATGGGAAAATTATTTGGCACAGATGGAGTACGAGGCATTGCAAATAAGGACCTTACGCCAGAGTTGGCTTTTAAAATAGGAAGGGCAGGGGCTTATATATTGTCCAATTCCAATAGGGGAAAAATTATATTGGGGAAAGACACCAGAATATCAGGTGATATGCTAGAAGCGGCTTTGACTGCGGGGATATGCTCCATGGGTTTAGACGTGGTATCAGTAGGTATAATGCCTACGCCTGCCGTCGCCTATTTAACTAGAAAATACGAGGCTTTAGCTGGCGTAGTTATATCTGCGTCTCACAATCCAGGGGAATACAATGGAATAAAGTTTTTTGATGCCAGGGGATTGAAATTATCTGATGAGATGGAAGAACAAATCGAAGAACTTATACTAAATGACGAAAAGATTGAAAACATTCCCACAGGAAATAAGATTGGAAAGGTCATAGTAGATGACAATGGTAGCGACAACTACATCCAGTACCTAATTTCTACCATAGAATTAGATTTAAAAGGGATAAAAGTAGCTTTAGACTGTGCCAATGGTGCATTATATAAAATTGCACCAGAGACGATTAAAAGACTTGGAGGTGACATAGTAGTCGTTAACCATGAGCCGACGGGAATGAATATTAATCAAAGCTGCGGATCGACAAATCCTAAGGAAATTCAAAAGTTAGTAGTAGATTCAAGATCCGACATAGGGCTTTCCTTTGATGGTGACGGCGATAGAATAATAGCTGTAGACGAAAAGGGTAAAATTATAGATGGGGATCATATACTGGCCATATGCGGAACCCATTTAAAAAAGCAAGGGAAATTAAAAAACAATACCATAGTGGGGACGGTAATGACAAATATGGGATTAGATTTGTACCTTGAAGAAAAGGGTATAGATATGGTGAAGACAAAAGTTGGAGATAGATATATCCTAGAAGAAATGTTAAAATCAGATTATGTATTAGGCGGGGAGCAATCGGGGCATATAATTTTTTTAGACTACAATACAACAGGTGATGGTTTGGCTACTGGCCTGCACCTATTGGAAGTTATGAAGGCAGAAAACAAACCAATATCAGAATTAAACAAACTAATATCTGATTATCCACAGGTTTTGATCAATGCAAAAGTAAAAAATGAACTAAAAAACAAATACCATAATAATCGCGAAATAATGGAAAAAATAAAACAAGTAGAAGAAATATTTCACGGTCAAGGGAGGGTATTAATTAGACCTTCAGGGACAGAACCATTGGTTAGAGTCATGATAGAGGCAAAAGAGGACATAGGACTTGAAAAGATTGCATCGGATTTAGCCAGGTTTATTGAGGAAAAGATAGGCATGGAAACATAAAAATTTATGAGGTGATGTAATGAAATATAAGATAATAGCCGACAGTAGCTGCGATTTAAACGAAGAACTGAAAGAAAAATTAGATGTTTCTTTAATTCCATTTAAAATTGACGTAGATGAACTTAGATTTATTGACGACGAGCAACTGGATACTACAGATTTAATTAAAGCAATGAAAAGTAGCCCCAACCCCACAAGGACATCTTGTCCCTCTCCAGGAGATTTTGTAGAGGAATACAAATCAACTGAAGCAGAAAGTATTTTTGTAGTCACCATATCTAGCCCCTTAAGCGGCACGTATAATTCAGCAATATTGGCGAAAAACATGGTGGAGGAAGACGAACCCCACAAATTTATCCACATATTCGACTCCAAATCAGCCAGCGTAGGAGAAACTTTGACAGCTATGAAGATCCACGAACTAGTGGAAAAGAAATTAGGCAACTTGGAAATCGTAGAGAAGGTTGAGAAGTACATTAAAGAAATGAAGACGTATTTCATATTGGAAAGTTTGGACAATCTTATAAAAAATGGTAGAATATCCAAGACAAAGGGTCTATTGGCCAATGCCCTAAATTTAAAACCCATAATGGGAGCAGATGGAGAAGGTAATATTAAATTAGTTGAAAATGTAAGAGGTACTAAAAGAGCTTTTAGAAGATTAGTAGAAATTATCGGAGAAACTGGGGAAAAGTTGGAAGAAAAGATATTGGCCATATCCCATGCAAATGCCTTGGAGAGAGCCGAAGAACTAAAGAAAGCAATAGAAGAAAAATACAATTTTAAAGAGGTAATATTAGTAAAACAAGCAGGATTAAGTACAGCCTATGCCAACGATGGAGGGATTATACTAGTATTTTAGAAAGGATATAAGTGATGAAGAAAAAGGTAGTATTAGGCATGAGTGGAGGGGTAGACAGCTCTGTAGCTGCTTATATTTTACAGCAAGAAGGATATGAGGTTATAGGAGTTACCATGAGTGTCATACCCCACGACGATATATACGACGAACGGGCAGGAGGATGTTGTTCAATATCCTCAGTATTTGATGCTAAGCAAGTGGCACAGGATTTGGGAATACCCCACTATGTCATGAATTTTAGAGGAGTGTTCGAAAGAAAAGTCATAGATTATTTCATAGACGAGTATTTGGAGGGAAGGACCCCAAACCCATGTGTAGCCTGTAACAAATTTATAAAATTTGACGAATTTCTAAAAAAGGCGAAGGGTTTAGGGGCAGATTACATTGCCACAGGTCACTATGCCACCATCGGAAAAGATAAGATTACTGACAGATATTTAATGAAACGAGCACTAGATCAAAAGAAGGATCAGACATATTTTCTATATGGGATGACTCAGTACCAGCTTGCCCATACACTGATGCCTCTAGGAAAATACACAAAGGAAACCATTAGAGAGATAGCTGAGAAAATCAATCTAGTGGTGCACAACAAACCAGACAGCGAAGAAATTTGCTTTGTGCCAGATAATGACCATGGTAAATTCATCAAAAGTAGAGTTCCTCATAAGGTAAAACCAGGTAACTTCGTGGATAAAGACGGCAAAGTCTTAGGTAAGCACAAGGGCATAGTTTACTATACTATAGGTCAGCGAAAAGGCCTTGGAATTTCCCTTGGCAAAAGAGTCTTCGTACAGAAAATAGACCCAGAAAAGAACGAAATAGTCCTGGGAGATGAAGAGGGAATATTTAAAAATGAACTCTATGCTGACCAATTGAACATCATAGCATATGACAAATTGCCAGAGGAATTGGAGATTACTGCCAAAGTCAGATATTCCATGAAGGAATCTAAGGCAGTTATGAAACCCTATAAAGAGGGAGTATTGGTTGAATTTGATGAAGACCAAAGAGCTATTACAAGAGGTCAATCCATAGTATTTTACAAGGGGGAAATAGTTCTAGGGGGCGGAACCATTAGAGAGGTATATTAAAAAGAGAGAATAATTTTGTAGAGAATATATTGACAAGTACAAATAACGTGTTATAATAGGAAAGTAAACAAAAATTACTTGCATGCGGGAGTGGCGGAACTGGCAGACGCGCTAGACTTAGGATCTAGTGTCATTGACGTGGGGGTTCAAGTCCTCTCTCCCGCACCATTATAAACCAGTGGATTTGTACCAGTGGTTTTTTTAGTATGTGTACACCACTAGTTTTTTATAATATTGATAATATTATTTCTTATGATATAATTTTATGATATAATATATTAGTTAAAAATTGGATAAGTATAAGGAGGAAGTTATTTAATGAAGGCTTTACTAGAAAAAAAGGAAAATAACAGGGTAAGCTTTACCATAGAAATACCTGCAGAAAAATTTGAGGAAGCATTACAAAAAACGTATTTAAAAAACAGAGGTAGATTTAATATACCTGGATTTAGGAAAGGCAAAACTCCTAGAAAAATCATAGAATTAAATTACGGACCAGAAATATTTTATGAGGAAGCAATTAACCTATTATTACCAGAAGCATATTCAGATGCAGTAGATGAACTAAAACTAGAACCAGTTGATACACCAGAAGTAGACATAGAGGAAATAGTAAAAGGAGAGCCTCTAGTAGCCAAGATGGAAGTAACAGTAAAGCCTGAGGTAGAGCTAGGAGATTACAAGGGCATAGAAATTGAAAAAATAGAGTATAATGTTACAGATGAACATATAGAAGACGAACTTAAATCGGTACAAGAAAAAAATGGAAGAATGACTGACGCTGGCGATAGACCAGTAAAAGATGGAGATATATTGACCATAGACTATGCTGGCTTTGTTGGCGAAGACCAATTTCAAGGCGGTACAGCAGAAGGTCAGCAACTGGAAATTGGTTCAGGACAATTTATTCCCGGTTTTGAAGAACAACTAGTGGGTAAAAATATAGGAGAAGAAATAGAAGTAGCAGTTACATTCCCAGAAGAATATCACGAACCAAGCCTACAGGGAAAGGAAGCAATATTCAAAGTGACAATCCACTCCATCAAGGAAAAGGAATTACCGGAGCTAGACGATGAATTCGCTAAGGACGTATCAGAGTTTGATACCTTAGACGAATACAAGGAAAGCATAAAAGAAAGGCTTGCCGAGGACTTCAAGAGTAAAGAAGAGTCAGAAAACGAAAACAGCTTAATTGAAAAGGTAATAGGAAATTGCAATGTAGACATTCCAGAGGCCATGATAGACACTCAACTAGAAAATGAAATTCAAGAATTTGAATACAGAATGAGAATGCAGGGATTAAATCTGGATCAATACTTGGAGATAACAAATTCTACCCTAGACAGTCTAAAGGACCAATTAAGGCCAATGGCAGCTGATAGAGTAAGAGGAGACCTAGTACTTGAGGCAATTGCGAAGGCCGAAAATTTAGAGGTTACAGAAGAAGACATCGACAAGGAATTGGAAAAGATTGCCATGACCTACGAAGAGGAAAAGAGAGAAGAATTTATAAAAGATATGAAAAGCCGAGACTTATCCTATTTAGACACACCTATAATCAATGGGAAGGTCATTGAAATGCTTAAGGAAAATGCAAAGTTTATATAATAATGGAGGGATGAAAATTGACTTTAATACCTATGGTAGTTGAGCAGACCAGTAGAGGAGAAAGATCTTATGATATTTACTCCAGATTATTAAAGGAAAGGATCATATTTTTGGGCAGTGAAATAAACGATGTAACTGCAAATTTAGTAGTAGCACAATTGCTGTTTTTAGAGGCAGAAGACCCAGATAAGGACATTCAAATTTATATAAATAGCCCTGGAGGCTCGGTAAGTGCAGGATTTGCCATATATGATACCATGCAATATATAAAGCCTGATGTATCCACTATATGTATGGGGTTGGCTGCAAGCATGGGGGCATTTTTACTGGCTGCAGGCACAAAGGGCAAAAGATTTGCATTGCCAAATTCAGATATAATGATACACCAGCCCTTGGGCGGAGCGAAAGGTCAAGCCGAAGATATTAGAATTCAAGCAGAAAAGATAATCGAAATCAGAGAGAGAATCAACAAGATTTTGGCAAACAGGACTGGACAGCCACTGGAAAAGGTTGCCAGAGATACTGACAGAGATTATTATTTAACAGCAGAAGAAGCCAAAGAATATGGTATAATAGATGAAGTGATTACAAGAAAATAGATAAGTGAGGTGTCATCGTGGCCAAATATGATGAAAGACAATTACGTTGCTCTTTTTGTGGAAAGCCACAGGAACAAGTAAGGAGGCTAATAGCTGGCCCCAATGTATATATATGTAATGAATGTGTAGAACTGTGCCAAGAAATAATCGAAGAAGAGTTCATAGATATAGTAGATTATGATATGCAGGATCTGCCAAAGCCAGAAGTCATTAAGGCTACCTTAGACGATTATGTCATAAAACAAGAGAGGGCCAAAAGGGCCTTGGCTGTGGCTGTCTACAACCACTACAAGAGGATAAATAAAAAACCAAAAAAGAACAACGATATAGAATTACAAAAAAGCAACATAGTTATGCTAGGGCCTACAGGTTCTGGAAAGACCTTATTGGCTCAAACTCTGGCGAAAATATTGAATGTACCTTTTGCCATTGCAGATGCCACTTCCTTGACAGAAGCTGGATACGTAGGGGAAGACGTGGAAAACATAATATTAAAACTTATCCAGGCGGCAGACTACGATATAGAAAGGGCAGAAAAGGGCATAATATATATCGATGAAATAGACAAAATAGCTAGGAAGACTGAAAATCCATCCATTACAAGGGATGTCAGCGGCGAAGGGGTTCAACAGGCACTACTGAAAATCCTAGAGGGCACAGTAGCTAATGTACCCCCTCAAGGTGGCAGGAAACATCCTCACCAAGAGTTTATCCAAGTTGACACTACTAATATTTTATTCATAGTAGGTGGAGCTTTTGATGGGTTGGATAAAATAATACAAAACCGCATAGGAAAAAAATCCATGGGATTTGGAGCAAAGCTATCGTCTCAAAAAGAGGCAAGGATAGGAGAATTATTGAAGCATATCCAACCTGAGGATTTGCTAAAATATGGCCTCATACCTGAGTTTGTAGGTAGGCTGCCAGTCATGGTGACATTGGAGGAATTAGATACAGACTCCTTAGTGAAGATACTAACAGAACCAAAAAATGCCTTAGTCAAGCAGTATAAGGAACTATTTTCGATGGATAATGTAGACCTTGAATTTGATGATGAAGCCTTATATTCCATATCTAAAAAGGCCATCGATAGAAAGACAGGAGCAAGGGGACTAAGAAGCATAATCGAAGATGTAATGCTGGATATTATGTATGAAATTCCATCTAGAGATGATATAGAAAAATGTGTAATAACCAAGGAGACAATTGAAAACAAAGTAGATCCCACATTAGTTCTATCGGATAGAAGGAAAAAAAGCAGAACTAAAAAAACAGATAACAGCGAATCTGCATCTTAAGGCTCACATTTGTGGGCTTTTCCTTGTTTAATGGAAAATACTGAATTATCGGGAGGGAAGATACATGACCGAATATACAATAGAAAAAAAGACCATGCCCTTAATACCCCTAAGGGGAATATCCATATTTCCCCATATGGTAGTTCATTTCGATGTGGGTAGGGAAAAATCAATTAGTGCACTGGAAAAGGCCATGCTAGACGATGCGACCATATTGCTGTGTGCACAAAAAGACCCTAAGACCAACGAACCTGAAATTGACGACTTTTATCATGTGGGCACAGTGGCAAAGGTAAAGCAAATGCTCAAACTCCCAGGGGGAAGCATCAGAGTATTGGTAGAGGGCATAAATAGGGGAAAAATAGTAGAGATAATCCAAGAAGAACCATATTTTACAGCAGAGATAGAAGAGTATTTTTATGAAGAAATAGAGGACAATAAAGACGTAAATCTAGAAGCTGCCATGAGGCTTGTAATTAACGACTTTGACGAATACCTATCCTACAATGACAGACTATCGCCTGATGTACTCAGCACCGTGTCCGATATACAAGACCCAGGAAGGATGGCTGACGTCATAGCTTCATATATATATCTAAAATTGGAGGATGATCAAAGGATACTGGAAGTCTTTGACCTATATGACAGATTAGAAGTGCTGCATATAATACTGCAAGAGGAAATAGAAGTACTGAAAATAGAGGATAAAATTAACCAGAGAGTAAAGAAACAAATAAACAAGGTACAAAAAGAATACTATTTAAAAGAGCAAATCAAAGCCATACAAAAAGAACTGGGTCAAGACGACGATATAATGGCAGAAGTAGAAGAATACGAAGAAAAGATAGACAAAATCAAGATGCCTAAGGAAGTAAAAGAAAAGGCTCTGAAAGAAGTGGAAAGACTGCTAAAGGTGTCGCCCCACTCACCGGAATCGGGAGTCATAAGGACCTATTTAGACTGGATAATAGACTTGCCTTGGGACAAGGAAACAAAGGATAAAATCGACATCAAAAAGTCCAGAGAAGTACTCAATGAAGATCACTACGGTCTAGAAGATGTAAAGGAGAGAATACTGGAATTTATCGCCATCAGAAAGCTGACAAAGAGCATGAAGGGGCCAATTATTTGCTTAGTGGGACCTCCAGGAGTTGGTAAGACATCCATAGCCCGTTCCATTGCTAAGGCACTCAATAGGAAATTCGTCAGAATGTCCTTAGGAGGAGTCAGGGACGAGGCAGAAATCAGAGGCCATAGAAGGACCTATATAGGTGCCATGCCAGGGAGCATAATAAATTCTCTGAAAAAATCGAAATCCAAGAATCCACTATTCCTATTTGACGAGATAGATAAGATAGGCTCTGATTATAGGGGGGACCCGGCTTCAGCGTTGTTGGAAGTCTTGGATCCAGAGCAAAACAGCACTTTTACTGATCACTATCTAGACGTGCCCTTTGACCTGTCCAAGGTATTATTTATCACTACAGCAAATACAACATCCACCATACCAGCACCGCTACTGGATAGGATGGAGGTTATCAGGTTGTCTGGCTATACAGACGAAGAAAAGCTTCAAATAGCCATGAAGCATCTACTGCCAAAGCAGCTGAAAGAGCATGGATTAGACGAGGGAAAATTCAAATTATCGGAATCTGGAGTAAGGTCCATAATTGACTATTACACTAGAGAATCGGGAGTTAGAAATCTGGAAAGAAATATAGCAAATGTCTGTAGAAAGGCCGCAAAGAGAATAGTGGAGGAAAACCTAAAGTCCTTGAGGATAAACAGCGGAAACATAACGAAATATCTAGGAGCAGAAAAATATAGGTTTGACACAATAGAAGAGGAGAATCAAATTGGAGTAGCCAACGGATTGGCGTGGACCTCCGTAGGCGGAGAAACCCTGTCCATAGAGGTAAACACCATGGGAGGCACGGGGAAAACCCAGCTGACTGGAAAACTGGGAGATGTAATGAAGGAATCCGCCATGGCAGGCATTAGCTATATAAGGGCAAATTCAAATCTACTGGACATAGAGTCGGAGTTTTACAAGGATATGGATATCCATATTCACGTACCAGAAGGTGCCATACCAAAGGATGGTCCATCAGCGGGTATAACCATTGCTACGGCAGTTATATCGGCTCTATCCAACACTCCCATTAGAAAAGAAGTGGCCATGACAGGAGAGATAACCCTAAGGGGCAGGGTCCTTCCAGTAGGGGGGATTAAAGAAAAGGTATTGGCAGCTAATAGAATGGGAATTAAAAAGATTTTATTGCCCTTGGAAAACAAGAAGGATTTAGAGGATATACCAGATAAAATAAGGAAAAAGATAGAATTTGTACTAGTAAAGGACATGAAAGAAGTTTTAGAAAATGCTCTAGTTAAGGGAGCTGATACAGTTGAAGATAATTAAGTCTGACCTTCAGGCCATAGCTGTGGAACCAAAACAATATCCAAAAGATGACCTACCTGAAATAGCATTTGCAGGTAGGTCCAATGTGGGTAAATCCTCCTTTATAAATTCCATGATAAACAGGACAAATTTAGCTAGGACTTCGGGAAAACCGGGGAAAACAAGGACAATAAACTTCTATATTATAAACGATGATTTTAGGTTTGTGGACCTTCCTGGATACGGATATGCCATTGCCTCAAAAAAGGAAATAGAAAAATGGGGACAGATTATAGAAAAGTATTTGACAAGTAGAGAAAATATAAAAGAGGTATTGCAAATTGTAGACATCAGACACGAACCCACAGACCAGGATTTGATGATGTATAACTGGATAAAAACTTTTGGCTATAAAGGCATAGTCATAGCCACTAAGGCAGACAAAATATCCAAAGGAAGTTGGCAAAAAAACTTAGGCATCATAAGGAAGAAGTTGGGAGTGGGAGATTCAAGACTCATAATCCCATATTCTTCAACGGACAAGACAAACAAAGATAAGATATGGGCCCTATTGGAAGACATACTTTAATAGAATAGTAAAATAAATTAAGACCAGTATATACTGGTCTTAAATAAGTATGGAAAGAAATTACTCTTCTTTTGAAAAATCCTCTTTCCCGGCACCGCACATTGGACAAACCCAATCTTCTGGTAAATCCTCAAATGCTGTACCTGGTTCTACTCCATTATCTGGATCCCCCTCAGCTGGATCGTAAACATAACCACATGGATTACATACCCACTTATCCATTTACATTCTCCTTTCATTGTGAATTATAAAGATGATACCCATTAACATAGTAAAATAAACCATTTATATAAATAAAAAGATTATATAATCTATATACAAAGGTTAGAACAGGATTAATATGGGTAAAATTATAGTAAATACATAATATAATGGATGTGATTCAATTGGAATTTAGATACTATGGTATTGTATGCTCCGATTTAAATCTAATAAGGAACTTTATAGACGATGTTTTGGTAAAGATAAGGGGTTATGTAAAAAACAACGATACCATGTTTGACATAAGATTAATATTAAATGAACTTATAATCAACGGAGTATTACATGGAAATAATTGTACAATTTCAAAACATGTCAAACTTTCATTGGAAGTAAAAGGGGATAAACTGACAATCCAAGTTGAAGACGAAGGACAAGGCATAGACTATGATATGGGGTCTTATGACCCTACAATTCTTGACTGTAACGGAAGAGGATTGGTTATAGTATACGGTCTTTCTGATGAATTTTATATTCAAAAGAATAAGGTCACGGCAGTAAAGCTTATTAATTAGGGGGTATATTATGAAAAAGGCATTAATTGTTTTTTTAATCCTCACTATTATTTTAACAGGAACATTGCAAAATGTTTCCTATGGGGCGGGACAGTACGATAAAAAGCTAGAAGAAGCCATACTAATCGTAAAAGAATTATTTGATATTTCAGATGGATACGATGAATTTAATTCTTTTGTCAGTACTTCTGACGACGAGGTTTATTTTTATTTAAGCTGGCAAGATACAAAAGAAGAATTGGACATTATAAACGTAAACTTGGATGGGAATAGCAGAATTAGAAGCTATAGCAGATACCCCTCAAGATATAAAGAACCAGAACAAAAACTTCCCACATTTACAAAAAAAGAGGCAGAAAAATTTGCATTGGAATTTGTAGGGCAAATTGATCCTGACATAGCAAAATCCATTAGGTTAGCAACGGATGACAATCCTTTAATTGCAAATGACTTGAATTACAATTTCAATTACAACAGATATATAAACGATATACCATATTATCAGAACTCCATAAGTATTAGCGTCAATAAATTTACGGGGCAAATATCAAGCTACTATACTAATTGGGATTATAAAATTAAATTCCCTGAACCACAAGGAATAATATCACAAGAAGATGCTATTAAGCTCTACGAAAGGGAAATTGGGCTAAAGCCCATATTTAAAGAAAATAGGTATTTTCCCAGACCTTTAGTGGGTAAAGATAAATGGGATCACTATCTGGTGTACAGTCCTTTTGAGACAAATAAGGGAATAGACGCATTTACTGGAAAAGTAGTAGACTTAAACTACTTTGGAATATATTTCAATGAAAGTACAGCCAATGTAATGGACAGTGGAGTAATGGGGCTGACGCCAGTGGAACAGGAGGCAGTAGATAAGCTTTCAGGTTTTTTGGAAGTGGAAACTTTAGAGAAAAAGGCAAGAGAAATCCTAAAAATTGAGAAGGATTATGAATTAGCTAAGAAGTACTTGCAGAAAAGTTACAAGAATACAGATGATTATTTATGGTATATGTATTTTCAAAGGCAAATAGAAGAGGAAAAGTATGAGCATTTGGATGTAGGAATAGATGCAAGAACCGGAGAGATATTAAGTTTTTATAAAATGCCCGTTCACCATAAAGATGCTATGCCTAAACTAAGCATCGAAAAAGCATTGGGGATTGCGGAAGAATATGTAAAATCTATGCAGCCGGATAAGTCTAATAAAATAGAATGGATTAAAAAATCAATAGATGATAATCAATTGGCTTATTATTTCCAATTTACAAGGGTATTTGACGATGTATATGTGCAAAATGATAATATATCTGTGGGGGTCGATGGCGTAAGCGGGGATATATATTCCTATAATTTAGACTGGTATAAAGGGGAGTTTCCCCCAACTGACCAACTAATATCAGTGGAAAAGGCTTATGAAACCCTATGGGGGGAAGTAGGCATAGAATTAAACTATATCCAATTATTTGACTACACAAAACTAGGTGAAACAAAATCAGAGGTAAAATTAGTTTATTCCTTAAACAATAAAAAACCTTCAATGATATCGGGGATTACAGGAGAGTTGCTAGACTATTCAGGGGAACCATTTAAGGAAGTAAAACCTATTTTCTATATAGATATAGACAAATCCTACGCCAAAGATAAAATTGAAACCCTAAGTCAATACGGTATAGGATTTGAAGAGGAAGAGTTTAAACCAAAGGATAAAATAACCCAAAGGGACTTTATTTATCTCCTATGGAAATCGATACACCAATATAGTACAAAGGAAATCCTAGAGGATGAGGTATATAGAGATTTAATATCCATGGGCTATATAAAGGAAGATGAAAGAAATCCAGAGGCTCCAGTTACAAAAGAAGAGGCAATTAAATATATAATAAGAATAATGAAGCTAGATAAGGCTGCATCCATAGAGGGAATATACAAGGAGATATTTCCAGATTTCAGCGATATAGAAGAAGGGCTAAAGGGATATGTTAATATAGCATATGGTTTAAAAATCGTCATTGGAGATGGCACAGGACACATAAGGCCAAAGTACGAACTAAATAGAGAAGATGCGGCAAATATGATTTTTAACTATCTATTTAATTAGAGAAAAGCCTCGATTAACTCGAGGCTTTATTGATGTAAAAATATTTTGCATTATCAATCAAGTATGGTAAAATAAATTTTGTTAAAACTAAATAAAGTAGTTTAAAGGAAAGGAAGTATATATGAAAATCACAAGAGAAGATATACGAAACATAGCAATAATAGCCCACGTCGACCATGGAAAGACCACTCTAGTAGACAGTATGCTAAAACAATCAGGTGTATTTCGGGCTAATCAAGTAGTAGAGGACAGAGTAATGGACTCCAATGACATAGAAAGGGAAAGAGGTATCACCATATTAGCTAAAAATACAGCCGTGAATTTCAGGGGAACAAAAATCAATATAATAGATACACCGGGTCACGCAGACTTTGGCGGGGAAGTGGAGAGGGTTCTCAAAATGGCATCAGGGGTAGTACTAGTAGTAGATGCCTTTGAGGGCCCCATGCCTCAAACAAAATTTGTACTGAAAAAAGCATTTGAATTGGATTTGCCAGTTATAGTATGTATCAACAAGATAGACAGACCCGAAGCAAGGCCCAATGAAGTAATAGACGAGGTTTTAGATTTATTTATAGAATTGGGAGCTAGTGAAAAAAATCTAGATTGTCCCTTCGTTTACGCATCAGCGAAAAAAGGAACTGCATCATTGGATTTTAATCAGGAGGGAGAAAATATGGATTCATTATTTGAGACCATAGTGGATAATATACCAGCCCCCGAAGGAGACCCAGATGAACCTTTGCAGGTCCTTATCTCCACCATAGACTATAACGAATATATCGGAAGAATAGGTATAGGTAGAGTGGAGAGAGGTAAGATAATCACAGGACAAGACGCCATAATAGTCAACGCAGCAGACAATGGCAAACAGCAGAAAGTTAAGATATCGAAACTATATGAATTTGAAGGATTGAATAGAATAGAGGTGGAGTCTGCATCCGTGGGAAGTATAGTGGCTGTAACAGGTGTGGAGAACATTCACATAGGAGATACTATATGTCATATAGATTTTCCAGAGTCTTTGCCCTTTGTGAAGATATCAGAACCAACTATTGCAATGACATTTTCAGTAAACGATAGTCCCTTTGCAGGAAAAGACGGGAAGTACGTAACATCTAGGCAAGTAAGGAATAGACTGTTTAAGGAGCTACAAACAGACGTAAGTCTTAGGGTAGAAGAAACGGAATCTACAGATGCATTTAAAGTCTCAGGCAGAGGAGAACTCCACCTATCGGTACTCATAGAAAATATGAGAAGGGAAAGCTATGAATTCCAAATCTCAAAGCCAGAGGTCTTATTTAAAGAAGAAAACGGAAAGAAATTAGAACCCATGGAAAAAGTAACCATAGATGTATCCAATGAATATGTAGGTGCTATCATAGAGAAGTTAGGGCAGAGAAAAGGAGAATTAACAAGCATGACCGAATCCAATGGAGGTTATGGGAGATTAGAATTTTCCATACCTGCAAGGGGTTTAATAGGTTATAGACAGGAATTTATGACAGACACTAAGGGCAACGGCATATTGAACTCCGTATTTGACGGCTATGCACCATACAAAGGAGAGATACCAAAGAGAAAAGTAGGCTCTTTGATTTCCTTTGAAACAGGAGAATCTACTTCATATGGTCTTTATTCCGCCCAAGAAAGGGGTATATTATTTGTAGGGCCAGGAATACAAGTATATGGGGGAATGGTCATAGGCATGAGTCCAAAGGGCCTAGATATTGACGTAAACATATGTAGAAAAAAACAACAGACAAATGTAAGAGCTGCTGGCTCCGATGAAGCCCTTAGACTTTCGCCACCTAGGATAATGTCCTTAGAAGAAGCCCTAGAATTCATAGAAGAAGACGAATTAATAGAAATAACCCCAAAGACATTTAGAATCAGAAAAAAGATATTAGACGGTTCAAAGAGATATAAGTCTAAAAAATAAATTAATTAGGGGGAAAACATGGATGCTCTGTTTCAATCCTATGGATGGATATTTAGAAATATACTTTGGATAAATATAATATTTGCCATATTGTTGATATTCTTTGAAAGAAGAGATCCTACAACTACATGGCTTTGGTTAATGGTATTGACTTTTTTACCTGGTATAGGCTTTGTACTGTACTTATTCATAGGTCAAGACCTGAGCAAAAATAGGATGTTTAAAATCAAAGAGGAAGAGGACTATTGCTTCAGGGACATGGCCATTATCCAAGAAGAGCAAATGAGAAAGGATTTGTATAGATACAAAGATCCCAATTATATAAAATACGAAGACCTAATAGTCATGAATTTAATAAGTGCAGAATCCTTTTTCACTCAAGACAACCAAATAGAATTGTATTTTGAAGGAAATGATAAATTTAATGCCCTTATAGACAGCATAAGAAGAGCCAAATCTTATATACACCTTCAATACTATATATTTAAATCCGACGAGTTGGGCAAAAAAATAATAGACGAGCTGTGTATCAAGGCCAGAGAAGGAATAGAAGTTAAACTTCTAGTAGATGGCATGGGCGGAAGAAGGTTAACACAGAAGTCCATGAGGAAATTAAAAGAAGCAGGAGGGGAAGTGGCCATATTTTTCCCCGCGGTCATTCCGTTTATTAGCCTTAGAATTAATTATAGGAATCATAGAAAAATTTGTATCATAGATGGAAAAGAAGGGTTTGTAGGAGGGTTTAACGTCGGGGATGAATATATCGGTCTATCAAAGAAGTTTGGATATTGGCGAGACACTCACATAAAACTAAGAGGCTCTGCCATATCTTCCTTACAATGGAGATTTTTCCTAGATTGGAGATTTGCCACAGGCACAGAGATAACCAGATGTCAGACATATCTAGCCAATGAAGATGAACTAGGAAGCACAGGAGTACAAATAGTATCATCGGGACCAGACTCAAAATGGCCTAGTATAAAAAATGGATATTTGAAAATGATTTCCAATGCTAAAGAAAAAGTTTATATACAAACTCCGTATTTTATCCCAGATGACAGTATATTTGAAGCATTAAGGCTGGCAGGACTTTCTAGGCTAGACGTAAGGGTAATGATACCATGCAAGCCAGATCACCCCTTTGTGTACTGGGCGAGCATGAGCTATATTGGAGAATTACTGAGGTCAGGAGTAAGGTTTTATACCTATGAAAAAGGTTTCCTCCACTCAAAGGCAGTCATAATGGACGATTTTGTATCCTCAGTGGGCACTGCAAATTTAGACATACGTAGCTTTAAATTGAACTTTGAAGTAAATGCTTTTATATACGATGAGGGAATAAATATGAAAATCACAGAAAGATTTTTAGAGGATTTGCAATACTGTAAAGAAATAACCATAGAAGAGCATGAAAAAAGAAGCAAAATCGTGAGAATTAAAGAGTCGGTATCCAGATTACTTTCCCCTATTTTATAATAATAAACTACACTCTGGAAATAATAATCTGGAGGTGGTTACATTGAAAAAAAACAAATATATATTGTTATTGCTGATACTTACAATTATGTTGGCAGGATGTAAAGATGACAAAGAAAAAGACAATGAAAACTTTAAGAAAAAAGACATGGCTCCAAATTCCCTGACTGAAATAGGAAAAGGCTTCCAAGATATATTTAACAATACAGAAATAATAGAAAAGCTTGAAGACATGTCCTATATGGAGGAAACCCCGGAAGAAGAAAAAGAGCAGGAGAGAGAGGACAGGGGAAAAGACGACAGTTCTCAGGATATAGCAGTGGAGGATAAAGAAAAAAAGAATAAAGGGAACGAAGAGTCACAAGGAGGTAAAAGTGGGGGAGAAGAGGGAAGCCAAGAAGGTGGTCAGGAAGAAGAGCCTAAGGAAAAAACCAATGAGGAGCAAAGAAAAGAACAACTGCAAAAGAACTGGACTGCAATAAACGACAAAATAAAAACCGTACACGAAAATTGGAATGCTTATGAAACAGACCAAAAGAAAAAGGCAGTAAGCCCTGAAGAATTAGAACAGTTCCGAGCCAGTCTAAACGTATTTACAAAGTCAGTTGAAGATAAGGATATAATAGGTATATATGAGGATGGAAGTACCTGCCTGCTGAATTTGGGGTCCTTATTTGACGTATTTAAAGACGATATATCCGGCGATGTAAATGAATTAAGATACAAGGTTTATTTGGCATATGCCAAGTTTTTAGGCGGTGTAGGAGAAGATGCTGCTGCACCCCTAGGCATCGCAGACGAAAATATCAATAGTATAAGATTGAAGTTAAAAGAAGATAATAGTAAAATTGAGATACTGGATAAGGTAAATCTAGCAATAAAGGATATGGAAAAATCTTTAAGTGAGGAAAGCATAAAGCTTATACGAATAAAAAAAGACGTAGTGGTGAAACAATTAAAAGAGCTGGAAGAGTAAAGGGGGAATACAAATGAAGCCAGAAGTGATGAATGAATACTATATGGTGAATGGGCAGATTCAATCTGCAAAGGACATGAAGATATTTGAAATGATTGAAAAGCCGCCTATATACGAAGTAATCAGAGCAATAAATGGAGTGCCCCTATTTTTTGAGGAGCATTTAGAAAGGATGTATAATACAGCAAAGCTAATAGATTACGATTTAGGTAGAAGTAAAGCTGAAATAAGGGAGGATATTAAAAGTTTAATACTTAAAAATGAAGTAGAGAGCGAAAACATAAAACTACTATCTACGGAAGTAGACGGTATGGGGAAAGTGTTTTTAGTATATAATTCGGAAACCTTCTATCCGCCAAAGGAGTATTATGAAAATGGAATCCACACTACGTTATATAAACATGAAAGGGATAATCCCAATGCAAAGGTACAATTTGCCTCTTTTAAAGAAGGGGTAGCAAAGGCATTAAAAGAAAACAATGCCTTTGAGGTACTTTTAGTAAACAATTCAGGCTATATTCCAGAAGGCAGCCGATCCAATATGTTTTTCGTCAAAGGAGAAAAAGTATATACAGCTCCAGCATCGGAAGTGCTAATAGGCATCACTAGAAAGCATATATTTGATGTCTGCAGGTCATTGGGCGTAAAGATAATAGAAGAAACCATACATCAAAGCGATTTAAAGAAACTAAATGGAGCATTTATGTCAGGGACATCTGTAAATGTGTTGCCCATAAGCTCCATTGACCACATAAAAATAGACTCGGTAAATAACCCTACAATAAGGGAAATAAACCGAGCCTATATAAAGAAAATGGACGATTATATATCAGATCATAAAAGTCAATGGACTTAACTAATCTTGTACTAATTCAATAATTTTGAGAATAGTCTCCACGGATTTTTCCATGGCAAAGGTAGGTATATACTCAAACTTGCCGTGGAAATTTAACCCGCCTGTAAATAGGTTGGGGCAGGGTAATCCCATATAAGACAACCTAGCACCATCTGTTCCACCTCTAATAGGTTTAATAAGCGGAGCAATTTCCAATTCTTCCATGGCCCTTTTTGCAATGTCGATTATATGCATTACGGGCTCTATTTTTTCCCTCATATTGTAATAGGAATCTATAATATCTAAGGATACAATATCGCCGTATTTGTAATTTATAAAGTCAACAGCCTTTTGCAAAGTATCCTTTTTAAAATTAAATTTCTCCATGGAGTGATCCCTAATAATATATGCAAACTCTGTAACTTCCACACTGCCATTGAAACTAATTAAATGATAAAAACCTTCATAACCCTGGGTGTATTCAGGTCTTTCATTTACAGGTAGTAAATCGTTTAATTCGCTGGCCACTAAAATGGAATTAATCATTTTGTCTTTAGCTGTACCGGGGTGGACATTTCTGCCTTGGATGTGTATTTTTGCCGTAGCAGCGTTAAAGTTTTCATACTCAAGCTCACCTAGGGGACCACCGTCCACAGTATAGGCGAAATCTGCATTAAACTTTTCCACATCAAAATGATTAGCCCCTCTGCCTATCTCCTCATCAGGTGTAAACCCTACTTTAATGGTCCCGTGAGGGATATGGGGATTGTCAATTAAATACTCTACAGCCGTTACAACTTCAGCAATTCCCGCTTTGTTATCGGCCCCTAGAAGGGTAGTACCGTCAGTGACTATTAAATCCTTATTCACATAGTTTTTTAACTCGGGGAAATCTTTGACTTTCATTACAATATTTAAATCAGAATTTAGTACAATATCTTTGCCGTCATAATCCTCTATAATTCTAGGATTTACATCTTTTCCAGACATATCAGGGCTCGTATCCATATGGGCGATGAAGCCAATTTTCGGCACCTGTTTTTCAATATTTGATGGCAATGTGGCCATGATATAGCCGTTTTCATCTAAAGATACGTCAGATAGACCAATATCTTCCAGTTCTTTTGCCAGGGCCTTTGCAAGCACCATTTGTCCAGCAGTACTGGGAACTGAAGTAGAACTCTCGTCTGATTTAGTATCATAGCTAACATACCTTAAAAACCTGTCTATTACTTTACTCATTTGTTTATCATTCCTTTCCTGTGCTTCGCACACAAAATTGTCTACTAATATTATACAATATATTTCCAAAAAAAAAGAAGAAAGTTGTCGAAACTTTCCAAAAATAATTGTTTTAATTTTGGGCAGGAAATGATATAATTTTTTTTGGTGTATTTATGCTCATAGCGTTTATTATTTGTAGCCAGGGGTATATTATAGTAAAGTACTAAACTAACAAAATCTTATTAATACAGAGGGGAAAACCATGGAAAATACCAAGAAAATATTAAAACTGAAAGAGGGAATCAGAAAGAAACAGGAAGAGCTAAATGAGGTAATAAATAGAGAAATAGATAAAGATAAAATATTAAAATTGAGCCAAGAACTAGATAAATTAATTACTTTTTACTATATGGAATAAATAGCAAATAAAAAATAGTAGGTTTACCTACTATTTTTTAATCAAAATAGGATAAAGTAGACGATAATAAACACAAGGACAGCAAGTGTAATGGCAACTAGCCAATACAAAGTTTTTTTCTTTACGAAAAACAGTTTCATACACCTCAACTCCTCTTAATAATATTTATTTATGGAATATAGAAATATGCCAAAAAACACTAATTAATATTAATTATATTGATATAATAGTGTATAATATAAGAGGAAAGGGAGGGATTTATATGGGAGTTAGAATACTAAGTGACAGTGCATGTGATTTGCCCAAGGACATACTAGAGGAGTACAATATAGATACAGTACCCATAGTAGTCATAAAAGACGACAAGGAGTATTTTGACGGAGAAACCATTACACCACAGGAAGTTTATGACGGCATGAAAGAAGGAATAATATATAAAACAGCTCAAATACCGCCAAATATATTCAATGACAAATTTGAAGAGTATGCAAAAAATGATGAAGATATAATATACATTGCCTTTTCATCGGGGTTATCAGGTACATATCAGACATCTGTATTTGTAAAAGAACAGATACAGGAGAAGTACCCAAATTTCAAACTAGAAATTATAGATACAAAGGCTGCTTCTGGTGGATTTGGACTTATAGTATACTATGCAGCTAAGATGGTAAAGGAAGGAAAATCAAAAGAGGAAATTCTAAGGGCCATAGAGTTTTACAGAGACCATATGGAATCCATATTTACAGTTGACGATATAGAATATTTATTTAGAGGTGGAAGGGTTAGCAGAACTCAAGCATTTCTAGGGGGATTATTGAATATCAAACCAGTACTAGATGTGGAAGATGGCAAACTGGTACCTATTGAAAAGGTCCGAGGAAAAAACAAAGTATTTAAATCGATGTTAGATTTGATGGAGGAAAGAACAAAAGAAGCCAATTTAAAGGAACAGACCATATGCATCACTCACGGAGATAATTTGGAGGGTGCCCTGAAGCTTAAGGAGCAGATAAAAGAGAGATTTGGATCGGAAATATTTTTAATAAATACTATTGGAGCAGCCATTGGGGCTCATTCAGGTCCCGGAACCATTGCATTATTTTTCCTTGGAAAAAACTATAAATGATAATAAGCTAAATAGGGTAGACATACCCTATTTAGTATTTTTTTTAAAAATAACTATGGACAAATGAAATTATTAGGAGTATAATATTAAATGTTGATTGATTTGCACCTTTAGCTCAGTCGGCAGAGCAACTGACTCTTAATCAGTGGGCCCAGGGTTCGAATCCCTGAAGGTGCATAAAGTCAAAGAACCCTGTATTTTACAAGGTTCTTTTTTTTATTATACAATCAAAGATAGTATAAATAATTCGTTTTTTACAAGTCTAAATGAGACCATAAAGGGGGACATTTAGATACATTTAGTCTGAAAGTTTCATACAATTCCCAATATAGGCATATACTCTTTGCTTTCATCTGCTATTCCAATAATAGACAAATGATTAAATAATAATCCATATAAATCATAATCAAAGTCTTTAATCTCTAATTGTATATAATCTTCATCTACTAGCTCCAGGGCCTTTAATAAATCATCTTTTATTATTGTAATTTTCATAATCCACCTCTAATAACTATATTTTTTTCTATGCAGTTCATCTAATGGTGATAATCTCTTATGATTTGAAATTACATATGCAGAAGCCAAGTGAGAATATCGTCTAACCATATCTAGGGTAGTATGGCCCAGTATTTGTTGTAGAGAAAAGATATCTCCACCATTGATAATATACTTAGTTGCAAATGTATGCCTAAGTAGATGTGCATGTAAACGTTCTATTCCAGTTCTCTTTTTCAAACGTACAAACATCATTTTAATAGCATTATCTGATAAAGGCATTAAGTTCTTATTAATAAATAACCTTTTACTTTGGTATTCTGTCATAGACCTATTACTAATGTACTTCATTAATAATTTTTTAGTTGTAACCCCTAAAGGTACTATGCGTTCTTTTTGGCCTTTTCCAGATACTTTAATGTAATTATTAGTAAAGTATATATCATCATATTCTAAAGCAATTACTTCACTTTTACGAAGTCCAGAGTCTAACATTAAGGCAATTATACATTTATTCCTCAATTCTAATTCAGAAGTTTCCTTATATACAGAGAACAAGATATTAATTTCATCATCTGTTAATACTTCTATAACTTTTTTAGGAGCCTTAGGCAATTTAAACTTCTTTGTCAAATCAATTTCCAAATATTCTTCATCATAAAGATATTTAATAAATACTCTTAATTGTCTTATATAGGACTGTAAAGTAATTTTTTTTATACTGCCGACATCTTTACCCTTAAATGGATGATTTTCATACCTATCCTTGGTTTTCAAATATAATTGATATTCATTTAATAAATGCAGATTTATATTTTTAACATCAATATCACCAGTAAAATCTATAAAATATTGAATTTGCTGCCTATAGTTAAATATTGTTTTTTCTGTATTACCCTTCAATTCTCTATCCAATAAGAATATATCTAAAATTTTACTTATATTTGCCATGGTGACACCTCATTAGTAGGATAAAAATCACTTCTTTTTAATTTTATAGGACGATTATAAGTTTTTAGCAAATCCTTAACCAATTCTTTTATAGTTTCAAATAGTGTCTTTAAAACATCTCTATCAATAATTTCATAATCTAATTGTTCAACCTTACCTATAAATTCATTTTCATAAGTATAGTTGTCAATATTAAAATCTTTAAGATAAGCAACAATCATTTCATAAGTTTCATGTTCAACCAATAGTTTATAAACTATTGGCCTTTTCAGCCCCCTACTAGTAAAATATCTTTTCTGATTTAGCATACCTTTGCTAAGATAGATATCAAAGTTCTCCTCTCCTTTGGAATTTTCCTTGTTCATGTACTTTGCAACATATTTGGCATAATCTTCGATATTATCTTTAACTGATTCAACAAATACAAAACCATTTCCCCATACATGGCCTAAGTTCTCAAATTCTATATATGGTAAATTAAAATATAAAACATGGTAATGAATTGCCCCTCTTTTTTGAAACTCTGGTATGCAAATATATTTTAAAACGTTTTTCTTCTCCCCATATAGATAATAAGAGAGCCTTTTATTAAAGTTTGTAAACTCCAAGTTAGCAAATTTGGAATCTGTAACATTATCCTTAAAGGTTAAAGTTATAAATTTAGGCATTTGTTTATTCCCAAAATAATCAGGAATATTATTTACATTGCATGAAATAATATCAAATACATTTTGCCTAGCCCTTGCCAAAGACTTTAAGAAATTTTCTTTCATCTTATCACTTTTCCCCTTAGTAACTGGTCGAATACTTTTGATAGTAAAATTATAAGTATTTAATTTATCATATTTTTTAATAGTAAGCTTCTTTCCAGCCTTCTTGATAGTAAAGTTATAAGACAATAAATCTATCACATCATTACCCCCAGTTATTGTATTTTGAGACAATCGCATTAAGTGCGATACTACTCAAGTAAAGCAATTCGGATTTAACAGCACTTTAAAATCCTACATTAATTTATTATTAAATTTTTTGGGAGAAAGCTCCAAGAGTGCTAGTCAAGGAGCATGTCCCTTTTTTATATTAAATGGATTAATACCTTTGTTAAAATAGTTATATTGATAGCACTTTTACTAAATCAAGGGTATATAAACGGGGAAACCCGCCCCGCCCTTGATTTAGTAAATTTTAAATGCTGCTAGACTGGTGCCGAAGGAATACAGGGAAGTCACCCCAGTACTTTTCTTTTCCTTCTGCTTTTTTATTTTAGCATTTAAAATCGCTTACTTTATTGTGTAATAGCCTCGGAGCCAGAGAAGTGCAATTTCTGTGCCAAATAATAACATCAATTTTACAACATGTTTTTAAATTTATTGATTTTGAATACTATTGTATCTATATTTAATTTAAAGGCCTTAAAAGGTCAATTTAGACGTCATACAAACGTTGAAATTTAGCCATTTGATAGATATTAAGAGTATATTAATCCATATTTTAAGGATTTATAGGTTTTTTTATAGTTTTTCAGTATTTGACCGTCTAAATGGGTCTAATTTGAACTTACTTTTTCTATAATTTTAAATTTATTAGTTTTAACTATTTTTTCTTTTTTTGAAAATTCTTTTTTTTGTTTTTCTTCATCTACTTTTTTTACTAATAAGTTTTCGTTATCAAAAGTAACATAAGAATTATATGACGATGCTATAGATTTTCTATATGGTATAATTTGGTGGCCAGTTTTCATTTTTTGGCCATACCAACGTTCTATTGCTAAAAAGAATGAAGCAGGTAAAAACCAAAAGAAATTATTCATTTTCATATGAGATACTTCGTATTCAATTAGGGCCCGGATTTGTTTATCAATCATCTTGTCAAATTGAGCTATTAAGATGAAATTATATCCATATTTTCTATGTTGAGAAAAGAATTTTATCCAGGCCATTCTCTTTTTTGAATTGGTGCCCCAGTCCCTAGAATTATATAATAGTTGAGCTTCATCTACTACAACAAGGGTTTGTCCCTCCAAACCAATAAAATGATTTTGTTTAGCATAATTTTCTAAATATTCTATGGTTAATTCCGAGTTATCTATATAAATAAAATTATCCTTTTGATTATCCTTTTTAAGCAATAGAGGGAAATTTGCTATTACTTTATTTTTCTTTTTTCTTCGTACTTTTTTTAATATATCATATACGGCATGATAGGATTTACCACTACCAGGAGTACCAGAATAAAGCCATATCATATTATCACTCCTATTGTATAGCCTTTATCCAACGTGCGAATATCGAGTATATATACCAAACACTGATGGCTATTAGCCAACCTTCCATAATAGCTACAAATTCATATATTGGTATAAAATAATTAATTTGTGCTATTAGGCCATTAAATTCGCTATTTTCTATAATAGTAAATGGAGAGTTGGGTAACAAACTATAAAAAAAGTCTGCCATTGTTTCCATGATACCTATTAATTTGTTTAATACTGCAAATATAAAATTCATTACCATTTAATCACGTCCCTAGTTTTACCTGCCAACCAAAATACAAAGAATGCCGTAGCAACATACCGTAAAAATCTTATTGGTAAACCAATTAGATCTAAATCTATATCATAGTTAAGTTTTAGATAGCTTGTATCAATATTTATACCAAGGTCCGGTTCCTCTGGCGAATGTGAGAATAATCCAATTACACGTGCCAAATCCCAGGGTATCGAAAAGGGGAACTTAAGACTCCATTGTCTAGGTTTTTTTAATTTATCTACATCTAAATCTACATCTACATCAGTATCTAACATTCCACCAGGGTCAGGATTGCCACCAGGGTCAGGGTTCTCTCCAGGGTCAGGATTTTCTCCAGGGTCAGGATTGCCACCAGGGTCAGGGTTCTCTCCAGGGTCAGGATTTTCTCCAGGGTCAGGATTGCCACCAGGGTCAGGGTTCTCTCCAGGGTCAGGATTTTCTCCAGGGTCAGGATTGCCACCAGGGTCAGCAGTTGGTATAATAAATCCTCCACCTTCGGGTATAGGTATTGGAGTAGGTAAAGGATTTGATAATGGGTCAATTTCAAACATATCATTAGGATTTATTGTATTTAATAAATCATCTATTAAATCATCTTCTGTACCTTCATATGTCAATGTACCATCGGGATTAGATTTTAATTTATCTTCAGGTAATTTTGAGTAGTCAAATTTTGGTAAAACTGGTTTAATATCATCAGGATTATTAGAATTTATATAACTATTATTATCTTTGTAAAAACCAATATTTTCCAAATAATCATCAAAAAAATCATCAGATGGAGGGGTAACATCTTTAATTAAATATTTTCTTATATTAATATCTTTTAATCTACGATAACCAGAATTAAAAATAGAAACTTCGTTTAAATCAGTACTAACATAAAAAGATAAAATTTTTTCATTTTCTCCCTTTATCTCAGTCAAATTATAAAATGGAGGTTTAGGGAAAAACTCATGACCATTTATAGTAAAAGAAACAAGTTGAAGATTATCAACTCTTGCAATAAAAATATTTTGACCCCAAGTCATAACTAAATTACCAGAATGTGAAAATTTTCCAGAAACTGATTTAGGACGAACGGTAAAATCATCATTCCTACTAATAATAGTTGAGCCCGGATAATATACATCATGACCATTTGTAGAAGAAAGAAGGTTAAAAAAATCTTTAACATTATCAACTAAATTTCTAAAACTTCTTGCAGTATTAAAGCCTAATAGTCCACCTAAAGCAAATTTAGCCCAATTACTTCCACCGGGTGGCTTTTGTGGTTCGTTTGGTGGTCTTTCTGGGTCATATTCTGGTAAATTATCTAATTCCTTCATAAACTCATCATACATAAGTTTACCTTCAGCTGACAATTCCTTTACTGATGTAACACCAACATAAGTTAATCCTGCCGCATAAGCTGCTGCTAAAAACATATACAAACCATAAGACATTGTTAAAGCTTCTGCATTAACTTTTTTTGGTATAGTTATAAAATTAAATAATATAGTAAATAATAATATAAATATTAAAGATTTATTAAATATTAATTTTTTACACATAAAATACCCCCTAGTATAAAAAAAGAGGGAATTAATCCCTCTAATCTATTTTGCCATAGACTTAAACTTGCCCCATAGGAGTTTAGCACCCCAAAAGACGACTCCAAGCCCAACGGCTGCACCAATTACTGCACTTGCTTCTGTTTTTAGACCTGCGACGGCAGTTTCTATGGCATCAGATACAATTCCAGTAGATTCTCCACCATCTGCAAATACTGTCATTCCACCTACTACTAAGGTAGTAGCTCCTACGGACATTGCCGTAACTAATCTTTTTACCTTGTCTTTCATTTAAAAAGACCTCCTATTATATATTTTTCAAAAATGACAGTGACTGATTAACGAAATATAATATTATTATGAAAAGGAAATATACCTTTACTGTACTGCTAAATATTTCATTAAACATACTAAGAACACCATCATTTGTTGAAATTTCTATTATTGTGTAATCCAAATTACCACCTACTTACTTAAAAACATTGCAAGTATTAAAATACCTCCTACTGCCAATAAAGATACCAATATACCTAAACTCCAATTTGAATATACTCTAGTTCTAGTAATTTCCTTTGCTATGTGGTCCAAGATTTGATTATTTTGCTCTATAAGTTCAACGTATTCCATTATTCTTGCCTTGCATAAAGAAAGTCTTTAAAAGAACTTATTTTTATATCTGCAAGTTCAACAGTTTGTCCAACTTCTAATTGGGAATAGGTAGAGGGTTTTACATTTACATCTAAATTGACTCTTTCTCCTATTTGATAGAGTCTAATAAATAATCTTTCTACTTCAACTCCATCAAAGTTTTTAGCTTTTCTAGAAAACTTTTCTAATATTGTACCTTCAACTTTTACTTTCATTTTATTCTCCTTTCCTTATATTGTAATACTGCCATGGCCGTTCCTCGTAAACTCCTCCGGCATGGCAATATTACATATTAAAATAAGTTTAAATCCAATGGCAATTGATTAAAATATTCACCCTGAAGCCAAAAGACACAACCGTTTTGATTTTCTACACCTTTAGCAAATACATATTTTTTATCTTTTAAATCAAATAATAATGCGTTTTCACCTTCTGCCTTTAATACTAGAGTCTGATTTGATATAGCTGTTTTTACTAAATCACCTGTAAATAAATTTGTCATTTTTTACCCCCCAGTTTTTTTATTTTATATACTTATATGTGTTATAATTAAATATTAAGTAAGGATATTAATAAAATGTGCATATATGAACCATATATACAATTATAGGTTAAATGTAACCATATGTCAACTATAAATGTTCAAATAATACCAAATTAATTTATTAATAATAAGGAGTGGTTAAATATGAACAACTTCAATATTAGCTTAGGAAATAAAATCAAAGAAATTAGAAATAACTTAAAAATAAGTCAGGAGGAATTTTGTAATTTAATTGATAATAAAATTAGTAGAAGTAACCTAAGTAAAATTGAAATGGGTAAAATATCAACTACTACCGAATTAATAAAAATTATTATAGAAACTTTTAATATTTCACCATATTATTTACTAGATCTAAAAGAAGATAATTATACAATAGAAATGGAATCTATTAAAAACTATAATAAATTAAATGAAAGGGATAAAATTAAAGTAGAAACATATATCGACTTTTTGCTATTAGAGAAAGACCAGGAGTTATCGACATCAATGAATATAGAAGGAGACGACACAAATAAAAAAAGTTCCTAATCATAAGGAACTTTTATTTCTAGTTTTTCTCTAATTTCAGATACTTTATAAGCCTGATATGCTTTAAATCTTACTAGCTTTAAATCAGCTGCATAAAGGGCTTTTTTTAAAAAATCATCCCTCAACTTTCTATTATCGAAATCATGACTACTATCATCTAATTCAATTGCTATCATAGGTTTAAAAGTATATTTATCTACCAATAAAAAATCAATATGTTTAGCCTTTATTTTATTAAAATAAATAAAGGCATTTTCTGTTTTATATACTTGAATAATATCTGCCAATCTTACCATAGGAGCTATATAATAATCTGTATTTGAAATTACTAATTTTAAAACATTATAGAAATTTAATTCAGCCTTAGTAAGTAAGGACCCTTTACTAATATAAGGATAAATAGTACCTTGCTCAATATCCAAATTCTTAGATTTAGATTTATTATTCTTGTTTAAATTGGACTTACTAAATACCAAAGAGTATGCTATATAGGCACCTATTACCAATATCAATAATTGCATAATAATACCCCCCACAATTTTGTATTAATTATACCATAATTAATTTACCAAATATAGTCATGAGCATATAAATGTAACGTTTTATGGGAATTTCAGTATATTACAACTCTTAATCAGTGGGCCCAGGGTTCGAATCCCTGAAGGTGCATAGCTTAAACACTAGCTTACAGACTTTAGTTTGTGAGCTTTTTTATGTTTTATCCCTACTTTACTCCTAGGGGGTTTTAATCAAGTCCTTGCTACAAGCTTTCTATGCCCTTTAAAAATCCCAGGGCTTCTTATTATAGTATTGCAACAGCTCTAGAGTATTTGAGCCTGGTGCTGTATAATTAATTTATCATATAAAATACGATGAAAGGACTGATATGGAACAATGAAAATACGAAAAGCCATAATTCCTGCAGCAGGTCTAGGTACGAGATTTTTACCTGCGACTAAGGCCCAGCCAAAGGAGATGCTGCCCATAGTAGACAAACCTACGCTTCAATATATTATCGAAGAGGCTATAGAGTCAGGCATAGAGGAGATATTAATCATTACAGGCAGAAATAAATCCAGTATTGAAAACCACTTTGATAAATCCGTAGAACTGGAACTAGAACTTGAAAGGTCAGGAAAGACGGAACTCTTAGAGATGGTAAGGAATATATCAGATATGGTAAACATTCACTATATTCGTCAAAAAGAACCTAAGGGATTGGGTCATGCCATATATTGTGCAAAAAGTTTTATAGGCAATGAGCCCTTTGCAGTGCTTCTTGGTGACGATATAGTATACAATAAAAAGCCTTGCCTAAAGCAGTTAATGGAGGCCTATGAAAGGTATGAAACGACAATATTGGGAGTACAGGAGGTAGCCACTGAGGATGTAAGTAAATACGGAATAGTAGATGGCGTTCATGTAGACAGACATGTTTACAAAGTGAATGGACTGGTAGAAAAGCCATCTATTGAATCTGCTCCTTCAAACATAGCAATATTGGGTCGGTACATAATCAACCCGGCAATATTTGAGATACTCCAGCACACAAAGCCAGGAAAAGGTGGGGAGATTCAACTTACGGACGGGTTAAAAGAATTATCCAATAGAGAGTCTATGTACGCCTATGTTTTTGAGGGCAGACGGTATGACGTAGGCGATAAACAGGGGTTTCTTGAGGCTACAGTGGAATATGCCTTGAGAAGAGAAGACTTAAAAGGTGACTTTCTTAGATATTTAGAGAAAATAGTTAGAGAAGAAAAAGATATGAATAAATAATATTGTTCAATGAATGTAATTTCAAATCTCCTAGAAGTTAGGGGATTTTTTATTGCAAAAAAATTTAAATTTTCTTTCAAATACAATTGACAAAGAATATTTACATGTTATAATAAGGTAAAATAACATATTAGAACATAACTGAATTGTCTAACACTTAATTTATATATAAATTATTGAAGAGGGGGTTGCAAATTGAGAGGGAATATGATTTTAGAGCTACTTGATGAAAGAGGAGGACAAGCAACCATTAAGGAAATCGCTGAAGATTTGAATATCAGTGAAATGACAGCACGCAGAGATGTAAGCAAATTAGAACAATCGGGATTAGTCAGTAGATTTTTCGGTGGCGTATCTTTAAATAGAGGAATATTGATTGAACAGGCATTGCCCATCAGAAATCAAAACTTATCGGCAGAGAAGAAAATTATAGGACAGAAGGCATTGGAATATGTCAATGATGGGGATACCATATGTGTGGGCACAGGAACCACATTAAACCATTTTGCCAAACAGCTGGCGGGGAAGAACGTGACTGTAGTCACTACTTCAATATTTACTTCAATGAGCCTAGGAGATAGTGGATTGACAGTATATTTGGCAGGTGGAAAAATAAATTATCAACATATGTATACTTATGGAGAAGGGGCCATCAACTTTTACAGGACAATGAATTTTGACACGGCATTTATCAGTGCTGCTGGTTTTTCCTTAGAAGGAGGCATATCGGAATACACGGAAGAAAGTGCACTTATAAAAAGGACAATGGTAGAGCAGTCGAAAAAAGTTGTTATCTTAGTAGATCACACAAAGTTTTCAAGAGAAAGACCCTTTAGATCCATAGAGATAGAGGATGTAGATGTGGTCATTACAGATAAAATGCCAGATAGTCAGTATCTAGAAATTTTCGAGAAGAATAAAATAGAATTGGTAGTAGTAGAACCATAGCAATCCAAAACTAAATGGGGGGTGGTATGGAAAAACTTACTTGTGTTCCATTTTGCAGTATAGAAAGACAATTTGAAAGGAGAGAGTGCAGTGCGTAAGATTGCTAAGATATTAATAGTATTATTAAGTCTAGCTATGATCGTTAATTTGGCAGCATGTACAAACACAGGTAACAATGCAGGAGATAATGAGGACAAGCCAGCAGGTGGCAACGATGTTCTCAAGGTGGCAATGGTTGCTTCAGGAAGTTTAGGGGATAATGGTATTTTTGACATGGGAAATGAAGGTCTGGAACAAGCCAAAAAAGATTTTGGCATCGAATACAAAGTTCTAGAGGGAAAGAATGACCCCTCCCTTTATTACGACCTTTTAAAGACGGCAGCAAGTAACTTCGACATAGTATTTGTAAACCCAGGCTACCAATTTGACAACTATCTCGAAGAAATAGCAGGTGACAACCCGGGTGTAAGATTTGTTTACGCTGATGGGACATCTCCCTTTGACCTAGATAATATAATTTCAGTATCCTATAGGGAGCATGAAGGATCATATTTGGCAGGTATATTGGCTGCAATGATGACGACAAACACGGAAGTAGAAGGAATAAACGACAAAAAGGTATTAGGTTTTGTTGGTGCCATAGATACCAAAACTATAAACAATTTCAAGGTGGGATTTGAGGAAGGGGTACATTCCATAGATCCTGAAATAGCAGTTAAATCCCTTTATGTAGGAGATTTTAATGACCCTGCCAAGGGCAAGGAGCTGGCTACATCCTTATATGATCAGGGAGCAGACATCATATATGCTGCCGCCTCAACATCAGGCGACGGAGTCATAGCCCTTGCAAAGGAAAAGGGAATATATTGTATAGGAGTAGATACAGATAAATCTTTCCAAGCACCAGAAAATGTCATGGGAAGTATGCTTAAAAATGTGGCAATATCATTTTATGACGTAGTGGATTTATCACTTAAACAAGAAACCATAGCTAAAAATCAACGTGAAGGCTTGGAAAAAGGTTGGGTAGAAATGTATTTCAACGACTATATGGAATCATTTATTCCGAAAGACGTCTTAGATGCATTGGAAAGTGCAAAAGAAGGGATAATAAATAATACCATAACCGTCAACGAGGCGGATTAGTTTTGGATTACATATCCAAGTAAGACTAATAAGCTGGAGATATTCGTATTTTCAGCTTATGGTCTTAAATTTTTACCAATTTCAGCCAGTTTCCAAGGCTTAGTACCTACTGTTTATTAATTGTAGATTTGGAGGATACAAAATGACTGACAATTATGTTGTAGATATGGAAAATATCTGTAAGTATTACGGTAATGTCCGTGCAAATGATCAAGTCAATTTAAAAGTTAAAAAAGGAGAAATACACGCAATCGTCGGTGAAAATGGGGCGGGAAAGACAACCCTAATGAATATTTTATATGGATTGGTTCAGCCCGATTTCGGTAGGATAGCTATAGATGGAAAAGAAGTTATTATATCGAGTCCAAGAAAAGCGATTGAGTTGGGAATCGGCATGGTACATCAACACTTTAAGCTAATTGAAGATTTTACTGTGGCAGAAAATATTTGTCTAGGCAACGAGCCCGTAGACAAGAGGGGGCTAATTGACAAAAATAAGATGATAAGCTTTGTCACTGAAATATCAAAACAGTTTGGCTTAAAAGTAGAGCCCAAGAAAAAGGTTTCAAGCCTATCAATTGGTTTATTGCAAAGAGTGGAAATATTAAAATCACTTAGCAGAGGTGCAGATATACTTATATTGGACGAGCCGACTGCAGTTCTTACGCCAATGGAGTGCGAAGAGCTGTTTGAGACCTTTAAAAAAATGAGAGAGCAGGGAAAGACAATAATAATAATTACCCATAAGCTAAACGAAGTCATGGCAATTTCAGATAATATTACTATTCTTAGCAAAGGTAAAACTAAGGGGACTTTAGTTACTAGTGAGACTTCTGCCGATGAAATAGCCAGTAAAATGATGGGGGAAAACATGGGGAAACCATATCTGGAAAGAATACATAAGGAAAATTCAAAGCCCTTATTGGAGATAAAGGATTTAAGCGTCATAGGGGAAGATAATCTTGAAAAGTTAAGGAAAGTGACCCTCACTGTAAAAGAGGGCGAAATTTTAACCATAGCAGGTGTTGAGGGCAGCGGACAAACGGAATTGGTTGAATCCATTTTAGGATTTAGGAAAATTGCCTCAGGCACTATCAACGCTGAAGGAATTAATATTGCAGACAAGAGTGTAAAGGATAGGCGTAACTACTGCTCCTTTGTGCCAGAAGATAGAATAAAGACAGGCCTAAGCGTCAACGCCACTGTTGGAGAGAATATCATAGGTGGATATCACAGCAAAGGCAATTTCAGAAAAGGAATGTTTATGAATTTCCCAACAATCAACAAAAAGGTTCATGAAACTATTGACAGGTACCAAATAAAGACAGCTTCTCAGTATATGAGTGCCCAAAGTCTTTCAGGTGGAAATCAGCAAAAAATCGTCGTGGGCAGGGAACTAGAACAGCCAAATAAGATACTAGTCATAGCCCAGCCTACCAGAGGAGTAGATATCGGTTCTTCTCGATTTATTCATACGCAATTGATGAGTAAGAGGAATGAAGGCGTAGGAATACTTTTAATATCAACAGATTTAGATGAAGTGTTTTTATTAAGTGATAGGATTGCAGTCATGTTTGAGGGAAAGATAGTGGCATTTCTAAATCCTAAGGAAGTAACCCATAGGGAAGTGGGCCTATATATGACAGGAGCAAAAGTACAAGAAGAACTAATTCGGGAAGGGGGAAATTAATATGAAGCAAAGACAAGTGGTAGTATTTGTTTCGTTGCTAGCATTTGTATTATCCCTGTTGGTAGGAGGCGTTTTAATACTTATAAATGGAGATAATCCTATTGTCGCCTACGCATCTCTTTTAAAAGGGGCATTTAGCACCAAAGACAATGTGGCAAATACTTTGGCTACCTCTACCCAATTAATATTCACAGGGCTTTCAGTTGCTGTTGCATTTAAAAATGGCTTCGCAAATATCGGAGCTGAAGGACAGCTGTATGTTGGAGCTATGGCAGCAGCTATCATTGGAATATTCTTTCCTTTACCAGGATTTATGCTACTGCCACTGGCACTTATTATGTCCTTCGCAATAGGGGGGCTTTACGGCATGATACCAGCAATATTAAAGATTAAGACTGGGACCAATGAAGTAGTGACGACCTTAATGCTAAATTACGTTGCCATACTTTTTACATCGTATTTAGTTAATTACCCATTAAAGGCACCTGGAGCTCCCATAGGTATGACTAACAACGTACAGGCAGGTGCGAAACTTCCTGTACTATACCACGGTACCAGATTTAATGCGGGATTTCTCATAGCTGTCTTGGCAGCAATTCTAGTATATTTCTACTTTAAAAACACGGTAAAAGGATATGAAATGAGATTATCAGGGCAGAATAGTGAATTCGCCAGTTACTTAGGTATTAATGTGGACAACAACATTATACTGTCCATGTTCATAAGCGGTGGACTGGCAGGTTTAGGTGGTGCTGCCTTGGTACTGGGAATTCAGTACAGATTTGTTCAGGGCATTTCACCGGGATATGGATTTGACGGACTTACCATTGGACTTATGGCAAATTTCAACGCCTTAGCCGTTATACCTTTTGCCATACTCTTTGGAGCCATGAGGAGCGGGAGCTTGACTATGGAGCTCTTAACTAATATACCTTCTGAGCTGAGTAGTGTAATACAGGCATTAGTCATCCTATTTATGTCTTCGGAAAATTCAGTTACAAAATATATTAAAGATTTACTGGAAAAGAGAGAAAGTATTAAGAAACAAAAAATGAAGATGAAGGGGGGAGTGGATCATGTCTAGTTTCAGCATTATATTTAGCCCGGAAATTTTGGCAGCAACCCTTAGAAGTATGCCCCCTATACTGCTTGCGGGCTTAGCAGGCATAATGACAAAAAGGGCAGGTATTGAAAATATCGGCTTAGAAGGTCTTATGCTTATTGGATGCTTCAGCGGTTACACGGTGAATTACTTAACGGAAAGCTGGATACTGGGCATTCTTGGGGGCATGATAGCCACAACTCTCATCGCTTTAGTATTTGGATTTTTCGTAATAGTTCTCAGATCCAATAAAATAATTGCAGGAGTAGCTATCAATTCTTTAGGTGCTGGTCTTAGTACATATTTACTGCGAATGATGTTTGGAGTCAAAGGTTCTTTCTATGACCCAAGGGTACAGGCCATTCCTAGAGCAAGTTTCAGTGGATTAAAAAGCATACCCTTATTAGATACAATAATCAACAATCAAAGTATTATCGTATGGATATCAATTATTTTAGCCTTAATAATTAATTTGATACTTTTTTATACTAGATTTGGCACATACGTAAGGGCAGCAGGAGAAGACGAAGAGGCCCTTGCTACTTCTGGAATAAATGTAAAAAAGATTAGATTTATAACTATAATATTTCATGGCATGTTATGCGGATTAGGAGGTGCATACCTTTCTACTGGGTATTTGACCCAATTTATAGAAAACATGTCTGCAGGTAGGGGATTTATAGCCATGGCTGCTATAGCCTTTAGCGGTGCACAGCCCCTTAGAATTTTAGGTGCTACTGGACTCTTTGCCTTTGTAGAGAGCATAGCTTATAGACTTCAAAGTATTAATGTACCTTCATACTTTGCCTTGATGACCCCCTATGTGGTAACTGTAATCACTTTGGCTATTACATCTCATAAAGGGATTAAGGATAAGAAAGGCAGGAGACTAGTATGATTGTGCTTTTAAAAAACTGCTATGTAATTAAAGATTGGAAATCGAAGCCAGAATACAAGAACATTTTAATAGAGGGAAATAGAATAGTTAAAATAACGGAGGAGAACCATGTAGAGGGGGCTAATTATGTAGATTTAAAGGGAAGAGTAGTAATCCCTGGATTTGTGCAGACCCATGTACACTTTTGTCAAACTCTTTTCAAAGGGCAAGCAGACGATTTACCCCTCCTTGTATGGCTAAGGACAAAGATATGGCCTTTGGAGGCTAGTCACAATGAGGAAAGTACTTATTTATCTGCATTGTTATCGGGTATGGAACTTATATCTGGAGGTACTACTTCAGCTTGTGTCATGGAGTCTGTGAGACATGGACATATGACTGGGAGGGCAATTGATGAGCTGGGTCTTAGGGCTGTATTTGGCAAGGTCATGATGGATTACAACGACACCCCCGAGGAATTGGGAGGGATGCCAAAGGAGTTCTTCGAGACTACAAAGGAAACTATGGACAGTTCCATGGAGCTTTACAAAAGCTGGAATGGAGCAGCCGATAAGAGAATTTCCTACGCATTAATGCCAAGGGGAATATTGACCACATCAGAGGAGCTTTTGACGGAAATCAAAGAAGTATCGGAAAAGTATCGTATATTGGTCCATACCCACGCCTGTGAAACGTGGGAAGAGAGCAAATTGGTACAAGAAAAAAGGGGCCTTACGGAGATAAAATACCTGGACAAGATGGGCTTGTCAAATGAGAGACTATTACTAGCCCATAGTCTTTGTATAGATGAGGAAGATATAGATATACTTGCCAGAAACGATATAAAAGTAGCTTCCTGTCCCAAGGCAAACCTAAAGCTTGCCTCTGGCGTAGCTCCCTTGGCAAAGCTTTACAAATCAGGGGTAACTATTTCCTTGGGCTCGGACGGAGCACCTTGTAACAACACATTGGATACCTTTGAGGAGATGAAATTTGCCTCCTTACTGCAAAAAGGCATATATAAGGATTCCACATTGATGACTGCAGAGGAAACATTTAAAATAAGCACCATTGGGGGAGCAAGGGCTCTTGGAATGGAAATGGACTGCGGTTCCATAGAAGAAGGGAAATACGCTGACATTACAGTTGTTGACTTTGAAGATTTAGGTCATATTGAACCAAATATATCGAATTTAGTCTACTCAGGTAACAGAAATATGGTTACAGATGTGATGGTTCACGGCAAATGGCTTTATAGAGATAGAGAATTTACAAGTTTAGATAGAGAAAAGATTATTTATGAAGGGAAAAAGGCATTAATTTCACTACTAGATAGGTTCGAGAGGAGAGGATAATATGAGATATTGGAACAAAGAGATGAGAATGAGAAGTCTATTTAATGGAGACAAGACTGTAATGGTCGCCTTAGATCACGGACAAGGCGGTGTGAAGCCAGGCCTTGAGCATCCAGAAAAGCTTTTAAACACATTGATAGATGCCAACCCAGATGCTGTACTTTTAAGCGGTGGAATGGCCCGAAGGTTTAATTACCTCTTTGGAGGGAAAAACAAACCCTCTTTAGTCATATCTACAGATTTTATATTACATGGAACTATTCCCCAAATGGAGGGACAGGGAGAGGAAATACATCAATCTATTTCCGTAGAGGAATGTGTAAGGTTGGGAGCTGATGCCATAAAGGCCCTCCTTATATTCGGCAGAAGAGATGCGAAAATTGTGGCAGAAAATATGGCATATATCACCCGTTTGGCGGAGGAATGCAACTATTGGAATTTGCCTCTTATTGTGGAGCCCACCACTTGGGGGGAGCTTTTGACTGACGAGATGAAAGAAGATGTCAATCTATACTCCCATATGGCCAGAATTAGTGCAGAGCTGGGGGCAGATTTAGTAAAGATTGATTTCGTAGGAAGTGGAGAACAGTTCAAGGAGGTACTTGACAACTGCCCTGTGCCAGTGGCTATCTTAGGTGGAAGCAAAGCTTCGGCAGAGGACATAGCAAATACCATATCTGAAGCAAATAAATGCGGAGTATGTGGAGTTGTATTTGGGCGAAATGTATGGCAAAGCAGCGACCCTGCAAAGATGATAGAAGCTTTAAAAGCCATTACCTACGACGACGATGAGGAGAAGTATTTTAGAATAATAAGGGAAATAAATTGACAAAATGTATATACACAAGGAGGAAATTTTGAGATGAAAGCAGCTATGTTATACGGAATAGAAGACATCAGAATAGAGGAAATGGAAATTCCAAAATGCGAGGGCGATTATCTAATAGTGGAGCTAAAGAAAGCAACCCTATGCCCGACGGATTTGAAAAAGTACTACGGTCACAAGGACGATGTGGAAGTGGGATTGAATGAAGAAGGCCCATATATCCTAGGTCATGAGGCAGCAGGTATTGTAATAGAGACTGGGGAAAACATCAAAAATTTTCAGGCTGGTGATAGAGTTGCTATTCAACCTATGATTAGCTGCGGTGAGTGTCATTATTGTAAAATGGGGAAGAAAAACATGTGTCTAAACTTATTGGGTGTAGGCGGTTCTGCTGGAAACTTTGGGGACTGTATTAGATTAATGAAGGAAGAAGGCATAGGAGGTTGTTTTGCTACCCATTTAAAGGTACCTGAGCAATGTGTAATTAAACTGCCTGATGAAATAGATTATGCCGCAGGAAGTCTAATTGAACCCCTGGCGGATGTTATTCACAGCATAAACAAGGTAGGAGTAGACGAAAATGACACCGTTGTCATCATAGGACTTGGGCCCATGGGGCTTTTTCACACCATAGTTGCCAGCTATCACAAAGCAAAAAAAATAATTTGCATCGATATAGACGATGAAAGGCTTAAACTATCGGGAAAACTAGGAGCTGACATCATATTAAACTCGTCTAAGGAAGATGTAATACAAGGGGTACTTTCCCTAACAAACAATATAGGAGCAGATAAGATTTTCGTTACAGCAGGGGGAAAAGCACAAAAATCCTGTGTAGAGCAGGCTTTAGCTATGGTAGCAAAGGAGGGGAAAATCAACCTATTTGCTTCAGCGGATATAAATGAGGAAAAACTTACAGTTAGCTTAAACGACATCCACTACAGAATGGTTACATTGACGGGAACTGTGGGATTTGAGGACAAACACGCTGAAGAAGCCATAGAGATTTTAAAAAACAAGCATTTTGACTACAATTTAATTAGAAATATAGAATATCCTTTAGATCAGATAGTAGAAGGAATCGAAGACTATGGGAAGGGAAAAAATATTAAGGTTGGTTTAGATCTATCAAAATAATTCATCTCTATGGAGGTAGATAATATTGAAATTTGTACTTGGTATAGACGTAGGTACCCACGGAGTGCGAATACTTGCATATGACTTAGATAGCAAGAAAGTAGTAAAGAGAATAAAAAGGGACTACTTTAGGGAAAATATAAGCCATGGACATCAGGAGATGGATGCTCTAGATTTGAAGTCCACGTTTTTCCAATGTATACACGATTTGGACTTTACGGAGAAGGACAAGGTTCTAGCATTGGGGATAACCCATCAAAGGGGGACTATTATCCCTATAGATAAAGAGTTAAAGCCTTTGGCGGCAGCCATATGTGACAGCGATGAGAGGGCAATTGCAGCAGACGAAATAGAGAAATACGGCATAACTGAGAATGAGTATTACAATATAACTGGTTGTCCTCTCGTATCCTTCAATGGCATGTCGAAGATATTATGGTTTATGGAAAATGAAAGGGAATTATTCGATAGTGCTTATAGCTGGCTGTCTCCTCAAGATTATTTAATTAGCACCCTATTAAATGAAGTAACTACAACACATGGCTCCATATTGAGAAATGGATACTATAATATTGCAGAGAGAAAGGCAGCGGATAATATATTTGGTCAGAAAACCCCCAATTTCATCAGACTAAAATCGAGGGGCTTAGGTGAGAAATTAGGTATAATAAAGCCTTGGAATGATATGCCAAGGTGGCTAGAAGGAGCCTATGTAGTTTCTGTTCCTGGAGACCAACCTTGTGGATTAATAGGTTCAGGTGCAGCTAACAAGGGAGATATAGCCATGAATCTGGGGACAACATTTGTCTTAAGCCTTTTAAGTGAAAAGTATTTTCTGGGAAATAAAAAGATAACTAATGAAATATTGCCTGGTGGCTATTATGCACCAGAATTTGGATCAGGGGCAGGGGGCCAATTTATGGATTGGGTCGCAAGGCTGTTATATGGCACCACAGATTTAGACAGTGGCTGGCAGGAGTTGGATGATATAGCTCAAACAATACCTCCTGGATCCCATGACCTCCACATAATCCCCCTTTTGTGGCAGGTCACTTCCCCAAATATTCAAGGTGGTATAAAGAGAATTAGCTCTATTCACACAAAGGCCCATATAGTCAGGGCTGCATATGAAGGATTGGCTTACGAGGCGAAAATATCCCTTGAAACCATTGAGGAGGCAGGAAATACTTCGGATATCAGAGTTTATGGGGGTATGAGCAGGCTTTCGGGATTTTTGCAGATATTGTCCAGCGTGACAAATAAAAAGATAATTGTATCAAAAGAAGGAGAAGCCAGTGCCTTGGGAGCAGCATTGGTTTCAGCAGTAGCAGTCCATAGTTTTGATAATATAATTGAGGCTTCTAAATCGAGGCAAGATAAAGTTGCAAATATTATTAGACCCAATGCCATGGAGGTGGATTACTATGAAAGAGGATTTAAGAAATACAAAGGAGAAAGGGCATAAGGTTGAGGAACAGTCCCTAAGATTTTTCCTAGATAAATTAGAAGACAATGAGCATTTGCTCTTCAACATACAAAGAGAAGATTACCTATTATCTGCAATAGTATACGAATTGGAAAGTAAGGGTAAGTTTCCCATAGTGGAATTTAGGCACCCTTCTACAGGTGAAAGGACAATAGCCAATGTATTTGCCAATAGAGATACAATAAAGAAATGTATTTTTAATATAGTAGACACAGAGGAGAAGATTGAGGAATTTAATCAACTGGATGTAGAGGATGACGGTCCAGTTCAGGAGTTAATATTCAAAGGAGAAGATTTAAATATTCTCGATTTACCCATATATAAGCATTTCCCTGGCGATGCAGGAAGATACATAACGTCAGGTATTGTTATAGCAAAGGATCCAGATACAGGAAGACACAATTTTAGCTTCCATAGGATGCAGCTAAAGGATAGAAACAAAATGGGCATAAGCCTTCACTCCCGGGGAGACCTATGGAGGTATTATAATAGGAGCAAGGAACTGAATAAAAATTTGGAAATCGCTGTAGTAATAGGCACCCACCCTGCCTATTACATCACAGGTGCTACTAAAATACCTCAAAACTATGACGACTACTCCTGGGCTTCAACATATATGAACCAAAATGCAAAAGTAGTAAAAGGTAAAACTGTTGACATCTATGTCCCTGCTCAGGCTGAGTACGTCATAGAGGGATATATTAGCGTCGATGAACTGGAAGATGAAGGACCTTTCGCAGAATATACTGGATATGGAACAGATCATTCTACTAGGAATGTATTTTACGTAACCTGTATAACTAAAAGGGAGGATGCAATTTACCAAGACTTAGTGCCAGGATTTGCCTGGGAACACCTGCTCCTCAGTCAATTTACCAAGGAAATAATACTTTTAGATAAATTGAAAAAGGAAATTCCAGAGGTAATGGGACTTAGCATGCCGAAGAATGGATGTCATTTCCATGCATATATGGCCATAGACCCAAAGGCAGAAGGACAAGTAAAGCAGGCTATGATGCTGTTATTTGGTTTAGACCCATATCTAAAGCTAATCATAGCCGTAAATAGCGACATAGATATATACGATGAGGAAGAAGTTATTTGGAGCATGGCCACGAGAATGCAGGCAGACAGGGACGTATTCATAGTGCCTAAGGTAATATGCAATTCTTTAGATCCTTCATCTATAAATGGAATGTCAGCAAAGATGGGCATAGATGCAACTAAGGCATTAGACTGGAAGGCAACTAAGATAAGACTTCCAGAAGACTTATTGGAGGAAGCTAGAAAAATGTTAGATGGGGAGAAAAACTTTGGAATTCACTAAAATTGAAGAGGTGTAATATGACTAAAAATAGATTTTGGGAATTTAAAAACTATATTAATGGACAATGGATAGATAGTTTTGGGAAAGAAACCATGAATAATTACTGCCCTGGAGATGGGGAACTAGTATCTACAGTAGCAAAATCTGGTGAAGAAGATGTAAATCAGGCTGTAAAATATGCCAAGGAGGCCTTGGAACAATCCGACTGGTCCTATGATCCTAGGTTAAGGTCCGATGCCCTAAATGAGTGGGCTAGAGTTATAAAGGAAAATCATGAAGAAGCATCTGCCATACTATCCTTAGAATCGGGGAAACCCATATCAGAAGCTAGAATGGAAGTATCCAATGCCATCAATTATTTGAAATACAATGCAGGAGCCATAAAAACCTTATACGGAAGGAGCAATTCCATAGATAGAAATACTCTGTCCATTATGAGCAGGGAACCTGTGGGGGTAGTTGGGGCTATTTTACCTTGGAACTATCCAGTGACATTATTTATGAGAGATGCCATACCAGCTTTAGCTGCGGGTAACACCTTGGTATTTAAGCCTGCCAGTCAAACTTCTGCTTCAAATATGGTATTGATAAAATATCTTCATGAGACAGAGCTTATGCCAAAGGGAGTAATAAATGGAATTACAGGGCAAGGAAGGGTAATAGGAGATAGACTTATTAACCATCCAGACATTGACATGATTACTTTTACTGGGAGCAGCGAAACAGGCAAAAACATAATGAAAGTATGTGCAGACACTATGAAAAAGGTATCCTTAGAGCTTGGGGGAAAATCACCTAATATCGTATTTGCCGACGCAGATATTGACAAGGCCATACCTTATATAATCAAGGCCGCCTTTTCCAATGCAGGGCAGCTCTGTACATTGGGTTCTAGGTTAATATTGGAAAATTCCATAGCAGAAATGTTTTTAGACAGATTGGTAAAAGAGGTAGAATCCCTAAAAATAGGACATGGAATAGAAGAAGACACACAACTGGGGCCAGTAATATCGGAGAAACAAATGAATAAGATAATGGGCTATATAGAGGAAGGGAAAGAGGATTCATGGCTTTTAACTGGTGGTTTCAGGCTCAATGTGGGAGACTATGCCAAGGGATATTTCATAGCACCAACTTTATTGTTAAATCCTCCGATTAAATCTAAGGTAGTTCAAGAAGAAATATTTGGACCAGTCTTGGCCATACAGACCTTTGACACTGAAGAGGAGGCAATTGAACTGGCAAACTGCACAGATTTTGGCTTGGCATCGGGAGTATGGACTCAAGATATAAGTAAAGCTATGAGGGTTTCGAGAAAAATAAAAGCCGGCACATGCTGGATAAATTGCTACAACAAACTATTTCCAGAAGCAGAGACAGGTGGATTTAAAAGTAGCGGCATAGGTAGGGCAGCAGGTCTAGAGGGTATATTAAAGTATACAGAGATTAAGCATATTTGCATCGATTACTTACAGGGATAACGATAATAATATGGATAAATTCACATATAAAAACGGTAGAGTGCAGATAAATATAAAGACCATTGAATTGGGGAATGATTTATGTGTAGCCATATGGGGCGGAGAAAAGCCCCATATAGGCACCATAACCCTAAGCGTTGCAAGACCAAGTCTTGCCGATGAAAGCCGCAGCAGTTCTACCACATCAACCATAAATATAACAGGGCATAAAGACGACGAAGTAGCAAAACCAGTATCGGAAATGCTGTCTGCCAAACTAAACAAAAATGTAGCAGTGACATGCGGCATCCATATAGTAAATATTACATTAGAAGAGATAAAAGAGATAATTTCTGTAACTATAAATTGGGCAGAAAGGTATATAGAGAATTCCATTCTGTAATTGAGATGTGGAATTCTCTGTTTTTTTATCTCCAGATGGTGTATAATTAAATTCCACAATAATTTATTAGATTTGAGAAAAACAGCGAGGTTGATAAAATGGCAATTTTAGTTACAGGAGGAGCAGGTTATATTGGAAGCCACACCTGTGTGGAACTACTGGATATGGGATATGAAATAGTGGTAGTGGACAACTTTTCCAATAGCAAAACTGAGTCTCTTAAAAGGATAAAGGAGATAACTGGCAAGACTTTTAAGTACTATGATGTATCCGTACTAGATAAGGAAAAGTTAGAAGAGGTATTTATAGAGAATGAAATAGAGGCAGTCATTCATTTTGCAGGGCTTAAGGCGGTAGGGGAATCAGTGGCACTTCCTATTGATTACTATCACAATAATATTACAGGGACATTGGAACTTTGTCATGTGATGAAAGAATATCAGGTAAAAAAGATAGTGTTTAGTTCCTCTGCTACAGTATATGGCATGGACAATAAATCCCCTTTAACAGAGGATTTGCCTTTAAGTGCAACAAATCCATATGGTTGGTCAAAATTTATGGTTGAGCAGATTTTAAGAGATATATTTTTTTCTGATTCGACTTGGAGCATATCCCTACTTAGGTATTTTAATCCTATTGGAGCCCATGAAAGTGGAAAAATTGGAGAGGATCCCAACGGAATCCCCAACAATTTAATGCCATTTATTACACAAGTGGCCATAGGAAAGAGGGAAAAACTCAATATATTTGGAAACGATTACGATACCCACGATGGTACAGGTGTGAGAGATTACATTCACGTCGTGGATTTGGCAAAGGGGCATATAAAGGCTCTCCAAAGAATAATGAACAAGACGGGTGTAGACACATATAACCTTGGAACAGGCATTGGATATAGTGTCTTAGACGTGGTAAAATCCTTTGAAAGTGTTGCAAAAGTGAAGATACCCTATGATATTGTAAATAGAAGGTCAGGAGATATAGCAGTATGCTATGCAGATCCAACTAAGGCCCTGAGGGAGTTAGGATGGAAAGCAGAGAGGGATTTAAACGATATGTGCAGGGATTCTTGGAGGTGGCAGAAGCAAAATCCAGGGGGATACAGGTAGTAAATAGAAGTGGCCTTGCTTTAGGGTGTTAATGCAATGGCTTGAAATTGGGATTTGTTAGTATTTACATTATGTCAATAATACAAGAATTAATTGACTATTCTTAAAAAATCTATATAATATTACATATAGATTTGAATTCTATCTTTGCAAAGAATAGATAGCAAAAAGTTTTCGCATAATAATTGATTGTAAATCTGCCTTTTTCTGATACATATAATGATATGCAAAGTAATATATTATTATTGTACAGGTCTAACTACAAATTATTATGCTTATTTTCACCTAGTTTTTAAAAGAGATATGGTTGTCATATCTACTTTTTAAAATAATAATATTTTAAGGGGGAATAAAAAGAATGATGAAGAAAAGTATTATTTTCTTATTAGTATTGACCATGGTTTTATCTGCATTCATGGCTGGTTGTACGCCAAAAGAAGAACCAGTTGATACGCCACCAACTGATGTTGTAGATACACCAGATGATGGCGTAGAAGATGTAGTTACAGGGCCACCATCAGATCCTTTTGGACAGATAATAATTGGTGATACTACAGAGCTATCAGGCGACTGGGTACCATATTGGACAAATATAGCTGCTGACTATAATGTGTATAACTTTATTATGGGCTATGGCACAGTAGATATGTCCTTTGGTGGCGAGTATCTAGTTAATGAAACTGTTGTAAAAGAGTACGACGTAGCTGACAACGATGACGGTTCCAAAACCTACACTTGGACTATTAATGATGGACTAGTTTATGCTGACGGTTCTCCAATCACAGCCTTAGACTATGTAACATCAGTTCTATTCTGGTCCTCTCCACAAGTACAAGCAACTGGTGCTACTGCTACTTATGGCTATGACCTTGTAGGATATTCTGATTTTAACAAGGGCGTAAAGAAGGAATTTGCAGGAGTTAGGTTGTTGGATGACATGACATTCTCAGTAACTATTAACCCTGAGAAGCTTCCATATTTCTATGAATTAACAATGGCGAGTGTTGGGCCAACTAAGTTATCCTATTGGACAGATGAAACTGTCGAGATTAAAGACGATGGCAACGGAGCATACTTCTCAGACAATTTCACTACAGAAGCCTATGAAGCTAGATTTAAAGAAGCTAGATATGGAATCGAAGACTTCCCAGCAATGGGGCCATATAAATTAGTTTCTTATGACGAAGCATCAAAGACCGCTGTAATGGAAGTAAACGACAAATACATCGGGGACTATACCGGCCAAAAGGCTAAAATTGAAACTGTTATATACAAAAAGGTTACACAAGAAACTGCTTTAGACGAATTGGCAACTGGCGGCGTTGACTTACTATCAGGCATGGCTGGCGGAGATGAAATCAACCAAGGTCTTGACCTAGTTGACAATGGTGGATTTGCATTTACCGAATATCCACGTGCTGGGTACGGTAAGATTCAATTCCAATGCGACTTTGGGCCAACTCAATTCGTAGAAGTTCGTCAAGCACTTGCTCACTTATTAGATAGAAACGACTTTGCAAAGGCATTTACTCAAGGATTTGGTTCCGTAGTTAATGGACCTTATGGTGAATCCATGTGGTTCTATCAAGAAACTAAGGGCGAATTAAACCAAAAATTAAACCAATATCCATACAGCTTAGACTCTGCAGTTGAATTACTTGAAAAGGGCGGCTGGGTATTAGATAAAGACGGCAACGATTATTCAGAAGGCATCAGATATAAGAAGATGGAAGATGGCACTTTAATGCCACTAATCATCGAATGGTCTTCATCAGAAGCAAATGCAGTTTCAGACCTTCTAGTAGTTAAATTACAAGAAAACCCAGATGTAGCAGCTGCTGGTATGCAAATAAACCAAACTGTTATGACATTTGGTGACTTAATTAACTATCTATATCGTGACGATACAGAAGGAGCTAAATACGGCGTACCAACTTATGGTATGTACAACTTAGCTACAAACTACACTCCTGTTTACGACCAAAGAGATACCTATACAACTGATCCAGATGAAATTAAAGCAGGATACAATACTAACTTCTTAATCGATGAGGAATTAGAGAGACTTGCAATAGACATGGTATTGACACCATCAGAAGATAGGGAAGCATTTAAATCAAAATTCGTAGACTTCATAGTAAGATGGAACGAATTATTACCTGACCTTCCACTTTATTCAAATATGTACCATGACTTCTACAATGAAAAATTGAAAAATTACAACATGAACCCATTGGTTCGTATATCTCAAGCTCTACTTTACTCATACGTAACAGAATAATTTACGAAGACAATTTTATAAAAGCATTGATAGAAATAGGGTATTTTTATACCCTATTTCTACATCAATGGGCAAAATACAGCACTAATGCGTTAAAGCCAATAAATTGAGATAAGGCAGGTAAAAAAATGATAAAATACACCTTTAAAAGAATTTTATACATGCTATTTGTATTTTCCATTATGACAGTCATATTATTTACCTTATATGGCATGATACCTGGAGACCCTGCAAGGGCGGAAGTAGAAGGACTAAGACAGACATTAAAGCCCGATGAATACGAGCACGCATATCAACTGGCAAGGCAAAGAATGGGGCTGGATTTACCAAAGCACATAAGATATATAAACTATGTCAAAGGCTTGGTAAAGGGCGAGTTGGGTCAATCTATTGTATACAAGATGCCAGTCAGTAAGGTTATAATCACTCCTCTTAAAACAACCATATTTATAAATATATTTGCTGTGGTTATTGGTTTGGCCTTGACCATACCCCTGGGGATTCGCACTGCCGTAAGGAAGAATTCTAATTTTGATAAAGCAGTGCAGGTATTGACCATAATCGGTCACAGTATTCCTGTATTTATATTTTCATTACTATTTATATATGCATTTTCAGTAAAACTTGGATGGTTCCCGGTTAGTGGTATGAAAACTGCCAATTTTAAGGGGACGGATTGGGAAGCTTTTTTGGACAAGGTTTGGCATTTAGCCCTTCCGCTTATGGTTATGACTATTGGTTCTCTAGCAGGCTTAACTAGATACATAAGGGCAGCCATGGCTGACGCCTTGAGTATGGATTATATTAAAACCGCAAGGGCAAAGGGCCTGAAAGAGAAAGTGGTTATTTACTCCCATGCTTGGAGAAATGCCCTTCTACCAATTGTAACTTTGTTAATAGGATGGCTAATGAGCATATTCTACGGCTCTTTGATTATAGAGAGGATGTTTAACCTCAATGGTTTAGGAAAGCTATTGATAGAATCTTTATACAATCAAGACTATGACGTTGTCATGGCAATACAATTGCTTTATATTGTCATTGCACTATTAGGTAATTTATTGTCAGATCTTAGCTATGGTATTGTAGACCCACGGGTCAGAGTTAATAAGTAGAAGGGGAGGTAATAGATATGAGTATGAAGCAAGTAGATGAAAATAAACAAAATGATAAAAAGAAAAAATCTTTCTTGAGCCTTCTCTTTGCTAATCTATTTGGCAGTAAAAAAGAGCTGTCCATATTCGAAGAAGAGCAGGTACAGAGCCCATGGCGTACAGTTATAAATACTTTTAAAAGCAACAAAGTGGCCATGACAGGCTTTATTGTGTTTTTACTTATATTTTCAATTGTAATGATAGCTCCGCTTGTACATCCCATAGATTTATCGTTTTCAGAGACATCTCAAAAGGACATTGCTCCAGGGTTTGATATGATGGCTTTGCCAGATGCTATCCTGGGCAAGGTACAGGACATAGGCGTTGGACCCACATTTTCCATTGGAGCTTCTACAGATGGGAAAGTATATATATGGGGTAAAACTAGGATAAGTAGTACAATTGACGTAAAAAACTATCCTATAGATCCAGCTACTAAAAGGCCAGTAGATATGGGCAATGTAGTTAAGGTGGCCGCAGGGTTTGATCACGCCTTAGCCTTGAATGATGAGGGAGAAGTATTTGCTTGGGGAAATAATAGACAAAAACAAGCCTCAATACCTACAGAGCTAAAATTCACCAAGGATATTAAGGATATTTACGGTGGTTATCAGTCTTCCATAGTTTTAACTGGTGACGGTAGGAGTATTTACTTTGGAAATACTATGAACAACGATTACGATGAATTCCATCCTTATCAAGGGCAACTAGATAAAATCGCAGTAGCCTCCGATGGCCTAATTGGATTGACTAGGGATGGAGAAGTCGTCTATTTAGGGAGTCAAATAAATGCATATTCCAGAATACCTGAAAATATGGGTAAAGTTGTAGACATATCTGCATCTGCGGTTACCATGGCTGCTGTCAATGAAGATGGCAAGGTATTTGTATGGGGTAATGTGACAAAGTCAAAAGGCGAGGGTAATGTCCCTGAGACTGACTCCAAAATTATAAAAATTATAGGGGGCAGATATCATTATAATGCAATTACAGAGAATGGTGATATTTACTCCTGGGGTTCAAACAATTACAAGCAATCTACCATTCCCCAAAAGGTTAAAGAAGCAGATATCGTAAAGGTATACTCGGGATATTATCAAAACTACGGTATAGCATCCGATGGAAAGGTATATACTTGGGGCCTGAAAGGATATCTTTTTGGCACAGACGATTTAGGAAGGGATATATTCACTAGGCTATTGAACGGCGGGCGTATGTCCATGACTATAGGAGCTGTAGCTGTAGTTATATCTACGACCATAGGCATCATTGTTGGAGCTGTATCGGGTTACTTTGGAGGCAAAATTGACAATGTTCTACAAAGAATATCTGAGGTAATAAGTTCATTGCCATTTTTACCTTTTGCCATGATATTGTCTTCCTTAATTGGTAATTCAATGACCTCAACCCAAAGAATAGTATTGATTATGGTAATACTGGGGCTCCTATCGTGGACGGGCCTTCAAAGGCTTGTAAGGGCTCAGGTACTGTCTGTAAGGGAGCAAGAGTATGTAATAGCAGCTAAATCCCTTGGTATCAAAGAAAAAAACATAGTATTTAGGCATATCTTGCCCAATGTAATCTCGGTTATTTTGGTATCAGCCACATTGTCTTTTGCCACCAGTATGTTAACTGAAGCTAGTTTATCCTTTTTAGGCTTTGGCGTTCAAGCTCCACATCCTACTTGGGGTAATATGCTATATGGAGCAAACAACAGTATTGTAATACAAAACTACTGGTGGAGATGGGTATATGCATCCATAGTATTAGGTATATCTGTTATTTGCATCAACCTAGTAGGCGATGGATTAAGAGATGCAGTTGATCCAAGATCTCAAGAACGTTAGGGGGAAGAGAAGATGGCACTATTAGAAATTAAAAACTTGCACACTTATTTTAAAACAAAAAGAGGAATAGTAAAAGCTGTAAATGACGTATCCTATTCTGTTGAAGCTGGAAAAACCCTTGGGATAGTAGGGGAAAGCGGTAGTGGCAAATCTGTGTCTGCCATGAGCATCATAAAGCTTTTAGATGGAAATGGGTATATTCACAACGGAGAAATATACTTTAACGGGAAAAATCTTAGAGATACGCCAATTGAAGAGATGACACATATTAGAGGAAACGATATATCTGTCATATTTCAAGAACCAATGACTTCTCTAAACCCAGTATTTACAGTGGAAAGACAGGTTTCTGAACCTTTTATCATACATCAGGGAATGACAAAAGCTGAAGCAAAAGAAAGAGTTGTAGAGATGTTGGCTTTAGTCAAGATTCCCAATCCTAGAGAGGTGGCAAAACAATACCCACATCAACTTTCAGGTGGAATGAGACAGCGTGTTATGATTGCCATGGCACTTGCCTGCGTACCTAAGCTCTTGATTGCAGATGAGCCTACAACAGCATTAGACGTTACTATACAGGCTCAGATATTAAAATTAATGAATGAGCTTAAGGATAAAATAGGTACATCCATACTATTTATTACCCATGACTTAGGCGTCATCAATGAAATGGCAGATGATGTTGCAGTTATGTACTGTGGACAAGTCGTAGAAAAGGCACCTGTAAAGACAATTTTTGGCACCAGCAGTATGCATTCCCATCCATATACTGAGGGGCTAATGTATTCAGTACCTAGGCTAGATACGCCAACAGGGGTGAGACTAGAAGCAATACCCGGAGCTGTACCTCATCCGCTGGACCTACCTGTAGGATGTAAATTTGCACCTAGATGCAAATATGCAACGGATAAATGCCACAAAGAAGAACCACAGCTTATTGAAATTGAAAAAGGGCATCAGATTCGTTGTTTCTATCCTAAGAAAGGGGTGAGGTCTAATGGCTAAAAAAGATAAAAAGGTATTGATTAGAATAGAAAACCTAAAGAAATATTTTCCCATTAAGAAATCATCCGTATTTCAGAAGGAACTGCTGTATGTCAGGGCCAATGACGATATAACCTTAGATATATACGAAGGGGAGACATTGGGCCTAGTTGGAGAGTCTGGATGTGGAAAATCTACTTTAGGTCGGACTTTGCTGCAATTATATGATCAGACAGATGGAAGGACAATATACTATGGATATGACATCGATGAGCTGGCACCCAGATATGTAATGGAAATATTAGAGAGTTTAGGAGAAAAGTATAAGGAATTAGGTGAGCTTAAGGAAAAGGAAGAGACCGCTTTTAAAGCCTATGAATCAAAACCCGATGGCGATGAAAAATATCAGGCTCTAGAAAGATATAGGGCGGCAGAAAAAGAATACAGAACACTTTTCCTAGATTTGTCACAAATTGTCGGAGGACTTCTTGTGGCTGAAAACTTAGACTCTGTATCCAAAACCTTATTAAAGGAGTATCAGGTCAGTGTCGAAGCAGTAAAACTAAGAAAATTGATTAATGAAGAAAACGTTATTTTGGATGGAATTAAGTCCCAATTGGAAGAAAAGGGCAAAACAGCCAGCGAAATAGAAAAGGATACAGAAAACGACGTCAATAAAATCACAGCATATGAAGAAAATCTTCGCAAAATAGAGGGTGAACTTTCATCCATTCAAAATGAAATCGATGGACTTAGAAATAGATATAAGGATCATTCTGACTTTGAGAAGTATGAAAAACATAGGGACAAAGGTATCAATTTAGCAAAACTAACAGTAGAGGAAATGAGGTTTCTCCGCAAGGATTTGCAGTTGATATTTCAAGATCCCTATTCATCCCTAAATCCAAGGCTCACTGTAGGGCAAATAATATCTGAAGGTCTATATGCCCATAGGGTATTTGCCAAGACAGATAAAAATATTACTGACTATATTTTAGATACCATGGATAGTTGTGGTCTGGCTCCATACTTTGTCCATAGATATCCACACCAATTTTCAGGTGGACAAAGACAGCGTATAGGAATTGCACGTTCTGTTGCATTGCAACCGAATTTTATAGTATGCGATGAAGCAGTGTCTGCACTTGACGTTTCAATACAATCACAGATAATAAATCTACTTCTAGATTTGAAGGAAAAGGAAAATCTGACGTATTTATTTATTTCCCATGACCTATCTGTTATAAAATACATCAGTGATAGGGTTGGGGTCATGTATCTAGGTAATATTGTAGAATTGGCAGCTACTGCGGAACTTTATTCTCATCCTATGCATCCATATACGGAGGCTCTTTTATCAGCCATACCTACTACAGATGTGACAGAGGACAAGAAAGAGATTTATATACTGGAGGGGGATGTTCCAAGCCCAATTAAACCACCTTCTGGGTGCAAATTCCACACTAGATGTAAATATGCTACGGAAATATGCACAAAAGTTGTACCTGCATGGGAAGAAGCTAGACCTGGACATTTTGTTGCATGTCATCACAAATTAAATGGGAAAGAGGATTAGAAAGGCTTGATTTAAAATGATATTACAGGAAAAAATAGACCGTGCCATGGAATGGCTAAGAAACCAAAACAAAAATGAAAACAACAACAGTACAGCCGAACTAGGGGATTACAATTCAAAGGCTGAGTGGTTGGCAGAGGAAGGCAGAAAAGTTCACTTGGAAAAGGGAGACTTTTTGGCCATGCTTTTATCAGCTACCATAATATTCGGTCCTATTATTTTAATCCTACTTCTAATACTGGTATTTGTGTTATAGCTTCTAAATTTACTAAGGTTCTCGGCATTTCCTGAAATGCCGAGTTTTATTATATAAATCAATTGGAATATCAGGACTTTTAGCGAAGGGTTCCATTGCTTTTCAATTTTTTAATGAGCGTGAGAAAGTATCAAATAGTGAGACGAAAGGATGGTCATTGTACCTAAATAAGTGTCTAAATTAATATGCTAATGTCATAGAAAAAGTAAGGAGGCAAAAATGGGAATAATATTAAAAGCAGAGAATATTGAGAAGGTTTACGGAAAGGGAGAACTTCAGGTCAGAGCCTTGAAGCCTTCTAATATAGAAATTGAAGACGGTGTGTTTTATGCAATTATCGGGAAAAGTGGATCTGGTAAATCTACTCTATTACATATTTTAGGTGGGCTAGATAAGCCTACAGGGGGAAAGCTTTACCTTGAAGGGAAAAGCGTATTTGACTTAAAGGACAGTGAATTAGCCCTTTTACGCCGCAGGAGAATTGGATTTGTATTTCAGGCATACAATCTATTGCAAGAGCATACTGTAATGGAAAATATTCTGATGCCCATTTACTTAGATGGAAAACAACCAGATACAGAACATTTTGAAGAAGTAATACAATCACTGCAGATAAATGAAAAATTGTCTTACTACCCAGATGAATTGTCAGGAGGCGAAAGACAAAGAGTGGCCATAGCAAGGGCATTAGTCTCTAAGCCTGCTATTGTATTGGCAGATGAGCCAACGGGAAATTTAGATGAGACAACAGGTAATGAAGTGTTGAAATTAATCAAGGAAACAGCAAAGAAATTCAATCAAACCATAGTCCTTGTTACCCATGACCTGGATATAGCAAATCAGGCTGATAGAATAATCACCATAACAGATGGCATGATTTCCTCTATAGAGGATTTACAGTTAAATTCAAAGGCATAAGGGGGAAGATTATGAAACTAAGAGATATAGCTTTAAATGGGCTTAAGGGAAGAAAAAAAGATACATTGCTATTAAAATTAGTTATTACATTGGCCTTTGCGTTTATTATTTCTGCAGTATTGTTTCAATCAAGTCTGGAAAAGACAAAATTAGAGCAGAGATTAGATTTATATGGAGAGTGGCAAGGAGCATATCTAGAGGGCAGTGAGGAGATACTGGAAAGGTTAAAAACGGAAGAAGATATAGACAAAATCGGCACTAGTCTAATTATCGGCAAGACGGAAAAGGCAGGGCTATTGGGTACATTCAACGCTGAACTTATAGATTTGGGTAGGTTTTCCCTTTACAAGGGTGATTACCCTCAAAAACCAAATGAGATAATGTTGGAACTAAATGAGATGAGTAAAATGGGCTTAGATTTGGAGGTAGGGCAAAAAGTTCAAATAGCTGTCAATATGACTACCATAGATGAATCTGAAGGGCCATATATAATGGAATTAAATAAAAAGTTCTACGAGGAACAAACGGCTCCCCTCGTGCACTATTACGAAGAATTTGAACGCCTATACGAAGAATTAGAAGAGCTGGAGTCTACAGAAGCAAAAGACGATGAAGATGCACTTAGAAGACGCATCAGAATGGGAGAAATTAACGAAAGAATACAAGAAATATATGATAAAAAGGGTGCTAATAGATATCCAACGTATTATCAACATCACGAGACGCCATTTGAGCAAATAGGAGATGTAGCAGTAGTGGCTAGTAACGATTACTTCTTCTATTACCTTCAGGGAGATGAGGTAAATCCAGAGATAATCAGAGAAAAAGGATTTTTAAGAAACCAGAAGATTATACTGAAAAAAGAATTTACAATTACGGGGATACTGGACACCTATTCTGATAAATGGGATTTGGGAGATTATATGGCACCCAATGCTTTTATCACTGAAGAGGGTGGGAAAGCATTTACATATGCCCTTTACAATAATACAATCGCCGATTTGAAAAAATATGAATTAATTTACCATATATTTTTGGGTTCTAGCACTTTAAAAGAAAACTTATATGAAAATTTGCATATGAATTACCCCAATAGGGAAATTGAAATAGAGGATGAAGAACAACATCTAGATTTAGGTTTTCGTTTTTGGATGGATATGTACGGTGCATCTGATGAACAGATAGAGGAGCAGCTGAAAGAAATAGACAAGTGGAACGTTCCTAGATTAGAGGAAGATTGGAGGGATGAATATTTAGAGGGTTCAACAGATATAGACAGTAAAATGGAGGTCAACAGAGATAATTTCAGGAGAAATACTTTCTCCTATCCAAGTGATAGTACCTCTACAGAACATATATTGACTTTGACCATTATAGCCATTATATTCATAGCTACGGCCTTGGCCATATTGCAAATATTTTTAACACAGATGAAGAGAAGGTCTAGAAAAATAGTGTTGTTAAAATCTATGGGAGCGACAAATTTACAAATAGTAAAAATACTATTTTACGAAGGTTTGTTTTTACTTAGGACTGGGCTCTTAGTAGGGGTTCCATCGGGATTTGGACTAGCTATTTTACTAGTGTTTTTTATGAATAACACAAATGGAAGGGAATTAGAATTTCATATTATGCCGAATTTACTAGTTTTGGGAATATTGGCTGGTATATTGGCACTGTTTTTAGGTATGGCGGTTCCCATGGCCTTTGCAGTTAAAGTTCCTATGGTTGGAACTATGAGCAAACCTCCCAAACATAAGAATAAGAAAAGGAAAGAAAGAGATGCATCAAAAAGCCAGAGTTTTAGCAGTATAAATTGGCATTATATTAGGCAAAACAAGGGTAAGTCCTTGATATCACTAGGTATCTCATTGATTACAATTACAATTTTGCTGTCATCTTTACTTTTAACTTATTTGTCCTTTGACAATTATAGGTACCAAGTCCTCAGAGATAATAGACCAGACTATAGTATGGAGACGTATTTTGGTGAATCTACCAGGGCACTATGGGCATTTAAGGACGAAATAATGGGAATAAAGGGCGTAAAATCGACAGAGGCTTACAAGGTTGGGAAACAAACATTTTTGTGGTTTGAAAATATAGAAGACAATGGTCTTCTCAGGACACTTGAGAAAACTTTACCTAATCAATTTAAAGCCAGTTATTTCAGCAAGTACAATGACAGTTTGGAGAGGGAACCCTATTGGATAAAAAATGCGTTTTTTACGAGAATATATGGACTGGATGTAGATGGAAATTTGTTTAGGGAATTTGAAAGAAATTTAACCATGGGGGATATAAATAAAGAAGAATTTGAAAAGGGAGAAGAAGTGATTTTACTTATTCCGCTGCAGCATTCAGGAAACAAAGAAGAAACTCTTCATAGCAAAGAGTCCATACTGGCATCCACCAGTGAAGGGAACAGAATTCACTGGCTGCTAAAAAATAGTGCTGATTTCCACACCTCCTATGAAGGAAGATTTAGGGACTATTATACCATGCCTGAGGATTTGAAACCTGGAGATAAGATTTATTTGTCTGCCGATGAAGAGAAAATATCTGGGATGGATTATGTAAATAGCTTTGTCAGTAGGGAAAAAACAGTAGGCGGTATCATATATTACTTTGTTGATGTAGGTATTTGGCCCTTCTCCAAAGATGTAACGCCTTTTGTAGTGGTTACGTCATATAACGGCATGGAATCCCTTTATCCAAAATCGAGAATAAGAAACCCTGGCATTACATTAAGCTATATGAAGTCCATGGTATCGACTATTTATCCCACTTCCTATGGAAGGACTCTTTGGTATATAAATACTGATTCCATGATAAGAGATGCAGTAATGGATTCTGAACTACTAGCTACTGCCAATAACAATGGATACACATTATTTAACTACAAGGACAGCAACTCCAAGCTTTACTACGAAGGATTAAATAATGGGATTATCATAAGTTTACTGGGACTAACGGCTGCTGCCATAGCATTTATTATTTTGTACAATATTACAGTTTCAAAATTGGAACAAGATAGAAATAGAATAGGCATACTGCAGTCCATGGGAGTTACAAAAAAGGAATTTTCAAAGTTATATATAGGGACCGGAGCAATAAGCGGTTTAATTTCGTTGATTATTAGCCACCTGATGTTGTTTATTGTGATGCTTCTTACATCCCTAGGCATAGGAAAGGGATTAACCATAGAATTTTCAGGATATATGAAAGATATATTCACATATAGATTGTGGGGGTATCCATGGGAAATTCACATATTGTTGTCAGTCTTGTTTTTTATAATTACGGTTCTCATTTACTATATACCCAGTAGATATATCACTGAAAAGTATCCTGTTGAGAACATAAGAAGCCTAAGCAGATAATATTGTAATCCAATCGTAAAGACTTTTCTATGTAAATGTATTATAATTGTGGTAAGAGGCAATAATTCATAAAAATAGCAGCAAATTTATAGGAGGTTGATACCATGAAAAAGCCTATTTATATATTGATGGCAATAGGGCTTATGATCTCTTTACTAGGTTGCAAGGCCTCAAATCCCATAGGCGAAGTAAAGTCTTTAAGCAGCGAAGAAATGGGGGGCGGCAATATTCTTTATATTGAAGATTATTATCCTTTTAAAGAAAATACAGTAATGAAGTACAAGGGTATAGGTAACGAATATGCCGAACAAGAAATATATGTCGAATTTTTCGATGACAATAAGGCCCAAATAAAGATAGCAAATCCTGGTACAATATTTGTGAAGGTCCTGGAAAACAAAGATGGAATTCTCAGTGAAATATTTGCAGAGGGAGAGTTTTACCACATTGAAAACGTATTAAATGCCAATGTTAATGCAAATAATATAATATTAATGGAACCTTTGGAAATAGGTAATAAGTGGATTAATGAAGACGGATCCCAACACGAAATAACTTCCCTAGATGCACAAGTCGAGACTCCATCAGGTGACTACCATGCCTTGGAAGTTACTATTAAATACGAATCTGGGGCAATAAAAAAAGATTATTATGTGAAGGATATAGGACTTGTAGCATCCATTTACAAGGATGGAGAGTTTGAAGTTAGTACACTATTGGAAAATGTAGAGAACAAAGAGCAAGAATTAGAGTTAACGACTTTTTACCCTACAAGAGGCCCCATTAGTACAGTTTCTGTAAAACAAAGCATTAGCTTTAAGACCAATGACTCTGTAGAAACCATCCTAGAAGGAGTAATGAAAAATCCTCATTCAGATGAACTTGGCCCTTTGATAGGCGAAGAAGTTAAAATCAACAGTGCTAAAGTAAATAGAAATGCATGGGTTTTGGAACTAGATTTTTCAGATGAATTTCAAGAAGGTATGAATGTGGGTTCTGCAATGGAATTTGAAGTTTTAAGATCAATTGTAAACACTTTGGGAAAGTTTTATGACGTGGAGAAAGTTTATTTGACCATTGAAGGAGTACCATATGAATCAGGTCACTTTGCCATTAGAGAAGGAGAGTATTTTGTTGTAGATGTATCGGATATAGAAGAAAAGCATTAAATAAAGGTCCTGAGTAGGACCTTTATTTAATGCTTCTAAGTTACTCTTCTTCTTCTCTTTTATTTTCGTTTCTAGATTGCTGCTTATTCTCATTCTTCCTATTTTTGTTTTGGTTATTTTGGTTATTCTGTTTATTTTTAGCCATGTGATTTCCCTCCTTTGCTAAAATTTGATGCATTTATAGTATTACAAATTATCAAAATTTTAATACAAAAAGGGGAAATTATTTAATTTTGCAGTTCGATTAAAAACCTAGAGGGTTCAACCTCTTTTTTCCCAATGCTGTTTACGGCAATTAGGGACAGATGAAATTTGGCCCTTGTCATGCCAACGTAAAATAGTCGCCTTTCTTCTTCAAAGGGCTCGAATTTACCTAACTCTACGCTTTCAATGCTTGATATAGAGGGAAAATCGCCATCGACTAAGTCGATTATATATACATTGTCAAACTCCAATCCCTTTGCGGAATGGACTGTGGACAATGTAAGGGCATTTTTTTTATTTTTTGAATTAATAGATAGAGACTTAAGGTAGTTAAGTCTTTCTATTAATTCACCCAAACTATTTGTATTTTCTGCTATATGCTTTAGATAATAAAGCATAGTTTTTAAGGTGTCATAGGTATATCCAAACTTAGTAGAATTTTCTTTAAGATATTTCTCGTATTCTAAATTATATTCGATAAATTCTATGGCCTTTAAGGGACTTAGCTTAGACAACTTTTTAAAATCCAATTTCAATTCTCGAAGGTTTTTCTTATAGTAATTAGAGATTCCCGGGAAGTCCAATATTCTATCAAATACAGATAAACTGTGGTTTAAAGTTTTTCCATAGTTAATTTGTTTCTTTGATATATAGCCCTTCATTTTATAGTAAATACCTTCGTATATCTCCATATTAGACGTATCTTGTGAAAACCTCATAAAATTTATAATATCGTATAATAGCCAGTGAGTAAAAAACCTAACCTTTACATCTCTCATATAAAAAGGTATTTTATGTCTTTCTAGGGATTCCATAAGTCCAATAGAGGAAATATTATTTCTGTAGAGGACACAGGATTTGGACAAATCTTTGCCTTTTAAATCCCCAATTAAGTAGTCGTATTGCTTTGATATGGAATCGACTTTTATGATATTAATAGGCTCCACATAGCCATTTTCTGCCACTATCTTTTTATCGTATCTCAAAGTGTTTTGTCTTATAAATCCATTACATACCGACACAATGTTCTTTGAAGACCTATAATTTTTTTCCATATAAAAGACTTTTCCATTTGGATAGGTTCTAGTAAATCCTAGTAATCCCTTTGGATATGCACCTCTAAAGCCATAAATAGATTGATCGTCGTCTGCCACGATGAACAAGTTGTCTTTCGGGCCTGCCAGCAATTTAATAATTTCCATTTGGATTTTTGAAGTATCCTGACCTTCATCTACTTGGATATAATCGTATTTTTCCCTATACTTTTCAAGTATATATTTGTTTTCCACTAGTATCTTATAGGAGAGTGTAAGCATATCGTCGAAATCGATTAAGCTTTTGTCCCTCTTAAACTTCTCGTATTCCATAAATATATCCTTAAAGTTTTCTATTTCACTTTTATTGAGGCGTAGGAATTCGTCTACAGTAAGCATCATATTTTTAATATATCCCATGGCATTCAGAAGTAATTCTTGTTTTTCCTCTGTGATATATTGCCCATTAATATCAAAGTATATCTTTTTAAGTAGATTATATTTATTAAATTGTTTTTTTTCATCTTCTATAATGGTATAATTTATTTTATTGATGTAGGCGTATTCTCTGATTAAATTATAGCAGAAGCTATGTATAGTCGAAAATCGAATGGGTATGGAAGAAATCCCAGGGAAATATTTATGGAATCTTTCCTGCATATCCTTGGCAGAAGCTCTGCTAAAGGTTATAGACAAGATTTTTTCTGGGCTTATGTTGTAATTTTTTATTAAATTTACGGTTCTGTGAATTAATACTGTAGTTTTTCCAGCTCCTGGAACTGCTAATACAAGGGCAGGCCCATGAATGTGCTCTAAAGCCAGTAGCTGTTCTTTACTTAGGTCCACATTTTCACCTACTTTTAGTTAATTTTTTTATAATTATTTTATTCTATACCAATATATTCTAACATAAAAAACAATAATTAGTATACGCTATAAATCTTTAAAAGGCAAATGAAATGGGTATAAATATGTATAGAAATGTATATAAATCGACAAAAATAAGTATTACTGAGGTGTAATATGAAAGAGAAATTTAAGAAATTTGACGATTATTTAATAGATTTGATTAATATTAGGATGCATAGAAGATATTTAAATACCATAATGCATAGGGCTACTAATTTAGGTGGTGCTGTTTTTTCATCTGCTTTGGTTTTAGTGTTAATAGGAATTGGCAGCAGCCATACAAAGATATTAGGTATAAAATGCCTTGTGGCTCTGTTTATTAGTCAGATTATAGTACACAGCCTCAAAAGATTACTAAGCAGAGAAAGGCCATATAAGATATTGGAGCATTTAAATACCTTTGGAATAAACCTAAAAGACTATTCATTTCCATCAGGTCATACAGCCGCCAGTTTCTCCATTGCCACAACCATATCATTAACTATCCCCAGACTCACTATTGTAGTCATAACAATTGCAATAATAGTAGGAATATCTAGAATTTACTTGGGAGTTCACTATCCAACAGATGTTGCAGCGGGAATTATATTTGGAACATTACCCTCGTTAGTAGTACATTTTTATCTAATTGAACTTATTTATAAATTGGGAAATATAATAGGTATTAAATTATAGGTTAAAGCCCCCTAAAAGTGGTATATAATAAGTAACTAAACTAGGGGGTGTGATTATGTTGATGACTAATTTCCTTAGGGAAAGAAAATCCGTAAGAGAATTCAAGTCAGTAAATGTAAATAAACAGCTATTGGACGATATCGAAGATTATTTAAGGCTTCTTGAGACTGAGGAGGGAAGCGGAGACTTTAGATTTGTCTTATACAAAGACGGAAATAGGTTATATGACGGATTAAAGGGCATCGGTGGCTATTCTGGAGTCATGATTCAAGGGCCTCATTACGTGGCCTTGGAAGTGATGAATAGCCAAGACAAGAGCATTATAAATGGTGCCTATTTTATGGAAAAGTTAATTACAAGACTAAATTCTCTGGGGTTAGATACGTGTTGGGTCAGTGTAGGTTCTGTGACACAAGGAGAAAAGGTAAGGCTTTTTGACGACCTTCTAGGAGATATCAATTATCTGTTGGCATTTGGATACAGAAAGCCAAGAAATCCATTTGAAGAGATACCGTTTAGCAATAGGCTTGGCCTAGACGAATTTGTATATCTGGACATCTCAGGGAAAAAGGCTACACTGGCAGATTTGGAAAATAGGGGTCTAGATGATTTATTCTACTATTTAAGATACGCACCTTCATCTTTTAACAGGCAGCCATGGAGATTTTTATTGGAGAAGGAAAAAGTAGTATTGTTGATGGAAAGCAGCGACAATAGGGAGTCTGCCTTAGTAGATGCTGGAGTAATAATGTATTATTTTGTTGAATTAGGCAAGGCCATCGGCATAAATACTAAATGGAATATTATTAACTCCAATCAAAGTATAGACGGCAAAGAATATAGAATAGTAGGGGAGATAGTATTGTAAAAAGCACTTTTTTAAAGTGCTTTTCTCTTGACAAAAAATGCATTTAGTTTATAATATACATATGAATGAATATTCATATATCATATTTGGGGGACGGAAAATGAAAGAAATTCAACTGGAATTAGAGGGCCTTAATTGTGCCAATTGTGCTGCAAAGATTGAAAAATTATCTAATGAAATCCCAGGGGTAGAAAGTGTAAATTTGGATTTCGTCAGTAAAAAATTTAAAATTAACTTGGACGATGAGAATAAAGCTAAGGAAATAACAGGGGAAATCAAGGATATTGTACAAAAACTAGAACCCCATGTAAAAGTAATCGATAAAGAAGAAGCATATAACCACCAGCACGACCATAGTCACCATCATGGAAAAGTAGATAAGACACAGGTAGTTAAGCTAATTATAGGTGGATTGTTATTTGTTGCACCATTTTTATTAAAATTGGAAGGATATACTAGGTTATCTGTTTACGGTTTGGCCTATGGGATTGTTGGCTATGAGGTAATTATTATCGCCATTAAAAATGTAATGGCTGGTATGGCCTTTGATGAAAACTTTTTAATGACTTTAGCAACCATTGGTGCCATTGCCATTGGAGAGTATCCTGAGGCAGTTGCTGTTATGTTATTTTATCAAGTCGGTGAGATGTTCCAAGGTATAGCAGTTAATCACTCTAGAAACTCCATTTCTTCTCTATTGGATATTAGACCAGATTCTGCTAATTTATTAAAAGACAACGAAATTATTGCAATAAATCCTAAAAAGGTACATGTGGGAGATACGATAATAGTGAGACCAGGGGAGAAAATACCACTAGATGGAAAAGTTATAGAAGGTGAATCCCTATTAGACACTTCTAATATAACTGGGGAGTCAGTTCCTAGAAAGGTAGAGGTGGGAGAGATGGTATTCTCTGGTGTCGTAAATATTCATGGGCTGTTAAAAATAGAGGTACAAAAAGAATTTGGAGAATCAACTGTATCAAAGATATTGGACTTAGTAGAGAATGCATCTAGTAAAAAAGCTCCTACGGAGAATTTTATTACAAGATTTGCCAGATACTATACTCCTATTGTAGTGTTTATCGCCTTGGGAATTTTGCTATTACCTCCCCTATTTTTGGGTGAGGATATTAGACAATGGGCTTATAGGGCCAGTATATTTCTTGTTATATCTTGCCCATGTGCCTTGGTGATTTCTGTTCCCTTAGGGTTTTTCGGCGGAATTGGAGGGGCATCTAAGTCGGGAATTTTGGTAAAAGGCGGAAATTATCTTGAAGCTCTAAACGATGCAGATACCTTTGTTTTCGATAAGACTGGTACCGTCACGAAAGGAGTATTTAAGGTGACAGAGGTCATTCCTTATGGAGACCATACTGAGGAGGAAATACTTGAAATTGGAGCATATGGTGAGTCGTTTTCAAATCACCCTATAGGCAAGTCCATCCAAGAAGCTTATGGCAAGGATGTAAATAAGGAATATATAAAATCTTATAAAGAAATTCCTGGAAAGGGTATAGAAGTTGTTTTAAGTGAAGAAAATATTTATCTAGGCAATAAATCTCTATTGGAAGATAAGGATATTACAGTAAAAGAAGCTGACTCCATAGGTACAGTGGTGTATATTGGAAAAGAAAATACCCATATAGGCACCATTATAGTATCAGACGAATTAAAGGACGGAGTAGCGGAGGATATGAAAAGGTTGAGGTCCCTTGGGATTAAAAAACTGGTGATGCTTTCAGGGGATAATGAAAGTACAGCTAAAAAGGTAGGGCAGTTAATTGGCTTAGATGAAGTATATGGGGACTTACTACCCCAAGATAAGGTTGCAAAATTAGAAGAAATAATGGAGAAAAGCCAAGGAAAGACCATTTTTGTAGGAGATGGGGTTAATGACGCTCCGGTGCTTACTAGGGCTGATATTGGCATTTCCATGGGAGCATTAGGTTCCGATGCGGCCATTGAGGCATCAGATATAGTTATTATGACAGATGAAATAGGCAAGATTGCAATGGGCATCAAAATAGGCCGAAACACTAAGAAAATTGTGGTACAAAACATCGTCTTGGCCTTGGGCCTAAAAACTATAGTTCTTATTCTCGGGGCAATGGGCTTGGCCACGATGTGGGAAGCGGTATTTGCCGATGTGGGCGTATCTATTATAGCCATATTGAACTCCATTCGAGCATTAAAAGTAGAGGTATAGGTAAATCCTCTACTTTTTTATAAAAATGTGGTAAACTATATATTGGGTTTAAATAATTCAATACCACGATTTTTTGAAAGGAGTTACAATGATAATATTAAAATCTCAGCAAGAAATAGAATATATGAAAAAAGCAGGAGAATTGTTAGCCAATGTACACAAAGAATTGGCAAGGCTTATAAAACCAGGTGTAACTACTATGGAACTAGATGAGTTTGTCGAAGATTATTTAAGAAAGCACAATGCCTTTCCAGAACAAAGAGGTTATCATGGATATCCCTACGCCACCTGTGCATCTGTAAACGACGAGATATGCCATGGCTTTCCAAGGAAAGCGGCATTAAATGATGGAGATATACTGACTGTGGATATGGTTGTAAATTTAGATGGATGGTTGGCGGATTCCGCTTGGAGCTATGGCGTTGGCAATATTTCTAACGATGCAAAAATGCTTCTGGATACTACGAAGGATGCTCTATATATAGGCATAGAGCAAGCAGTGATAGGTAATAGATTGGGAGATATAGGCCATGCAATTCAGTCTTTTGTAGAATCTAAGGGCTACTCCGTTGTACGAGACTTTGTAGGCCATGGCATAGGCAAAAATATGCACGAAGACCCTCAAGTTCCACATTATGGAGTTCCGGGAAGGGGTATAAGATTGTTAGAAGGTATGGTAATAACCATAGAGCCTATGATAAACGTAGGGGGATATGAGATGGTAATGGACGACAATGGATGGACAGCAAGGACAGCAGATGGGAAATTATCAGCCCAGTATGAACATACCTTGGCCATAACAAAGGATGGCCCTTTAATATTGACCACACAAGATTAATCAAATAGTCTCATTTTTCATGGAGATGAAAGATGAGACTACTCCACTACTCATAGAACCTATATCCTACACCGCTTACAGTATCTATGTATGGGCTCTTTTTTCCGTTGCTGCCTAATTTCCTTCTGATAGATGAGATGTGCATATCGACAACTCTGGAGTTGGGATTGTAAGTAAGCCCCCCAATTTTATCCAATATAGTCTCCCTAGGGATTACTTTGCCGGGGTTAGAGGCTAATAAATATAGAATTTCAAATTCCTTGTAAGAGAGTTCGATTGTTTCATCTCCTTTAAATACTTTTCGCTTTTCTATATCTATGGTTAAATCCTGTAAAGTAATTACCGGTCCCATTAAGTTTGATATAACCTTTGACCTTCGGATAGCGGCATTTAACCTTGCTACCAATTCCCTGTGATGGAATGGTTTCAATATATAGTCATCAGCACCCATTTCAAGCCCTATTACAGTATCCAATTTATCCTGATTGACAGTAACTATTAGTACGGCAATATTTTTGTGCAGTGAATGATTTCTTATGACTTTTAGTATTTCTAGGCCATTTGCATCGGGAAGATTTAAATCCAAAATTGCAGCAACAATACTGTCGTTGTCAAGCAATTCAATGGCCTCTTCATAGTTTCTAGCATTTAATGTGGAGAAACCATAATTATCTAATATAGAATTCAGTATCTTTAAATTTACTACATCGTCTTCTACTACTAAAATAGTACCTTTCAAATTTACACCTCCATAATGACATTAAGCAAATTAAGATTAAAATAAATGTAAGTCAATTAGATTATATTATAAAGTACATAGGCGGTCAAAGTAATTTTATATTTAACAAACAAAGGAAATAGAAAAGAGGTGAAGCAATTGATTTATAAGAGGGGCAGCACCATTAAATCCTATTCATTATTTGAACAAGTATTTGAAAATGCTGCCGATGGTATGTGTATTGTAAATACTAACCATGAAATCATAAGGGTAAGCAAAAGGTTAGCTAAGTTATTTGGATTTTCTAAGGATGAGTTAAGGGATAAAAAGTGTTATGAAATAATTCTTTTGCCATTTTGCAGGAAGGGTGATTGTCCCATTGAAAAGATAATGAACGGAATAACTTGTTATACCTATGAAGCAAAATACATTATCAAGGGTAAACCTATTTATTTCTTAGTCACTGCCACTCCACTGCTAAACGACAATAAAAAAATTTTAGGAGTTATATTAAGCTATAAAAATATTAATGACATGGTAAGATATCAAAAAGAGCTGCAAACCTCAAAAAGGGAAGCTGAAAAAGCTAATATTTTAAAGTCGTACTTTTTGGCAAACATGAGCCATGAAATACGTACCCCGGTTAACGGCATAATCGGCATTATTGATTTATTAAAAGATACGGAATTAAATGAGGTGCAGAAGGAGTACTTAGATATGCTTGAATTTTCATCCGACAGGCTGCTATCCATTATAAAGGATATTCTAGATTTATCGAAAATTGAGTCAGGAAGAACAGAAAAAGTAGTAGATGGATTTAATTTAGGGTATTTTCTTGGAAACTTTGTTCAATTTTTTAAGTTGCAGGCCAACAAAAAGGACATAGAATTTAAATACGACTTTGACCGTAGAATACCAGAGATAGTCTTGGGTGATGCCGAAAAGCTAAATCAGATACTATTTAATCTTTTGGGAAACGCTATAAAATTTACTGACAAAGGCTATGTCAGACTAGAAGTAGAGCTGGCAGAAGAAGGTGAACATGATTTAAATATAATATTTCGCATCGTAGACACAGGTGTAGGCATACCAGAGAATAAAATTGACGATATATTTGAAGGCTTTAATCAATTGAATTTATCTGCATCTAAGGAATATGGCGGTACTGGACTGGGACTTACAATTACTAGAAACCTAGTCCAATTATTAGGCGGCGAAATTTATGTGGATTCAAAATTCGGAGAAGGCAGTGTCTTTACTGTGGAATTGAGGTTTTTAAAGGGCAACAATCGACTGGATATCAGTGAAAAGGCCGAAATTGAGGGGCAAAGTAAGGAAGAAAAATATAAATCATTGAATATTTTAATAGCAGAGGACGATCACATTAATCAAAGAATAATTCAGGCAATGATGGAGAAAAAGGGCTGGAAAATTACAATGGTGTCCAATGGCTACGATGCCCTGGAATATTATAAAAGATATTGTTACGATTTAATTCTCATGGATATATTTATGCCGGGAATAGATGGTTTTACAGTAGCTAAGGAAATCAGAAGAATCGAGTCTAATACAAAAGAATATACCCCTATAATTGCGTTGACTGCAGCTGCCATGAAAGAAGATAGGGAAAAGTGCCAAAGGGCTGGAATGGATGGATATATTACTAAACCTATAAAATCTAAAATGGTTTATGAAGTTATAGAAAGTGTACTGGATAAAAGAGTAAATGACGAAATCTTAAACTTAGATGCATTTTTAGAAAGAGTAAACCACGACAAAAATCTCCTAAGGGAAGTAATTGAGGAAATTCTCTCGAAGGAGTATGAAGAGGAGTTCCTAGGAAATCTAAAAGCTTATATAGATGAGGGAAATATGTCTAATGTAAAGAAAACCATACACAAATTTAAGGGAAGTATCTCAAATCTAGGTGCATACAGGATGGTAAAATTGCTAGACGATTTGAATAAGGCAATAGAGGGGGAAGATGTAGACAAGTTAGTGAAAATATTTAATTGTCTAAGGGATGAATTTGCCAAGTTAAGAGAAAATATAATTAAAATTGTAGAATAATGTCGAATATTGTTAAAAAATATCCTATTTATTTACAAAAATTATATATAATTCAACACCATATTTACTAGCCTCGTATATAATAAAAGTATTGTCGAAATAAAATACAATAAAATACAATGGAGGAATGTAATTTGAAGAGTATAAAAACGAGGTTAATTGTTTACTTTTCTATTTTAGTTTTGCTGTCTTTAACAGTAGTTGGGGCTGTTTCACTTAAATACTCCAGTGACTTTATTACCCAGGAGGCAGAAAATGCTTTAGTTACATTGGTTAGGGAAGCATCTAGGGTAGTCGAGGAGAGAATTGAAAGTGAGAAGAAGACCTTAGAAACCATAGCCCTTAGCGATGATATCCAAAGTATGAATTGGGCGATTCAAAAGCCTACCCTAGAAAGACAGCTTCAAAACTCGGACTTCTTGGACATCGGAGTAATTCAGATGGATGGTGGTGTGGTCTTTACCGATGGGACTACGGCCAATATAGGGGCTAGGACCTACGTTCAAAAAGCCCTTGCCGGTGAGTCCAATATATCTGATGTCACGGTCAGTACCATAAACGGAGAAGTAATTTTAGTATACGCAATACCCATTGAAAGAAATGGCAGGGTAGTAGGTGCTCTGGCAGGTAGGAGAGATGGAAATACTCTTAGTGAAATGATTGCAGATACCAAATACGGTGAAAATGGATATGCATATATGGTAAACGATGAAGGTACAGTAGTGGCCCATATAAATAGAGATTTTGTTTTAGATCAATTCAATCCCATAGTTGAGAAGGAAGAAAACCAAGAATACCAGTCATTGGCTAATTTACTAGAAATTGCTCTGCAGGGTAATCCAGGTGTCAGTAGTTATAGATTTCAAGGGAATGATTTATATGCCGGATATGCACCTATAGAGGGAACCAATTGGAACTTAATCATTACAGCAAATGTAGATGAGGTATTAGGTGCCGTATCTACTATGAAAAGCAGTATTTTTATTATAGTAGCTATTATCTTAATAATGAGCATAGTATTTACATATGCCGTTGGAACCACCATTGCCAAACCCATTATTCAAGCAGTTCAGCATGCTACGCATATAGCTAATTTGGATATAACACAGGATGTGCCAAAGGAATTTATGAAAAAACAAGACGAAATCGGGGAATTGGCAAGGGGTTTGCAAAATTTGACGGATAATTTAAGAGATATATTAAATGAAATAAACAGCTCCTCGGATCAGGTTACTACAACATCAGAAGAACTGACGGCGACTACACAGCAATCTGCTGTGGCATCGGAGGACGTGGCTAAGACAGCTGAGGAAATTGCAAAGGGTGCAGCTGAACAAGCTGAAAACACAGAAATGGGAACGACAAAGGCAATCGCTTTGGGACAGGTAATCGAAAAAGATTTAGAGCATATGAAAGAGTTAAATATTGCTACAGCAAAAGTAACAGAAGTTGTAGAAGAAGGCCTAGTAGAGATTGACAACCTTTACAATATTACAGAGGAAAGCAACAATGCAGCTGAGGAAATCCACGATGTAATATTAAAAACAAATGAAAGCTCTAAAAGGATTGGAGAAGCCAGTAATGTAATTGCATCCATTGCAGAACAAACAAATTTATTGGCCTTAAATGCAGCTATAGAGGCAGCAAGGGCAGGGGAGGCTGGCAGAGGATTTGCCGTCGTAGCAGAAGAAATAAGAAAATTGGCAGAAGAATCCACTAGATCAACTCAGTCAATAGACGAAATTGTAAGCGAACTGCAAAACAATTCACAGGATGCCGTAAAAACCATGGATCGAGTGGCAGCCATATCAGATGAACAGACTAAGAGCGTAGCAAATAATAAGGATAAATATATATTGATAGCAGATGCCATGAAAGAAGCAGAGGCAGCCGTAAAAGTACTAGATAGCTCTAGTGAAAATATGGAGAAGTCAAAAGACGAGATACTAGACACCTTCCAAAATCTTTCATCTATAGCGGAGGAAAATTCAGCTTCGACTCAGCAGGTGACAGCCTCAATGGAGGAACAAACTGCTGCTATACAAGAAATAGCTAGTGCTAGTGAAAGTTTGGCTACATTGGCACAGGATTTACAAGGAATAATTGAAAGATTTAAGGTTTAAAAGAGCCCTGTGATAGGTATACACTTATCACAGGGTCTTTTCTTTGCAAATAGCTTGAATATATATCGATTTTAATGTAAAATATTTAGGGTCTCTAAAAATGAATATAGTTGGGAGATAGAAATATGGACAAAAATATTAACTTAACAGAGGGGAACATTTCAGCTGCCCTTACGAAATTAGCCTTGCCCATTATGGGCACATCTTTTATACAGATGATGTACAATTTAACAGATATGATGTGGCTAGGTAGACTAAATACCAAGGCCATGGCTGCAGCTGGAACTGCAGGATTTTTTATGTGGTTTGGCATGTCTTTGGTGCTTATCTCTCAGATAGGTGTTAGCGTTGGAGTAGCACAGGCTTTTGGCAGAGAAGATATGGAAGGAGTAAGAAAAAACATATCAAATGGAATAAAACTAGATATGTTTATTGGAATCGTTTATTCTCTAGTACTAATAATTTTCAGACGTGAAATAATTGGATTTTTTAATTTAGGAGATGTGGAAACTGTAGATATGGCGGTTAATTACTTGGTTATAGTTGCTGCAGGATTTATATTTCACTTTATTAACCCTATTTATTCTGCAATATTTAATGCTTCTGGAAATAGTGTTACGCCTTTCATCATATCTTCCATGGGACTTGTGACAAATATGGTATTAGATCCTGCCTTAATATTTGGAATAGGAGTAATTCCTGCCATGGGCATAAAAGGTGCAGCCTTAGCCACGGTCATAGCCCAAGTAATTGTTACAATAATATACTTTATTGTATCCAGAAAAAATAAGACATTGTTTTCTAATTTGAGTTTTTTTACATTGCCGGATATGGCATATATATCAAAAATATTTAAATTGGGTTTTCCTGCTTTTCTGCAATCAGGTGCCCATGCAGCAATTTCCATGATTTTGACTAGAATATTAGCACAATGGGGACCAACTCCCGTGGCTGTCACCTCTCTTGGAGCGCAAATAGAGTCTTTATCATGGATGACAGCAGAAGGGTTTTCCACTGCTATATCAGCCTTTGTAGGCCAAAATTTTGGTGCAAGAAATTACGATAGAGTTAAAAAAGGATATTATAGTGGTCTTAGAATTGTAGGATTCATAGGTATAATTGCCACATTGTTGCTGGTATTTGCCGGTGAGCCAATATTTAGGCTCTTTACGCCAGAGGATGCTTTGGCAATAGCACAGGGAAAAGTATATCTTAGAATTCTTGGGTTCTGTCAATTTTTTATAACCATTGAAATTGCATCTGGGGGAGGATTTAACGGAATAGGGAGGACCCATGTCCCAGCAATAATCGGAATAATTTTCAATTTTCTCAGGATACCTGGGGCTTATATTTTAGCAGCCACAGTACTGGGAATGACAGGCGTATGGTGGAGCATGAGCATAAGTTCAATACTCAAGGGACTAGTGTTGACACCTTTATTTATGTATACCTTAAAAAAAGGTTTTACTGACTATTAGAATTTAAATTGCGGGGATTTGTACTGTTTACTTTTCTGGCTGCAACCACATTTATGTTTGTATTCAATATATTTTCAATTATTATTTGTCCCATTTTAACTGGTGCCGTAACTTCGGTGGTCCTGATGATTTCCATACATTTATCTACCAGGTATTGGGGGATAATATCGCTGGTTTTAACCGGGAGTCGGCTCATGGGGCCATTTTTGAGTATTACCCTTGAGGTAAGTACCCTAGATGGTTCTTTCATTTCCTTAATGGCAAAGTCTTTACCTCTCCCGCATTTATTACCTCGAATTAAATAATCAGAATCTCCATCCTTTTCGATTTTTAGGATACAGCCTACAGGACATACTAGACATCTTTTTTCCAAATACATTTTTCAAACCTCCTAGAATTTCCTTTAATATTATAACATATAGGTCAAGGGCACGTGTTCACAAATAATAATAAATATGTTATTCTATCACTATGTAGAAAATTATAGGAGAGGTGAATATGAAAGGCAGGAAATTTAGTATTTTGATATTTATCTTTGGAATACTATTTGTATTGTTGACATCTAGTTGCAGCAAAAGCAGTGAAAAAAACAAGGATTTAGGAGGTAAGGATATGGTATTAGAACAATTAAGTATGCCAAAAGAAGGAGAGGAAATAGCAGTAATCAATACAAATTATGGTGATATTAAGGTAAGGCTTTTTCCAGAGGCGGCCCCAAAGGCAGTGGAGAATTTTAAAACCCATGCCCAAAATGGGTATTATGATGGAGTTATATTTCACAGAGTTATAAATGATTTTATGATACAAGGTGGAGATCCAAGCGGTACGGGGATGGGTGGCGAAAGCATATGGGGTGAGTCTTTTGAGGATGAATTCCATGTTTACTACCACAATCTTAAAGGCTCCCTTTCCATGGCAAATGCAGGACCAAATACAAATGGCAGCCAATTTTTCATTGTGCAATCGTCTAATATTGATGAAAACACTTTATCACAAATGAGAAATGCAGGCGAAGAAGGTGGATTCCCCGAAAGTGTGACAGAGGCATATTCTCTACTAGGAGGAACCCCTTGGTTGGATTTTAGACATACTGTATTCGGCCAAGTTTTTGAAGGTCTTGAAATTGTCGACGAAATCGCCAATGTTAAAACGGGGCCTGGGGATAAACCCGTAGACCCAGTTATCATGGAGAAAATAGAAATTTTGGAATTTAAATAATCTCTAAGGGGGTACAACATTGCATCAGTATAAAGGAAAATTAATTATACACACTGGTTCCATGTTTTCAGGAAAGACATCGAGTCTCGAAAAAGACGTAAAAAGATTTGACATAGCAGGATATAAAACAGCTGCATTTAAACCTGCCGTAGACGATAGGCATCCAAATCCCGAGATTGTAACCCACGACAATACATCCTTACATGCAGTTTTAGTCAACCACATTTCAGAAATTGTAGAATACTGCAATACCTACAATCCTGAAGTAGTAGCCATAGACGAGGCTCAGTTCCTAGGTGGGGATGTGAACCATATCGTAAGCAGCATAAACAAGTTTTTAGAAAATAATATAACAGTTATTTTGGCTGGATTAGATATGGACTTTTCTGGTAAACCCTTTGAAATAATTAAAGAATTAATGCCCTTTGCCGACTATTTACACAAACACCACGCTGTTTGTGTAAAATGCGGCACAGATGCTTGGGTAAGCCATAGAAAAACAAAGGAAAAAGAAAGAATTGTAATTGGGGCCACAAGGGAATATGAACCTTTGTGCAGGAAATGTTTTTTAGAAGAGAAAGATAGTTAAGGTGATGAATATGAAAGATTTTATGAAAGATTACGTACCATTTAAACCCTCTAAGGAACCTATTTACCAAAATAGGGATGGGGACATGCTCTATCTCTTCAATGGGGACAGGCTCATGGTAAGGGAGGCTGAAACTGGGTATGAAATTCCTAAAAGAGACGAAATAAAAAAGCTTGGGCTTGAGATACACTATGACCAATGTTTAGGTGCTTTTGGAGAAGTAGATTGTTTTGGGGGGATAATAGAAGATGAACCTCTTGGCTATTCATTTGTGGACCTTAGGACATATTCCTTTGGTGCAAGTTATGATGAATTTTTAATATCTTCAAAGGCATTTTTGTTATCGGAATTTGTCAGGACAAATCAAAGATGCGGAATTTGTGGTTTTCCTATGACAATGAAAGAAGAAGACAACGACAGAGCCATGATATGTACAAATTGTGGTCATATGGTATGGCCCAAGACCTCGCCTGCTATTATAGTGGCAGTGACGAAAAAAGATAAGCTTCTGTTGGCACATAACAAGATGTTTGCCAATGGCATGTATTCAGTGGTGGCAGGATTTGTGGAGATGGGTGAGACGTTGGAAGACTGTATACGAAGGGAAGTCCTGGAAGAAACAGGAATAAAGGTACATAATATTAAATACTTTGGCTCCCAGCCCTGGGCCTTCCCCAACTCCTATATGATGGGGTTTACGGCGGAATACCTTGAAGGGGAAATAAAAGTAGATAACGAGGAAATAGTAGATGCCAATTGGTATTCAAAAGACGAAATACCAGGCCTTTATAGAGAATCCGTTAGCATAAGCACCAGGTTAATAGAATGGTTCTTAGAAGCTTAATTCTTCCCTGTGTATTCCCACGCTTAAGACAATGCCCAAGCAAATCAAGTTAGTCAACTGAAATGTACCGCCATAGCTCATAAAGGGCAGCGGTATTCCTGTTATAGGCATGAGCCCTATGGTCATGCCTATATTTTCCCATATATGAAATAAAAACATGGCTGCAAAGCCCACAACCATAAGTGAGCCAAATAAGTCATTGGATTTTCTTGCTATTCGAATAAACCTACTAAGCATAACAAAATATAAAAATATAAGACCTAGGCCACCAAGGAGTCCTAATTCTTCGCCTACCACTGCAAATATGAAATCTGTTTGCTTCTCAGGTATGTAATTAAATTGGGTTTGGACACCTTCAAATAAGCCTCTACCAAAAACTTTTCCAGAACCTATGGCTATTTTGCCTTGATATGCCTGGAGACCTGTATTTGAAGTATCTCTTTCCGGGTCCAAAAAATTATATATCCTATCCTTTTGATACTTATCTAGCCTAAACCAAAGTAATGGAAGGCTAAGGAGACCAATTCCCAAGGCATATCCTATGTATCTCCATTTTATCCCTGCGATAAAGAGCATAGCAGCTATGAAAAATACAAATACCATGGCTGTACCTGCATCGGGCTGTAAAAGAATTAAAACAACAGGTAAAAAAGCAAAAAATAATATTTTTAGTATGGAAATAGGGTCGTTAATATCTTCTTTATAGTTATCTATGAATTTTGCTAGGGAAATAATTAGACCGATTTTTACAAATTCAGCCGGTTGAAATGTGACGGGACCAATACGGAGCCAAGATCTGGATCCCCATTGTTCTTCACCAAAACCAAAGATGAGAACGGCTATTAATAAAAGGTTTAATACCATGTAAATAGGGATATAGAGCTTACCTAAAAACTCATAATCAAGCAATATTAGTACCAAAACCACAAAAAAGCCTAGACCCGTGGCAATAGCCTGAGTCTTTACAAAATTCATACTATCTTTGCTCAAAGTGGCACTTCTTATCATTACCAGACCGTAAGCTATTAAAAGTATCACTGTTATTAATAAGACAAAGTCAAATTTTTTGTAGGATTTTTTCTTTAAATTAAACATGGAAATTTTCCTCCTTTAACTCTAAAGAATATTATAGCATATTTTTAACCTTTCAAATAGTTAAAAATAGATGACAATGTGGTATGATAGAAGTCGATAATACATTAATGGAAGGGAAAACTATGAACGATTTAAATAAATATATAGTATATAAGTCCAAGGATGTCGGCATAGATATCTGCAGATTTACAGATTGCCTGCCCCTTAAAACTGTGGAGGGTCAGTTATATGCACGGAAAGAAGGCAATAGAATGACAGAATTTGAGGAAAATGACATAAATAAGAGGATTGATCCAAAACTCGCATTTCCTTCCTGTAAATCAATTATAGTTCTTGGCATATCCTACAACGTAGATTATAAGGATAAACCCAATTATAAGTACAGAGGCAAACTTTCCATGTCCTCTTGGGGCATGGATTATCATAGGGTGCTTAGGGAAAAAATTGAAAACTTAATTGGTGAAATAGAAAAGAGAGCAGAATTCCAATACAAATATTTTGTGGACACAGGGCCTTTAGTTGATAGGGAATTAGCTGTCAAAGCGGGAGTAGGGTACTATGGGAAAAATTGTTCCGTCATAAATGAGGAATACGGATCCTTTATATTTTTAGGTCATATCCTGACAGATTTAGAATTGGAATTTAATAGCCCAGTGGAAAGCCAATGCGGCGATTGCAATCTTTGTCTAAGGGCCTGTCCAACTGGAGCTCTAGAAGAGTCAGGTCAACTTAATCCAAAAAAGTGCATATCCTATTTAACTCAGACGAAAAACGAAATACCAACGGATTTGAAAAAGAAAATGGGTATCAAGATATACGGCTGCGACACATGTCAACTGGTCTGCCCCAAGAACAAAGGCGTAAAGAAGTCAGACCATGAGGAATTTATACCAATGATAACAAAAGGATATATGGATTTAGAGGAGCTGAAAGTCATATCAAACAGCCAATTTAAAAGAAAATACGGTCATATGGCAGGTAGTTGGAGGGGAAAGAATATTTTAAAAAGAAATGCAAAGATTATTATGGATAATGTTTTTTTAACAGAGTCTTCCAAGAAATAAAAAAATTATGTTATAATATGACTATGGCTTTAAAATAAATTAATGTAATAGGGAGGTTTTATTATGTCTAATGTACATGAATTGGGATTTTTGAAGGAAAAAATTGAGGAGTTAAAGAAAGATGGCGTGTATAGGAAGCTGCCTGTACTTGAAACTCCCAATAAAGCCGAAGTAATATTAAATGGGAAAGAGGTCATCAACCTTTCTTCCAACAACTATCTTGGCTTTGCCAATCATCCGAGATTAAAAAAGGCTGCCATTGAAGCAGTAGAAAATTTTGGTGCAGGTGCTGGTGCAGTCAGGACTATAATTGGCAATATGTCTCTCCACGAAGAATTAGAAGACGTATTGGCAAAATTTAAAAGGGAAGAGGCTTCCTTCGTTTACCAATCTGGATTTAATTGCAATGCAGGTACAATACAGGCCGTTACAGAGGCGGGGGATATTATTATATCCGATGAATTGAACCATGCTTCCATAATAGATGGCACTCGCTTATCCAAAGCTGCAAGGGGTATATACAAACATTCAGACATGGATAGTCTAGAGTCTGTACTTAAGGATGCTCGTAAAAACTATAGAAATATATTGATAATTACCGATGGCGTATTCAGCATGGATGGGGACATAGCAAAACTTCCTGAAATAGTAGAATTAGCAGAAAAATACGAAGCCATGACCTATGTAGACGATGCACACGGTTCAGGTGTACTGGGAGAGAGCGGCAGAGGTACAGTAGACCATTTTGGCCTTCACGGCAGGGTTGACTTTACTATTGGCACCCTATCGAAGGCTATAGGGGTCATTGGCGGATATGTTGCAGGTTCAAATACAATGTACGATTGGTTAAGCCATAGAGCTAGACCTGTACTGTTTAGTACATCCTTGCCACCTGCAGCCATAGGTGCCATAATCGAAGCAGTAAATATGCTTATGGAATCTACGGAATATACAGATAAACTTTGGGACAATGCTAAGTATTGGAAATCTAAAATAGGCAGCTTGGGATTTGACACAGGGCACAGCGAGACACCTATCACTCCAGTAATCATTGGAGACGAGGCAAAAACCATGGAATTCAGCCGAAAATTACTAGACAATGGAGTATTTGTTTCTGGCATAGTATTTCCAACTGTACCAAAGGGAACGGGCAGAGTGAGATGTATGGTAACGGCAGCTCATACTAAGGAACAATTAGATATGGCGGCTAAGGCCTTTGAAAAGGTTGGTAAGGAGATGAATATACTTAAATAAAATAAAAAGGCGTCTATGACGCTTTTTTATGTAATGAAACACATCGAGGTGAAAAATTTGATAGTAGGCAGCTGCCAGATGGAAGTATTTATTTTTGAATCCAACTCCCTTAAAGAAAAGAGAAAAGTAATCAAGAGCATAATTGGCAGGGTACAAGCTAGGTTTAACGTGTCCATTGGAGAGATAGATTTCCACGACAACTGGAAAAGGGCAGTTATTGGCTTTGCTTGTGTAAGTAACAACTCGAAGCATGCCAACGAAGTACTGGACAATGTCATAAATTTTATAAACGAAGACAGCAGAATAGAAATGATAAACGAAAAAATTGAAATAATGTAGGTGGAATATGAAAAGATTATCCAAGAAGGAAACTAAAACTGTATTAGAAAAACTTGAGAAGGAATTTCCAGATGCTAGGGCAGAATTGGATTTCACCAATCCCTTTGAGCTTTTAATAGCCACAATATTGTCAGCTCAATGTACAGATGTTAGGGTCAATATCATAACGAAGGTATTGTTTGAAAAGTTTAAAACACCAGAGGATTATATAAAACTGTCGGCTGAAGAACTGGGAAGCATTATAAAATCCTGTGGACTATATAAGACTAAAAGTCAAAATATCCTTGCTACTTGTAATATATTAATAGATAGATATGACGGTAAAATTCCCGATACCATGGAGGATTTGATTACATTGCCTGGAGTAGGTCGAAAGACTGCCAATGTGGTTTTGAGCAATGCCTTTAATGTACCTGCTATAGCTGTAGATACCCATGTATTTCGAGTATCCAATAGAATTGGCATAGCAAACAGCAATAATGTTCTGGACACTGAAAGGGATTTGATGGATAATATTGAAAGGGAGGTATGGTCAAAGGCTCATCATCTGCTAATTTTTCATGGCAGAAGAATATGTAAGGCTAGAAACCCGTTGTGCCACATATGCCCAGTGTCAGAGCATTGTATATACTATAAAACAGAAGTAAATAAAAAAGAGGGGATAAAATGAGAGATAACTTAATATTCTCCTTAGATATCGGCACCAGAACCATAATTGGTATAGTAGGGGAATACATTGAAGATGAGAAGTTCAGAGTCTTGGCTTATTCCATCAAAGAGCATAATAAAAGAAATATGTACGATGGACAAATCCACGACATTGAAGGTGTAACAAAAATAGTGAAGGAAATAATCAACGAGCTGGAAGGTAAAACTGGAGAGGAGCTAAAGGTCGTATCTATTGCCGCAGCAGGACGTGCACTAAAGACCTTTAGAATACGGACTGAAAAGTCGATTGACAGCAATAGGGAAGTCACTAGACATGATGTAGAGGCACTGGAATTGGAAGCAGTACAAAAAGCCCAAGAAGAAATTAACAAACTTGAAAATGGTAACTTAAGGTATTATAGCATAGGATATTCAATTGTAGATTATTACTTAGACAACAGCAGGATGGAAAGGTTAGAAGGCCATAGAGGCGATGAAATAGCTGTAGATTTATTGGCAACATTTCTACCTCAGATAGTCATTGAAAGCCTATATACAGTAATGGCTAAATCAGGGTTAGAAGTTGGAAGTATTACCCTAGAGCCCATTGCTGCAATTAATATAGCCATAAAAAAAGAACTAAGGCTACTAAATCTAGCATTAGTAGATTTAGGTGCAGGTACATCGGATATTGCCATTACAAAAGATGGTCAGATTGTTTCCTATGCCATGACATCAACGGCTGGAGATGAGATAACCGAGAGGCTAGCTAGGGAATATCTGTTGGATTTCAATAGCAGCGAAGGATTAAAAATAGAGCTTAGCAAAAAAGACGAACATCAATTTATGGATGTTGTTGGAATAACTCATTCCCTATCCACAAAAGAAATAGTAGGTTCAATCATAGATGTAATAGAGAAAATTGCCACAGATATAAGAGATAAGATTCTTGAGTTTAATGGCAAGCCCCCCAATGCTATTTTTTTAATAGGTGGAAGCAGTCAAATGCCAATGTTAAAGGAAATGATTGCTGATAAACTGGAACTTCCAAGGGATAGGGTTGCCATTAGAGATTTGTCCATTTTAGATATTGTAATCGGCTTAGAGGGAGTAAATGGGCCAGATATGATAACTCCAGTGGGAATTGCCTTAGAGGCCACTGAGGAAAAATACAGAAACTTTATCAAAGTAAGATTTAATGGCGAGGAGATTCGCGTATTCAACACTGACGACATTAAAATATCGGATGTTTTAGTTTTAACTGGTTACGACCCAAAGGATCTTCTACCTGGTAGGACAGATGATTTTGTCTACTATTTAAATGGAAAAAGACGTGTGATAAAGGGAAAAATGGGAACATATCCTCAAATTTTAGTCAATGGATTAGCGTCCAGTTTAAAGACTAGATTAGAAGATAAAGCAGATATAGAAATAATACCTAGTGAAATTCCAGCTGCAATCTTTCCCAGCGTATACGATATAATAGATATGGAAAAACAGGTGATTTTTCAAGGGGAAAATGTGGGGTTGATTAAATCAATTAAAGTAAATGGGCGAATAATTAGAGAAGACAGTATTTTAGAACAGGAATCTTCTATAGAAACTGATGAGATTAGGACCTTACAAGAATTGATTATGGAATACGAGGGAAATGCCAACACTGGAGATTACTTGGTAAATGGGGAAAGACAAATATCTAACTATGAATTGATGAAAGGGGATATAATAGATAAGGCTGAGATAATACAAAAAAATGAGAAAAAAGATAGTGAAAAATCCATAAAATTAATCATAAATGGGGAAGAGACTGAAATATATTATACAAAAAAGAAATTTGTTTTTGTAGATATATTTGACCATATAGACTTTGATTTGACCACATTAAAGGGCAAACTAGTACTGGAAGTCAACGATAGGGAAGCAGAATACATGGAGGAACTAAAGGAAGGAGACAATATCAAGATTTATTGGGAATGACGTAAAGAACTAGGGCTTGGAGGTTGCAATGGAGAAGAAAATGTTCTTAGGCATATGGGTTTTCATAGCTATAATTGCAATGGGATTAGGCATGGGATTTTATGTTTATAAAAATGTACTGAATGTAGATACAATTTACAAAGGTGTACAAATAGACAATTGGGACGTAAGTAACAAGACAATGGAACAAGCCCTAGAATATATAAGAAATATTAAGGAAGCTAACATCCTTGAAGAACAAATGAACCTTATCTATGACGATTGGACCTACAACTTGGAGTTAAAGGATTTGGATTTTACCTACGATTATGATGGTGCAGTAAGGGAAGCCATGAAACTTGGCAGAGAAGGCAATTTCATACAAAGACTTAAGTCCATAAGAAAGATTAAAAATGGTATCAATATTACTTTAAAATCTTATTATGATGATGGAAAGGTAAATGAAATAGTTGCCTTTATTGCCGAGGAAATAAATCGAAATCCTTTAGATGCCAAAATAAAGATTTCAGAGGGGAACATAGTTTTAATTGATGAAACCTTAGGGGAAAGGGTCAATGAACAGGAGCTAGCCTTGAGGATATCTGAAAATATTTATTTGTTAGAGGATATTAATGTGCCGGTGGAATATGTGGAGCCTAGGATTACAAAGGCCTTTTTATCGAGGATAAATGGGGTAATCGGTGAGTATTCCACGTCTTTTAAGGGTAGTAATAATAGTAGAATAGAGAATATTAGAATATCTGCAGAGGCTATTAGCGACAACTTAGTTTTACCGGGAGAAGAATTTTCCTATAACAATACTACTGGACCGAGATCCATCGAATCGGGATATAAAGAGGCCAATGTGATTATTGGTGGAGAATTGACACCAGGCCTTGGCGGAGGTGTATGCCAAACTTCTACTACTATGTACAACGCATTGCTGCTTTCGGATTTAACCATATTGGAAAGGCATCCCCATTCAATTCCCGCAACTTATGTGCCATATGGTCAGGACGCAGCCGTGTCCTACGGATATTTGGATTTAAAATTTATAAACAATTTCGATTTTCCTATTTTTATTTATTCTGAGGTATTGGAAAACAAAGTGTATATTTACGTATATGGAGATGTAAATGGTAAGAATTATGGAATTAAGATTACACCCCACATAGTGGAGGTTATAAAACCTGAAACAGAAGTTTTATTTGACGAATCCCTGCTGCCCAATGAAAGAATAGACATTCAAAGTGGAAGAACGGGATATAAAGTATTTACCTATAAATCTGTAATAAGGGACGGCAAAGAAGTATCTAAGGAATTAATAACTAAGGACCATTATAGAAAAAGGAATTACATATATAAAGTTGGACTGGAATAATTTTACCTATGAGGAGGAAAAAATGAGCGAGAAGGACGAGTTATTTGACAAAAAAGTGGAGTGTCCAGTGTGTAAACACGAATTTACTACCAAGAAGATAAGGTCATCTAGACTGAGGATAGAGAAAAGAGATGAAGATTTTTTAAATCATTATACTACTGAAAACCCAATAAAATACAATATATTTGTATGTCCAAATTGTGGGTATTCTTCATGGGAAAGTAAATTTGAACAGATAAAAGGGGATCAAATAGGGATTGTAATAGATAATATTTCTTCCAGATGGAATCCTAGAGACTTTGGTGGCATAAGGAGCAATATGGAGGCCATAGAAACATATAAACTTGCCCTAGTAATTGGGATGCAGTTGGAATGCACAAAACTTGAATTGGGGAATACATGTCTAAATATTGGTTGGTTATATAGATTGGATAAAAAGAGAGAAGAAGAAAAAAGATTTTTAATCTTGGCTAGGGACAAGTTTATCGAAGCATATAATACGGAATCCCTAAGCGGCACAAATATGGATGAAAGTAAATTATCTTATTTAATAGGAGAATTGTCGCGGAGAATAGGCGAAAGAGAAACTGCTCTATCCTGGTTTAATACTTGTCTAAACCTTACGTCTACTAGGTTAAATCCTGCCCTTGATAGTATGGCTAGGGAGCAATGGAGAAAAACAAAGGATGAAGAATAAAAAGTAAAACATCATTGAAATTCTGTCATTAATCTGATAAAATATAATTACAAATTAATAGCTTTATAGGTGCTGCATTACTAAGTGCAGCTTAATAGGGAAAGTGGTGAAATACCACTACAGCCCCCGCTACTGTAAATGGGTACGAAACCAACTATTTGCCACTGGGAAACTGGGAAGGCGTTGGGATTAGGATGAACCATAAGTCAGGATACCTGCCTATATTTAAGCCTCGGAGGGAGGGATGAGAGAGAATAAAACTTATCCTTTATAGGCATAAGTTTTTTTTACGGAAAAAACCATTGCATTACATGCAGAATATGAAAATTATAGGAGGGCGATTATGAAAAAGTTAAAAGGATTAGCACTTTTTTTATCACTGCTAATTTTGGTTGTCACAATATCGGGATGTACCCAAAACAAGGGAATAGAAAATGAATTAAAAGTTGAAGATAGCAGTTTAGAAGATAGTGTGGAGATAAGAGATGAAGGAGATTTTCCCGTAGTAGTGGAAGATACCTTTGGAAATGTGGAAACAATTGAACAGGAACCTATGAAGATTATATCCTTAGCTCCAAGCAATACAGAAGTTTTATTTGAATTGGGATTAGGGGATAGGGTCATGGGTGTCACCTCCTATTGCGATTATCCAGAGGAAGCCAAGACTAAGGAAGTAATAGGAGACTTCAGTGGAAACAACTTAGAGAGAATAATAGAATTAAATCCTGATTTGGTCCTGGTATATGGTTCAGGAGACGAAGATGAAAATAGAATAATGAGGGATGCAGGCATAAAAGTGCTAGGATTTATGTCTGAATCTTTAAGTGAAATAGTAGACGATATTAAAACCATAGGAAAAGCCACTGGCAAGGAAAAGGAAGCAGAAGAATTAGTAAGTAGAATTGTAGCAAAAAAAGATAGCATAGTTGAGTTGGTAAAGGGAGAAAATGAAGTCAGGGTCTTTTATGAAATATGGCATGATCCCCTAATGGGTGCAGGAAAAGGTTCTTTTATGGATGAATTAATAACATTGGCTGGAGGCACTAATATTGCAGACGATGCAGATGGAGCATACCCACAATACGATTTAGAGCAATTAATTGAAAGGGATCCAGAAATATATTTATCAGCTCATGATATGGAAGACAAAACAGTGGAATCCATAAAAGAAAGGCCTGGATACTCTGTCATGACAGCAATAATAAATAATAGGGTTCACCTGTTTTATAATGATGAGGCAGACATAGTTTCCAGACCTGGACCACGAATTTCCGAAGCATTGGAAATAGTTGCCAAGGCAATTCACCCACAATTATTTGAGTAGAGTTGGGATTAAATTGAAAATTAATAAAAAAAGATATGGCATGGTGCTCTTAGGATTATCTGCAATTCTAATTCTGTCAATCGGATTTTTTTCTGTATTAGGTACGGCTGACATTAGATCTATTGACGTATTTAGAATAGTACTATCGAAGATACCCATAATAAAAAGACATATTAGCATAGAAGATTTACCTGCCTCCCATGAAGCTATTATTTGGACCATTAGGCTTCCTAGAGTTTTGTTAGGAGTGTTAGTCGGTGCCAGCCTTTCCATGGCTGGTGCCGCATTCCAAGGCTTATTCAAAAACCCCATGGCGGATCCTTACGTAATAGGTATCTCATCGGGGGCCGCCTTTGGTGCTACAATTGCAATAGTTTTAGGGATTAATATATCATTTTTAAATATTTCCACCATATCTATATTTGCATTCATAGGAGCATTGGGAGCAGTTTTCATAGTTATAAATATAGCAAGAGTTAGCCACAAGATACCAACGACTACTTTGCTTTTGGCAGGTATAGCCACCAGTCAGTTTTTAACGGCAATTATGTCCTTGTTTATGGTAATGAACAGTAAAGACCTTGCCAAAATCGTGTACTGGACCATGGGCACTTTAGCTGGAAAGGGATGGAAACCCCTAGTTAGCATATCCATACCTTCAATTACATCTATGATAATTATGAATTTTTTTGTAAAAGATTTAAATATTATGTTAACTGGTGAAGAATCTGCCCAAAGTATGGGGGTAGATGTGGAAAAGGTGAAGATTTATGTATTGGTTTTAGGTACATTCATGGTTTCTATGTCCGTTTCCATATCGGGTATAATCGGGTTTGTAGGGCTCATAATACCTCATATGGTTAGAATTGTTTTAGGTGCAGACCACAAAATACTTTTACCTGCTTCTGCCTTGGTAGGAGGTATATTTATGATATTCGCAGACCTGGTAGCAAGGACAGTAATATCCCCTATGGAATTGCCTGTAGGCATAATCACAGCCTTGTTTGGAGGCCCTTTTTTCCTATATTTGCTAAGGGCCAGTAAGAGATAAGGAGGGTAATAATGGCCACAATTGAGGTGAAAGATTTATATTTTGGCTATAAAGATGAAAAGGTAATAGACGGAGTATCCTTTGAAATCGAAAAGGGGAATTTGGTGAGCCTAATAGGACCAAATGGTTCGGGAAAATCTACCATGATTAAATTATTAAATAATTTATATACCCCTTGGGAAGGAAAGATTTTTGTAGAGGGAAAAGAAATAAATAGTTTTAGAAAGAAAGAATTGGCCAGAAAAATAGCTTTAGTTCCGCAAAATTCATCTATAAACTATGATTTTACAGTAGAGGAAATCGTACGTATGGGAAGATATCCCCATAAGAAAAGATTTCAAAGAGAAGATGAAGAAGACCATGAAATAGTAGAAAAAGCCATGAAGGATACAAACACATACGAGTTACGAGATAAGGCTGTTACGGAAATATCTGGTGGTGAGTTGCAAAGGGTGATAATAGCTAAAGCATTGGCACAAAAGCCATCAATAATATTATTAGATGAGCCTACATCCCATTTGGATTTAAACCATCAGATAGAAATACTGAATTTATTGAGGAAACTCAATAAGGAGAAAAATACTACAATAATTGTCGCTATTCACGATATAAATTTAGCTACAATGTATTCGGATGAAATATTTATGTTAAGCGGCGGAAAAATAGTAGATAGAGGCAGCCCGGAAAAGGTCATCACAAAAAGAAACATTGAATTTGTTTATAATCTTCCAGTGGCTGTCCATAGGAATAAATACACTAACAGCCTTTCCATTACCCCTCTTAACGTATAAGCATATTAAAAGCAAAAAAAATATTTTTGCTTTTTCTTTTTATCAATTATATGTTATATTATGTAATTGAAGAGGTGAAATAAATGAAATATAAAATAATAGCCATCGACATGGATGGGACCCTTTTAAACAGTAAAAATATGGTTACGGAGAGGACAAAAAGGGCTATAGAGAAAGCCAAGTCCAAAGGAGTGCACGTTGTTCTATCCACAGGGAGAATGTTAAAGTCGGCACAGTCCTATGCAATTTCATTGAATTTAAACAACCATATAATCGCTTGTAATGGGGCAATTTTAGTGGATGAAAATTCAAATCCCATATTTAAAAAGTCCATAGATAAGGATTTAGTAAAAGAGGTGGTAAACATAGCAAGAGAGCGGGATATCTACTATCATTTTTATGATGAAACTAAGTTTTATTCTCATGTCATGGTGGATGAAGTCTTTAAATTCTACAATGAAGGCAATGGTAAGACTACTATAGATATGCATATATTCGACAGCATTGGAGAATTAGTAGATAATGGAGATTTAAATGTTTATAAATTCTTATTTATCGACGAAGATAGAGCCAAACTAAATAAGCTAAGGGAAGAATTAAATGGCTTTAATGGATTGGGAACATCCAGTTCGTGGCCAAATAATATTGAGGCCATGGTCTCAAATGTGTCCAAGGGCCATGCCCTAAAAGAGCTGAGCCAAATACTAAACATAAAGTCCCAAGAAATTATGGCTATTGGCGACAGCGAAAACGACATATCCATGTTCGAATTCGCAGGGCTTAAGGTTTCCATGGGCAATGGGGAGGATATACTAAAAGATATATCGGATTATATAACAGATACCAATAATGACGATGGAGTAGCAAAGGCCATTGAAAGATTTGTACTAGAATAGGAGATGACATAAATGCCATTAAATATTGTTCTTGTGGAGCCAGAAATACCTTCGAATACGGGAAATATTGCCAGGACATGTGCGTTGACAGGTGCCATACTTCACTTAGTCAGACCTTTGGGGTTTTCCGTAGATGACAAGCATCTAAAAAGGGCAGGGCTTGATTATTGGGACCTAGTGGAGATTCACTATTACGATAACTTTTTTCATGTATTAAACAAATATCCGCATAATGAATTTTATTACGCAACTACAAAATCAAAACAGAGATATACAGACATTAAATATAAAAACGGCGATTTTATTGTCTTCGGCAAGGAAACTAAGGGGCTGCCAAATGAAATACTAAAGGAGAACCTACATAGGGGAGTAAGGATACCCATGAAAGAAAACATTGCCAGGTCCTTAAATTTAGCTAATTCAGTCAATATTATATTATTTGAAGCCCTTAGACAATTAGATTTTCCAGATATTAAATGATAGTCAAAACAAACAGCAACAGTAACAATCAAAGGCAATAGGAGGTTAACTATGAATATAGCACTACCAGTGCTTGGAGGACTTGGATTATTCTTATACGGGATGAATTTAATGGGAACAGGACTGCAAAAAGTAGCAGGCGACAGGTTAAAGAGAATAATAGGAGTACTTACAAACAACAGACTAATGGGAGTTATAATAGGCGGTTTAGTAACTATGGTAATACAAAGCAGCTCTGCAACTACTGTTATGGTAGTAGGTTTTGTAAATGCAGGGCTAATGTCTCTATATCAAGCTGTAGGAGTCATAATGGGTGCCAATATAGGTACTACAGTAACGGCTCAATTAATCGCCTTTAAATTGACCGATTACGCTCCTTTGGCAGTAACCATTGGAGTGGGCATTTGGATAGCAACTTCAAAAAAGAGGGCGAAAAACTTAGCTGAGGTACTAATCGGATTTGGAATATTATTTATAGGTATGGATATGATGGGAACTGGACTAAGCCCATTATCGGATATGCCCTTATTTGCAAAAATTGTTCTTAGCCTTAGAAATCCATTTTTAGGTATGCTAGTAGGCGTAGGGCTCACCACCATAGTACAAAGTAGTAGTGCCTCCATTGGGCTATTGCAGGCCTTTGCTGGGCAGGGGCTAATAGATATGAATATTGCTTTTCCGATATTATTTGGAGAGAACATAGGAACCACCACAACTGCTTTGATTTCCTCCGTTGGAGCAAATAAGACGGCTAAGAAAGCAGCTATAATACACTTTTTATTTAATCTAATAGGCACATTGATATTTATGTTTATATTAAGGAGCATTATTGAGACTTTAGTGGTGAAATTATCACCGGGAGATGTTCAAAGACAAATAGCCAATGCCCACTCCTTGTTTAATATAACAAACGTAATTATTCAATTGCCCTTTGCAAATTTACTGGTTAAAGTTGCAAATGCAATCGTACCTGGAGACGATGATATAGAAAAACAGGCATCGAAATTTTTGGATACTAGGATTATTGAGACACCTACAATTGCCCTAGGACTTGTAAAGATGGAGATTATAAGAATGGGTGAAATAGTTGAAGAAAACATAGAAAAGTCTAAAGATGCCCTTATTGAAGGAAAATACAAAGACATAGAATACGTTTTGGAGCAGGAGCAGGTAATAAACAAATTGGAAAGAGAGATTACAGACTATTTAGTAAAACTATCCAATGCCCCTTTATCCGATGATGAACATGGGAATGTGAACATATACTTTAACATCATAAACGACATCGAAAGAGTAGGGGATCATGCAGAAAACATAGTAGAACTGGCAGAGGAACGTATAGACAATGATTACCCATTTACAGATCAGGCAGTGGGGGAGCTGTACGAGATATTTGACAAAGTGCAGGAGGCTTTTAATAAATCAATGAAGGCCTTTAATGAAGACGACAAAGTACTAAGTGACGAAGTATTGGAATTAGAAGACGAAGTAGATAATCTAGAAAGGCAAAATAGGTCCAATCACATAGATAGGTTAAATAAAGGACAATGTATGACAGGTTCGGGTATAATATTCCTAGACGTTATATCCAATCTGGAAAGAATGGCAGATCACTCCTCAAATATTGCAATGTACGTATTAGACGATTATAAATAAAAATATAAAATATTTATTTTACTACTTGAATATTTTGGAATGATGTAATATAATATCTTTAGAGTGTTAAATGAATAACAATAATATCTGGATGAATAATGCGGAAGAGACTATTTATAGCGCCGAAGGGGTAAGCAAAGAGTTGCCGATTCTCTGTGAAACTCTCAGGCAAAAGGACCGCATTGTGACAGAACTCTGGAGAGCGAAGCACCGAAGGAGCAATCCTACTTTAGGAGAATCTCTCAGGTTAGAGACAGAGTAAATGGGCCTAGACCTATTTATTCTGTTTTTTTATTGATAAAAAAAAGAATACCACTATTATTTGATTTTTGTGGGAATTTAAGGCATAATTAAATTAGTATGGATATGGATTAACTTGGAAAAGTATTAATTATTTTTTAATAATAAAAGGTAATTCGTGAGAATACTATGAGAATAATTGGGTATAGATAGAAGGGTACATAAATACATTGTTTAAGGAGGAAGGTAGGCAAATGATTTACGACGTAGTCATTATCGGGGCAGGACCAGCAGGGCTGGCAGCAGGACTTTACGCATCTAGGGCGAGACTAAATACTTTAATTATTGAAAAAGAAGGAGAAGGCGGACAGATAGCCAGCACAGATGAGGTTGCCAATTATCCCGGTTCAATTCAAGATGCCAGTGGACCATCTCTTGTAGCTAGAATGGTAGAGCAAGTAGATGAATTTGGTGCTAAAAGAGTAATAGATGAGATTAAATCTGTAGAGCTTGATGGCAAAATAAAAGTGTTAAAGGGTGCCAACGAAGAATATCAAGCAAAAACAGTTATCATAGCTACAGGTGCAGTTCCTAGGCCTATTGGCTGTCCTGGGGAAAAGGATTTGACAGGAAGAGGTGTTTCTTACTGTGCAACATGCGATGCTGCATTTTTCGAGGATCTAGAGGTATATGTAGTAGGCGGCGGCGATACTGCTGTAGAAGAGGGAATGTATTTAACGAAATTTGCTAGAAAAGTCACCGTAGTACATCGAAGAGATCAATTAAGGGCGGCAAAATCCATACAGGAAAAGGCATTTAAGAATGAAAAAATGGCTTTTATGTGGGATAGTGTAGTTACAGAATTAAAAGGCGACGGCCTATTGGAATCCATAGTAGTTAAAAACGTTAAAACTGGTGAAGAAAAAGAGATTTTTGCAGACGAAGAAGATGGAACATTTGGGGTATTTGTATTTATAGGTTTAGACCCAGCCACCGGTTTATTTACAGGACTTGTAGATATGGAAAATGGATATATAAAAACCGATGAAAACATGAGGACAAATATACCTGGGGTGTTTGCAGCAGGGGACAATAGAGTGAAATCCCTGAGACAAGTGGTCACAGCCACAGCTGATGGGGCCATTGCAGCAGACCAAGCAGAAAAATATATAAGTGAAACATTTGAAGCATAATGTGCTTAAAAATAAAACAGGGAGGATAGATATATGTTAGAACTGAACAAAGATAATTTTGAAGCCGAAGTTTTAAAAGCAGAAGGTTATGTATTGGTGGACTTTTGGGGACCCACATGCGAACCTTGTAAGGCCTTAATGCCCCATGTGGAAGGCTATAGTGAAAAATACGGTGATAAAATTAAATTTGCATCACTGGATGTTACCCAAGCTAGGAGATTGGCAATTAGTCAAAAAGTACTAGGATTACCAGTAATAGCTATGTACAAAGACGGGGAAAGAATTGACGGAGTAGTAGCTGATGGTGCAACGGCTTCAACTGTAGAGGAAATGATTAAGAAATACTATTAATTAGGTTTTAGTTCTGGTATCCAGAATTAAGATAGAGGTACTTGTTAAAATAAGAGGAGGTGAATTTATGCGTCTGGAATTAGGCCATGTGCTAATTAAAGATGTACAATTTGGTTCAGAAACCAAAATTGAAAATGGGGTGCTTTTTGTAAACAAAGAAGAATTGGTAAAACTCATAAGCGAAGATGAGCACCTCGCATCTGTAGACGTTGAGATTGCAAAACCTGGTGAGAGTATTAGGATTACACCTGTCAAGGATGTAGTCGAACCTAGGGTTAAAGTGGAAGGCCCAGGAGGAATATTCCCAGGAGTATTATCAAAGGTCCAAACTGTTGGTACAGGGAAGACCAATGTATTAAAAGGCTGTGCAGTCATGACAACTGGAAAAATTGTAGGATTCCAAGAGGGTATTGTAGACATGACAGGACCAGCAGCAGAATACACACCATTCTCACAAACAAACAATGTTGTTTTGATATGTGAACCTGTAGAGGGTTTAAAACAACATGACCACGAGAAGGCTGTGAGATTTGCAGGATTTAAAGCAGCAGCTTATTTGGCAGAAAGTGCAAAAACACTGACACCAGATACTGTGGAGGTATTCGAGACATTACCACTACTAGAAGGTATTTCCAGGTATCCAGATCTTCCAAAAGTAGGATATGTTTTAATGCTTCAAACACAAGGTTTACTTCACGATACTTATGTATATGGAGTAGATGCAAAACAAATTGTTCCAACACTTATTTATCCAACAGAGATAATGGATGGTGCCATTGTCAGTGGAAACTGCGTTTCTGCATGTGATAAGAATACTACTTATCACCAAATAAACAACCCTGTAATTCATGACCTTTACAATCAACATGGAAAGACAATTAACTTTGTTGGCGTCATAATTACTAATGAAAATGTTTATCTAGCTGACAAAGAGAGGTCTTCGGATTGGACTGCAAAGATTGCTGAATACTTAGGGCTTGATGGGGTCATAATATCCCAAGAAGGATTTGGCAACCCAGATACAGACCTAGTAATGAATTGTAGAAAAATCGAAGAAAAAACCATAAAGACTGTCATTATCACAGATGAGTATGCAGGAAGAGACGGCTCAAGCCAATCCTTAGCAGATGCAGATGTTGCAGCAGATGCTGTGGTGACTGGTGGAAATGCCAATGAAATTCTAGTATTACCACCAATGGATAAGGTAATTGGTTCCCTAGAATACATCGATACCATAGCGGGAGGATTTGACGGTTCATTAGGAGAAGATGGAACAATAACTATTGAAATCCAGGCCATCACTGGAGCCACAAATGAAATGGGCTTCAATAAGATGTCGGCAAAAGGATTTTAGCTAGTAAGGTTAAAATATTGAAAAATAAAACTAAAAGAGAGGAGATGGCGCATGTCAATATTTAATGAAAATTCAAAAGTAATAATAATTGGCGATAGAGATGGTATACCAGGACCAGCAATGGAAGAATGTGTAAAGACCACTCCTGCAGAAATTGTGTTTTCGGCAACGGAATGCTTTGTCTGAACGGCTGCAGGTGCAATGGACTTAGAAAATCAGAAGAGGGTTAAAGAGATTACTGAAAAATACGGTGCAGAAAACATGATCGTATTAATCGGTGGTGCAGAAGCTGAATCAGCAGGATTAGCTGCTGAAACAGTAACAGCAGGAGACCCAACTTTTGCAGGTCCATTGGCAGGAGTTCCGTTGGGACTTAAAGTATATCATCCAGTAGAACCAGAATTTAAAGAATCTGTAGATGCAGATGTTTATGAAGACCAAATAGGTATGATGGAAATGGTTCTAGATGTAGATGAAATAGTTGCCGAAGTTAAGGCTATGAGAGACGAATTTACCAAATATTAATAATACAAATCCCGTTATGAAATATATGAGAGGAGGGGAACAAATGGGGAAAATTAAAGTTGTTCACTATGTCAACCAATTCTTTGCTGGTATTGGTGGAGAGGAAAAAGCGGATGTCAAGCCTGAAGTACGCGAAGAAGTCCTTGGACCAGGTCTAGCTCTGAAAGCAGGATTGGGAGATGATGTAGAAATAGTCGCCACAGTTATTTGCGGTGATACTTACTTTGGCAATAATATGGAAGAGGCCACTAGTGAACTATTAGATTTGATTAAAAAATATGAACCAGATCTATTTATTGCTGGACCGGCATTTAACGCTGGAAGATATGGTACAGCTTGTGGTGCCATAACAGAAGCAGTTCAAAATGAGCTTGAAATTCCTGCCTTAACGGCTATGTATGAGGAGAACCCAGGCGTTGACCTGTATAGAAAGTCCGTATATATTGTAGCAACTAAGGATTCAGCTGCAGGAATGAGAGATGCTGTTAAGAAAATGGCTCCATTGGCACTTAAGTTGTATAGAGGAGAAGAAATTGGTTCTCCAGAAGAAGAAGGTTATTTAGAAAGAGGCATTAGAAAGAATTTCTTTACCGATAAGAGAGGCTCTGAGAGAGCAGTTGACATGCTACTTAAAAAGCTTGCAGGCGAAGATTACGTAACTGAATTCCCAATGCCTGATTTTGATAGAGTGGATCCAAATCCAGCCGTAAAAGATATAACAAAGGCTACTGTTGCCATAGTAACATCTGGTGGCGCTGTACCAAAGGGCAACCCTGATCATATAGAATCATCCTCAGCTCAAAAATATGGAAAATATAGTTTAGAGGGGATATACGACTTTACTCCAGAAAATGGAGAAACAGCCCATGGTGGATATGACCCTGTTTACGCCAATGAAGACCTCGATAGGGTTCTTCCAGTGGACGTAATGCGTGATTTGGAAAAAGAAGGGAAGATTGGAAAACTTCACGATTTCTGGTATGCAACTGTAGGAAATGGTACTTCCGTTGCCAATGCCATGAAGTTTGGAGAAGCTATAGGCAAAGATTTAGCAGCTGCTGGAGTAGATGCAGTTATTCTAACCTCTACCTGAGGCACCTGTACACGTTGCGGTGCAACAATGGTAAAGGAAATTGAAAGAGCAGGCATACCTGTAGTTCACATGTGTACAGTTGTTCCTATTTCACTGACAGTAGGAGCTAACAGAATTGTACCAACCATAGCTATTCCTCACCCACTAGGTGATCCAAAATTAGATCCAAAGGAAGAAAAGGATCTCAGAAGGAAATTAGTTGAAAAAGCACTAGCCGCACTTGAAACAGAAGTAAGCGGACAAACAGTATTCGAGTAAAACTTAACAATAAACTTATAAAAGGGTGATTATAATCACCCTTTTATAAGCTAAACTTCTAGATAAGTTACATAAAAAAATATGGAGGTGGACATATGAATTATTCAGTAGTTAAGGGGACATCTTATATTTTGGTCCATGCACCAGATATGGTTATACACAACGGTACAACGCAGACGACTGAAAAATATTTAAATCCTGATTCAGAGTATTTAAAGACCCTACCAAATCATTTGCGTAGCTATGAGGAGGCAGTAAATTATATGCCCAACCAGGTGTATATTGGAAACCATAAGCCTGAGGTGCTTAAATCAATTGAGCAGCCTTGGTATGATAAGGGTGCTGAGGGAGCCAAAAGGGATGGAAAATTTGGTGAGATTATGCCCCAAGATGAGTTTATTGGCTTAGTCAAGATTGTAGATGTATTTGATTTAGTTGTATTGTCCAAGGAATTTACAGAGGAGATTAAATCAAAATTAGAAAATCATCCTTTACTCAACGAGGGCCTGTTTGCCAGATTAAAGACTGGTCAAGACATGGAAGACATAGAAAGATATGTAAAGGAGCAAGATGCAGAGGGACTATATAACGACAAAAAGTTAGTTGGATGTGTGAAAAAGGCCCACGACGTGGATGTCAATTTAAGTGCTCACGTATTGTTGGAAAACCTTGTTTCAAAGGCATCAGGCACCTTGGCAGCATTGCATTTGCTTCATAAAAACGATTTAAAACCAGAGGAAGTTGAATACGTACTAGAGTGCTCAGAAGAGGCCTGTGGAGACATGAACCAAAGAGGTGGAGGAAACTTTGCCAAGGCAATAGCAGAAATGGCAGGATTAACCAATGCCACGGGAGCAGATATTAGAGGTTTCTGTGCTGCACCTGCCCATGCCATCATATCTGCAGCTTCTTTAGTTCAAGCTGGAACTTACAAAAAAGTCATGGTGGTATCTGGAGGTTCAACAGCAAAATTAGGTATGAATGGCAAGGACCATGTGAAGAAAAACATGCCTGTTTTGGAAGATGTCATAGGCGGTTTTGCAGTTATAATAGCCGAAAATGACGGAGTTAATCCAATGCTTAGAACAGATTTAGTAGGCAGACATACCGTAGGCACAGGTTCATCGCCTCAAGCTGTAATCACATCATTGGTCACAGCACCATTAGACAAAGGGAATTTAAAAATCACAGATATAGATAAGTTCTCTGTAGAGATGCAAAACCCTGATATTACAAAACCAGCAGGAGCTGGAGATGTACCTACTGCAAACTACAAGATGATTGCAGCCTTGGGAGTCAAGAGGGGAGAACTGGAAAGAACAGATATAAATGATTTTATATTGAAACACGGTATGGAAGGATGGGCACCAACACAAGGCCATATACCCTCTGGAGTTCCATATCTCGGTTTTGCCAGAGATGAAATGTTAGAAGGAAATATGGACAAAGCCATGATAGTTGGAAAGGGAAGTCTATTCCTAGGCAGAATGACAAATTTATTTGACGGTACCTCAATAGTTATGGAGAAGAATGCTGGGAAGCTGGATGACACTAAGGGCATATCAGAAGATGAAGTGAGAAACCTTGTGGCTGAAGCTATGAGAGATTTTGCTTCTCATCTACTTCAAGGTTAGAGGTGATTTTATGGTAGATAATAACATTAAAGCCATGATTGGCAAAGTATTTAACGACATCGCCGATGCAGTCCAAACCGGACAATTCGGAGAAAAAGTTAAGGTTGGAATAACTGTGGCAGGATCAGAGCTGGGACTTGACAACATTGTGAAAGGTGCCGAAATGGCTCAGGCTAAGGACAATAGCGTTGAAGTTGTCCTAATTGGGCCAAAAGTGGAAACTACTTTGACCCAATACAATGTGGAAGACGAGGATGCCCAACATAGAAAGATGGAGGAGCTCCTAGATAGTGGAGAAATAGGTGCTTGTGTAACCATGCACTACAATTTCCCCATTGGAGTGTCTACAGTAGGTAAAGTAGTTACCCCTGGAAGGGGTAAGGAAATGATTATAGCCACTACTACTGGCACATCTTCCCCACATAGGGTAGAGGCCATGATAAAAAATGGCATTTACGGCATAATCACAGCAAAGTCCATGGGTATAGAGGATCCAACAGTTGGGATTTTAAATGTAGATGGGGCTAGGCAAGTTGAAAGAGCCTTTAAGGATTTAATTAGCAAAGGATATCCCATTAGTTTTACGGAATCAGAGAGGGCTGATGGCGGAACTGTAATGAGGGGAAATGACCTTTTGACAGGTACACCGGATGTAATGATTACAGATACCTTGACGGGAAATATTTTGATGAAAGTATTTTCATCCTATTCAACAGGAGGCAGCTATGAGTCTCAAGGTTTTGGCTATGGGCCTGGAATAGGCGAAGACTACAATAGGGTAATCCTCATTCTCTCTAGAGCATCAGGTATACCTGTAGTTGCCAATGCAATTGGTTATGCCGCATCTTTAGTGCGGGGCAATGTGGTTGAGGTGGCAAAAACGGAATTTGAAAAAGCAAATAAAGCAGGGTTAAAAGACATACTAAAGGATTTAGTAAAGGATACTAAAAAGACTGAAATAGAGGAAGACGTGGACATAGAAGCTCCACCGGCTGAAACTGTAACAGGCACAATAAATGGCATTGATATAATGGAACTGGAAGATGCAGTTCAAGCTCTTTGGAAAGCTGGCATATATGCCGAATCCGGTATGGGATGCACAGGTCCAATAGTGATGGTTAATGAAGAAAGACTAGGTCAAGCCATAAACGAATTAGCCAAAGCAGGTTACGATGTGGGAGAGTCTGAACCATGTTAAGATAATAAAGCTCCAACATTTTGGAGATTTATTAATCATTTAAGTCGGCAATATGACAGTTGTAATTTTTTGTAAAAAGAGGTATAATGTTTTCACGAATGACAAATAAACAGAAAAATCAAATATTAAGGAGGGCGTGAAATGAAAAAATTGCTAATTTTAACTCTGGCATTAGTATTAGTAGCTGCCAGCTTAGCAGGATGTGGTCAAAGTGATACACCTAGCAAAGGCCATGAAATCGCACTTATTACAGACAAAGGGAATATTGACGACAAGTCCTTTAACCAAGGTTCTTGGGAGGGCGTAGTAGCATTTGCAACGGAAAACAACATTACTCATACTTACATTAAACCAGAAGACGTATCAGACACAGCTTATTTAGAGGCCATTGATTTGGCTGTAGAAGGCGGTGCAAAGGTAATCGTAACACCAGGATTTTTATTTGAAGTAGCAGTTTATGAAGCCCAGACAAGATATCCAGATGTCAAATTTATATTGCTTGACGGTGCACCTCATGCAGCAGATAGCTTTGATCCAGACATAAAAGACAATGTGGCATCTGTAGTATATGCAGAGGAAGAATCAGGATACTTGGCAGGATACGCTGCTGTAATGGACGGCATGAAGAACTTAGGTTATATGGGTGGTATGGCTGTACCAGCAGTTCAGGCATTTGGATATGGATTCCTACAGGGTGCTGAGGATGCTGCTTCTGAATTAGGAATGTCAAATGGAGATATTAAAGTAATCTACCACTACACAGGAAACTTTGAGGAAAACGACACAAATAAGGCTACAGCCAGTACAATGTATCAAGAAGGTATGGAAGTAATATTTGCTGCCGGAGGCTCAGTAGGTAAATCTGTTATGGCAGCAGCAGCAGAGGCCGATAAAAAGGTCATAGGTGTAGACGTCGACCAAAGATACGACAGCGAAACAGTAATGAGTTCTGCCATGAAGGGATTAGCAGCTTCAGTTACTCAAGTACTGGATTCCATTTACAATACAGATAATTGGGGCAACTTTGGAGGTAAAACAATTACCTTTAACGCTCAAAACGACGGGGTAGGATTGCCAACTGTCGTCATTGGAGATGAAAATGCCGATGCATTTGATAGATTTAACTCCTTTAATTTAGACGATTATGAGGAGTTATATGTGAAATTAAAAGGCGGAGCAATTTCGGTAATCCGTACAATCGACATTGAAGACCCATCAGGAGTGGCTACTGCACAAGAATTGACAAGTCAATTAAATCTTAATAAGGTTTCTGTTGTTACCAGATAGTTAAAAATTAAATACTACCATCATCAGAGCCTTGTAGAGAAAAGAAAGTAAGGAAGGGGAAAGGCAACTTTCCCCTTTTAAAATAATTGAAAAAGAGTGGTAAGAATGGAAAACTATGTAATTGAAATGTTAAATATCACTAAAGAATTTCCAGGCATTATTGCCAATGATAATATTACTTTAAAGCTGAGAAGAGGGGAAATCCATGCCCTTCTTGGAGAAAACGGGGCAGGAAAATCCACCCTTATGTCTGTGCTTTTTGGCATGTACCGACCTGAAAAGGGAGAGATAAGAAAAAATGGCGAAGTCGTAAATATAGGCAACCCCAATGATGCCAACGATTTGGGCATAGGCATGGTCCATCAGCATTTTCAATTAGTAGAGATTTTTACTATATTAGAAAACATAATTTTAGGTGTAGAGCCTAATAAATACGGTTTTATTGAAAAACAAGAGGCCAGAAAAAAAGTAATTGAATTAAGCGAGAAATATGGATTAAAGGTAGATCCCGATGCCTATATAGAAGATATAACTGTGGGAATGCAGCAAAGAGTGGAGATTTTAAAAATGCTCTATAGGGAAAATGAAATCTTGATTTTCGATGAACCTACTGCTGTACTTACTCCCCAGGAAATTAAGGAGTTACTTCAGATTATGAGGGGCTTTGCCAATGAAGGCAAGTCCATATTATTTATTACCCACAAGTTAAACGAAATTATGGAAGTAGCTGATAGATGTACGGTCCTAAGAAAGGGAAAATACATAGGGACTGTAGATGTAAAAGATACTACAAAGGAAGAACTTTCAAAAATGATGGTCGGCAGAGACATATCCTTCCACGTACAAAAAGATGAAGGTAAATCAGGAGATGTGATTCTATCTGTTAAAAACTTGACTGTTCCATCGAAAACCCATAAAAATAATGCTGTAAGAAATGTTTCATTTGACATAAGGGCAGGAGAAATTGTGTGTTTGGCAGGAATTGACGGCAATGGACAGACGGAGATGGTAAATGCTATTACAGGATTGGAAAGGTCAAGTTTCGGTACAATTTGCTTGAAAGGCGAGGACATTACAAGGGCACCAATAAGAAAACGTTCAATGGAAGGCATGAGCCACATTCCAGAGGACAGGCATAAGCACGGATTAGTATTGAACTACAAATTAGAAGAAAATTTAGTATTACAAAGATATTGGCAGCCTGAATTTCAAAACAAGGGCTTTATAAAATTTAAAAAAGTGAGAGAATACGCCGAAAGTTTAATTGATAAATTCGACATTAGATCAGGGCAAGGGCCTCTAACCCCAGCCAGAAGCATGTCAGGAGGCAATCAGCAAAAGGCCATTATTGCAAGGGAAATAGATAAGGAACACGAACTATTAGTTGCAGTTCAACCTACCAGGGGCTTGGACGTAGGTGCAATAGAATACGTTCACAAACAATTGGTTGAAAGCAGAGATTCGGGAAAGGCAGTATTTTTAGTATCTCTAGAATTAGATGAGGTAATCAACGTACCCGATAGGATTTTGGTCATATATGAGGGAGAAATTGTCGGGGAATTGGATCCTAAAAAAACTACACCAGAGGAACTAGGACTTTATATGTCAGGAGCAAAACGTGATATGATAAAGGAGATTAACGATGCAGGATAATAATGGAATAGATAAAAAAAACAGATTTAATTTTAAAAGTATAACAAAAAGTGGTGGTTTTACATCCCTTTCATCTGCATTAATGGCAATATTTTTAGGATTGGTTTTTGGTTTTTTTGTAATGTTATTTGCGTCACCTCCCAACGCATTGGCGGGCTTAAGATATATAATTTTTGGCGGATTCAATAGAATTGGAAATGTATTTTATTTTGCTACTCCAATTTTGATGACAGGCCTTTCAGTTGGATTTGCATTTAAAATGGGACTATTTAATATAGGTGCTTCGGGACAATATACCATGGGACTTTTTTTCGCTTTATATGCAGGTTTTATGTGGGATTTACCACCAGGAATTCACTGGTTTGCAGCTATTCTAGCGGGAATGGTAGGAGGCATGCTTTGGGGAATTATACCCGGTTTATTTAAGGCTTTCTTAAATGTTAATGAAGTTATTACTTCCATTATGTTTAACTATATAGGAATGTATTTAGTTGATATGATGATTCAAGGAAGTTCAATAATGTATACAGCAGACAAAACTAGGACAAAGTATCTGCCGCAAAGTGCACAGATACCTTCTTTGGGAATTCCCAATTCCAATGTTAATCTAGGAATAATCTTTGCCATCATCATAGGTATATTTCTATATATAGTACTTGAAAAAACCATATTTGGATATGAGTTAAAAGCTACAGGATACAATAAACACGCAGCAGAATATGCAGGAATGAAGGGGAAGACAAATATTATTCTCACAATGTTAATTGCAGGAGGATTATCAGGCCTAGGGGGTGCATTCTTTATGCTGTCGCCTTCTGGCATAGTCGGAAGCAGTATGACATATGAACCTATAAATATCATTGCTGCCAATGGATTTACGGGAATTGCAGTTGCTCTTTTAGGAAGTTCTCATCCCATAGGCACAATATTTTCTGCAGTTTTTATCTCTCATATTCAACGGGGCGGCACATTGGCCAGCCTTGTAGGGTACAAACCTGAAATCATCGACCTGGTTATTGCTGTAATCATATACTTTTCAGCCTTTGCCATGATAATGAACACAGCTTTAGGCAAAATAGTTGAGAGTAGATTAGGTGAAAAAGAGGCAAAGGAAATTGAAATAAACGATGATGTAAAGGAGGCAGAATAATGAATACCATATATTATCTAATTCAAAATATGCTTCCCGTAGCGATTTCTCTGTTATTAGTTGCCTTAGGCGGCATGTTCAGTGAGACAGGTGGCATAATAAATATTGCCCTTGAAGGTATAATGTTATTTGGTGCCTACTTTGCAGCATTATTCGTTTATTTCGTGCAAGACAGCGGTTTAAACCCTCAAACTATTTTGCTGTTGGGCATGGTAGTTGCGGCTATTGCTGGATTGGTATATTCTTTGCTATTGGCATTTGCAGCTATAAATATGAAAGCAGATCAAGTCATTACAGGTACATCTCTGAATATGATGATACCGGCGGCAATATTGTTATTTTCAAAGATGTTTTTTTTCTCAGATGGCATCACTACGAAAATAAATTTTTATATTAGAAAGGTACCCATATTAGGGGACATACCTGTCATTGGAAATATGTTTTTTCAAAGGACTTATTTAACAGTGGTCATAGGGTTTGCAATCTTGATAATAGTCACATTGGTATTTTACAAGACAAAATTTGGATTAAGGCTTAGGGCCTGCGGAGAGCACCCCCATGCAGCAGATTCAGTGGGTATCAACGTACAACGGATGCGATATGCAGGTACTATGATATCAGGAGTACTAGGTGGAATCGGAGGTTTTTTCTACTCCGTTGGCATAATGGATGGCAATGTAAATGGACATACAGGGGTTGCGGGTTTTGGTTTCTTGGCCTTGGCGGTTATGATATTTGGCCAATGGAGACCAGGCAGGATACTACTTGGAGCATTATTCTTTGCATTTTTAAGGACTTTAGCTTATTCTGTATCCCTTATTCCATTTTTATATAATTTGGGAATAAACCAAACATACTACAGGATGATGCCTTATTTGGCTACTATGGTTGTACTGGCTTTTACATCTAAAAAGTCGAGGGCACCGAAAGCAGAGGGCATACCATATGATAAATCTTCAAGATAGGCGACAAGATGTCGCCTATTTTTTTGTACTTTATAGATTTTCTGATATAATATAGTTAAATATATTAATTTAGGAAGGTTGAAAATAATGAGACTAACCTACGATTTAACCCTTGAACAGACGCAAAAATTAATTATGACCCCAGAATTAAGGCAGGCAATTGAATTGCTTCAACTGAATGCTTTGGAGCTTAGGGAATATATAGATAAGGAATTGGAAGAAAATCCACTCCTTGAAATAACTAACAATGCTGAGGAATACGAGAGCATCGATAAATATGCAAATAATGACGTAGATTGGAAGGAGTACTTTGATAAATTTGACGATATAAGCTATAGACCGCAAACAGATGAAAACATAAAAGAATATAATTATGAATCTTTTATTTCCTATGAGCCTACTTTGAAGGAACACTTATTTTCCCAATTGAATTTAATGTCCTTAGAAAACATAGGACATAAAATTGGAGTAAGCATAATTGAAAACATAGACAACAGTGGATATTTAACTGTTACGGCAGAAGAGATTTCAAAATATACAAAGTCCACTGTCGAGGAAGTGGAAATAATATTAAATATTATACAAAACTTTGAACCCTTGGGAGTTGGAGCCAGGGACTTGAAAGAGTGTTTACTAATTCAAACTAGGGAGAAAAAAGGAATATGCAAATGTACCGTAAATATAATAGAGGATTATTTAGAGGATGTAGGTCAAAACAGAATACAAAAAATTGCCAAGGAATTAAATGTAGAACCTCAGGAAATACAAGAAGCCTGTGACTATATAAAAAGCCTAGAACCAAAGCCAGGGAGGACTTTTGGCAGCAATGACGATATAAAGTACATTAAGCCCGACGTGGAAATAAAAATAGTGGATGGAGAATTTGAGGTTATTGTAAACGACGTAACGGGTCCTAGGCTAAACATTAATAATTATTATAAGAATTTACTTAGGACAAGCAATGATAAAAACACCATGGAGTTTCTCAACGAAAAGTTTAATTCAGCCATGTGGATTATTAGGAGTATAGAACAAAGGAGAAACACCATTAAAAGAGTTGTGGAATCGATTATTAGATTTCAAAAGGATTTTTTTCTTACAGGCGAAAAATCATTAAGACCCTTGACCCTCAAGGAAGTTGCAGATGATATTGATATGCACGAATCTACAATTTCTAGGGCTACCAATGGAAAATTTGCTCAAACACCTAGGGGGATTTTTGAACTAAAGTATTTCTTCTCCTCTAGTTTAGACAGCGATAAGGGCGGTATATCTTCTACTAGTATAAAATCACATATAAAGGAAATCCTAGATGAGGAGGATCCTAAAAAACCATATAGTGACAGTAAATTAGCAGAAATTCTTGGCAAACAAGGCATAAGTATATCCAGGAGAACCATAGCAAAATACAGGGATGAGCTTAACATACCTTCGTCAAATATAAGAAGAAGATATTAATGACATTTTATGGTTGCATTACAGAAAGTTATATTATATACTATAAATGGTAGAAGTTTTTCTACTATTTATTTGGGACGACTGGGACAAATTAATACATGGCGGGACAGAAGTTGCCCATGTATATGTAGCGAGGTGAGTAATTGGAAAATCTAGAATTGATTAAGAAAATTGCACCTGAAATCGTAAAGACCTTGGAGATGCGATATTCCATATTAAGGTCTGTATCTTATAATCAACCAATAGGTAGGCGTATGTTGTCAGAGGATTTAAGAATTAAGGAAAGGACCATCCGAGACGAAGCCAATATTTTAAAGGAACAAGGATTATTAAACATCGATTTTATGGGTATGAATATCACCGAGGAAGGAACTCGAATACTAGAAAACTTGCAGCTGGTATATACAAAGCTAAAGGGAATTCCGAAACTGGAGGAGAGGTTGCAGGATCTTTTAGGAATAAAGAAAGTTGTTATTGTGCCGGGAAATTCCAACTATTATGGAATGGTTCTGGGAGATATGGGGAAAATTACATCTAGGATTATAAAAAGTGAAATATGTGAAAATGACATAATAGGAATTACAGGCGGGAATACTATGGCGGCAGTGGCAGAAGAAATTGTACCCGATAAGGTGAAAAGGGATATAACTATCATACCTGCAAGAGGGGGGCTAGGCAGAAATGTTGAGACTCAAGCTAATTCCATTGCGGCAAAATTGGCAGACAAATTAGGCGGTGCCTATAGGCTTTTATATGTACCTGACGGCCTGGAGCGAGATGCCCTAGAAATCATGTTGAGAAATGATGAGATAAAGGAGTCAATAGACCTGATAAACAATATGAATATACTAGTATTTGGTCTAGGCAGAGCAGATACCATGGCAAACAGGAGGAACTTATCCCCAACAAAGATTGAAGAGTTAATAGATAGAGGGGCTGTGGCAGAAGCCTTTGGACATTACTTCGACATAAATGGAAATGAAATATGGGAGTATAGGACAGTAGGACTGTCTTTGGATAAGTTTAAATCTCTAAATAAGGTCATTGGAGTAGCTGGAGGCGAAGAAAAAGCCCATGCAATTATTTCCATAGCTACATTGAACGATAATATGATTCTAATAACAGATGAGCCTGCAGCAAATAAGATACTGGAAATTAAAGCTATTAAATAGCAAAAAAATATATTAGGAGGAATTTATATGTCAATGAAAGTAGGATTAAGTGGATTTGGGAGAATAGGAAGAGACTTTTTAAGGGCCTATGCAGAAAAGGAAGATAGCGGTTTTGAAATAGTGGCTATTAATGCATCAGGGGATTTAGCAGATTTAGCCCATTTATTAAGGTACGATACCATGTATGGAAGATTTAAGGGGGAAATAGAATTATACGAAGAAGGCCTTATATTAAATGGGAAAAAGATTAAAGTAGTTGCTCATAGGGATCCATTGGAGATTCCGTGGAGCGAATTGGGAGTTGAAATCGTCGTAGACTCTACAGGGGCATTTAGAGATGGAGAAGGCCTATCAAAGCACATAAAATCTGGAGCTAAAAAGGTCATCGTCACTGCCCCTGCAAAAGACGAAGATATAACCATTGTATTGGGAGTAAATGAGGAGAAATACGATTCAGAAAATCACCATATTATTTCAAATGCATCTTGTACGACAAATTGTTTGGCTCCTGTGGCTAAAGTAATATTAGAAAACTTTGGAGTTAAAAAAGGTTTAATGACAACAATTCACGCTTATACCAATGATCAACAAATATTGGATAAAAGGCATAAGGATTTAAGAAGGGCAAGGGCAGCTGCAGCAAACATCGTCCCTACTACAACAGGTGCAGCTAAGGCTGTGGCACTTGTGCTTCCAGAGTTAAAGGGGAAATTAAATGGTTTTTCTGTCAGAGTTCCCGTAGCTACGGTTTCCATGGTAGACGTGGTATTTGAGGTGGATAAGGACACAACTGTAGAAGAAGTAAACAAAGCGTTTAAGGAAGCCAGCGAAGGTAAACTAAAGGGTATCTTAGGTTATTCAGAGGAACCTCTAGTGTCTTCTGACTATGTAGGAGATCCACGCTCATCCATAGTTGACGGTTTATCCACAATGGTAATTGGTAATATGGTAAAAGTAGTTTCTTGGTATGATAATGAATGGGGATATTCTGAAAGGGTATTGGATTTAGTAAACTTCGTAGCAAATAAATAGTTTAAATCTCAAGTTATAATGCTAACAATTTGATACAGAGTATCAAATTGTTAGTTATTTGTAAATATCGGTCGTGGAGGAATAAAAATGTTAAATAAAAAGTCTTTAAAGGATTTAGATTTTGCTGGAAAAAGAGTATTGGTTAGATGCGACTTTAATGTACCCTTAGATGAACATGGTAATATAACAGATGACACTAGGATTACATCTTCACTACCCACCATAGAATACCTAGTAGACAAAGGTGCCAAAGTAATACTTATGTCCCATCTAGGCAGGCCAAAGGGAGAACCAAATAAAAAGTATTCCTTAGAGCCAGTAGTCAAAAGGCTAGGGGAGTTATTAAATAAAGAAATAACTTTTTTACAGGATGACAAGGTTGTATCTTTCGATGTTAAAGACAAGGCTGCATCTATGGTAAATGGACAAGTAGCTTTATTGGAAAACACCAGATTCAGGAAGGAAGAAGAAAAAAATGAGGAAGAATTTTCTAAGGATTTAGCCTCATTAGGTGAACTATATGTAAACGATGCCTTTGGCACATCTCACAGGGCCCATGCCTCCAATGTGGGCGTATCCAGGTACCTTCCATCCTCTGTAGGTTTTCTTGTAGAAAAGGAGATTTCCATTATGGGTAAGGCCCTAGAATTACCTGAAAAGCCATTTGTGGCAATTTTAGGAGGTGCAAAGGTATCGGATAAAATAGGGGTCATTGAAAACCTATTAAATGTGGTAGACTCCATAATAATAGGCGGGGGAATGGCATTTACTTTTTTCAAGGCAAAGGGCTATGAGATAGGACAGTCACTCTTGGAAGAAGATAAAGTACAGCTGGCAGGAGAACTTCTGGAAAAGGCAGAAAAGGTGGGGGTAAAAATCCTGCTGCCAGTAGATGTAGTAGTGGCTAAGGAGTTTAAAAACGATACTGAATTTATGACAGTAAATTTAAATAATATTCCAAAGAATATGATGGGGCTTGATATTGGCAAAAAAACCATAGAATTGTTTACTGGGGAAATTAACAAAGCCAATACAGTAGTATGGAATGGGCCTATGGGGGTATTTGAAATGGACAACTTTGCAAAGGGGACCATGGCAATAGCAAAGGCTTTAGCTGAATCCAAGGGCACAACCATAGTAGGAGGGGGCGATTCCGCTTCTGCTGTGGAAAAATCGGGATTTGCCCATAGGATTACCCATATATCTACAGGTGGCGGTGCATCTCTGGAGTTGCTTGAAGGGAAGACCCTTCCAGGAATTGAGGCAATTTCAGACAGATAAAAGTAAATATAAATTATTTAAGGGAGTGGTTAAATGAGGACTCCAATAATTGCTGGAAATTGGAAAATGAACAACACCATAAATGAGGGTTTAAAGCTAATCGAGGAAATTAAAGGATTTCCTAGAAATGGGGAAGCAGAAACTGTGATTTGTGTTCCCTTTACCCTACTTTCTGAGGCGAAGAAGGCCATAGAAAATACGGATATTAAATTAGGTGCACAAGATATGTATTGGGAGGAGAAAGGAGCATTTACAGGAGAGATTTCCCCTCTGATGTTGAAAGAACTGGGAGTTGAATACTGTATCATAGGACATTCTGAAAGAAGACAGTACTTTGGAGAGACAGACGAAAATGTGAACAAGAAAATCAAGGCTGCCCTTTCCCATAGTATAAGACCCATAGTATGCGTAGGTGAAACTTTAGAGGAAAGGGAATCCCACATAGAAAAAGAAATCGTAGAGCGTCAATTATTATTGGCCTTTGAAGGAGTAGATAAGAAAAAAGTAGAAAACATTGTAATTGCCTATGAGCCAATATGGGCCATTGGAACAGGGAAAACTGCTTCTGCTGACGATGCCAACGATATGATAAGTTTTATACGGCAAACCATAGGAAATAAATGCGGAGATGTAAAAGACAAAATAAGAATACAATACGGCGGCAGCGTAAAGCCTGAAAATATTAAGGAATTGATGGGTAAATCGGATATAGACGGTGCTTTGGTGGGAGGCGCCAGTTTAGATGCTGAAGACTTTGTCGATTTAATAAACTATTAATTGGAGGACAATATGGTCAATACACCAGTGATGTTAATTGTACTAGATGGGTTTGGACTAGGTAAGGATTACCCGGGAAATGCCGTTAAACTAGCAAAGACACCAAATATAGATAAGTTGATTAAGGAAAATGCAAATACAACTTTGGATGCCAGCGGTTTGGCCGTAGGATTGCCAGAGGGGCAAATGGGAAACTCGGAAGTAGGCCATTTGAATATTGGTGCAGGAAGGATAATTTATCAGGATTTGACAAAAATAACAAAAGCTCTAAATGAGGGAGAATTTTTCAACAAGGTCGAGTTTTTAAATGCCATAGAAAACGCCAAGGCAAATAGCTCCAATATTCACCTAATGGGATTGGTGTCTAAGGGCGGGGTCCACAGCCATATAAACCACTTATACGGCCTGTTGGAACTGATGAAAAGGCAGGGATTTTACAATGTATATATACACGCCATATTAGATGGTAGAGATGTATCTCCCCACGCAGGAAAAGAGGATATAAAGGAATTAATGGAGAAAATAAAGGAAATAGGGGTCGGAGAAATCGCCACTGTATCAGGCAGGTACTATGCCATGGATAGGGATAAAAGATGGGATAGGACAAAGTTGGCTTATGATGCTTTTACCCTTGGAATTGGGGATAAAAGTGAGGATCCTGTTGCAGCTATTAAAAAATCCTATGAGGAGGACGTGACCGATGAATTTATTATCCCAACTGTTATTGTAGATAGGGATAAACCCATAGCCACCATTGACGATAAAGATTCTATTATATTTTTCAACTTTCGACCGGATAGGGCAAGGCAAATTACCAGAGCTTTTGTAGATACAGGCTTTGATGGGTTTCATAGGGAAAAGAAGGTAGACACCTTTTATGTAACCATGACAGAGTATGACAGGACAATAAAAAATGTCCTTGTAGCATTTGAGGATACGGCACCTGATAATACATTGGGGCAATATATAAGTCAGAAGGGTCTAAAACAGCTGAGAATTGCGGAAACAGAAAAATATGCCCATGTTACGTTTTTTTTCAATGGAGGCATAGAAGAACCTTATGAAAACGAGGATAGAATCTTAATACCTTCGCCGAAGGTAGCCACATACGACTTACAGCCTGAAATGAGTGCTTTAGAGGTTAAAGATGAGGTAATCAGAAGATTAAACATGGACAAATACGACCTAATTATACTAAACTTTGCCAATCCAGATATGGTGGGGCATACTGGCGTAGTATCTGCTACTATAAAGGCTATTGAAACTGTAGATAAATGCTTAGGCGAAATAATCGAATTGCTGATGGGAAAAGGGGGGAAGGCATTAATCACGGCTGACCACGGAAATGCAGAGATGCTAATTGATGAAAATGACGGCAGTCCCGTAACTTCCCATACCAGTAACAGGGTTCCTTTAATTTTGGTTGGAGAAAATAATGTAGAATTAAACGAAGGGATTTTGGCGGATTTAGCGCCGACATTATTAGAGCTAATGGGGCTAGACAAGCCGCAGGAAATGACAGGTAAGTCCCTAATTAAAAAATAAAAAAGGTATAGGAGGAATAAATTTGAGTTTAATCACAGATGTATATGCAAGAGAAGTACTTGATTCAAGGGGAAATCCCACCGTAGAAGTAGAAGTCTGGACAGAGAACGATGCCTTTGGTAGGGCCTTAGTTCCATCAGGTGCCAGCACAGGAGCTTTTGAGGCAGTAGAGCTAAGAGATGGAGACAAGGGAAGATTTTTAGGAAAAGGTGTTATGAAAGCTGTGGAAAACGTCAACAATGTAATTGCAGAAGAAATCATAGGCCTTGATGTATTCGATCAAAAGCTAATAGACGCACTAATGATAGAATTAGATGGAACACCAAACAAGGGGAAACTTGGAGCTAATGCAATTTTAGGGGTTTCATTGGCAGTCGCCAAGGCAGCTGCAGATGAGTTGGGAATGCCACTATACGAGTATATAGGTGGAATTAATTCCAAAACTTTGCCCGTTCCAATGATGAATATTTTAAATGGTGGAGAGCATGCAGATAATAACGTTGATATACAAGAATTTATGGTAATGCCCGTAGGTGCAGCTAACTTCAGGGAGGGCCTCAGGATGGGCACAGAAATATTTCACAATCTAAAAGAAGTTCTAAAATCTAAGGGCTTAAACACTTCCGTTGGCGACGAAGGTGGTTTTGCACCAAACTTATCTAGCAATGAAGAGGCTTTAAAGACCATAGTAGAGGCAATAGAAAAGGCTGGATACAAACCGGGAGAAGAAGTGGTATTGGCATTAGACGTGGCTGCATCGGAAATGTATGACGAAGATAAAAAGGTATATAATATGGAAGGAGAGGGAAGAATCCTTACTGTAGAGGAAATGATAGACTATTACGAGGAACTTGTAAATAAGTATCCCATAATCTCCATAGAAGACGGATTGGCAGAAGACGATTGGGAAGGTTGGAAATTACTGACCGAGAGGCTTAGTAAAAAAATTCAGTTAGTTGGAGATGACCTTTTCGTTACAAATACAGAGAGACTAGAAAAAGGAATAGGACTAGGTATAGCAAATTCCATATTAGTAAAATTAAACCAAATAGGTACCCTGACTGAAACATTAGATACGATTGAAATGGCAAAGACAAGCGGTTATACAGCAGTTATTTCCCATAGATCAGGTGAAACAGAAGATACAACCATTGCAGATTTAGCAGTGGCGACTAATGCAGGTCAAATAAAAACTGGTGCACCTTCTAGAACAGATAGGGTGGCAAAATATAATCAATTGCTGAGAATAGAGGATAATTTAGAGGAAGAAGCATTATATAAGGGCTTAAAGACCTTTTACAACTTAAAAGGATAAATATTAGGAGCATAAAGTCAATAGATGTATCTATCTATTGATTTTACGCTCCCTCTATGTTAAAATAGTAATGTTTTAAAGGCTATATATTTCAGGAGGTGTAAAAATGACATTATTTTTTTCCATATTAGTTCTTGCATCTAGTTTAACACTAATCGTATCTGTAGTACTACAAGAAGGAAGTGAAGATGGCCTTGGTTCATTAACAGGCGGCGGCTCAGGGTCATTGTGGGGAAAAGCAAAGGGACAAAGCCGAGAAGAATTGCTTAAGAGAATAACAGTGATTTCTTCTGTTATCTTTTTAATATCTACATTATTTTTAGCAGCTAAATAAAGGAGGAATAGGAGATGAGTTTTGCATTAATTGCTGCGCCAATAGTAGGGATATTGGCACTTATTTTTGCTTTTTATAAGGCAAGCAGCATAGACAAGGTCAGCCCTGGAAACGATAGAATGATAGAGATATCAACTTATATCCAAGATGGTGCCATGGCCTTTTTAAGAAGACAGTACAGGTCTTTGATTATTTTTGTCGTTGCATTATTTGTTATTTTGATTTTAGCACCTGGACTTGGATTTAAAATAGCCATTACCTTTTTAGTAGGAGCTTCTTTTTCCATGTTAGCAGGCTTCTTTGGCATGAAAGTGGCTACAAAGGCCAATGTTAGAACGGCTAACTCAGCCATGGAATCGGGGATGAACAAGGCATTAAACGTTGCATTTTCTGGTGGGTCAGTAATGGGAATGAGTGTAGTTGGACTTGGTTTATTGGGAGTTGGAGTTCTTTACATGCTATTTCCAGACCCCGATATTGTAACAGGTTTTGGATTAGGTGCCTCATCCATAGCACTATTTGCTAGGGTGGGTGGCGGTATCTATACAAAAGCAGCTGACGTTGGAGCTGACTTAGTAGGTAAAGTAGAAGCGGGAATTCCAGAAGATGACCCAAGAAACCCAGCAGTTATTGCAGATAACGTTGGAGACAACGTCGGTGACGTTGCAGGAATGGGTGCTGACTTATTTGAATCCTATGTTGGAGCAATTATCTCCGCCATAACCCTTGGACTTTTGGCTTATGGTGAAGGGGGCGTACACTTTGCCTTAGCTTTATCAGCAGTGGGAATTATAGCGTCGATTATTGGGGTTTATTTTGTCAGAGGCGACAAAGACCCACAAAAAGCATTAAATACTGGTACATTGGTTAGTTCATTGATTACCATAGTTGTAGGATTTTTCTTAAGTAATTATATATTGAGTTCGTATAAGCCATTTGTAGCAATATTATCTGGATTACTAGTGGGGCTTATTATAGCTAGAATTACAGAATATTATACTTCAGCGGATTACACGCCAGTTCAAAGAATTGCAAAGGAATCCGAAACAGGGGCTTCGACGAATATCATTGGTGGGTTGTCAGTAGGTATGATGTCTACAGCAGGACCAATCGTAGTTATAGCTATCGGCATTTTAGTAGCATATTACGTATCAGGTGGTTCTACAAGCTCAGCAGAAGGGCTTTACGGCATTGCATTGGCAGCAGTAGGTATGTTATCAACAGCTGGTATGACCATAGCAGTTGATGCATATGGGCCTATTGCAGACAACGCAGGCGGTATTGCAGAAATGTGTGAATTACCGGAAGAAGTTAGGAATATTACCGACAAGCTTGACTCAGTAGGTAATACAACTGCAGCTATTGGCAAGGGGTTTGCCATAGGTTCAGCAGCTTTAACTGCTCTTGCTTTATTTGCATCTTATACACAAAAAGTTGGTTTAACTAATATAGATTTAACTTCTCCAACAGTCATTGCAGGCACATTTATTGGGGGAATGCTTCCATTCCTTTTCTCTGCTATGACCATGGATGCAGTTGGAAAGGCAGCCTTCTCCATGATTGAGGAAGTAAGAAGGCAATTTAGAGAAATACCTGGAATCATGGAAGGTAAAGCTACTCCAGAGTATGCTACCTGCGTTGATATCAGTACAAAGGCTGCTTTAAAGGAAATGATTATACCAGGTTTATTGGCAGTTGTGGTGCCTGTGTTAGTAGGATTTTTACTGGGAGCTGAAGCCCTAGGAGGACTACTGGCAGGTGCATTGGTGACAGGAGTCTTGATGGCAATATTCATGTCCAACGCTGGTGGGGCATGGGACAATGCAAAGAAATATATTGAAGAGGGAAATCACGGTGGAAAAGGTAGTGAGGCACATCATGCTGCAGTTACTGGTGATACTGTAGGGGATCCATTTAAGGATACTTCCGGGCCATCTCTAAATATATTAATCAAGCTAATGACCATAGTGGCATTAGTATTTGCAGGATTATTTGGTAACGGCATATTATTTTAATAAAGTCCCTCTAAGGAGGGATTTTTCTTTTGACTACATAAATATCTGTCTTTATGATATAATCATATAGTTAAGGGCATAATATTATATAAAGGTAGAGGTAGTACTATGATAATGGAGATAAATGGATTAAAGATAAATTATATAGTTGAGGGACAGGGAAAAGATGTTATAGTGCTCCATGGCTGGGGTGCTAATATAAACACCGTCTTGCCCATAGTAAATATTTTAAAGGAGAAATTTAAAGTCCACGCCCTAGATCTTCCAGGATTTGGGGAAAGCCAGGAACCCGAAAGACCTATAGGATCTTTTGAATATGCAGAAATAGTAAAGGGATATATAGACAAGGTAAAAATAATCAAACCAACATTAATAGGACATTCCTTTGGCGGGAAAATATCCATTATCCTTGGAAGTAAATACAGCGAAATTGTGGACAAAATTGTTTTAGTAAATAGTGCAGGCCTCATACCTAAGAGGGGATTAAAATACTATATTAAAGTTTACAGCTTTAAAACCATGAGATTTTTATATAAAATCTTTTTGGGAGACAATCCAGAGAAACTGGAGAAGTTTTATAAAAAGTTTGGCTCTACAGATTATCAAGACTCTTCGGGAGTGATGCGTAAAATACTCGTAATAGTAGTCAATGAAAACTTATTGCCAATACTGGGCAATATAAAGGCCCCTACATTGCTTATTTGGGGAGATAAGGACACAGCTACACCTTTATATATGGCAAAGACAATGGAAAAGAAAATTATAGATTCAGGTCTAGTAGTACTTGAAGGTGCAGGTCATTATTCTTATTTAGACGAGCATCATAGATTTGCCTTAATATTGAAGAACTTTCTTCAATATGATAGACAATAAATTGGGGGGGTTTTATGTTAATTTTAATAATTTTAATTGGAATTTTTACATTGCTTTTTATAGGAAATAAATCAAAATATCTATTACATATGGTCCAATTGGAAGGATATAAGTCTGAAAACTATAAAAAATGGTTAAATAATAATAAAGAAAAGGCATTCTCCACAAGAGTACAAAAAGGTGAGACAAAAAAACCTTTAGTATTTACACCGAGGGCTAAAAGATTATTTACAGCCCATTTAATAATAAATGCAATTTTTATTGTTTTATTTACCCTAAAAGTGGAGAAAATCATAGTGTATGGAAATGATTTTAACCATCTGACAATAATAGGGTTAGTTGTATATATGGCAATATTATTTGGATTATATTATTTACAGCCCTATCTGATGTTATTGGCCAACAACTCTGTATTGCCCTTAGAGGAGATAATCAATATGGGTTATTATAAGGCAGCACAGAAGAAAATAAAATCCAGATCTGATTTAATAGTTGTGGGAGTGACTGGTAGTTTTGGAAAAACCAGTACTAAATTTATTGTAGGTACGATTTTAGGAGAAAAGTACAAGGTCCTAAATACGCCAGAGTCCTATAATACACCTATGGGGTTGTCTAAGATAATAAACAACCAGTTAAACGAGGACCACGAAGTTTTTATAGCAGAACTGGGGGCTAGAAACTTAGGCGATATAAAGGAAGTGTCAGAGTTGGTGCAGCCAAAGGTTGGAGTAATTACATCTATTGGGCCTACACACCTAGAAACTTTCAAAAACATGGACAATATTATGAAGACAAAATACGAATTGGTGGAAGAACTCCCTACTGATGGAATTGCCATTTTTAACTACGACAATGAATACTTAAAAAGGCTGGCGGACAAAACATTTAAAGAAAAGGTACTATATGGACTAGAAGATGTGGAGAATTTGGACCTCTATGCAAAGGATATAGAAGTGTCTGAAATGGGATCTACCTTTACTTTAGAAGACAGGGATGGAAATTCTATTAGCTGTACTACTAAATTACTGGGAAAACACAACATATATAATATATTGGCGGGAGTGGCGGTTGCAAAAAACATTGGCCTGACCTTTGACGAAATAAAGCGGGGAATCAAGAAAATTGAGCCTATACCCCATAGATTGAACATTATAAATCCAGGTACAGGTATTATTATCATAGACGATGCCTTTAATTCAAATCCCATTGGCTCAAAGGCTGCATTGGAGGTATTGCACCAGTTTAAAGAAGGAAGAAAAATCATTGTAACTCCTGGAATGATTGAATTAGGAGCTATGGAAGAAGAGGCTAATAGAGAATTTGGCATAAATATAGGGAAGGTTTGTGACTATGTGATTTTAGTTGGGGAAAAGAGAACAAAACCCATATACGAAGGCCTAATGGACGTGAACTACAATAAAGATAATATATTTATTGCAAATACTTTGGAGGAAGCTACAGGCTATATTCAAAAAATTGCCAGGCCAAAAGATGTCGTATTGTTTGAGAACGACTTACCAGATAATTACAATGAATAAGGAGGCTTTGAAAATGAAGAAGGTTGCTGTACTATTTGGTGGAAGAAGTGTAGAGCATGAGGTATCTATAATAACGGGTATGCAAATTATCGAAAATATGGATAAGTCAAAGTATGAAATCATACCTATTTACGTAGATAAGGATGGCAGGTGGTTAACCGGCAGTGGTTTACTAAATTTTAAAAACTATAAAGACAACAATTTTAAGGATACACAGGAGATTTTAATATCTCACAACTATGGGGACAACAATATTTATGCAAGCCCTAAAAACCAAGGTTTATTTGGGAAGAAAATCTTAAATCAAATAGACATAGCTTTTCCTGCATTTCACGGAATGAATGGAGAAGATGGTACTGTCCAGGGAATATTCGAACTTATGGATATACCATATACGGGATGTGGGGTCTTAGGCTCTTCCGTTGGAATGGATAAGATACTGATGAAGGATGTATACAAAGCCAATGAACTCCCCGTAGTTGACTATATGTGGTTTTATAGGGCAAAGTGGAATGACGGAAGTCATGATATATTAGATAGGATAGAGGAGAAATTGTCCTATCCCCTTTTTGTGAAGCCTGCAAATTTAGGGTCTAGTATAGGCATATCCAAGGCGAAGAATAGAAATGAATTGATGGATGCCATAGAAGTTGCCATTAGATATGATAGAAAAATCCTCGTAGAAAAAGCTGTAGAAAGGCCAAGGGAAATAAACTGTGCAGTATTAGGCTATGACGATAAGGTAATTACTTCTTTGTGTGAGGAGCCTATAGGTTGGGAAGAGATACTAACATTTGAAGACAAATACTTAGGGTCTAATACGAAAGGTAAAGGAAATGAAAAGAAGAGAATACCGGCAGAAATAGAAGATGCTATAAGAGATAGAATTGAGGAATTAGCTAAAAAGGCTTTTATGACCATAGATGCCAAAGGAGTATCTAGAATTGACTTTTTATTAGATGAGAAAAATAATGTATATATAAATGAAATAAATACTTTACCTGGCTCCATATCCTTTTATTTATGGGAGGGCAGGGGCTATCCCTTTAGCAAACTAATAGACGAATTAATCGACATAGCTATTATGGTTCACAAGGATAAAAAGGAAAATATGCATTCTTATGAGGCAAACTTATTGAGTAGGACCCAATACGGTGCAAAGGTGAAATAAGATGGAATAACGAGGGGATGAACGAAATGAGCATCAGAGAAGATATAATAGAAGTAATGAAAGGGAAAAAATACAAACCAAAGCTAAAAGAGGAACTGGCGATTTATTTTAACTTAGGACAGAAGGAATTTAAAGATTTCTTCAATATATTAGAAGGGTTAGAAAGAGAAGGGGTCGTGATTAGGACAAAAAATGAAAAATATGTCCTAATTGATAACGACTATTTGGTTGTAGGCAATATAGAAGGAAATGAAAGAGGCTTTGGGTTCCTCATCCCCAAGATAAAAGAAAGGGATGATATATTTATCCCTGGCGAAAACATGAATGGAGCCATGCATGGGGATAAAGTTATAGTAAATATTACAAGAAGGGGACAAGGCGACAGAAGGGAAGAAGGAGAAGTACTCAAAATTTTAGAGAGAAATAAAAGGGCCATAGTCGGCACCTTTGAAGACAATCAAAGCTTTGGATTTGTCGTACCTGACGATAATAGAATAGGATACGATATATTCATCCCAAAATCCAGCACTTTAAATGCAAAATCAAAGCAAAAAGTAGTTGTTGAAATAACTAAATATCCCGAGCTTCGGAGAAGCCCTGAGGGAAAAGTAATTGAGATATTAGGATATTTAAGCGAAAAAGGAACAGATATACTGTCCGTCATTAGGCAATTTGATTTGCCGGAGGAATTTCCAGATGTAGTTCAAACTGCGGCAAAAAGTGCTTCGCAAGAGGTAAATGTGGAAGAAATCAAAAACAGAGTAGATTTAAGACATTTGAATACATTTACCATAGACGGATTTGACGCCAAAGACCTGGACGATGCCGTATCAATTGAAATGAAGGATAATGGCAATTATTATCTCGGAATTCATATTGCAGATGTATCCCATTATGTAAGGGAACGTTCCCCATTGGATAAAGAAGCCTTAAATAGGGGGAATTCTGTGTACCTAATAGACAGAGTAATACCTATGCTTCCAAAAGAACTATCCAATGGAATTTGCTCATTAAATCCAGGAGTAGATAGATTAACCCTATCAGTACTTATGGAAATAGATAAAAATGGGAAGGTTGTCGACCATGAGATTGTAGAGGGAGTAATAAACAGTAAGGAAAGGCTTGTCTATGATAGTGTTTCTGAATTCTTAGAAGACAATGATTCAAAGGTAAGGGAAGAACTATCAAATGTAAGCAGCGACTTAAAACTCATGGAAGAATTATGTGATATCTTGTATTCTAAGAGAGAAAAAAGAGGGAGTATCGACTTTGAATTTCCAGAAACAAAGATAATTTTAGATGAAAAGGGAATACCCCTTGAAATCAGGAAAGAAGACAGGAGAATTGCCAATAGACTAATAGAAGAATTTATGTTAGTCTGCAATGAAACTGTAGCGGAAAGGTTTTTCTGGGCAGAGCTACCATTTTTATATAGGATACATGAAGAACCTTCGCCGGAAAAGATGTCAAGTTTTAATAAATTAATACACAATTTTGGTTATTCCCTAAGGGGGCAGGAAATACATCCAAAGGAGTTACAGCGGCTAACTAAGGATATTAAAGGTACAAAGGAAGAGACCCTAATAAGCACTTTAATGCTAAGGTCTTTGAAAAAAGCCAAATACAGCAGCGAAGCAGACGAACATTTTGGATTGGCTGCCAAATACTATTCACACTTTACAGCACCTATTAGAAGGTATCCTGATTTGATGATACACAGAATAATAAAGTATTATTTAAATGGAAAGTTAAATAAACAAATTATTGACGGTCTTGAAGTGAGATTGCCAGAAGTAGCCGATCACACCTCAATGACAGAAAGAAGGGCGGAAGAAGCCGAAAGAGAAGTGGAAGATATGAAAAAGGCCCAATATATGGTTAAGTATATAGGGGAAGAATTTGAAGGGATTATATCTTCATTGACAAACTTTGGATTATTTGTTCAACTGGAAAATACAATCGAAGGCTTAGTTCATTTTACCAATATGTTAGACGATTACTATAATTTTGATGAGGAAAAATATCATATAATCGGCGAAAGAACAAAAAAAATATACCATCTAGGTGATGCTGTAAAAATTAGGGTATTAAATGCAAATCCAGTAAGTAGAAATATTGATTTTGAGCTAATCTAGGTTGTTGACACCAGTTTGGATATTTGCTAAACTAAGGTACAGAAAAGTGAAATGTGGTGAGAATATGAAAAAACAGGACTCAAAAACAATAGCTACTAATAGGAAGGCAAGACATGAATTTTTTATAGAAGATACTTTAGAGGCGGGAATAGCCTTGACTGGCACAGAAGTAAAATCCATTAGGCAGGGCAAAATTAATATAAAAGAAAGCTATGCATCAATTGAGAAAGGTGAAGTTTTTGTAAACAACATGCATATCAGCCCCTACGAGCAAGGTAATATATACAATGTGGATCCCATTAGAAAGCGAAAACTTTTGCTTCATAAAAGTGAAATTAGAAAATTAATGATAGCAACTACACAAAAAGGTTATACTTTGATTCCCCTATCCATATATATAAAAGGTGGACTAGTTAAGGTAGAACTAGCCATAGCAAAGGGTAAAAAACTCTATGACAAGAGAGAGGATATAGCAAAGAGAGATGCCGAAAGGAGAATGCTCCAGCATTCTTCAGAAAAGTATCAGTAGAGCTGTTTAGAGCTCTTTGGCTTAGTAGAATTGACAAAAAGTTAAAAATCTGCTATAATTAATTGCCAATAATAATTGGGGATGAATTTGGTTTCGACGGGGATATGGAATCAGGAGTAGCGAGTCGTTGTCGCCAAACAACGTTAAAAGTGGCAAACTAAATTAAACGCAAACGATAATTACGCATTTGCAGCTTAGTTAAAGCTGCTCGTTCTACCCGAGAGTCCCACGACTTGGAATAGAACGTCATTATAGTGGGGAACCGAGCCATGGAAAGCTTTGACTGTGGAACGGAATCTATGAAGCTACTGAAGCTTGAACCTTGTCAGTAGGGGTCAGGTGGAGGGAATGATAAATTACTGACTGCACTCGGAGAGACTCCTCAGGAAATGTTTTCGGACGCGGGTTCGACACCCGCCATCTCCATACATATTTAAAATTGAATACTCATATAATTTAAACCTCTTTTTACAAGAGGTTTTAGTTATTAAGGATGATTATTCCAAGAAACCTTGGGTATAAAAAACTTGAGGTAATCGAATAATCTTGGAGGGGGGTATTTTGTGGAATTCAAAAAAATTGGAGATAAATACGTGGTCAGATTGGATAAGGGAGAGGAAATAGTCGAATCCATAAAGGCCTTGGCAGTTCAGGAAGAAATTTCTTTGGGGACCATAACTGGCATAGGTGCCGTAGATAGGGTAAAAGTAGGAGTATACAAGTTAAATACTAAGGAATACTTTTCCAAAGAATACGAAGGAGATATGGAAATAGTTAATTTGGCAGGTAGTATCTCGCAAATGGACGGTGAGGTATATTTACATCTCCATATTGCCTTGTCAGATATTAGCTATGGTATATTTGGGGGTCATTTAAACCACGGATATATAAGTGCTACTGGAGAAATAATAATACAAAGTATAGACGGTAAAATAAACAGAAAGTATGACCATGAAACTGGACTAAATCTAATTGATTTTTATGAATAAAGTTGAAAGGATGATAAAGTGGAAAACGTTAACGATTATATTGTAGATGTATTTAAAAAAAGATACACATGTAAAGGGTATGACCCAGAAAAGAAAGTTTCAGATAAAGATTTCAATACCATAATGGAAATTGCTAGGCTTTCACCTAGTTCCATGGGATTTGAGCCTTGGAAATTTGTACTTCTTAGAAACAAAAAGGTATTAGATGAAATAAGGCCCATAGCTTGGGGTGCTCAAGCCGCCATAGATGGGGCCTCCCATATTGTACTCATCCTATCTAGAAATCCAAAAGATATGGAGCCAGGATCCGAATATTTAGAGTATATACAAAATGAAATACAAAACTACCCACCTGAAGAATTGGCAAAGAGGAAAGAAAGATATAAATCATTTCAGAAATCAGATTTTGATTTAAATACGGAAAGAACTTTATTTGATTGGATATCTAAACAGTCCTATATACCCTTAGCCAATATGTTGACGGTGGCAGCCATGCTAGGCATTGATTCAACTCCCATGGAAGGTTTTGATAGGGAGAAACTACATGAAATTTTTTCGAAAAACGGGGTGTATGACCCAGAACATTTTAAAATATCCACATTAATAGCCTTTGGATATACAAATAGAACCCATAGAGAAAAAACAAGAAGGCCCATGGAAGAGGTCTTTGAAGTGTTCGAATAAAATAAATAGGCCTAAGTCTTTGGTATAATTAAGACTTAGGCCCGTTATATTTTACGCCTTTTCGATAGTATCCATAAATACTTCTAGTGGTTGATTTCCAACGAATTCAAACTCATCGTTTATAACTATCTTTGGTACACTTGAAACATTAAATTGATCTGATAGGGCAGCAAATGTTTGAGCTTCTACCATTTCTGCACTTATGTTGGGATTTTCAAGTGCCAATAGATGGGCTTTTTCTACAGCTCCTGGACAATGTGGGCAGCTTAAAGTAACGAACACCTTGATATTTACAGGTTTATCTACCTTTGCAACTCTTTCTTCCAATTCTTTGGACAATGGGCTACCACTTCCAGATACTGAAAGTAAAGTGTTTACCAATGAATTTATCTCATGTCCTGCAGGTATACCAACAAATTTAATACCCCTATATTCCTTATCCTTGTCAAGAACAACTATGCTTGGTACATGGCTTACTTCGTACTTTTCTGCTAATTCTTTATCTGTGTTAAGGTCATATAATTTCAGACTTAATTTATCAGTAGTAGATACAACCTCCTCCAAGTAAGACTGTGTCTCTGGACAGGTCTCACATGGACCTTCTTTTGTAAATAGTGCCAGGGTAACTTCGTTATTCATCTTTTCAAAGATTCCCTTTAACTGCCCTTTTACTTCATCGTTTAAAAATGACATTTTACTCCTCCTTAAATTTAATTATAATATATTTAAATATTCGTTAGCAGACAAAGCACATTTTGCTCCATCAGCGGCAGAAATAATTATTTGTTTATATGGCGTATCTGTAGTATCTCCTGCTGCGAATATCCCCTTAACGTTTGTTTCACCATATTTATCGACGATTATTTCTTCTTTATCGTTTAGTTTTACCGTATTTTTAAAAGGCTCATTGGTAGGCAAATATCCAATTTCTACAAATACCCCTCTAGTTTCTATAGTATATTCCTCATTGGTGGATTTGTCTAGGACATTTATGGAATTTACACTTTTATCCCCTAGTACTTTCAGTATTTGAGTATTTAGTTTTATTTCTACATTATCTAATTGATTGATTCTGTCCACAAGAATTTTATCTGCCCTCAACTGACTTCTATGGACCACTGTAACTGTATTGGCTATCTTTGCCAAATCTATGGCTGCCTCTATGGCTGAATTGCCGCCGCCTGCAACTACAACATCTAGGCCAGTGAACAATGGGCCATCGCATATGGCGCAATAAGCTACCCCATTACCTGCAAATTGGTCTTCGCCAGGTACTCCTAATTTTTTTGGCTTACTGCCAGTTGCTATGATAACTGATTTCGCCTTATATACAGAATCATCGTCTAGAACAATTTCCTTTGTCTGAGAATCATCTGCCAATCTTAGCCTTTTAACTGAGGGACCTTCTAGAATTGGCAAATCTAGTTCCTTTACGTGGCTTTCAAATTGTTTCATCAAGTTTTCACCACTTATGGATGAATAACCTAAATAATTTTCTACTACGGAGGTGTCAATTACCTGTCCACCAACGTTTTTTGTTATTATGCCTATATTGTGACCTTTTCTCTTTGAATATAACGCAGCATTTAAACCTGCTGGTCCGCCGCCTATAATCAATATATCGTATAGTGTATTACTATCTAATTTGTTTTTTTCCTTCCCTGCAAAATTAATGCTGAAATCTAATGACATATTTTACCTCCTCTTATTGTTTTAATATTTTACTTATGGTTGATTCTGATAAATTGCCAAAAAGTTGGCCTAATTCTTTAAGGGACAATGTGGACTCCCGTCTAAATTGTTTAATAAGGCTATTCCTCGAAGGTTTATTGATTATTAATTCGTCAACAGATAAATGCTTGCAGTGGGCAATTTCATTGAGTTTATCAATTGCTTCTTCCATTGACTTTATACATTCACGCCCTTCTGTTCTATGAACTAGACAGTCATCCTCCTCATCTAAGGACATTAAATCCACCTCGTCGAGAATTCCTTCGATGGAAATAATATTATCAAAATAGCAATAGCTATTATATATATTGTCCTTCTCTTTAGCTCTTTTATGGATACTATCCAGGGTTTTCAGAAGGTGGCTTTTATCTTTAATAAGTATACTCTTATACCTATCTTTAAAAATTGAATCGGGATGATTTACATACATAGCATAGCTTATATTGACTCCTTTCATTATTTTAGAAATATCTGATCCATTGGAGCCAATAATCAAATGGTATTCATTGGAATTTATAAGACAATAAGCGTATAACTTAAACCCATTTACCTCTTTTGATAAAGCTAAAATAGATAGAAATTTATCCCTATCCTCATCGTTAGTAAATAAATTTCTATCAGTTGCCCCCAGTTGACTGATATAGTAAATCCCGTATTCATTTTTTACTCGAGCAGCTCTCGCCAATTTAATTCACATCCTCCAAAAAAATTATAATCCAATATAAAAGAAAAGTCAAGTACCGTCCCTATACTTTTTGAATTTTAATATTTCATTAATTTATTTATTACATACATGATAATTATAACCATATTATTTGAGGATAGATAGAAAATTTAAACTTTGGTGACGGTACTTGAATTTTTTCTCTCTATGTAGTATATTCTTTATGTGATTATATATTCATATATAATATAAAAACAGGAGGGATTATATGAAGTCTTTGTATGTCGTGTCAGTAATCACCATTATAGTGTCCTTTATTGTAAATAAGGATAAAACTATAAAGGGTTTAACAATTGGAAAGAATAAGTTTATGAATATTCTTCCAAATTATTTAAAGCTGTTAATCATCATTTCCTTAGTTTTATTGTTGTCGGAGAACTTTATAGTCACATATTTAGCTCAAGACAATATGATACTAGGTCTTTTGTCTAGTATAATTATTGGTTCAATAACCATAATGCCAGGTTTTATTGCATATCCTTTAGCAAAGATATTGCTCAATAAGGGAGTACCCTATATGGTAGTATCGGGATTTGTCACCTCACTGATGCTAGTAGGGCTAGTGACATATCCTGTAGAAAAGGAGTACTTTGGAAGAAAAGCAACCATATTGAGAAATATTGGTGGGATAACAATAGCTGCACTAATAGCCATAATAACAGGTATATTGTACGGGGAGGTGCTAATGTAATGGAAAAAGATATGAAAAATAACGGTATGGAAAAAAAGAAGATGGAAAAGAAAAGAAAGGCAAAAAGAGATTATTTGATATTTCTAGGATTTTTAGCTATATCTTTAATATCAAAGCTTAGTTCCTTTGATTTAGGAATTAGAATGTGGGATAATTTCCTTATATTTGCAAAGGACATGGTATTAATCTTACCTCCATCTTTTGCACTTATTGGTCTATTTGACGCTTGGGCAAAGAGAGAATCCATAGAAAAACACTTTGGGAAAACAAGTAGTCCCCTTAGATTTGTATGGTCTGTACTTTTGGCAATGACAACTGTTGGGGGAACCTTTGTGTCATTTCCATTGGCAAATGCCCTTTATCACAAAGGGGCAAAATATAGCTCTATAATGACATATGTGACAGCCTCATCACTATTTATGATACCCATGAGCATAATGGAGGCATCTATGCTGGGGATAAAATTTACTGCCATTAGGCTTTTAGCTTCATTGCCTTTTATAATAATAATATCCCTCTTATTAGAAAAACATCTAGAGAGCACTAACTACGTCCTTCCTTTAATGGAAAAATAATCTAGTATATAAATTTGCATAAAAAATGATAAATTCCCATGGATAGGGTATCAATCTAGTAACTATATAAAAGGAGGGACTTATAATGTCTAAGTATTTTGCAGAACCTTTCAAAATAAAAATGGTGGAGCCTATACGGGTTCTAACTAGAGAGGAAAGGGAAGAAAAGATAAAAGCTGCAAATTATAATTTATTTGGGCTAGATTCAGATGATGTGTACATTGACCTATTGACTGATAGCGGAACAGGTGCCATGAGTTCTGAACAGTGGTCCGGCGTAATGAAAGGCGACGAGGCTTATTCTGGATCTAGGAGTTACAAGAACCTAATAAATTCTGCTAAGGATATATTTGCCTATGAATATATCCAACCAGTTCACCAAGGGCGGGCAGCAGAAAAGGTCGTAATGCCCCTCTTATTAGGGCCAGGGAAATATGCCATATCCAACATGCACTTTGATACCACCAGGGCACATGTGGAAATTGCTGGAGCCAGAGCTATTGACTGCGTAGTGCCAGAGGCTTTAGATACCGTATCCTATAGCCCATTTAAAGGAAATATGGATATTCCCAGACTTAAAGAATTGATAAAAGAATACGGTAAAGAGAACATAGGAGTAATTATCATAACGGTGACTAACAATAGTGCAGGAGGGCAGCCTGTATCTATTGAAAATATCAGACAAACGGCAGAAGTTGCAAGAGAAAATGGAATTACAGTATATATCGATGCAGCTAGGTTTGCAGAAAACTCATATTTTATTAAAATGAGGGAGAAAGGATATGCAGATAAATCCATAAAAGAAATTGCCAGAGAAATGTTCAGCTATGCCGATGTATTTACCATGAGTGCAAAAAAAGATGCCATAATCAATATGGGCGGACTAATAGGAGTAAAAAATGACGGTGAGTTTTTTGAGTCGGTAAAGGCAAATACAATTCCATTTGAAGGATTTATATCCTATGGCGGCCTATCAGGCAGGGATTTGGAGGCCATGGCCATTGGTCTACAAGAGGGCGTAGACATCAATTTCCTAAGGTATAGAATAGGGCAAATGGAGTATCTAGCAGATAAATTAGAGAAGGAAGGTATACCATTCCAATCTCCAGTAGGAGGTCATGCAGTATTCCTAGATGCAAAGAAATTACTTCCCCATATTCCATATTACGAATTTCCAGGGCATACCTTGGCAGTGGAGTTGTACAAGGAGGCAGGCATCAGGTCCGTAGATATAGGCTCCTATATGATGGGAAATAATCCTGATACGGGAGAACAAATTGAATCAGAATTTGAGTTTACTAGGTTAGCTGTACCAAGACGAGTTTATACTCAGTCCCATTTAGATGTAATTGTGGAGGCTTTAATAGCCATAAAGAAAAGAGCAGATGAAATAACAGGCTACAGAATTACTTGGGAACCAAAGATATTAAGGCATTTTACAGCTAAGTTAGAGCCAATTAAAAAATAAACAGAATAGAAAAGCGGCATAGTCAGTTGTATGGACTATGCCGTATGTTTTATACAGATGCTATATCGTCTAAATCTAGTTTCAAGAATATAGTATTGTCAATGGGACTGTCGTTATAGGGGGGTATATCGTAGAAGCCCAAGTCCCTATACATTTTAATTGCAGTTTCCAGGAAAGGTAAAGTGTCCAATAGCATATATTTATACCCAATATCCTTGGCATCCTCGATAATTTTCAGGACCAATTCATGACCAATTTTTCTTCCCCTATACTCAGGTCTAACGTAAAGCCTTTTCATTTCACAGTTTTTATGGTCTAGTTTCCTTAGGGCGATACATCCTACAGCTTTATTTTCATAAAGTGCCAGGTAAAGCCTTCCATGGGGAAGACCATATTTTTTCTTTAAATCCTTTATTTCATCGTCATAATTTTGAATATCTAAGTAAATCTTAAACTCAGGATCATTTTCTGCTAGCATTGCAGTGTACTCATTGAAAAGATTAATAATTTCATCTGGATAGTCGTATCCATGAACCATATCCAAAGACATATTATCACCACCATAATAATTTATATAGCTTATATTACCCCTAAAGTATAGGATTGAACCTTTATTTTACTTTTATATCCTGTTCCTACTAGATAAATTTAATACAAAGTTTGCAATTTCCCAAAATTACTGATAAAATTTTTGTAAGGAAGGAAGTGGAAGTAGTGAATACAAACCATATGGTTTTCTACCCACAAGATGAGATGACGACAGTTTTGTTGCCAGTGACTACGGGTTGTAATTACAATAAATGCTCTTTTTGTGCAATGTATAAGGATGAAACATATAAGGAAGTTCCATACTCGGATATAGAGAACAACCTAAGAAATGGATACCTATATACAGAAAAGGTGTTTTTAACTGGTGCGGATCCTATGGCAATTGGATTTAAAAGAATGTATAAGATTCTAAAACTTATAAAAGAATACTATCCATATTGTGCTAGGGTGGCGTCTTATGGTTCTATTAGAAGCATTGCCAATTACACTATGGAAGACCTATCAATACTGCACGACGAAGGCCTTAGACTCTTATATATCGGATTTGAAACGGGAAGAGATGATATTTTAAAGCTCATGAAAAAGGGACACACAGCAAGCAGGGCAATAGAACAGGCGAAGAAGTTAAACGAGGCAGATTTGATGTTTGATACTATAGTTATGTATGGCATCGCAGGCAAAGGGCAATCAATATCCAACGCCATAGAAACTGCCAATATGATAAATGAATTTAGGACAAATAGAGTGATTACCATGAACTTAACGGTATTTAGTGGTACGGATTTAGATAGGATGATAAAAGAAGGTGAATTTATAGCTGCAGATGGGGCAGAAAGGCTATTAGAAATTAAAACCCTCATTGAAAATCTAAGACCAAATTCTCCAATGATATTTGACACTAGCCATCCTACAAATATTATCAGTATAAGAGGTACATTGCCAAGGGATAAAGATAAATTGTTAAAAGCATTGGAAAGGCCAAATATTTTAGTATAGATTGAAGATATATTTTATAGAATGTAGTATGACAATTTGACACAAATATATTTTAACTGAAAGGAACAGATGCAAATAATATGGAAAAGATTAAACTACAAGCTAAAAAAAATGGTATCAAAATGCTCAAAACAATCTTTATACTGTTCATTATAATTCTTATTGTTTTTACGGGAATGAAGGAAGTAAAATCAATAGATTTTGCAAAGACCATCATGACCATTAGAGGGCTTTCCCTTTTTAAGATACTGTTGTTTACAATATTGGGCATATTCGCCATTTCATCCATGAGTTTATATGACTTTTCAATAGTAAAACATCTGGAATTAGATATAGGAAAGATAACCGTATTTTCCGTCTCCTTTTTAGCAAACATAATCAACAATATTTCAGGTCTAGGGGGATTAACGGGGGCATCTATTAGGGCACTATTATTTAAAAAGTCTCTTGGAAATAAAAGTGACATTGTAGAATACAATTTATTATTAATACCAGCAACGGGAATAGGCCTTTCAATAATGACCTTGATTTCCCTTTTCAAGTATGATTTCGTACAATCTCTAGCGGATAAATACAGGTGGATTTATTTAATAATAACTGTTTTTCTTTTATATGGGATACTATATTTTCTCATAGATTGGATACTAGTATTGGTACGAAAGAAGAAAGGAGATTCATTAAATCGAAATAGAATTATTTTAAGGGGAAAATTGTTATTATATTCTTTAATTGAGTGGTTATCTGCCTTTTTATTATTTTTAGTCATTGTAAGGCAGTTTAATAAACTTATTGGACCATATACAGTATTTGCAATCTTTACCATAGGATCTGCCGTTGGGATTGCAAGTTTGCTGCCCAGCGGAGTCGGATCCTTTGATTTGTTGGTATTGCTTGGGCTCCAATATTATGGAATGGAAGCAGAAGAAGTGTTGGCAGTTTTAATATTATATAGGAGTTTTTATTATATATTGCCCTTAATAATAGGATTAATATTTACACTAGGAATACAAACACAAAAAGAAAATAAGTCCCCGGTGATTTTAGATTTACTAAAAATCAAGGATTTTATCAACAAGACATCTGGAATTACCAATTGGCTTTTGGCAATTCTAATTTTCACATCTGGGGCTGTACTACTTTTTTCGGCTTTGGTCCCTGGAATTATCCACAGGGTAAAACTGGCATCTAGGCTTTTGTCTTTCCCAATCTTACAGTTTTCAAGACAGTTGTCCATATGTATAGGGATTTTGCTGATGGCAGTAGCTAGAGAAATAAAAATGAAAGTAAAAAGAAGCTATAAGTTTACTATGTGGTTGTTGATTTTTGGGGCATTTCTGACATTAATAAAAGGATTGGATTATGAAGAGGCAATATTTCTTTTAGCAGTATCAGCCATACTCAAAATGTCTAAAAATAGTTTTTATCGAAAAAGTATTCCTATAGATTGGTTTCAAACATTTATTACATTATTATTTGCATTTATAGGTATTTTTTCTTATGCTAAGGTATCCCATATTATCATAAGAGATTTTTTGAAACTTGAATTCTTTAGGGTCGTACATTCTAATAGAATTATTTTACCTATACCAAATGGAGTTGTTTATTATGGGATTTTAATTGGATTTTTAGTTATATATGAATTGTCAAAAGAAAAGATATATAATGATGAAAAATACAAGGATTTTAACGAAGATGAACTAAATCGATTTTTAAAGGAATTTGAGGGCAATTTTCTTACTCACCTATTGTTTTTAAAAGACAAAAATGTATTTTGGTCAAAGGACCACAGAGTATTGATCCAATATGGAATAAGACATAACTTAGTCATAGTATTGGGGGATTTGGTGGGGGACTGTAGATTTTTCGAAGAAGCTTTAACTGACTTCCAAAAATTTATAGATATATATGGCTATAAATCGGCATTTTATCAAGTAAGCGAAAATTTATTACCCTTATATCACGATTACGGATACAACTTTTTCAAATTAGGGGAGACAGCATTGGTGGATTTAGAAGGGTTTGACATAATGAGTCCAAAATGTAGAGACCATAGGAATATCTTAAGGAGATTTGAAAAGGATGGATACGATTTTCAATTTTTAGAAGAAAGGTTTATAGGAGAAGATTTATATATATCCTTAAAGGGAATATCGGAGCAGTGGATTTACGGGAAAAGGGAAATGGGTTTTTCCCTTGGAAGGTTCCAAAGGGAGTACCTTGAAAAATCAAAAATAGGCATTGTAAGAAATGCTGAAACAAAAGAAATAATAGCCTTTGCATCGATTAACCCAAGTTACGACCACGGCGAATCTGCATCCATTGACCTAATGAGATTTAAAAATGACGTTCCTAATAATACAATGACATTTTTAATCCTTAATATAATACTTACTTTAAAAACCAATGGTTATAAGGTATTAAACTTGGGAATGGCACCTCTTGCTAATGTGGGAACTAGAAAGACTTCCCATTTAAAAGAGAAGTTAGCCCATGTAGTATTTAGGTATGGAAAACATTTTTATAGTTTTGACGGATTGAGAAATTATAAAAATAAATTTGCGCCTAATTGGGAAGGCAGGTATTTAGTATATGAGGATCCAAAATCATTACCTACTTCTTTGTTGGAGATAACTTGGCTGATACATTCAAAGTAACCATATATTTAAGTTTAATGGGCGAGGCATATAAGGAAAGGAGAAAAAATGAATAATAAGGATATTGAATTGTTAGCAAAGTGGATAAAAGAATCAGAATACGCCGTTATATTGACAGGGGCAGGAATGTCTACGGAAAGTGGAATACCTGATTTTCGCTCAAAGGACGGCTTATGGAAAAAAGTTGACCCAATGAAATTAGCAAATATTAGAACACTAATGGAGGATTATGATACATTTTATGAATTTTATAAGATGAGAGTTGGAATATTATCTGAGGCAAAGCCCCATGAAGGATATGAGATTTTGGCAAAATGGGAAGAAAGAGGATTAGTAAACAGCATAGTGACCCAAAATGTAGACGATTTTCATTTGTTGGCTGGAAACAAGAATGTATATAGGCTTCACGGCTCATTAAATGAATTTAGATGTAGTATGTGTGGAACAAAGGCAGAAAAAAAGGACTATTTGGAAAGGAAACCATGCCATAAATGTGGGGGGAACTTAAGGCCAGGTGTAGTATTATTTGGTGAGGGATTGCCTGAAGATACATTGCTTACATCCGTAGATGAAATGAAAAAGGCGGATTTAGTCATAGTAATAGGTACCAGTTTGACCGTATTTCCTGTCAGCCAATTGCCAGACATCACCAGCGGTAAAAAAGTGTATATAAATAGGGAAGCAAGTGGGAACAGTAAATTTGATTTAGTTTTTGAGTCTTCCGCAGGGGATGTATTGCAGGAAATAGATAAATTACTATAAAGGGAGAAAACAATGGAAAGAAAAATGCTATATGCCATATCCACTATAGAAGAGTTAGATGTAAATCAATTAAACGGCTTGGGTTTAGGTGTAGAAATACAGGATTTCGTAGAGCCTAATATGGACGAAGAAAAGAGAAACTCTCTTGTAAAAAGATATAAAGAAATGCTAAGAAATCTTAAGGGTTTAAAGGCAATTCATGGACCATTTCTCGATTTAAAACCTGCTAGCCCAGACAAAATGATTAGGGACATCAGTTACAATAGGTACTTGTATACCTTGAAAATAGCTAAAGAATTAGAAGTCGATTATTTAATATTCCACAGTCAGATAAACCCCTACTTAAATGAACCGAATTTAATGAAATTAAATAACAGACAGGCAAAGGAATTTTGGGAAGACATTTTAAGAGAGATGTTTGATTTTAAGGGCATCATTGTAATCGAGAACATCTTTGAGGAGACCCCTGATATGTTGATAGAATTAATAAAGACTATTGACATGCCAAATGTAAAGATAAATCTAGATATCGGTCACGCAAATCTAGGTACAGTTTCCCTTGAAACTTGGATTAGCGGGCTTAAAGATTATATTCTCTATATGCACATCCATTCCAATGATGGAAAATACGACTTACATGAAAGAGCTAGTGATGAAAAGATAAAAGAATTATACTCATTACTAGATAAATACAATATCAACCCAGTTCTATCCATAGAATACAAGGTGGAGGATTTAGAAAAGGAAATAAAGAGGTATTCATAGAAAACGAAAATAATCAGTAGGAGGAAGGATATGACAAGTATTATGATACAGGGAACCACATCTTCTGCAGGGAAAAGTACAATATGTACTGGGCTGTGTAGAATATTTAAAAAGGACGGATTTAAGGTATACCCCTTTAAATCTCAAAATATGTCCTCAAAATTTTATACCACAGAGGATGGAGGTAAAATAAGCACTGCTCAAGCGTTACAGGCCATGGCAGCAGGAGTAGAACCTCATCACAACATGAATCCAATACTTTTAATGCCAAAAACTGAGACGGGCTCAATGGTCGTCTTAAATGGTAGGGAAAAGGAACACATGGAGGCTGTAGAGTATTTTAAATTCAAGGCAGATTTGAAACCAATGATAAAAGAAATATATGAAAAAATAGAAAGTCAAAACGATATAGTAGTCATAGAAGGTGCCGGAAGCCCAGCGGAAATCAATCTAAAAGAAAACGATATAGTGAATATGGGTATGGCACAAATGGCGGATGCACCTGTTTTACTAGTAGCAGACATAGATAGGGGCGGTGTTTTCGCCTCCCTTTATGGAACTGTAATGCTGTTGGAAAAACATGAGAGGAAAAGAATAAAGGGCCTAATTATCAATAAGTTTAGGGGAGATAAAAGTCTGCTCGATTCAGGTATAAAAATGATTGAGGACCTATTAGATATACCAGTCATAGGTACAGTACCTTTTATCTCCATTGATTTAGCTAATGAAGATAGTCTCGACGATGTGGGTAAGGGATTGAATTATGAAAATCAAAATGGGGAAAAGATAGAGCAAGAGATAGACAAGTTGGCTGAAACCTTGAAGGGTAGCTTGGATATTCAATACCTATATAAAATAATGGGGTTAGAAGATACAAAGGCTCCATCAGTTCATTGGAAAAAAGGTGATAAAAATCATAGCAGTTAATATATTATTAGGATCCGCTTTGGACTTTTTGATTGGGGACCCATATAATTTTCCTCATCCAGTAAGGCTAATGGGCAAAATAATATCTTTTGAAGAGAGGATAGGAAGGAGACTTGCAAAAACTAGAGGCCAGCTAAAATTAGTCGGATTTATTATGGCCATCACAAATATCATTATTGGATTTTTTATTCCTTACTTAATACTGAAAATCATCAGGCCCCATAGGGTCCTCTACAATATGGTAGAAGTTTATTTTATTTACACTTGCATTGCTGCCAGATCCTTAGATGTTGAAGCTACAAAGGTTTACAAAGCCTTTGATTTTGGACTAGATGAAGCTAGAGTAAAGCTTTCATACATAGTTGGGAGGGAAACCCACAACCTAAGTGAAACGGAGGTCATAAAAGGGGCAGTGGAGACAGTTTCTGAAAATACATCTGATGGAGTTATAGCACCTCTCCTTTATATCTTCCTATTTGGAGCATCAGGAGGGTTTGCCTATAAATTTATAAATACTATGGATTCAATGGTGGGGTATATGAATGATAAATACATCCATATGGGATATTTTCCAGCTAAAATCGACGACATTGCTAACTACGTTCCTGCTAGGTTGACAGGGCTGCTGATGATTTTAACTTCCTATGGCAGATTTGATATATCCCGAGGTTTTAGAACAATGTTGCGAGATAGGAAAAAACATAAAAGCCCCAATTCTGCATATCCGGAAAGTGCAGTGGCTGGATTATTGGGGATAGAATTGGGTGGTGGCAATTACTACGGCGGTATTTATGTAGATAAACCGACCATTGGCGACAGTAAAAATTCTCCGACTAAAGTTCACATAAGAAATGCAATAGAAATCATGTACAAAAGTGAAATGTTTTTTTTGATACTATCTACAGCCATATTATTGGTTTTGTTTTAAATGAAAATATTTATACTAGAAAACCTTGTATTGAAATTTGTAATATGATAATATAAATATAGAAATTAAATAAATACTGTAGGTTCCTTAAAAGGAATAATAGGGAAATGGGTGAAAATCTCATACAGCCCCCGCTACTGTAAGTGATGATGAAATCAGCTTATGCCACTGGAGATATCTGGGAAGGTGCTGAAAGTAAAATGAGTCACAAGTCAGGAGACCTGCCTAATAGTATTGAATAAGCAACCTTCGGAGGGAAGGGGAGGCTGATTTATTTTGCTATTTTTGCAAATAATATATCCCTAATCTTTGATTGGGGATTTTTTATTCCCTCAAATAAAAAAAGAGGAGGAAACAAGTAAGTATGAAAAGAATTTTATTGTTAGTTCTATCACTGATTTTAGTGGGCACATTCGCAATCGGGTGTGAAAAAAGCGGAGACATGCCCACAGGCGTTGTTGATGAGTCAAAAGATGCAACTGATTCTTTTACAGACGAATTTGGAATAACTATTGATGAAAATACTATTACCTTTGTCGATGGTCGTGGTGAGGCGGTTACAGTTGACAAAAACCCCAAAAGGGCCATAGTGTTATTTGCATCCTTTGTGGATATATGGATGAGAAATGGAGGCGACATGGTCGGGATGGTGGAGCCGTCAAATGAATACTATATGCCGGGGACAGAGCATATAGAAACTCTTGGGAAGCAAGGCTCCATAAGTTTAGAAAAAGTTATCTCGCTAGAACCAGATTTAGTTGTCCTTAGCTATAATACTGGTTCCCATCATGACTTATTTCCAGCTCTGGAGAAAAACAATATCCCTATAATGGTGTTAGATTATCGGCTAAAAGAAGACTATTTCAAAATATCCAAGATTTTTGCTGCAATTAACGACAGAATGGATTTATATGAACAAGATGCACAGATGGTTAAAGAGGAAATAGAAAAAATAATGAGCAATGTCCCTAAAGATAAAGGGGTTAAGGTCTTAGGCATGATGGCCACAAAAAATGTCATAAGTGCTTTAGGTTCAGATACAACCCTTGGAGAAATGTTTAAGGATTTAGGTGCTATTAATATTGCCGACGGTTCAAATGGACAGCTTAGCGACAAGAACTTTAGTTTAGAGAAAATATTGGAAGAGGACCCTGATTTCATCTTTGTACAGGCCATGGGATCAGATATGGATGCCATTGAGGAGAGGATAAGGAGCGATGCTCAATCAAATCCTGCATGGAACTCCTTGAAAGCTGTGAAAAATGACAACTATATAGTGCTGGATAAGGAGCTATATACTTATAAAGCGAATCATAGATATGCAGAGGCCTACCGAGGTTTAGCAGAAATCATGTATCCTGAAGTATTTAAATAGAAATGAGATATTAATATAGAAAAGGAGCAGGCTATGATCAAAAATAGAAAGATTACAATAAACAAAGATACAATAATTGCCATACTTATTCCACTTTTCATAGTCAGTTTTTTTCTGAGTCTAGGAAATGGGGCAGTAAAAATATCACCAGTTGGGATAATTAAATCTGTCCTATATGATAAAGGCAGTGTAAATTATCAGATAATATGGAATGTAAGGCTACCTAGAACCATAGTAGCTGCTCTGGTGGGGATATCATTATCCCTATCAGGTGCCATACTTCAAGGGATAATGAGAAATCCCCTAGCAGGTCCCAATATTATAGGGGTGTCATCTGGGGGAGGTTTTTTTGCCTTCATTATTTTAATCGTCTTTCCCCACTACTATTATTTAGTTCCAATAGGTGCATTTCTAGGTGCTCTATTTGCCACATTATTTATCTATTCCTTGGCATGGAAGGAAGGAGTTCTCCCTACTAGGCTAGTATTGGCAGGGGTGGCTGTATCCTCTCTATTTGGTGCAGGAACCAATGCCCTGATGACTTTTTATCCCGATAGAGTTCATGGGGTCCTGGGATTTATGGTAGGCGGTTTATCGGCAATTACCTGGAAAGAAGTAAGGACAATACTTCCATACGTAAGCCTAGGTACAACACTTATACTATTTTTGCCAGGTAAATTAAATATACTTATGCTGGGAGATGAGGTATCCACTGGATTGGGTCTGAAAGTAGAAAAAACAAGATTCATTTTAATTATAATTTCGTCACTATTGGCAGGCTCAGCAGTATCAGTAGTGGGTCTATTGGGCTTCGTTGGACTAATCGTGCCTCATATGGTTAGGTTATTCATAGGCTCAGATTATAGATACCTTTTGCCAGGGACTATATTTTTTGGGGCCTCTGTAGTTATGATCTGTGACACTCTATCTAGGATTTTATTTGCACCGGCAGAGATACCAGTAGGAATTATAATGTCAGCATTTGGAGCACCATTTTTTCTTTATTTGCTAAGGAAAAAGGAGGCGGTATAATAATGGCTATGGAAACTAGGAAACTGGAGATTAGTTATGGGGATAAACATGTACTAAAAGAAATCGATTTCAAAGTGGAGAACGGTCAGATAGTTACCATAATCGGGCCCAATGGTTCAGGGAAAACCACACTTATTAAGGCCCTATCAAGATATATAAAGGCCCAGTCAGGTGATATATATCTTAGGGGAAAGGATATATACTCTATTCCAACAAAGGAGATAGCCAAAGAAATGGCCATACTACCCCAAGTAAAGCACGTGTCTGCAGATATTACCATAGAGACATTAGTAGCCTATGGTAGATATCCCCATCTAAGGTTTGGGCAGAGAATGGGAAAGGAAGATAAAGATATAGTAGATTGGGCCATTGAAAGAACTGGACTAAAAGAATTAAGAGGTAGGTATATAGGCCAGCTTTCAGGAGGTGAAAGTCAAAGGTGTTGGATTGCTATGGCATTAGCTCAAAATCCGAGGGTTCTAATATTAGATGAGCCAACAACCTACCTAGATATATCCTACCAACTGGAAGTATTGGAATTAGTGAGGGAGCTAAATCAATCCCTAGGCATTACTGTAATCATGGTATTACACGACCTTAACCAGGCCGCTAGATATTCAGATAAGATTTACGTCTTAAAAGAAGGCCGTATTAGGCAATATGGAAGCCCTGAAATCATAATAGAGAAAAGATTACTCGAGGAAGTGTTTAGAATAGAACCTCACATCTACCAGGATAAGGTAAACGGATGTCCATATTTTATACCACACAAGATCATATAAAGAAGGTGATGCAATGGAGCATGGTGGAGATTTAATATCCTATGAAAAGTATTATAAGGGAAAATTAATAGACTATAGCAGCAATATAAACCCCCTTGGGCCGCCTAGAGGTCTAAGGAATATATTGGCAAATGGCTTCAATAATATTCAAGCCTATCCAGATATAAAATACAGGGAGCTAAAGGCATCCATATCAAACTATTTAAAATGCAAAGTGGAAAATGCAGTAGTAGGTAACGGTGCTGTTGAATTAATCGATAGCTTTACATTATTGGCTAAGAGAGTTATTGTATTTATTCCATCTTTTTCCGAATACGAAAAAAGAGCCACAATTAATGGTAAAAAAGTAATTAGGATACCATACCGTGATTTTAATGTAGATATGGGTGCCTTAGAAAACGCAATTCAAAATGGAGATTTACTGATAATTGGCAATCCCAACAACCCTACTGGGCGTAGGATAGACAAAATAGAACTACTGGCAATCTACAATTTAATAGTTAGTTCAAAGGCATACCTATTACTGGATGAGGCATTTTTCGAATTTTGTCCCGATAGTTACGACAGTATAGAATTGTTTAAGAAATTTAAATATGAAAATCTAGGGATTATCAGGGCAGCCACTAAGTTTTTTGCCTTGCCCGGCATTAGACTTGGCTATGGATGTACTTCATTGACATTGGCAAAAAAAATATCGGAAATTCAACTGCCTTGGAGTGTAAATTCCCATGCAGAATTGGCAGGAAAATATATCTTTGATAATGAGAAATATATAAGGGAAAGCAAGGAATATATAAATGAAGAAAGAAAGTATCTTTATAAAGAGCTGTCGAAAATATCCAGGATTAAATTATTTTATACAGAGACCAATTATTTTCTAATAAAATTAATAGATTTAAACGAGGAATATGTATTTGACTTCTTTCTTAAAAGGGGAATAGTAATTAGAAAATGTTCCAGCTTTATAGGGCTCGACAATACTTATATCAGGGTGGCTATAAAATCTAGGGAGGACAACAAAAGGCTTATAGGAGTATTCAGGGAATTGGAGGTGGCAGCATGAAATCCATGCTGATTACAGGACCTTCGAGCAATGCAGGTAAAACTATTGTCTCTTTGGTCATAACTAGGGCTATTGCCAATAGGGGATACGAGGTATCAGCATTTAAAACTGGTCCAGATTTTATAGACTTGAAGTATTTAGAAATTGCATCAAAAAAAAGAGCTGGGAATCTAGATATGCACCTTATGGGAAGGGATGGAATAAGAGACTCCTTATCTATGAATCATGGTGAATATGGAATAGTGGAAGGTGCCATGGGTTACTTTGATGGTATATATAATGGCTTTGAAAATTCCAGTTATGATATATCTAGAGAACTAGATATTCCTGCAATCCTAGTATACAAACCTAAAGGAGAGATGTTTTCCGCCATTCCTAAAATAAAGGGAATGGTTGGCTTTCCAGGATCTAAGGTTAAGGGGATTATTTTAAATGAAGTAAATGAGAGGATTTACGACCTATTAAAGGAGAAAATAGAAGAATATATAGATGTGGAAGTTTTAGGCTACCTACCTAAGGATAGTAGGCTAGAACTAGAAAGCACATATCTAGGGCTTATTTCACCCCATGAAAAAAACAGTTATGTCTATGATTTTATATCCAGGGCTGCGAATATTGCAGAGAAAACCGTGTCTATAGATAAAATCCTAAAGCTAGCCAGTGAAATTCAGGTAAAGCCCTATGTATATGAGAAGAAAAGAGATATAAAAGTCGCCATAGCCTATGATGAGGCTTTCAACTTTTATTACAATGAAAACTTGAAGTTACTGGAAACTATATGTGTGGTAGAATATTTTTCACCTATTAAAGACAAGAAGGTACCAGAAGCGGACCTTATCTACCTTGGAGGGGGCTATCCTGAGCTTTACAAAGAAGAGTTGGCAGCCAATAGGAGCATGATAAAATCAATCAGAAATAAGGCAGAAAGCGGTACCTTTATTTTAGCAGAAGGTGGTGGGCTTATGTATCTATTGTCCTCCATAGAAGGATATAACATGTGCAATATATTTAAGGGATATAGTCAGATGACAAATATGCTACAAAGATTTGGCTATGTAAATATGGAGCTAAGAGAAGGCACGATACTAGGGGAAAAGGGAGATATAATAAGGGGACATGAATATCACAAGTCTACCATAGGTATAGGTCATAAGCCCTTATTCAATATTTCCAAGCCAAGGGATAACAGTAATAGTTGGGAATGTGGATATAGCTATAAGAATGTTTTGGCATATTACCAGCATATTAATTTCCTTGGAAATAGAAAGGCCCTAAACCATCTGTTAGACAGTATAGAGAACAAGAGAAAAGAGGGATAGAATTGTATATTAAGAACCCAGTGGAAATAGAAAATAAAAGTATGGATATTATAGAACAGGTTATGGATGATACCAATTTTACTGAAGGGGAAATGATAGTAGCCAAAAGAATGATACACACAACTGGAGATTTTGACTATAGAAATATAATAGAGTTTAGAAATGATTTTCTAGAGGAAGCGAAAAAAGCTATCAAGGAAGGTAAAACCATATTTACAGATACTAGAATGGCCTTTATGGGGATAAATAAACCTGCCCTAGGTAAGGCCAATTGCGAATTAAAATGCTATATTGACGATGAAAGAGTATTCAAACTATCTAAGGAATTAGATACCACAAGATCAGCCAGTGCAGTAGACCTGGCAGTTAAGGAAGGGGTTGATATATTTGTCATAGGAAATGCACCTACTGCATTATTTAGAGTCCTAGAATTATATAAAGAAGGCAAGGTCAAGCCTAGGTTTATAGTAGGGGTACCAGTAGGTTTTGTTGGAGCTGCAGAATCAAAGGAATATCTTAGAGAATTCAATATACCGTCCATATCTACTGTAGGCAACAAGGGAGGGAGCAATGTAGCTGCATCTATAATCAATGCCCTTTTATATATGGTAGTAGGCAGATAGGAAGGAAGATAAAATGATTAGGATAATAGGTAAAAAAAACAAGGTATGTCTAAGAGAGACATAATAGCTGTTTTAGGGCCATATTCCAAAGAATATAATAAAGCTATGTTTTGGGAATATAATCCAAAATATTGTATAATGAAAGATAGTGGAGAGAAAGGTGGAACATTAGAGAAACTATTGGCCTGTGAAGATTTAGGCATAATTCCAATAGTCATAGGAAGGGAATCGGAGGAAGGGATAATAGATTTAGACCTAGTAGAAAGGTCCATAAGAAAAACATCGGAAGGTGGTAGACCAAGTGGAGAATTCATATAGATTTTTTAGAAATACTGATTGCAAATATTTCCCCTGCCATAATGTAGAAGATAGTGAGGAATTTAATTGTATGTTTTGCTACTGTCCTTTATATCTACTAGATGACTGTGGTGGGAAATATGTCATTAATAATGGAGTTAAAGATTGTTCAAATTGTCTTATACCACATAGGCCAAAAGGTTATGATTATATACTTAACAAATTAATTGAAGCTAATAACTCAAAGAAGCAGAAATAAATTAGAGAGGTATAATAATATGAATATAATAAGAGAAACATTGGATAAAATTATTCCAGCTGATACTAAGGCAATGGAGAGGGCTAGGGAAAAATGGGATGGTCTAATCAAGCCAATAGGAAGCCTTGGAAAACTGGAGGAAATAGGGATAAAACTATCTGGAATTACGGGTAAATTAAGCAATGCTATAGATAAAAAGGCCATAGTTGTCATGTGTAGTGACAATGGAGTAGTAGACGAAGGAGTAAGTGCTGCCCCTCAATTTTTTACTAAGGTCCTAGCGGAGAATATGTCAAAAGGAATTACAGGGGTGGCCACCCTGGGGAAGTTTACCAATACAGATATTATTCCAGTTGACCTTGGGGTGATAGGTGAAATAAGGGACCCAAGGGTCATAAAGAGAAAGATATCTCATGGCACAAAAAACTTTACCAAAGGACCAGCAATGACTTACAGTGAGGCAATAAAGTCTATAGAAATCGGCATAGAAATAGGGGACGACCTATATGAGAAAGGATATGATATATTAGGCACTGGAGAAGTAGGTATAGGTAATACTACCACATCAGCCGCTGTACTTTCAGTTCTGGCGAACCTAGACGTGGCTATTACTTGTGGAAAAGGGGCAGGGCTTACAGAAGAGCAATATTTAAATAAAAAAGATGTTATAATAAAAGGTATAGCAATAAACAAGCCAAATAAAGAAGACCCTATAGATGTAATATCAAAGGTGGGGGGATACGATATTGGTGCAATGTGTGGACTGTTTTTATCTGCTGCCAAAAACCAAATGCCTATAGTAGCAGATGGTTTCATATCTACAGTGGCAGCTTTATGTGCCACGAGGTTAAACCCACGTGTCAAAGAATATATAATAGCTTCTCATCTCTCTGCCGAACCAGGGGCGGTTCAGGTGATGGAAGAATTGGGGTTAAGTCCAATGTTGGACTTAGATATGCGACTGGGAGAGGGATCAGGCTGTCCCCTGGCATTTCAAATAATCGAAGCAGCACTTTATACATTTGAAAATATGGGTACATTTGAGAAAGTGGATTTAAGCAGCGAAACATTGATAGATATTCGAAAGGAATAGGTCGTGATAAGATGATTACATTGATTACAGGCGGTGCCAGATCGGGGAAAAGCACTTATGCGGAGAGCATTTACAAGGGAAAAGAAGATGTAGTTTATATAGCCACATCCAGGGTATTAGATGGCGAAATGGAGGAAAGGGTAAAGCTTCACCAGAGCTCTAGGCCAGTAGTGTGGAGGACCTATGAGGGGAATTACAATTTAAGAGAATCCCTTGGAGATGAGGACAACTATTTACTAGACTGTATTACAGTACTTACATCAAATATAATGTTCGATATTACTAGAGACATGGATTATATAGACTATAAGATTCAAGAACAAATAGAAAACAAGGTAGTGGAGGAGCTGGAAAACTTGATAATTGAGATTAGGGAAAGAAACCATAACCTAATACTAGTTACAAACGAAGTGGGATATTCCATAGTACCAGAACACCACGTGTCTAGAGTCTTTAGGGACATACAAGGGAGGGTAAACCAAAGAATCGCCGCAATGGCAGACAAGGTTTATTTGGTATGCTGCGGCATACCGGTGACCATAAAATGATAAAGGGCCTGATACTTTCATTGCAGTTTTTTTCTCGCATTCCTATTAATGTGGATATAGAATTTCAAGAGAAGAATATAGGATATAGCATATTTTTCATGCCATTGGTGGGGGCCTTAATAGGTGGAATAGGAGCAATCATCTATAATGTGTTTTATCCATACAATGGACTTGTAGCAGCGTTTTTGACCTTATTCATTAGCATTGTCTTGACGGGGGGACTTCATTTAGATGGATTATCGGATACATTGGATGGCTTTATGTCGGGAAGTGATAGGGAAAGAACCATAGAGATTATGAAGGACAGCAGAATAGGTGCCTTTGGAGTGATGTCAATAGTATTATTGATATTATCAAAGTTTACATTTATATATGCCATGCCAAGGTCTTTTTTACCTATAATCTTGTCCTTTGCCAATAGCAGATTGGTGGTAAGTCGATTAATAGCATATAAAAGAAATGCAAAGGAAGATGGTCTTGGGGAGTTATTTCGCAGGAGCAGTCCAAGAAAACTTGTCAATATATCTACTCTTATTTATGTAGTTATATTAGTCTTAATCAATATCAAATATTTAATTCCTTTATTTATGGCTTATTTACTAGGGGAATATGTATCCTTTATATCATATAAAAAGATTGATGGGCTTACAGGAGATGTGTATGGGGCCATTATAGAATTGGGAGATCTTATATCCCTATTGGGGTTCTTTATAATACTAATTTTAGGAATATGAATGTCATTAACTATACTTATAGGGGGAGCAGCACCTATAATTATTTCTTATTTCATTAGATTACTCCGACAAAATAAGGTATATTAATATTGCGTTAGAAAATTACTAAACTTTTAGCAAAGGAGAATGATAATGAATAAGAAAATACTATTAATTATCTTATTGATTTTTAGTATGGTAATTTACACTGCCTGTACAAAAGAAGATACAAAGGTCGATATACCTCCAGTGGGAGATGTTGGAGAGAGTATAGATGATGATGCACAGGTAGGAGATACACAAGAAAAGTTAGACTTTAACGGAATGACTATGAATGTAGTCACCACTTCGGAAAAATATGTGGAATTATTTGATGCTTTTGCTGCGGAAGTAAACGCAAAGGTTGAATTTTTGTCCATGAGCAGTGGCGAAGTAATTGCTAGAATTGAAGCTGAAGGTGGAAAGCCTATGGCAGATTTGTGGTTTGGGGGCGGTGTAGACGCTTTTATGGCTGCAAAAGAATCAGGTCTACTGGAGCAATATAGGCCAATAGAAATAGATAAGGTTGACAGTAGATTTGTTGACCAGGATGGATATTGGAGTTCTAAAGGATTGACAGTGGTTGGGTTTTTAATCAATGAAGAATTACTAGGAGAAAAAAACCTGCCAATACCAAGTACATGGGCTGAAATCGCAGATCCTATCTATAAAGATGAAATTATAATGGCAAACCCAGCCATATCTGGGACAAACTACGGTGCTGTTAAAGGCATCCTAGATATGATGGGAGAAGACAAAGGATGGGAATATCTTTCAAAATTAAATGACAATATACCATTCTACGGCAAACGAGGTAAAGACCCAGAGGAAAAAACAGTGGCAGGTGAATTTGCCATAGGAATAATTCCAGCAGATAAGGGTTCCTTTGATGTAGCAGAGAAAAATAACCTTTCTGTGGTATATCCTGAAGATGGAATAGCTTGGGTACCTGAAGGTGTGGCCATTTTCAAAGGTGGAGATGGGGTTGATATTGCAAAGGCCTTTATCGACTATATGTTAAGGGACGAAAACCAAAAGATTCTATCGGAGCTGGATGGAAAAGATAGCGCACAAATGATTAAAGATGGAGTTTCTGGATACGACCTAGGGCTTCCAAAGGAAAGACTTATAGATCAGGACATATCTACATTTGGTTCAATGAGGGAAGAAATTTTAAATAAGTGGGAAGAGTTGACAAAGGGAAAATAAGCTAGGTGAAAACAAATGGGTGTTAGGAAAAAGACTTTAGATTTCTTAGATTTGGCATTTAAGTTACTTGTAGCTATGGTGGTTTTAGTCTTTGTATTATACCCATTTGTAGCAGTTTTTGGCAAGGCATTATATAGGAATGGGAGGCTCAATTTTTCAGAATTTCTATTTCTGAAGGGTGAGCTTTTTCTAGTAAAGAATTCCATAGTTTCTGCTACTTTAACCGCCTTTTTGAGCACATTATTTGCGCTTTCCATAGGTCTTATGACTTTTTTTGCTAGTTCAAGACAGCGGAAGATTATAATGTTCATTTTATTGCTTACGATGGTGTCACCTCCCTTTATTGGTTCTTTGACCTATATAGAGTTGTTTGGGAGAAATGGCCTTATAACAAAACAAATATTAAAACTCTCTATTAACCCATATGGGTTGTGGGGTATAGTATCTGTACAGACCCTAGGATTCACTTCTTTAAATGCGGTACTATTAATGGGGTATTTGGATGCCTTCGACAATACTATGATAGAGTCTGCCAGATCACTTAAAGCAAACACTACTAGCATATTGTTAGATATTGTAATACCTATAATAAGGCCTGCTATTGCAGTATCGTTTTTGCTTAGCTTCATCAGATCCATGGCAGATTTTTCCAGCCCCATGATAATAGGCGGGGCTTATAACACCTTAGCGACTGAGGCCTATCTATCCATTATAGCAAAGGGAAATTCCCCAAGGGCATCTGCCATGTCTATTATATTATTTATTCCATCTATATTAGTTTTCCTCGTATACACTTATTTTTCCAAGCAAGAACAAAGGGCCTCAAAGAGCTCAAGAGATACCAAAGGGGAACTAAAAAAGACGGGATTATATTATGCAATAATGGTATTAGCATTTTTCTTTATATTATGGGTAATAATACAGTATTCCGCCATATTTTTAGCAGCTTTTACAGATAAATACAAGGGAGACACATACTTTACATTTGAAAATATTATAAATAGCATACCATATCTAAAAGACAGCTTTATTAGAAGTATATTATATTCCATAATAGCAGGAATACTTTCCAGCCTAATAGGATTGATACTATCTTATTACTCTTATATAAAGAATATTAAATATATGAGGGTATTAGATTTTATTTCAAATATGCCTTACATAGTACCAGGGACGTTTTTTGGTCTAGGATATATCTTTGCCTTCAATAAATGGCCTCTTGAATTGACGGGGACAGGCTTAATCGTAATCCTAAACCTGATCTTCAGGCAAATTCCCATGTCCATTAGGACAATTCAAAATAGCATGACCCAAATAGAGAAGGCTACATTGAACTCGGCCAAGGACTTAGGAGCTCATAGTCTAGATATATTAAAGGATGTGGTATTTCCCATGACTTATTCAGGGTTATTTTTATCCTTTTCCAATGCCTTTATATCTTCTATGACTACCATAGGTTCCATAATATTTCTAGTATATCCTAGCAAAAAACTAGCGACCTTAGTGCTGTTTGATTTGGTATCCAGTGGGAAATATAAGCTAGCATCTGTATTATCTGTGGTCATAATAATTATATGCCTATCGGTTAGTTTGCTGTCTTATAGAATACTTAATAGGGGTAGAGAAAATGTTTCTTGAAATTAAAAATCTAACAAAAAAATATAATTACCTAGAAGTGGTGAAGGACATCTCCTTTTCCATAGAAGAAAAGGAAATAATTTGCATACTTGGTCCCTCTGGATGTGGGAAAACTACCATACTTCAGGCCATAGGAGGTTTTATAGATATTGATGGTGGTGGGATAATATTAAATGGCAAAAACATTGAAAAATTAGATGCAGAGGAGAGAAATATAGCAACAGTTTTTCAATCCTATGGTCTCTTCCCCCACAAAACCGTTTTGGAGAACATAATATATGGCCTCAAATTTAGAAAAGTAAAGAAAAGAGAGGCTGTATTAGAAGGAAAAAGGATGCTAGATATTTTAAATCTAAGGGGATATGGGGACAAAAGGGTAACTGCCTTATCTGGAGGAGAGCAACAAAGAGTTGCCTTAGGACGTGCATTAATAGTAAAGCCTAAATTGTTACTTTTAGATGAACCATTTTCAAACTTAGACACCAAGTTGAGGATAAGCATGAGGGAAGAGCTTCTCAGAATAAGGGAAGTCTTTAACATAACTATGCTATTTGTCACCCACGACCAAGAGGACGCCTTTTCCATAGCTGATAGGATAATCTTGATGAATAAGGGAAGGATTGAGCAAATAGATTCGGCAAGGTCATTGTATTTTAATCCAAAATCGGAGTTTGCATTAAAATTTATCGGGTCATCAAATATAAAGGATGGATATTTTGTCAGGCCCGAGTCCATAAAAGTCACCAGCCACGGTGGAAAAGAGGCAAGAGTTATGGATAAAACTTTTAAAGGCTCATTTATGGAGTATATAATAAAGTATCAGAATAGTAGCTACCTTATGTACAGACTCAACAATGAAGAAGAATTACAAATTGGCAGTAAAATATATATAGAAATGGGTAAGAAGAAAATATGAAGATATTACATGTATTGGCACAATTGCCGACAAGGACGGGCTCAGGAGTTTATTTCTCTAACATGGTAGAGGAATTTAAGAGATATAGGCATACACAGAAAGCAATATTTGCCTATCAAGGAGAAAATCAATGGGATATATTAGGCAGAGAAGACCAATATCCCGTAGAATTTAAGACCAAGGAATTGCCTTTTCCCATAGTAGGTATGAGTGATGTAATGCCATATGAGAACACCTTATACTCGGATATGACGGATAATATGATAGATTTGTGGAAAAGGGCCTTTAGTAAAAGGCTTATGGAGGCCAAAGAAAGCTTTCAACCAGATATTGTATTTGCCCATCATTTATGGATATTGACATCTATGGTAGTTGAAATATTTCCCGATACCATTGTCATTGGACTTTGCCACAATACGGATTTGAGGCAGGCTAGGATGAACCCCTCCATAAAGGACAGATACGTAGATAAAATAGATAGCTTAGGCTATATTTTTTCGGCATCAGACCAACAAAAAGACGAGATTGTAGAGATATATGGCATAGATAGGGAAAAAATAATAGCTGTAGGTGGAGCTTTTAATCAAAATATCTTTTATCCACCGGAAAAAAAAGATTACGATGAAAAGATCAGGCTAGTATATAGTGGGAAGATTGACCCTTCAAAGGGCATATATGAATTAATTGACCTTTATAAGTCTCTAAATATGGAGGACATAAGCTTAGACATTATTGGAAGCCCCAATGATGAGAATAAAAGCAGAATTGAGAAATCCATAGCTGGGCACAGGAATATAAAAATATATAATGTGAAGGACCAAGTGGCATTGGGAGACGAGCTAAGAAAAAAGGATATATTTATAATGCCCTCTTATTATGAGGGCTTGGGGCTGATGGCAATCGAAAGTTTAGCCTGCGGCCTATACACTGTGACTACGGAAATAGAGGCTCTAATGGCCCTATTGGGGGACAAGGTAAAGAAATCGGGAGTTATTGAATATGTACCTTTACCTAGGATATACGATATTGACAAGCCTCTTGAAGACGATATACCTGACTTTAAGGAAAAGCTGAGAAAGGCCATATTGCTGCAGATAGATAAAATAAGGGGAAAAAAAGAATTTGACAAGGAGATAAAGGAAAAAATCAAAGAATTCTCCTGGGAAGGTCTAGTGGCTAATATGAATAAAATATTATCCCAACTAGAAGCAAGGGAAGATCAAACAAGATAGGATGCGTGTTGTCATGGATATAATAATGGTGAGGCATGGGGAGTCTGAAGATAATGTCGTTAAAGTATTCAGCAGACATGATATAGGGCTTACGGAAAAGGGAAAAAGCCAAATATTAGATGCAAAGGCTAGATTGTCTAGATATAATTTTGAAAAGGTATATTTTAGTCCCTTTGATAGAACTATTGAAAGCTTAGATATTTTGGGCTTGCAGGGTAGCCTGGAGCCAAGGATAAGAGAAATAAACTTTGGCATCTTTACTGGAAAGACCTACGAAGAAATACTTGAAATGTATCCCTCAGAGTCTAAGGCATGGTTAGACGACACCAATAATTATAGAATACCAGAAGGAGAAAGCCTGTTGGATGTCTATATTAGGGTGGTAGATTTTTTAGAAGAAGCTTTAAAAACAGATGAGGACGTTCTTTTAGTCACCCATGATTGCGTCATAAGGCTTGCCCTGTGTTGGGTATTTGACGAAATGGATTACTTTTTTAAATTCAAAATAGATAATGGCAGTATAACAGTGATTTCCATAGACAACAAATTTAAATTCATAAAAAGTTTAAATAATTGACCGAGGTCAATTATTTTTTTCTTTACCCATGCTAGAATATGATTAAGAAAATAATTTGTAAGGGGAGATATAATGAAAAAGTTTTATGAGGCAAAAGAAAAGAACTTAAATATGCTAAAACAGTATATACCTGTAGTTGCTAGGGTCCATGGTGGAGCTCATCCAGAATTCTACGATGTGGCAAAAGTATTTGGTAATGTACTTGATAAACTAGATGATACTAGTATAGAAATATTAAATCTATCTGAAGAGTTTAAATCAATACGTGAAATTACCAACAATTATTCAGTACCGGATGACGTATGTGAAAGCTATGAGGCAGTATACGTTATGATAGATGAATTAGATAAGGCATATCATAGCTAAATGAAGGCATAATAAATAGGGAGGTGGAACATGCAAAAAATAATTTTAAGAAATAAGAATTATATAGCCTTTATAAATGGAGCCTTAATAGCCATAGGATTTATATCTAAATGGACAGCAGGAAATATGGATGTATTTGTAGGCTCCCTAATTGCTGCCTCCATAATTGGGGTAGCCCCAATTATAATCCAGGCATATCAGGCACTAAAGGTAAAGGTCGTAAGCATAGATGTATTAGTTACAATAGCAGTAGGCGGTGCCTTTATCATTAGAAATTTTGAGGAATCGGCCATCGTAACATTTCTATTTTTATTCGGTGCATTTTTAGAGCAGAGAACACTAAATAAGACTAGGTCAGCCATCAAAGAATTGACGGAAATGGCACCGGAAAGTGCATTAAAGCAAGGAGAAGATGGAGAATTTGAAGAAGTTGAAGTCGACGATGTAGATGTAGGGGATATATTACTTGTAAAGACAGGGGCAAAAGTTCCAGTTGATGGCACAGTTGTCTTAGGTGAAGGAAGCATAAATGAGGCTAGCATAACTGGTGAATCCATACCAGTACAAAAAGAAAAGGGTTCAGAAGTATTTGCAGGTACAATATTGGACAATGGGACTATTCAAATAGTGGCAAACAGAGTAGGGGAAGATACCACCTTTGGCAAAATCATAGAATTAGTAGAAGAAGCCCAAGATTCAAAATCAGAAGCTGAAAGATTTATCGACAGATTTTCAAAATACTACACTCCAGCAGTACTGGTCATAGCATTTATAGTATGGCTGTTTTCTAGAAGCGTGGAATTGGCAATTACCATATTAGTGCTAGGTTGTCCAGGGGCATTAGTAATAGGAGTTCCTGTATCAAATGTAGCTGGTATAGGCAACGGTGCCAGCCATGGCATACTGTTAAAAGGCAGTGAAGTCATTAGGGATTTTAGCAGACTAGACATCATGGTTTTCGACAAAACAGGTACACTTACTATAGGAGAGCCTTCAGTGGCTGAAAAGAAATATTACGGAACAGAAATAGAGAGTGCCCTAAGTTATCTCGCAAGTATTGAAAAAGAATCAGATCACCCTCTGGGAAAGGCAGTGCTAGAGGATATAGGACCTATTGAATATTTTTCAGTTGAAGATACAATAGTAATAAAGGGAGAAGGTGTCCTAGCTTCTGTAAACGGTCACAAAGTGTCAGTAGGTAATGTGGCTTTGATGAAAAGAGAAAATATAGCTATAGATGAAAATGTAAAAAGCGATATAGAAGGTTTTGAGAAAAATGGAAACTCTTTGGTCCTTACGGCAGTAGATGGGGAACTTAAGATTTTAATGGGAGTGAGGGATAAGGTCAGGCTAGGAGTCAAAGATGATTTGCAAAAAATAAAAGACTTAGGAGTCAAGAAATTAATAGTGCTTTCAGGTGATAATCAAGGGACTGTTGATGTAATAAGTAGACAATTGGGCTTGACAGAAGCCCATGGAAATATGCTCCCAGAAGACAAATCCGCATATATAAAAAGGCTAATAAAGGAAAATAAGAAAATCGTCGCATTTGTGGGCGATGGGGTAAACGACAGCCCCTCCCTAGCCCTTGCCAATGTAGGTATAGCCATGGGTAGCGGAACAGACGTAGCCATTGAAACATCAGATGTAGTTCTTATGAATTCGGATTTTAGCCGACTGCCCCATGCTTTAGGATTGGCAAAAGCAACTGCTAGAAATATGAGGCAAAATATTATAATAGCTGTAGGAGTAGTACTGGCACTTTTGGCCAGTGTGTTATTTAGCCAATGGATGAATATGTCCATTGGGATGTTAGTCCACGAAGGCAGTATTTTATTAGTTATATTAAATGGAATGAGATTGCTCAGCTATAAATTAAAATGATATGATGAAAGACTAACTATTAAAAGTCAAGAGGTAAAATAAGAAATATTTAGGAATAATTCAATTTAAAATATGCATAAGAATGTGATCTGTAAAAACAGACCTAAAAAATAAATAATATTTTGTTTTGCTT
>JALNZV010000042.1 GCA_023229175.1 Tissierellaceae bacterium | reverse complement strand
GTTTTAAGGGTTCTTACCTCTTTACCCCTAAGCCTTGCCTTTATCCTCTCTAAATCGTGCTTAAAAGAGTAAAAAACTAATACCGGATTCCCATTAGCTGTGTCGACTATCTCTTCCAAATCGGTTAACTTCACATCGTGGATTTCGTGATAGTCGTGATTTTCGTCATATATCGCCCCATTAGAGAATTGGAGGAGCTTACCGATTACCGCTGCTTTATTCACAGCCGTAATCACGGTTTCATCCTCGAACAAGGTCATTATCTGCTCTTTCTCGAACTCCTTATATCGCTCCATTACTGATTGGGGCAAAGTTGAGGGCACTATTCTGTCAATCCTCTCGGGCAATTCTAGATAGTCCTCAGCTTTCATGCTTAAACATATATCTCTTATAGCGTTATGTATTTCCTTATCGCTATTCTCTTTAAGGTCGTAATTGAATACTATTTGACCGTTAGTTCTTCCAGGGGTGAAATACTTCTTCCTGTATGCCGTTATATTCTTACCCAACCTCTCCCCTTTGTCTAAGAGATATACTTGACTCCATAGGTCTATTAATCCGTTTGGGGCTGGCGTTCCAGTTAATCCCACCACCCTCTTCATAAGAGGTCTTACCATTCTAAGAGCCTTAAACCTTTGTGCACTTGGGGATTTGAAGCTTGAAAGCTCGTCAATTACCACCATGTCAAAAGGGAAGAAGGTGCCTCCGTAATAAGACACAAGCCAAACAACATTCTCTCTGTTTATCACGTAGATATCTGCTTCTCTGCTCAACGCCTCTTTCCTTTGCTTTTCTGTGCCTAAGACCTTAGAAACCCTTAGGTGGTTGAGGTGGTCCCACTTTTCGCACTCCCCCGTCCAGGTAGTCTCAGCCACTCTCTTAGGGGCTATAACTAAAACCTTGTTAACACTTAGGTCTCCATAGATGAGTTCATTAATTGCCGTTAAAGTAGATACTGTCTTGCCTAATCCCATATCTAAGAATAAACCACAATAAGGTTCATCGATAATCTTATTAGTCGCGGTTAACTGGTAATTGTGAGGTTTATAATCCATATCTGACCTCCCTCATAAAACTACCAAGCGACTCATCACTGTCAATTACTCTTGTTTTGAATCCCAATTCTTGTAATCTTAAGGCTTGAGCCTGTTGAATGCCTCTTAACTTCTTACCCGTTGACTTCACCTCGACAAACCAAAGATTTCCATTAGGCATTAGCACCAATCTGTCTGGCATACCTGTGAAGTAAGGGGAGGTGAATTTAATAGCTAAACCCCCTATTTTCTTTATTTCTTCCCTGAGTTTTTTCTCTAAAAATTTTTCGTTTCCTGCTATCATTATTTTTGTTTTAACAATTATTAAGGGTTACAGTTACATAAAACCCCTATATGGCGTATATATAATTAGGTAATATATATATATAATAATCTACCTAATTTAATATTTATAGTTTAATAAGATTTTTTTGTAACTTTGTAACTTTTCCATTTAATGCATTATGTTTCTATCTGTTATACGGTTACATTTAACCGCTTTTCTTGTAACTTTTCTTGTAACTTTGTAACCTTTTAGCCTCTTGCGGTTACATTTGCCTTTTCACTTTGTAACCCTGTTTTAGAGTATTTAATATAATTCCTCTTAATTCAGGGCTTTTTTCAACCCTTTTGTAACCTCTTTCCCTCCTTTTGTAACCGCTAAACCCTATAAAACCCCCTTGTGGAAACCCCGTCAATCTTAACCACCCTCTCCTCAAAATCCTTTCTCCTCCTCATGATTTCACGTATTCTGCGGGAGTTCCCGGCGTCGAGTTTATCATCCATACCTCCTAATGCTTCCTTCCATATCTGTTCGACTGAGAACTTGTCTCTGATCACCCCTCCTACAGCTTGGATAGGGTCAGGGTAAGCGAAATAATTATAACGTGCCCTTACGTCCATCGCCTCCCAGTTCTCACACCACAAGGTGTCAACAAAATTGTTTATTATGTCCTCCCAGGGGTCGCTCTCTCTGTGTAGTTCCTGGTGCTCTCTTGCCATTGCTTCTATCTCTTCCCCAAGCCATAGTTCTTCCCCTGCTTTATAATAGTGTATAGCCTCTGCCCATATATTCCCTCTAAGCTCCTCTGTCATCCCTGTGAACACACTCTCTTTAATATGCTCAGGGCGTATAACAATCGGCAGGAACCTCCTATTACCTGTGTTACCTTTAAGGAAATCTCTATTATTAGTAGTGGCGAAGAAAACGCATTGCCTTGGCATTTCTACAATGTTCTTGCCATAAGCAGGTCTGAACCTGTCGGTCCTAGTAGTTATATAACTCTTCACCCTCTCTATCTCGGCTTTGTACATCCCAGCTAACTCTGATATCTCCATAATCCACACGCCCATAAGTTGCTCCTTACCTTCTTTACCTGAGGGGGACTCGAAGTTATCCGAAAACCACTCACCGCCAAGACGGCTAAATATAGTAGACTTCCCTGTCCCTTCTTGCCCTACCAAAGTAAGAACGTAATCGAACTTACACCCCGGATTAAACACGCGAGCTACACAAGCAATTAAAGACAATCTGAAAGCTTTACGAGTGTATTCGTTATCTTCTACACCAAAAAAATTAGGCAGTATATCCTTTATCCTCTCCTCGCCATCCCACGCAGGTAACGAATCTAAATAGTCCTTCACGGGGTGGTATTGGCACTTATCGAATAATATCATGAGAGCGTCAGAGATAAGAGACTTACTTGTGAATTGATACTCCTTGTCCATGTACAACCTTAGATTAGCCTCGTCAGAGTCTCTCCACATAGAAAAGTCCCCCTTCTTACGCCAAGGGAGTTGCTTTACCACCTCAACTATCATTCTTAAAGTATTAAGTTTGAAAGCCCCTTTGAAGTATCTATCGTTGTTGAGAATAAGTTCACAATTGGAAGCCGTAGGCTTTATAACTCCTTTCCTATCCACATCTAAATTAGCCTTCCACTCGTCGCTATCCTCCCCCTCTTCTATCTCGACCTCAGTATAACTACTGAAATCAGACTTAGCACTCTCAGACCTTTCTCTTGAGAGAGTTAACTTAACCTCTCCATCAGCTGTAGCGAAGTCGAGCATAGCCGTATAACTTGGCATTTTATTAATAGGAGTGTTTTCCTTAGCCTCGATATCTTTAATACCGAACTTATGTATACGTACTAAGTCGAAAGCATTACACAGCTTACCACTTGACGGGTCGGTACCGTGGTGGGAATAAGCGAACTTATCGTCATATATCACCATCCCAGCACTTGTTGAGCCTTTCTTATAAGTATACCTGTTAGGTATGTCGCAAGCCTCGTAATCTTCACTTAAGAACTTATCTATAACCTGAGAGATTGAGTAGGTACGACAGAACGTTCCGACAATGCCATCTTTCTCTAAAGGGTCTTCCTGCTTCTTGATCTGCTGCCTTATTATTTTATCAACCTTTGACGATATCTTCCAGGAAGAACTATCACGCCAATCATGGTAAGAGGCAAGAACCTCATCAGCGTCTATCCAGTCGCCGTCGTTATAGTCAAAGAAATACTCAGCACCTTTAGAAGTACTCTGCCAATACATAAGTCTTGAAGCTTCGTATGTTGTTTCATCGAACAACTCTATCCCGAACTGGTCGGCGATATGTCGAGCAATAGGCTCGTACTCCTCACGGCTAACAGAACGGCTGAGAGGTAATACAATTCTTAATCTCGGCTTCTCAGGGGTATGCTTGTGAGTGGAGTAAGCACAACAAGCATAGCCGTATAATAGCTTCCAGTCCTCCCAGGCTTGCATATTGCCAAAATCCATATCGAGAGTTATAAGGCTACGATGTAGAACAGTGTCGCTTTTACGCCTACCGTTGTTGAGGTAACCCCCGACATAACCCCCGACATCTTTCTTGTTGTCCTGGTAATCCTTCTTAGCGTTGATATACTCCTGGTAAGTTTCATCAGTATAATAGGGAGTTGACACCCTATTTACGAACTCTGACCAAAGGATAGTCTTGTTCTTCCACTGGAGTTCTTTACGGCTCTTGCCTACGGCTATGTCTATTTCGCCGTCGTTGGTTAGATTAATTCTATTACTCATATAAATCTATTAGCTAAGGTTCTTATCCAATTTTCCTCTTCGGTACTTAAAGCCGCTCTGTTGCTATGTATCTTGCATAGTTGCTCTAAAAACTCTTTATCTTTGAGCGATTGAGGGCAATGCAAAACATCATTGTTAATCCCCATCCACTCAACTAAAACTTCGTCCTCATCAAATTCAGACTCTAATTGAGCATTGAACTCTTCTAAATCATATATTATAGCTTGCATAAGTTTGTATTTTTAATTGTTTTTATGCTCTCGTTTTGTTAATTTTTATAGTTGTATATCTTCTGGATATTTTAATATTGCCTTATGTATAGTACCATTTTCACTAATAGTACTTTTATTACATTTATTACATATTAAATTAGGTATTACTTGCGTATGATAAAAATGGTCATCATAGCCATTACGCAATTCTTCTTCATGCCCACAGAATTGGCATTTTACTACCCCATCAAAATCTCTTCTATATTGATTTGTTTTTGCTATTAATTTCATTTTATTTGTTTTAAATTGTTTATTTGATTGATTAATTATATATACTTAATGGATAGATTTATAATAAAGCTTTTTTCCTCTTCTTTCAAGCATACTCTGTTTTTATAGAGCTTTGAAAGAGCGTTTAGAAAATCTTCATCTCTAATGTTTCGAGGAGTGCTAAAAACATCTACACCAAAATCCAAATACTCAATGTTATTTTCTAAGGTGTCAAATTCAGAGCTTAATTTTGCATTAAACTCTTCTAAATCGTATATTATCGCTTGCATATCTTTTTAATTGTTTTTATCTTTAGGTTTCGATGAATAATACGTTGCTGTTTTATTACAACAATGTTTAACTTTTTTTCCACTCTCACAAGGGCAAGGGCTGTTTCTACCTATTTTTTTTACTATCAAATGACCCCCTTCTTGAGGAGATATCAGTCTAAACATTCTTTTTTCTTTGCTCATAATATTTATTGTTTTTTAATTGTTTTTTATTTTCTCTGGAAGGGTAATTGTAATTCTGCATTCCTTGCCGGACTTAGAAGTAATATCAATTAATTTATCCGCAGTGAAGAAATTAATATTAAACCTCTTAGATGTAGCAGAGTAATTGCTCATATAGGAATCAATTTTTTCTGAAATACACCTCTCAATCACTTCTTGATGTTCTTTTAATTCTGTCATGACTATTTCTTTTATTAATTTTTATATCTACTGAAATCAATTGAATTAAATATAGCCTTATGATTACACCAACGAGCTATGTCTTTTTGCTCTCTTGTAGGTTTTATTTTATTATCAAAATCCCTATAAGGTTGAGCAAATGGTACTACTCCTACTTCCTTTAATTTATTAAGTATTACTAATGCATCATTAATATCTTTTTTGATAAGGACGTAAACAAAAATTCTATAAGGCTTTATTCCTCTTTTTATTAGTTCTTCAGTAACTTTTATCAAAGGTTCAAGTTGGCTAAGGGTATCACAAGCAAATCTTATTTGTCTTGTCCATTTTACTTTAGAAAGTAAATCAAGAATGTATTTATCATTATATGCTAATCTTACATCTAATCCTTGATTAAAATCTACTCTTATTCCAAGTCTTATTATCTTTTCTATTTGAAGCAGACCGTGAGTTGAGGCAAGAACATTATTATCAAGTAAAATTGCTTGTTTTTTGTTTGAAATAAACTCTTCAATATCTGCATTTGCTTTTATCTTCCCTTCTTTGTCTGGGACAATGCACCATTCACATTTATTAATACATCCTCTTGTAAGAAAACCATAAGCAATATTACTATTATATATATCATAATCAGGACATATATGTTCAATGTCATAATTCAAATTTGTTGAATAATCTTTGTAACCCGTCCCACCTTTTATTACTTCACAATTATAAATTTCATTATTATCAGGAGTAAAGGTGAAAACTTTACTTTTATATACGATATCATAATTTTGAAACATTGCATTCGCAAATTCAACACTATCTCCTATTTGTTTATGAAAGGCAGATAATTTCATAAGAGCTAAATTTGGAAATGTATTATGTCCATCAACATCTATTAAACCTATTTTCATGATTACTTCCAATAATATTTACCGTTCTCATCAATTTTTAAAAGGGGATCTCTAAAGCTTCTTGGCATGTAAGATTTGCCAATTCTTTCAGGAGTTATCACGTATGTAACATCATATATATAGATGTCTTCAGGACTAAATATATCTCCTTCCATTTTACCCATATAGGTTATAATTGCTTTATGCTCTCCTTCGTCTTTAAGTATTCCTTTGTATTCACAAGGATGGATAAACCAATCATACATATCTGTTTTACCACCAGGCTTAATATGCTCAAGCCCTTTAATAGGTAGATTTTCCAACTTCAATAGACTTTCAAACTCTATTGGGTTACTCGTTTTTATGAAGTTACCACATTTAATGTTGTAACATTCTTCGTATAAATCTTCCATTGTGTTTTATTGTTTGTTTAGTTATTACTTAACAGAACTAACTCTTAGAGTTATTTTCGTATCTCTTAGATCTATTTTCCTATCTCTTAGATTTGTTCTGCTATCTCTTAGATGTATTTTGCTATGTATTCAACTAATTTTATTCCTGCTAATACTATTGAAGTAAGAGCCATTGCAATAATGCCTATGCCTACTATTGCAGTTTCGAAATATTCGCTTAGATTCTTATTTTTATCGTGTGTTGTCATCTTTCTTACTTTTTTCTTTTAAATAATTATTGTATTCATCTTGTTCCTTTTTGTATAATTCTGTCAAATAATTATCATATTTGATTTCTTCGCTTTTATGAATAAAAAGAGGTCTACTGTCAAATCGAGGGAGTGGTTTCCCATCTATAGAATAGGCTTGCTCGCCAATTCTAAGGGTTGGACATACTTTTTTGTGGGAAAGGTATTCTTGCTTTTTTCGGCTATCAATATTTCCAAGCCATATCTCGCCTGGTCTGAATTCATTTAAACAATCTTGTCTTTTGTTTGCTTCTGGTAAAAATATTGGCAAATTACCCTCCACGTCAAAATCGTGTTTTTTTAGATAGGCTATTTCTTCTTGTGTAAGTTCATCGTGTGTTGTCATTTATTTATCCTCCTTATTTTCTATTTTTTCCCCACAAAATGGGCAGAATGATGCCATAAAATTGAATTCAATTTTTCTTATTGAATTTTTATACCTTTTTCTTCCTATAAGTTTATTTGCTAATAATTTTTCACTAATTCCTTTCATTGAAATAATCCACCTCTTATTTTCAAATTTAGGTTCTTCAATTATTTCTTCTCCGTTTTTTAATTCTTTTTCTGCATATTCCAGAGCTTTTTGCTCTAATATTTCTATACAATTACACATGATTTTGTTGATTTTAAATTGTTTTATTAATATGTTATTTTGAATTTACTTGGGTTACACCCATTATTTATAAGTTCTTTTTTCTTATGCTGCAGAAGTGGGAAAACCCCTTCCATTATAACCCTTCCTTCAAATCTTTTGCGAGTTGCTTGTTCTTCCAAGCCGGATATTGCCCCGCTAATGTAAATTTTTTTCATATCTTTAAAATGTTAGTGTTTTCAACGGTAAAGTATCAATCGGAGCAAAATTTTTAGCACCGTATTCAGCTAAATCCCCGCATTTGTATCTCGATTTTATGAAAGGTATGTAGTCAGGGTATAGAACTAAAAGTTCTTGAATAGTAAGTAGGTCATCTACACTATCCTTATACAGCCTTTTTATACACATAACATGAGACAGGTCTATCACCTCATCGCTTGACTTAATGTAAAACTCAATTCGTCTTGGTCTGCAATCAAATACAGAGAAGGTTATAACTAATTCTTTTTTCAGTTTTTGCGAGACTTTCACTATATCTTTTCTCGCACATTCATAATCACTGTAAACAATCATATATTTAATCTTTTTTGTAATAATCAGAAATGAAACCGTCCCCTGTTAGCAAGAGTCCTTCTGCCCATGGGATAGGCGTTGCCATTATATCAAGAATAGCCGTCAAAGAGTCTTTTGCAGAAGCTTTCGGCACTTCCATTATAACCTCATCGTGGACATGCATAACAACCGGGAACCCTGCCTTATCAATCCTTAGCATTGTTTCAGCTAAGCAATCTCTCGCAATAGCTTGAATTATGTTTTCGGTAAGTTTGCCTCCATAGGTATCTATAGTTTCCCACTTCCTGGTTGTTTGGTTAAGACCTTCGTAAGTTATTGAGTACTTACCCCCGTAAGATGAGACAGTAGGATTATAATAATGGATAGCACGACCAGAAGGTAAAGTAATAGCTAAATACTTATCCTCTTTGGAATAAAGAGCCGTAATCAAACCATTTCTAAAAGCATGAGGGAAACCTGGGTTAAGTATAGCAAACACCACACTTCTTTCTATAAGTGTCCATAAAGATACTATCTTAGGGCTCTTCGCTCTCCACCTATACACTATATCGGAGAGTTCCATGTCGCTTAGCCCCATTTTATCGGCACCGAAAGCTTTTAATGCCCCGACCCCGCCCTGGTAACCTAAAGCTAATTCAGCTATTTTACCTTTAGCTCTATAGTCAGAACCCTTAGTTACTTCTTCGATAGGAATACTAAACATCGCAGCCGCAGAAGCCTCGTATATCTTACCATGAGAAGCAAACACGTCCATCCTCCACTGCTCGCCCGCTAACCAAGCGATAACTCTCGCCTCGATAGCAGAGAAGTCAGCTATAACGAATGTTTTGCCCTCAGGAGCTATAAATGCCGTTCTTATCAATTGAGACAAAACATTAGGGAGAGCCTCGTTATAACACATTCCCATTAATTCGTCATCTCCTAACTTCACGATATCCCTGGCATTATCCAAGTCCTCTAAATGGTTTTGGGGCAAGTTCTGAACTTGCACTAATCTGCCCGCCCATCTACCTGTACGAGTAGCATAGAACTGGGTAAGCCCTTTAACCCTGCTATCGTTGCAAATACATTCCTGCATAGCCTTATACTTAGCCGTCGAGGTCTTCGCCATTTCTTGTCTTAGCTCTAAAACTCTTATCACTTCATCATTTTGCACCTTATCCTTAAGCTCGCTAACATTAGCTTTAGTCAAAGAAACCGCGGTTACTCCTTGCTCTGCTAACCATTTCCTTAACGCCGTTGGAGAGTTAGGGTTTGCAAGCCCCGTAATATCTTTAGCTTCTTGCATAAGTAGAGAGTTATATTGTTCATCAAGTCTTACAGCAGAGTCTACGAATAGACTCTCAATCATTACCCCGCGAGCGTTAATCCTATAATCTAACTCATATAAAGCTCTCTCATTAGTGGGCATGTCAAAGTAGGACAATTTATTGCTTATCGCCCTCTCTACCTCTACATCCTGTTTGCAATAGTCCTTGAAGAGCTCCCATTTATCTGTGTCAAATAAAGACCTTTGGTTTTTCTTCTTTGGCTTGCAAAATTCGTCTATAAGTATTTTACCAGCTTTCATCTTCTGTTGTTCTAAACCTAATACCTCAGCACACTGAGATAATGCAAGAGGAAGTCCACACATAGCAGACTTAACCATATCGCACTCCCACTGGGTTAAGTCAAGGTTTAAACCTAAGAACTTATTAAGACAAGTAATTTCGAATGCTGCGTTCCAAGCAGATTTTAAGTAGTCAGGAGAAGTTAGAAGTTTTACAATTGGCGTAATATCTCCATTACCATGTTCAAAATCGAAGATTTGTACAGGCTCATCGTTTATTGCGTAAGCCATTAAAAGTATTTTAAAATCTTCTGAATCTACATATCTATGAACTCCTGCAGTGGTTAAGTCGATAGAGCTGTATGTTTCAATATCTATGCGTAATTTATCCATGGTATTAGTTTTTAAGTTAGAACCCTCCCCCGAGTCGAACGGGGCACTAAAGGCGAACCTGCAAGGGTTAAGAGATTTATCCGAAAATATCCTCTTCTACTTCTACGCCCCAATCAGAGGCGTTAATCTGAGCGAAGTCGCTTTCTGCAGTAGTCCTACCGCCTAAAGGCTCTCCATCAGTAAGCTTCATCAAGTGGTTAAGCCCGCAAGCTATCCCCTTATTACCGTTCACATTGAACGGATAGAAGGTAATAGAAGCAACGCCGTAACAACCACTATAAACCTCATCCTGGTCAAGGATAGGGTTGCGGTTGATATCTACAACCCCTGGTCGAGTTTTACAACTCGCATTAACGAAGTAGCTATTTGCATAAGCCTCATCGTCTGGTCTCTCTGCGTCCCCATCTCTAAGAGGGAGTTTCAGACTAACCGGCTTCTTGCCTTGGAACTTGCCCATCACCCCATTACTGATTGCCGCGTTAATAGCATTTTGGATTTTTTGGATAGTAGCTTTATCCGATTTAGGGATAATCAAAGAAGCAGAATACTTAGCTTCATTTGAACCTTCAATTGCAGAAGGTTCCCATACATGTAGATAAGAGAAGCGAACTTTACCCGTTACTACTTTTGTTTCTTTCATTTGATTTTTTGTTGTTGTCATCGTTTTTTCGTATTAAGTTATTGACTTTATTAATTAATTGATTGACGTTACGTCCGTATTTTCAAAATCACTTGCAGCATTATCTGCTGGAGACCATTCAGAGCGTTTATCGCTCTCAACTACAAGCGTAGGTTTGCCAGCTGGTTTAATAATTAAATCCCCTACTATTTCATTGAAAGGCTTCTTTCCTAAGTCTTTCTCTAACGCAGTAATAGTTTTGATTTTCTTTTCGTAGATAAGAGCCTGGTCAATGCCGGCATTGATAAGAGTATCTGCCACCTTATCCGGGTCTGAATAGGTTCTATTACTTCTACCCTCAACAAGCTTATATCCTTCCCACTTCTTACCATTAAGAGCCTCAGCAAATGCATATTCTTCCACAGAAGAAAGCCACTTCTTAATACTATCAGCTCTGTTAAGTATATTGATTATCTCCTCATCGTTTAATAGCTCTGAGGGCTTCATCTCAGGCTCAGTAGGCTCAAGGTTATATTCTGCCAACGCCTTACATAAGTGCTTAGCACGACAGAACCTGCAATGATTGCCTGCTTTGAACTCTCCTATACCTTCATAAGCTAACTTAGCAGTAGGGGCTAAAACATCGTTAGCCCAAGTAAGCAGGTCAATTACCGACATCTCATAGGAGGAATAATTCCTAAGCCTTGGTTGATAGATAGTCATAATAATGCTCTTTATATCGTAAAGCATTTCGAAGGAATTAAGAGCCCCTAATGCGTATAACATCATCTGAGTATTGCTCTCTGCAGATACCTCAACGCCTTGACCGTATTTAAGGTCTATTATCCTCATTACTCCGTCAGCTACAATTACAGCGTCGCCGGTCCCAAAACCCCCTTCAACCCATAGAGAATAGTCCAGGCGTTGTTCAAGAAGGAGAACAGCGTCAGAGGTGATAGCTTTTGCCTCGTTCAAGAGCTCTAAAACGAAATCCCTATAATCCTCACAATGTTGTTGCATGTCGGAGTTATACCAGGCATTCCCCATTATCTTCTTTAAGGCATTAGCGTCTCTCCTGAGAAGAGCCTCACCTAATTCGTGGGCTAACGAGCCCTCTTCTGCATAAATGCTTGTAGGGTTTTCAAATTGTGCCTCAAGTCTCGCAGAAGGAGGGCAGTTAAGCCATTTTGCAGAGCTACTCGCCCCAAGTGTTGCATGTTGTGCCATAACTATAACTTTATTACAGTTTGGTAGAACGACATTATTTTATCCTCTGGCAATTCAGCTAATGCGGATATGTTCTTTACGCCAAGCAACTCTAAGGCTTTTGCGATAGCCCCTTTAGCCTCGGCGTTTGTAGTGGTCTTACTTATAACCAATTTACGTAGTCCCTCAGCAGATAAATCTATTGGGTTTTCTTCCTCTACTTCTTGGGTAGCTTCCACCGCCTTGCGGGGTTCTTCCACAACCTTAGAAGCTACTTTAGCCTTAGCGGTTGTACGGGGTTGAGGTTTTACCACTGGTGTAGGTTCTTCTTCTTCCACTTCTATGAATGGAGCGGTAGAATTACTCTCAGAAGAGGTAAGATTACTTAACCCTTCTATTAATGTACTCACAAGTTGTAGGAACTCAGGAGTAGGACTTAACTTAATGTTAAGGTTCAAATTTAAGTTTCTCATGATTTTACGTGATTTATTTATATGAATATTAATTGATTCTGAATTGTCTTGGAGACTAGGCGAAGCCAGGCTTCAAACTCTGAGGATTCAGGATTTGCTCCAACCCCTCCAAATTTCTCTACATAATTAAACTTGTTAACTACTTCTCCTTTTACAATCAGTTTGATGTCGTTAGTCGCGTTCTCGATAACACACATAACATCTTTACTGTCCTCAAACTTCACCTCTATAAGGTTGTCTGAATGGTGGTGAATCATTTCCCACCTGTTTTCGTTTTGTTCGATTTTTTCGTTTTCCATAGTGATTTTTATTTGCGTTTATTAATTAATGCGTCTATGTCTATTTTTCTGTATCTTACGTTTTTGCCTACTTTTACATGCCTTAGATAACCGCTCTTATTCCAATCTATAAGAGTTTGAGAAGTAACTTGTAAAAGTTCTTGTACTTCTTTCTTAGTGAGGATTTCGCGGTTATTACTCTCTTCCAGCTCTTCCTTATACCTCTTAATAATAAGGTCTGCGAAATGGACTAAGTCATCGGAATTAATCAGTAATAACTGACTTCCGCTTCTATTCTTAATTGAATCGATTATGTTACTCATAACTTATAAGTGTTATTTGTTCTCTATTTCTTCTCGCTCTCGAGCTTCTGAAAGCCCTTAAGCCTTGTGCGTCTGCTCCGAATATCTGAGGAAGCATTATTGCAATCATTATTGAGGTTATTATTTTTCTCTTTATAGGAGATAAGGAGAAGGAAATTTTGAAATTAGTACAGAAATAAAACATCGCTATCTCAGTCGCTTTCTGAACCCCTATCTTCTGTTTAATGGTTCTTATCCTCCTATCTAAAGAGTTATAAGTAATATTGAGCTTATCTGCCACTTCTTTCATGGAAGCCCCCCAAGCTAAGAGCTCCATAATATCCCTCTCTTGTGGGGTTAAATCAGGGTTAAGAATTAGTTGTCCCATACATCCCCGCTGTTAATACCATACTTTGCAAATACTTTCTCAATGTTCGCTATCTGCGTAGGGCGGCACTCTCTATTTCCGACTCTATATTCACGGAAAGATTGCCTGTTCTTAATGCCTAAAGCTTTGTAGAGCTCAAATCTGCACTGTTTAGATTGTGCGAGTGTCAGTCTTGACCACGCTTTTTGAAATCCTATTCCTCTCATAAATTTCATGTTTTATTTTTACTTAGTTCCAGTGCGGGAGTTGAACCCGCTCAAGATATTGGTCGAAGCATAAAGCTTATCTTGCACCCTTCTGGAAATCCACTATATATTTATTATGTAATCGCTCTTATATACCTTCTTATAATTGCCTTGTTTTATTTTTGTAAAGTAATTACCATTTCTCAGCAATCGGCTCAGTTGCGTATTATGAGCCTTACGACTTATCCTCTTAGCCTCTGCCCAGGTGAACTCCTCCGGTAAATTATTATAAAGGTTCACAAGGTCTGCAGGTATTTTCTTCCCTTTCGGTTGAGGTAATTGCTTTTCTGCCTCTGTAAAATATTTTACCTTTATTCTTATATCCCCCTCACCGATGAGGTTAACCTCTATTTCCTTTACTCCTCTACTCTCAGAGCTTAGTAGGTCTATTAATTCTCTTAATTTAGCGTTCATTTTATTTGACGTTTTTTCGTATTTGACGTTTTTTCGTTGATTATAAATTTGCAAAGTGGCAATTTTTGACTTACCTTTGTAACTTTAAACTTGCCACTTTGCAAAGATA
>JALNZV010000012.1 GCA_023229175.1 Tissierellaceae bacterium | reverse complement strand
AGGCTAGTATCTAAATACAGTTAAACAAAGAAAGGAGCAACCATGGATAGAACAACGACGATTGAGGAGATAAAAAATAATATAGCTACATTTGTAAGAGAAAGAGATTGGGGGAAGTTCCATAGTCCAAAAAACCTATCTATGAGTATAGCCATTGAAGCAAGTGAATTAATGGAAATATTTCAGTGGTTATCAATAGATAAGTCGTGGGAAATAAATAATACCAAAGAATCGACGCACTTAAAGGAAGAGTTATCAGATGTTATGATTTACTGTATATCGTTAGCTAATCAATTAGATATAGACATATCAAAGGCAATTGAAGATAAAATAAGGAAAAATGCACTTAAATATCCTGTAAATAAATAAGGGGGAAGATAAAATGGCAGAAATAAAATTTGAAATTAAAGAAAGCTTTGGTGTATTGTCGGAGTCTGCAAAGGGGTGGACTAAAGAGATAAATCTGGTATCATGGAATAATTATCCTGCTAAATACGATATTAGAGAATGGGATCCAGAACATTTGAAAATGGGGAAAGGTGTCACCTTTACAGCAGATGAAATAAAAGAGTTAAGAGATATTTTAAATGGGTTAGATTTATAGGGAGTAGATATAAAGATTGGGTAATAGTACTTAGAGGAGTGAAAAGATGGATAAAAAGATAACAAATCATCCAAATGGGCTGTGGACAAAGGATTATATTTTATTGCTTATTTCCAATTTGCTCGTATACATAGCCTTTTATATGCTACTGACCACATTACCCTATTACGTATTTGCTACTGGAGGTACTAATGCAGATGTGGGCATGGTAACCACCGTCTTGGCAATATCAGCCATAGTCATTAGGCCATTTTCAGGGATACTTCTGGAAAAGGGTGATAAAAAGAAATTGACAATAATAGGGATAATTATATCCATATTGGCAATAAAAAGCTTTACATGGGCAATGACTATAATGGCCATTATGGCGATTCGCTTTGTTCACGGATTTGGATGGGGAATAACCACCACAACCTATGGCACCATATCTTCAGACCTAGTCCCCATGAGCCGTAGAGGCGAGGGGTTGGGATACTTTGCATCCTCAGGTACCATTGCTATGTCCATAGGTCCACCATTGGGCATTATGCTGATACATAGCGGAAATTTTGCCAGTTTATTCAACACGGCTACTATATTTACATTAGTAGGACTAATACTCATTTATTTAGTTAATGTACCTAAAATAGAGATTGAAGTAAAGAGGGTACCCCTAGCAGCGAGATTAGTTGAAAAGACAGCTTTATTTCCATCGTTTTTGGTACTGATATTAGGGCTAACATATGGTGGAATAACCAGCTTCATAACATTATACGGTGATGAAGTAGGGATTGCCAACGTTGGATGGTTTTTCACAATAAATGCAGTATTTATGTTTTTAATTCGACCTATTTCTGGGAAAGTATTTGACAATAAGGGACCTTTTTGGGTTTTAGTACCTGGGATATTATTTTCTTTCCTAGGAGTACTTTTATTGTCCTATGTAAAGTCTACATCTATGCTCATATTATCTGCCATAGCCTATGGTATTGGATTTGGCACAGTACAGCCTTCATTATTGGCATGGGCGGTAAACATGGCAGCACCAGAGAGGAGAGGGGCAGCCAATGGCACATTTTTCTCTGCTTTTGATATAGGTATAGGTGTGGGCTCAGCAGCCTTAGGCAGTTTAGGCGAGAAAATGAGCTATGAAATGATGTATAGATTATCTAGTATTACAGTTATAATAATGTTAGGATTTTATTTGATACACTGGTATAAAGGCAGCTCTTCATCATAATATGTCTACCGTAAGACACTCCAAACACTTTGTTACTTAAATCCTAAGTAATTAGCAATATCTTAGGATTAATAAACTATATGGGGAGTGTTGTCATGAAAAATAAAAAACTTAGCAGAAGTCAGAAGGCCATATTGAAATCTTTTAATTACTATGTTAGAAAGATGAAAAGTTTCCGTAGAAAAGGATTAGATGACGAAACATGTGACGATTTAATAGACTTTGCAGCCTTAGAATCTTTAGTGGCCAGATATGTAGATGGAGAAAAACCCGATGTGGAATCTTTGCTTGGCTATTTTGGAGATGAAGAAAGAGTTGAATTGGTATTGTCTTATTTTAATATAGCTAAGTATTTGTTGCAGGAAGGTGCAAATTTAGATATATAGCCTTAGATAATGTTTAATTTGAATTATTTGTCGTCGCCCCTAGGTAGTGCAAAAACCTCTGGGGACCGACGACAAATGAAAACTCGTGATTGCAACATTTCATAGATTTGATTGAATTTCGATAAGCTATTTGATAGAATAAGAAGTAAGTATCCATGCTTGTTTTACGGGTACCTATTCTACCTATAAGGAATTGAAACGCTGTAATCTTTGCAATATTTAAATCAACATTGTTAAGTACCTATCCTGCTTATAAGGAATTAAACACTCATATTTTTTGGTATAAACTTTATTTCACCGTTGGTATTCATACTACCAACAATGATTTATAGGTGGGTTGGTATCTAAAACTCATGCACCCAGGTATTATTTAAAAATATCTATGGGGTAGCGAAATATATCGCCTTGGGAAGGAGCGAGGAGATTATGACAATAGCAGAGCAACTTCTTAAAGAAGGAATGGAAAAGGGAATAGAAAAGGGAATGGAAAAAAACAAAAGGGAAGTAGCCAAGGAATTATTAAAAGATGGTATAGAAGTGGCCTTAGTAGTTAAATATACAAAATTATCTTTTGAAGAAGTTGAAGATATATTGAAACAATAATAAGACCTATCATGGTCTTATTTTCTTATTCCAATTAAGACGAAATAGTGTATAATAATAGAAAACATGGCTTTGCCTTGTTTGAAAAAGAATCGGAGATAGTGAAATTGGAAAAGATTAATAGAAAGGGCGTATTAGAATGGAACACAAAGAGAAATGGTATAGAATTTTATATAGTTATGTATTGATAGCCCTAGGCTCACTAATTATGGCAATGGCATTAGTATATTTTTTAGCCCCAAATACCATTGCTCCTGGAGGAGTCACAGGTTTTGCAGTAGTTGTGGAGAAGATAGCAAATATACCAATTTACGTCACAAACTTGGCTTTAAATATACCCTTATTTATATTGGGATTTAAGATTTTGGGAAAGGAGACAGCGGCAAAGACTTTGTTTTCAACATTGGCATTGTCCTTTTTCTTAAAGATACTTCCTACTGTAGTACTGACACATGATTTATTGTTGTCTTCTATTTTTGGAGGTTTATTAGGCGGTATAGGTTTAGGTTTGGTCTTTAAATTTGGTGGGACAACTGGTGGGACTGACTTAGCAGCTGCCATATTAAACAATAAGTTTCAAGCCCTAAGTATGGTGGGATTTATGACAGTTATAGACTTATTTGTAGTAGCATTTGCAGGTGTAATCGAAAAGCAAATCGAAGTCTCCTTATATTCAGTTATAGCTATGTTTGTAACTATGAAAGTAGTGGATATCATTCTAGAAGGCATAAGTTATGAGAAAGGTTTTTTTATTATTTCCGACAAATCCCAGGAGATAAGCAATGGTCTATTGGTTGAATTGGATAGAGGAGTGACCCTGTTAAAAGGCAAGGGCATGTACACTAAGGAGAACAAGGATGTCCTCCTTTGCGTTGTACCTCGGGCACAATTCACAAGGGTAAAAGAAATGGTAAAGGATATTGACCCCAATGCCTTTGTAATGGTGGCTGAAATGTCAGAGGTATTGGGAGAGGGATTTACATTCCACAGTAAAGATTAGCACAAATGAAATAATTACATAGATTTTAAAATAACTTTTACATTTTACTTGACAAAAGCAAAAATAGGGAGTATGATTAAAAACAATATAAAAAAATCAGGGAAGCAAAGAGTAGTTATATCATTAGATTCTACAGAGAACTGGGCGAGGTGAGAGCCAGGAGATTGAAAGTATAATGAAGAGAGTTGCTGAGATTAATGGGACAAAGCCTAGGTAAGTATCCCGTTACGCATTCAAAGCGTTATTTGATTCGAGTTGTAGTTTTACATAGTTAAAGTACAATTAGAGTGGCACCGCGGGTCATGACTCGTCTCTTATATGAGGCGGGTCTTTTTGTATTTTAATTTGCATATTACAACATCAAAATTTAAAATCACAGGAGGAAATTATGAAAAAGAACATAGTATTTATATTAATAGCAATTTTATTGATGAGTTTTGTGCTCACAGCATGTGGAGGGGAGCAGGTAGAGGCTCCTGTTCAAGAAACCGTAGACAAAGCAGCAGATGGAGGAGAATCAAAGGAAGAATCTTTGTCAGCAATAGATAAAATCAAACAAAGCGGCAAACTTGTAATGGGGACCAATGCAGATTATCCGCCATTTGAGTTTCACGCCATGATTGACGGCAAAGACGAAATAGTTGGCCTGGATATTGCGATAGCGAAGTATATTGCAGATGATTTGGGAGTTACTTTAGAGATAAAAGACATGGACTTTAGCAATCTATTAGGGGCGGTAGGCTCTGAGATGATTGACATTATAGTTGCTGCCATGAACCCGACGCCAGAAAGGCTGGAAGAGGCTAATTTTTCCGACATTTACTACGAGGCTGATATTGCAGTATTGGTGAAAAAAGACGATAATAGGGAATATAAAACAGAGGACGATTTAATAGGCAAGACCATAGGTGTACAGCTTGGCACTACTCAAGAGGAGGTTGCCAACGATATTGAGGATGCATTGGTTAAAAGCTTTGGAACAAATTCAGATGCCATAATGAATCTGAAAACTGGCAAGGTGGATTGTGTATTGATGGAATCCGTAGTCACTTCATCCTTTGCCAAGGTCAATGAAGATATTATAGTGGCTGATGGCTTAGTCATTAAAAACTTATCAGAAGGTACAGCCATTGCAACGCAAAAGGGCAACGACGATTTGGTAGAGTACATGAATAGCCTAATAGATGAAATGAAAGAAAAGGGGCTAGTCGAAGAATGGTTCCTAGAAGCCCAAGAATTAAGTGAACAAAATATAGACTAATCACGCAGACAAACATGGGAAAACCCACTTTCATATGAAAGTGGGTTTAATATTCCAAAACTTTCGATAAAAACTCTTTTGTCCTAATATTTTGTGGATTTTCAAAGAGTTCAACGGCAGTATTAGATTCGACAATTTCTCCATCGCTCATAAATATTACCCTGTCTGCCACCTGTTTTGCAAAGGCCATTTCATGGGTGACCACTATCATCGTCATACCGGTACTTGCTAGGCCCTTCATCACATTTAGGACTTCCCCTACCATTTCAGGGTCTAGAGCAGAAGTGACTTCGTCAAATAGCATTATCTTCGGATCCATGGCTAGGGATCTGGCTATGGCAATTCTCTGTTTTTGTCCACCGGACAGAGAATTTGGATATACATCTTTTTTGTCCAATAAATCCATGGTTTTAAGCAATTCCAATGCTTTTTCTTCTGCTTGGGTCTTTGCCAGTTTACCTGTAAGCACTGGGGCTAAAGTTATATTTTCCAATACGGTTTTATGGGGAAACAAGTGAAAATGCTGAAACACCATTCCTATTTGCTGTCTTACCTTATCTATCTCATTCCCCAAAGTGGATAAGTCTTTTTCGTCAATATAGACATTTCCTGAAGTGGGTATCTCTAGGAAATTCATACACCTAATCAACGTACTTTTTCCAGAACCAGAGGGCCCTATTAGTCCAATGACTTCTCCGTCCTTTATTTCCAGATTTATATCTTTTAATATGTGTTTATCGCCAAAATACTTATTTAAATTTTCTATTCTAATCATTGTGGGACAGACTCCTTTCAAATACTCCGATTAATTGGGATAAAGTAAATGTAAATAGGAAATATATTCCCGCCACTATTATCAAAGGGTTAAAGGGCTGAAAACTGTTACTTTGCACTATTTTCGACGCATACATCAAATCCGCAACTCCAATGGTGGAGGCTACAGATGTTTCTTTTATCAAGGTTACAAATTCATTGCCTAGGGCTGGCAATATATTTTTTACAGCTTGGGGCAGTATAATGTATCTCATGGTTTGTCTTTCAGATATTCCCAAGCTTCTACTGGCCTCCATCTGACCTTTGTCGATGGACTGTATACCTGAGCGGATAATCTCCGCCACATAGGCTGCACTATTTAACGACACTGCTATTAGTGCTGCAGCAAATCCGCTGATATCCATTCCAATCATTACGTAGCTGCCAAAATAAACCAAAGCAATTTGCACCATCATAGGAGTCCCACGGACCACCTCTATATAGACCGTCGATAGGGCCTTTGGTATTTTGTATTTTGACAATTTTAAAAGACTTAGCAATGAGCCCAATGTAGTACCAAAGATTAAGGATAAAAATGATAATAATAATGTTATTTTAACTCCAACTAAGTAGTAGTGCTTATATTTAATAAGCAAATTAATAATGTTCAAATTATTCACTCCTAAATTTTATAATTAAAAAACTCGCCTCTAAGAAAGAGACGAGTAATATACCCGCGGTGCCACTCTAATTGAAATCTAAATAGATTCAACTTTGACAAATAACGCCTTGAAGCGGGATAAGATACTTGCCTTGGCTTTGTCCTATCCATTTCAGCAGTCCTGTTCATTGAGACTTTATTTACTGGTTCTCAGCAGCTCCAGCTCTCTGTAAAACAAATTTCCCGACTACTCTCTGCATCGAAAATATTTTAAAATATTTAACATTAGATTTAATAATAATTGTAAAGTCCTATTTTGTCAAGAACTTTTCCACAAATTTAATTTCCATAGAATAATTGACATATAATTGGGTAAGCTATATAATAGTAAATGCAAATGCAAATAAGTTGCAATTGGAGGGATGTACATGAGAATAATAGGTAAACTAAAGGCTATAATAATTATAATTATAGGAATAAGTATGGTTGTCTCTACAGTAGGTTGCCAAGGCAAGGGAGGTAATATTTCTGTTGGGGATTTAGACGATGAGGATATAAAAGTATGGGTCTATACAACCTTTTATCCCATATACGATTTTGCAAAGAAAATTGGGGGCGACAAACTAATTGTGGAAAACATCGTCCCCCCTGGAGTAGAACCCCACGATTTTGAGCCTTCCCCTAAGCAAATAGCCATATTTTCGGATGCAGATGTCTTTATATATTTAGGCGAGCCTATGGACCCTTGGGCAGAGAAAATTAGCGGAGACTTGGAGGCAAGGGGCCTTAAGGTCCTAAAGGCAGGAGAGGGTTTGATGGAAAACGACGACCCTCATATATGGTTGGATCCCATCATAGCCAAGGAGCTTTCAAAGAGGATATTTCAGACTATAGTTGGGGCGGATGAGGACAATAGGGAGTTTTATGAGGGCAATCTGGCTTCCCTAAATGAAGAGTTCGACGAGTTGGACAGGGAGTTTAAGGATGGTCTAGCAGATATCACTAGAAAAGACGTGGTTATGGCCCATGCAGCCGTAGGATATTTGGCAAAGAGATATGGACTCAATCAAATACCAATTACCGGCTTGTCGCCTCAGGAGGAGCCATCACCTAGAAAGATGGCGGAGTTGGTGGAGCTTGTCAGAGAAAGGGACATAAAATATATATTCTTTGAAGAACTGGCTAGTCCCAAGTTTTCAGAGACCATTGCCAGTGAAGTGGGGGCGGACCTACTGGTATTTAACCCGGTGGGCGGTCTAACTTTGGAACAAATCCGATCGGGGGAAGATTACTTTTCTATGATGAGAAGGAACTTAGAAAATCTAAAAACTGCTTTGGAATAGAGGGATAATATGAAGGATAAATCAAATGAAGTAGTCAATATAATCGATGTGACCTTTGCCTATAACGGCAGGCCAGTCCTTGAAAATGTAAACTTAGCAGTAAACAGGGGAGATTTCTTGGCCTTAATAGGGGCCAACGGTGCTGCAAAATCAACTTTGATGAAGCTTATGGTAGGCCTTCTCAAGCCGAAAACTGGAAAGGTCATGATATTTAATCAAGATTTAAAGGGCTTCAATCAGTGGAATAGAATAGGATACGTGTCCCAACAAGCAGCCCAAATAAATACTGCCTTCCCTGCCACTGTAGAAGAAATTGTAGGCACAGGCTTGTATGGGGGTCTGGGACATTTTATTAGGAGAGAAGAAAAGCGAGAGGCTGTTCAACAAGCCTTAAAATTAGTCGGCATGGAAGACCTTTCCCGTAGGCTTATAGGTCAATTGTCTGGAGGTCAGAGACAAAAAGTATTTGTAGCCAAGGCTTTGGTTAAAAATCCTGAAGTTCTCTTTTTAGATGAGCCGACTACTGGAATAGATGCTTCTTCTCAGCAGGAGTTTTACGATATACTGATGAGATTAAACGAAGAAGAAGGAATTACCATAGTCATGGTGACCCACGACATAGGAAATATATTTCACAAGGCAGGCAAAATCGGATGTATTAGAGATAAAGGAGCATATATTCATGAAACCCTAGACGAGGTTACGGAAGAGCATATTGCGGAGACCTTAGGGTATAGAATTCTTCACGGCGTAAAGGAGCATAAACTGGAGGTGAGGCAATGAATATTTTAGCCTATGATTTTATGCAAAGAGCTTTTGTTGCAGGGATAATAACGGCAATTCTAGCGTCTACAATGGGAGTGTTTGTCGTTCTTAGACGTATGTCCCTCATAGGAGATAGTTTGTCCCATGCTGCTTTGTCGGGAGTTGCTGTGGGCATGTTATTTGGATTTTATCCATTTTATGGAGCACTGATTTTTTCTGCATTGGCAGCATTTCTCATAGAGATAATTAGAAAGGCTTTTGATAAATACGCCGAAGTGGCACTAGCTGTGGTTATGTCCGGCGGAATGGGACTTGCCGTTGTATTGATTAGTATAGGTAAATCCTTCAATGCAGATCTTCTCTCATATTTATTCGGTAGCTTAGTGGCTGTTACCACTGCCGATGTATGGTTAATATCGGGCGTCGGGTTGATTATAATAGTATCTTTAGTGTTTTTATCGAAGGAGTTGTTTGCTATTACATTTGACGAAGAGTCTGCCAGGGTGTCGGGAATACAAGTAAACGCCATAAATACGTACTTTACGTTGATGACGGCCATGGCTGTTGCTTTGGCTGTCAGGGTAGTTGGTACACTTTTAGTATCTGCTCTCATGGTCATACCAGCCGCTGTAAGTTTGCAGATGGCTAAAAGCTTTAAAGCCACCTTTGGAATTGCCGTAGGAGTATCTGTACTTTCGGTGATTTCTGGTTTGTACCTTTCCTTTATATTTGACTTAGCACCTGGTGGGACTATTGTACTTATAGCATCTTCTATTTTGATGGTAGTCATAGGTGCAAAGAGGCTGCAATCCTAGTTAATTAATATTATAGAATGGGTGAATACTGTGGATATAGATAGGGAATTAAAAAAAAGACAACTTAAGGTGACTCCTCAAAGGCAGGCAATTCTAAAGGTATTGAGTCAATCTGATGCTTTTATCAATGCCCAAAACTTGTATACCAAGGTATTGGAGGTTTTACCAGGTACAAATTTTTCAACTGTATATAGAAATTTAGACACTTTAGTCTCCAAAGATTTACTGTGTCGAATTTCTAGAGAAAATGGAGGTGACCTATATAAAATCCGAAGTGAAGAAGGACATCATCACCACGTCATTTGTAAAGGCTGTGGAGCCACTATTGTAATAGAATTTTGCCCTATGGATACCATTAGGGAAAAGTTGGAAGACGTTGGTTTTGTGCCTACTGACCATAGGTTTGAAATATATGGGTATTGCAAAAAATGCAAAGATAAATCCATGGGAAATATATAGTATTGACGATGTATTTATTGTATATTATAGTTGATATGAGGGGTGACAAAAATGAAATATTTAAAAACATTATTAGCATTAGGATTAATTATTTTACTAGGCTCTAGTATATCCATGGCGTCGTCAAATTTGGAAATTATCTTGGATGGGGAAAATGTAACCACCTTGGCAACTCCAATAATCAAAGACGGAAGGACCTTGATTCCAATTAGATCCATATTGGAAAAGATGGGTGCAAAGGTAGATTGGTATGGAGATACAAGGACTATAATAGTGTCTAAAGATAACAAGGTAGTGACATTGAAAGTAGATAGTCGCTTGATCAAATACAGGGATGGAAAGGAAATATATGCCCTATCCGATGTGGCACCAGTCCTAGTGGGGGACAAATCCTATGCACCTTTGAGGCTGATTACAAACGCCATAGGCGTAGATATTCAATGGGATGGTTCCACAAATACTGTGAAAATCGATTCACAGACTAAATCAGTTTTTAGCAGCTTTTTTGTAGAAGAGATACTGAATATAGAAGATGGACAAACCATTGGAGGGACCACCATCTTGAAACTAAATGTATCAGAGGAAGCAGCTAAAAATGGAGCAGAAATCAAATATATGCTTTTGGATCCTGACACAGCTGCTGGAAAAGTAATAGCCAGGGGAAAGGATATAGAGGGGCAGTATAATTGGATACCCTATGTCAGCGATCATGGGAAAAAGGCTTTAGTGGCAGCTATTTACGATGACGAAGGCAATTTCATATCTGGCGATGCAAAGCTGGTCAATATCAGCATAGTACCAGAGGTAAAACTTACTGGGTTAAGTGAAATAGTTAGTGAAAATGCAGCCATTGGTGTGGAGTCTAACTTTGTACCGATTCACGTGCAATACGAGATTACTCATGTTGACAAAGACAAGACTATTACGACGGGAGAATTAGACCCTTGGGGTACATACAATTGGTCTCCCATGGTGGACGACAATGGCAATTATAAAATAAGGGCAATAGCCTACGATGAGAACGAAAAGGCATATTTCAGCGAGACGAAGGAAATAATATTGGAGATGCCCTATATATTAGGACTTTCAGGAGTCAAAGAAGGCATGATATTAGATAAGCCAGTTACATTATTGGCCAATAGAAATTTCAATGTATTGGATACCGAATACTTAATAAGATACCCTGTATTCGGAGAAGAGAGAAGTCTTAGTAAACAGGGATATGGCAGCTATAAATGGTTTCCAGGGCCTGAAGACAAAGGGGAGGTTGAAGTATTTGCAAGGGTAACCAATACCAAAGGTATAGTGCATCAAACTAAGGGAATTCCCGTAGTATTACCAGGCAGGCCTATTCTATTGTTAGAGGGCGTAGGTCCCAATCAGGTAATTACTTCAGAAGTTGAAATAAGATCCTCAAGCAATTTTGGATTAGAAGAGGTCCAGTATATGCTGACCAACCCTGCCAAGGGAACTAAAAAGCTGCTGGCCGTTTCAGATCCTAGTAGGGAAAGCTATATATTTGTACCTACCAGGGATGACCTGGAGTACAGCCATATTAAGGCAGTGGGCAAATACAAGGAGAACACAATAGAGAGTGAAGAAATACCTATTAAAATATATTTAGACACACTCTACGGACCAAAGCCCATAGTAGAAAAGGACAAATTCATGGGAGTAGTATCTGAGTTGGCAAGGAAGTCTTGGGAGGATACGGGGATGTCTGCAGCATTGCAGACTGCCCAGGCCATATTGGAAACTGGATGGGGTCAATCTGTACCTGTAGACAAATATACAGGGAGGTTTTCCAACAATTTATTTGGAATTAAAGGCAAAGGGTCAGCAGGCTCGGTGACATCCAATACTTGGGAAGAGTACAATGGTACTACTTTTAGAATCGATGCGGACTTCAGGGCATATAACAGTATAGATGAATCTTGGTTAAACCACAAAGAATTGCTGCTGCAGGCGGAGAGATATGGCATCTTTAGAGATGTTATGTACGATAGCACCATGGGTGCTTGGGCCTTGAGAAGGGCTGGATATGCCACAGATTCACAATACCCTAAGAAATTGATGAATATAATTAATCTATATAATTTAGATCAATTAGACAAAGTGAATATTTAAAAGTCGAACACCCATTGATAATCAATGGGTGTTCTTTAAGTGCGGATATTACTCTAGGATAGATAGATAAATATCTAACTATCCTTATGGCCTCACTTTATTTTGAAAACTCTTCAAATGTCTCCAATGCTTTGCAGCTATATGCTACTGCAGGTCCTCCACCCATAAACATGGCAACTGCCATGGTGTCCAGTATTTCTTCTCTAGTGACTCCTAAGTTGATTAAACTGTCCATATGACTAGTGATGCAAGGTTCACATTTAATGATAATGGAGATTCCCAATGCAATTAATTCTTTCGTTTTTGTATCTAGGGCCCTATCTGCCAATGCTGCATTGTGAAGTGTCATAAAACCATTCATTTCTTTAGCAAGTTCTTCTGTAAGCTGTAACATACCTTTGTTCACGTTTTCCAGGCATTCCTTATATGCTAACATAATAAACCCCCCTAATAAGTTTTATGTGTTCATAGTACCTCTTCTTGTTAATATTATATCAAATAAACAGATACAATACAATGGATTTTGTAAAATAGTTTTACAATTGTGAAAGTTTAATTTTTAGACAATAGATTTTTCGTTTTGTATTTTATAGGTAAAAATCGAACATTTTTTCATATTAAGAGGTATTTTGGGTATTAGTAAGTAGAACAGAAGAAATTAAAACGAAAGACAAGGTGATAATATGTTGTTATTCGATATGATATCTCCTGTATACGGTTTGTTTTTCCAATCACAGGAGAATTATTATAAGGAAGTATTGCAGAAAGTATCTAAGGAAATAGAGTTTACCGAGGGTTTAACTATTTTAGATATAGGATGTGGTACAGGGGCACTTTGCAAAGCTTTCTATGACAGTGAAATGAACCCAACTGGGGTGGACCCGTCAAAGGGAATGCTAAGCCAAGCAAAGAAAAAGTTAAAGGATTTGCCCATTGAGCTAATTCACATAGAGCCAGAAGAAAAATTGCCATTTTCAGATAAGTCCTTTGACATCGTCATAGCCTCCTATGTTGCCCATGGCATACAAAGGGACGAACGAATGAAACTGTATATGGAAATGAAAAGACTGGCCAAGAGATTTGTTATTATTCACGATTACAACGAAAACCGAGCAGTTCTCACAACCATAATAGAATGGCTGGAAAATGGAGATTATTTTAATTTCATAAAAGTGGCTCAGGATGAAATGAAGGAGATATTTGCCAATGTAAGCAAAATAGACGTAGGGCCAAGGGCTGCATGGTATATTTGCAGATGTCCCAAGGAATAAAGGAGGAATAAAGGATTTATTTACTAAGGTATTTTTTCATTTTCTCTGAAGGCATTGGTCTGGCAAAGTAATAGCCTTGGGCTATATCGCAGTTGTTTTCCCTTAGAAAATCCAGCTGTTCCTTTGTTTCCACGCCTTCTGCCACTACTTTTAATCCCAGCATATGGGAGAGTTCTATAATATACTTTATGATATCGTCTTCTTTATCGGATTTTCCTATGCCGTTGATAAATTGCCTGTCTATTTTTATTACATCGATGGGCAGTACTCTTAAATAGGTCAATGAAGAATAACCAGTCCCAAAATCGTCTAAGGATATGGTAATATTCAAGTCTTTCAACTCTTCAAGAACTTGGACAGAATTTTCAAAGTCTGCCATTAGGGCAGTCTCTGTCAATTCTATTTCTATTCCAAAATCCTCTATTTCATTTTCTTCCAATATTTCCATTGTACCCTGGACTAGTCCTGCAAATGAAAGCATTTCCCCCGAAAGGTTGATAGAGATTTTCAGAGGTTTATATCCTTCTTTATTCCAGTTCAGTTTTTGTTTACAGGCAGTTTCAAATACCCATTTGCTAATGGGATCTATATATCCAATTTTTTCTGCAAAGGGAATAAACTCCATAGGGGGTATAAATCCCCTTTTTGGATGTTTCCAACGGATTAAAGCTTCAGCACCTACGACTTCATTTGTCTTTATGTAAAACTGAGGTTGATAATACAATTGAAATTCTTGATTTTCTAAAGCTATTCTTAAGTCAGAATCCATTTCAACAAACTTTTTGGTATTTTCCTGCATTTCTTGGGTGAATAGCATACACCTGTCTTTTCCGCTTTCTTTGGCGAAGGATAATGCAGTATCGGCATTTTGCAGCAAAGTTAGGAAGTTATTTCCGTTGTCGGGAAATATTGCAATACCCACGCTAATTGTGATGTAAAACGTATGGCCTTCCAGTACCCACGGTTTTCTTATAAACTGAATATTGTCCTCTATTTTATCCATTAAAGTATCCCTGTCGATATCGACGAGAAAAACCCCAAATTCATCTCCGCCTAAACGTGCCACCAAGTGTGGTGACCTTATATTGCCCAATACAGTATTGGAAATGTGAACGATTAGTTTATCGCCTATTTCATGGCCCATTATTTCATTTATATTTCTAAAGTCATCTACATCCACATATAGAAAAGCCAGTTCTTTATTATCTTTTTTTGCCTGATTAATTAGCTCCTCTCCTTTTTCTTTGAGCCATTCCAAATTAGGCAATTTTGTCAATTGGTCAAAGTAAGCCAGCTCGTATAATTTTTGCTCCATTATTTTTTGCTCTGTAATATCCGTATGGGAGCCAGCTATTCTGATGGGCACACCATCTTTGTTCCATAGTGCCCTGCCGCTGCTGGCAATCCAACGATATTCTCCGCCTTTTGTCCGTATTCTGTAGTTGTTGGAATAATATCCTTCCTTAGACGCTAGGTATTGATCCAAGTATTCGAAGGCCTCCTTCACGTCATCAGGATGCATCAGGCCTCTCCACTCTTCAATATCGTGGTTCAATTCTCCCTCACTATATCCAAAGATGTCCTTATTTGCCAGTGAGAAAAAGTAAATTTCGTTTACAAGATCCCAATCCCAAATGCCGTCATGGGCTCCATCTACTATCATCTCATATCTCTTGTTGCTTATGGTCAGCTCATTTTTATTTTTTTCCAGTTCTGAGTATTGGTCTTTTAAGGCACCCTCCATGGCGATGAGTTCTTCGTGGGAAGCCACCAATTCTTCGTATGTGTCGTATATTTTGTCCATGGCAAACCCAAACAACCTTAGGCTTTTTAATATAATTGCGTAAAAAAACATTGCAGTTACTGCAACGTAAAGCCAGCCCTTATAGAGCTGTAAGGTTTTATACATTTCTGAATCTTTGACGATATTTCCCAATATAGTGTCGGATAATGTTATCCACAGTGCCCCTATAATAATATAAAGTGCGATTATCTTCAAAGCTTCCTTAGCAGGATTTGTATTTAGACGGGTCTTTAGATAATCTTCGACTTGATTTTCCATAAACTCCATATTGTGTTGAAACCAGTTTATATCCTTTTTATTTGGCATTGGTTGCACCACCTCTTCAGTAGAATGACTTTGGTAATTTATAGTATATTATAACACAAATCGACATTTTTTCCATACTACATTGCAATCTTGTATATTTTTTTGTGGCAAATTAGAGGTCTAAACAGCATTTATATCATAAAATTAACAAACTAGGGACAATAATGCGTTAATTACCTAAAGTTTTATAAATTTTTAGTAAGTATTTGGTAAATATATAAAAGACATAAAAACCCGAGAACTATTTATGCAAGGAAACATCATACTTTGGGACGGTAGGGTATAGAAGGATAAGGCTAAAGTCCTGTATTTTACTTGTGTTAGATGTTTCACAATTTTTAAAAAAGCTTGAAAATTGAAAAATCTTCTGTTAGAATAAGAATAAATAATGGGTAATTGTATGCTTTATGGTAAAAGGGGGAGAAAATATGTTTCTTAGTCAAATTGTCAACAATTATGGTAAGATGTATTCGCCTTATATAAGGGGAAAAGTAAATGATTTACCCATGACTCAAATTGCTTTATACAAAATGTCTGGCGATATTGAAAAGGTTAAAAACCACACAGATTTATTTTTGGAAAATGTCAGCTTTGAGCCGCTAAAATCCGATTACCCAAAGGTCAATTCCATAGATGAATGCCTTGGGAGAAAAGAACTTTACGGCTCCTGCTTAGATTTGATGGAGAGGAAAATTGATAGGGAAGGCGTAGATCAAGTTTTGCATCACGTCCTAAACACTTATACACTTGGACTGTCATCTGACCTCTTCCACACTATTATTCGAGTTGCCTATGCCTTGGAGGGATACAAGACAGAGGAAGAGCTAAAGGATGAAGTGGCAAGGTCCTTGGCCTATTATTTGACCAGCTATAGTGAAGGAAAATCCTTTACCAGGGAAATAAGCGGCATGGATACTGTTTCTGAAATGACAAAGATTGTGGAAAACCCATATATAGATGGGATTCGCAAATCAAATATGCCCTTTGGACAAAAACTCAATAACATCTACAGGGACAGGGAGTTTACTCAAAAAGGATTTGTTATAGGTGGGACAGAAGAGGATAAGGTAAGGTTTTTATTGAATTTTGTACTGCCTGCCTTTACCAACTCCAATGACAATGTAATACTGCACAGCATAACGGCAATTCACGCTGTTGTAGCACTGAAGGATTATTTCGACGACTTTAACAATACCTTGGATATACTGACTTCTTCTATTATTACACATCTAATGGCAATGGAAAAATTGGACTTTACCAATAGGGACAGGACATTGGTTGATTTCTCTTGGAGAAATATTATCTGCATGGGAATGGAATCCCCAGATATCCACACCATTAAATTGACCTATAGTTGCAGTGAGTTAGGTAAAAGATATGAAATGGTCGGACTGAAAAAAGCCGTTAAGAAAAGAATATTTCAACAATAGAGGATGGGTTTCCATCCTTTTTATTTTGATATTTTCCTTGAATAAATCCAATAATTATTGTAGTATAGTATAAAGCTTAGAGTGTCAAAATACGTTGGATTTATTATTTGCTATTAAACGAAAAAACAATATAGGGGTGGGACATGGAGGCGTTAAAGAAAAGGATATTGACAGATGGTTCAATCGAGGAAGGCAATGTAATAAAAGTTGACAATTTTTTAAACCATCAAATAGACATAGATTTATTAAATGAAATAGGAAGAGAGTTTAAAGACAGATTTAAATCTGAAAGGGTGGACAAGATACTGACCATTGAGGCATCCGGCATAGCCATAGCAGTTATCGCTGCCCAATATTTCAACGTTCCCGTGGTATTTGCAAAGAAAACAGAATCAAAGAATTTAGATGTGGAGACATATGAGAGCCAGGTCTATTCATATACGAGGGACAAGACTTATACAATCAGGGTATCGAAGAAGTATTTAAAAGAAGGTGAAAATATTTTAATTATAGATGACTTCTTGGCAAATGGAAAGGCTGTGGAAGGACTTGTGGAAATAATAGACGGGGCTAATTGCAATTTAGTCGGTATAGGTATCGTCATCGAAAAGGGATTTCAAAAAGGCGGAGACAACATTAGGGAAAAGGGAATTAAATTGGAATCCTTGGCAATTGTGGATAAGATTGAAAATCATAAGGTGTTATTTAGATAATAAAACTTCCAGTAATTTACTGGAAGTTTTATCTATATCCTTACTTGGTGATATACCTTTTTTCCTTTTTTAATCATTATTTTATCTTCTTTAAAATCCTTTAAATTCACTATCTTATCGGTGTTTTCTACTTTTTGTTCATCTATGGATATGCCGCCTTGCTCCACAAGCCTTCTTCCTTCGCTGTTTGATTTAGTAAGGCCTAGGTCCTTTAGCAAGTCTAGGATTCCAATGCCCTTTTCAAAGACATCCCTATCCATGTTGGTAAATGGTATGGAACCTCCTTCATTGGCACCTGCAAATAAAGACCTGGATCCGTCTTCTGCTTTTTTGGCTTCCTCTTCTCCGTGGACTAGTTTTGTAACCTCAAAGGCTAAAACTTCCTTGGCTTTATTTATTTCGGATCCCTCTAGGGCACCAAGCCTTCTCACTTCATCCATTGGCAAAAATGTCAGCAGTGCCAGGAATTTTTCCACATCCCTATCGTCGGTATTCCTCAAATACTGGTACAATTCGTAAGGCGATGTCTTTTCCGCATCTAACCATACTGTACCGGCTTCTGTTTTGCCCATTTTAGTACCTGCAGCTGTAGTCAACAGCTTAAAGGTCATGGCATATACCTTATCCTGCTCCAGTTTTCTAATGAGTTCATATCCTCCCAATATATTTGACCATTGATCGCTGCCGCCCATTTGCAATTTACAGCCATAAGTCCTATATAGGTGCAAATAGTCATAGGACTGCATCAAAATATAGCTGAATTCGAAAAAAGTCAAACCTTGCTCTAATCTGTTTTTATAGCTATCTAGTGTCAGCATTCTGTTCACAGAGAAGTGAACCCCAATTTCCCTCATAAAGTTTACAAAATTCAAGTCTAAAAGCCAATTGGCGTTGTTGTCCATGATAGCCTTTCCATCGCTGAAGTCTAAGAATTTGGAAAACTGGATTTTAAATTTTTCTGCATTGTGATCGATGATTTTCCTAGTCATAATCTTTCTCATATCGGATTTGCCAGATGGGTCCCCAATCATTGTGGTGCCGCCTCCCAGCAGCGCTATGGGAATATGGCCATGCTGCTGCATATGCATCATAACCATTATTTGAAGGAGATGGCCCAAGGTTAGACTATCTGCTGTAGCATCGAAGCCTATATAAAATGTGACTGGCTCCGTACCAAATAGTTCCCTTAGCTCTTCTTCATACGTTACTTGGTCAATATAACCTCTCTCTGTTAATACATCAAAGACATTGCTCATTATATCCCTCCATTTTTATATTCCAGTAATAAAAAAAGGGTCATCTCATCGCAAAGGACGAGAGAAACCCGTGGTACCACCTTAATTCGCATAAAGCCTCAAGCTATTTAACCCATAGTAGGGGGAAAACTCCGAGTTTGTAAGACTCTTCATTGTTTTCTGTTATTTTTATATAATATTAATATATACATATAAAATTGTCAAGAAAAAATAGCAGCCATGGCTGCTATTTTATACAATTGCTATTCTACTGCTAATTCTACACTATTTTCCCATAGGCCGTGAATGTTGCAATAGGAAACAGCGTATAAAGTTCCAGACTTCTGAGGCTTAAATTGCAATGCGGCACTTGGCTCTGTAAGTAATCCAGATTCGCCGTGGGCTGTAAAGTTAAAGCTTCCAACTTCTATGGGGAATTTATGACCCTCTGGTTGGAAATATACCTTAATCCAAGAAATATAATGTTCAAATGTATTGGGATGTGGTATCTCATCTCCTATGGATACTTTAACATCTACAAGATCACCAAGATTTACTTTCTCCGGTGCATTGATTACGGGAACGTGTTTCTCGCCTTTCCAATCTCCACTTTGATAAAGATTTCCTAATGATTTCATTTAAATCCCTCCAAATTTATATTGTTTTCATTCAACTTCATTTATACCCATAATTACAAAAATATAATCATTATTATTAACTAAATACTTCTTATATGGAGTATAATAGAGTTAGCTAAACTATGAGGTGAGAATATGATTGAATTAATTGCAACGGCAACCTTTGGTCTAGAGGCCGTAGTCAAACGGGAACTAACAGACCTCGGTTATGAGGATTTAAAGGTAGAAAATGGCAAGGTGACCTTCCAAGGGACAGAAAAGGATATACCCAAGGCAAACATTTGGCTTAGAACTGCAGACAGAGTTTTACTAAAAATGGGGGAATTCAAGGCCCTAAGCTTTGAGGAGCTATTTGAAAAGACTAAGTCATTGCCCTGGGAGCAGTGGATAACAGAAGATGGCAATTTTGTAGTAGAAGGAAAGAGTATAGACTCAAAATTATTTAGTGTTTCAGATTGCCAGAGAATAGTGGAAAAGGCCGTGGTGGAAAAACTGAGGACTAAATACCATGTAGATTGGTTTGAAAAGACAGGGCCAAAGTTTACAATTGAGGTGGCACTTTTAAAGGACGTTGCCACATTAACCATAGACACTTCCGGTGAGGGCCTGCACAAAAGGGGGTATAGGGACAGGCAAGGGGATGCTCCCATAAAGGAAACATTGGCTGCTGCTATGTTGCTCCTCAGCTATTGGAACAAAGAGAGGGTATTATTTGATCCATTTTGCGGCTCTGGTACAATACCCATAGAGGCAGCCATGATTGGAAAAAACATGGCACCTGGTTTGGAAAGGGACTTTGCAGCGGAAAAGTGGCCTAGGGTAAAGAAGGAATACTGGTCAGAGGCTAGAAGAGAAGCCCTGAGGCTCATGGATACAGAGTCGAAACTCCACATATTGGGATGTGACATAGATAGAAAATCCATACTAAGGGCCAGGGACAACGCGGCTAACTTTGGCTTAGAAGATGATATAGCCTTTTTTATTAAAGATTTTCGGGATGCGGACCTAAACAATGAATATGGTGTTGTGGTTACAAATCCTCCCTATGGGGAAAGAATTGGAGAAAAAGCCGAGATAGAGGAGCTGTATAGGGACTTAGGCACTAAATTTAAAGAATTGGATACTTGGTCTGTATATGTAATCACATCAAATGAAGACTTTGAAAAACTATATGGAAAAAAGGCAAATAGAAAGAGAAAACTCTATAATGGAAGGATAAAAGTAGACTATTATCAGTACTATGGTCCCAGACCGCCAAAGGACGTTTAACAAAATATTACTTTATTTAAGGAGGAGGAAGAAATGAAGATTTATACAAAAACAGGAGATAAAGGTAGTACCAGCTTGTTTGACAACAAAAGGGTGCCCAAGGACCACATTCGAGTTGAAAGCTATGGTACAATTGACGAATTAAATTCATTTATGGGTTTGGCCAAGAACTACGTCGAAGACGAAGAAATCTACAAGATAATTGAAAATATACAGAATAAGCTATTTACTGTTGGAGCATATTTGGCTACAGAAGATAAAACAAAAATAAGGTATAGAATAGAGGAAAAGGATATAGAAGGTTTAGAATCTATTATCGACCAATACATGGGGAAAATTGGGGAGTTCGGAGGCTTTATCGTACCCGGTTCAGGCAAAAAATCTGGTTACCTTCATGTTGCTAGGACCATTTGCAGAAGGGCAGAGAGGAGAATAATTACTTTGTCAGATACTGTAGAAATAGATCCCTTAGTGATAAAATACGTAAATAGGCTTTCGGACTGCCTATATGCCCTAGGGAGATATGCAGAGGAAAACGAGGTAAAAGTAAGGTACTAAAATCTAATATATTAAAGTAGTAAATTGGAAATATATGTAGAAATAATTTCATAAATGATATAGAATGAATATATACAATCTTTAATTTGATAAATAAATATATGATTTGGGTGATAAGGCATGCTAAAGAGAGAAGACCTGAATATGGTAAAAAAGAGAATAGAAGAGTACGGTATGCTGAATTATCATGTGCTAGAAGGCATGGCAGATTGGGTAAGGGTAATAGACAGTGAAGGCACTATTATTTACGCCAATAGGGTCATGAAGGAGGACCTGGGATACAATATCTTGGGCATGAAATGCTATAAGGCTCATGGGAAGGACAGCCCATGTGGTTTTTGCATCACAGAAAGAAGTATAAACACCGGAGAGGTCATCCAAAAGGAAGAGATAATCAATGGCAGGTATTTTTCTGTTAAGTCTTCTCCCGTAACTAATTCAGAGGGGAAGGTATTTGCCGCAGTTGAGGTCTTTCGAGATGTTACAAGGGAGAGAAAATTGGAGTTAGAACTCATAGATAAAAATAAAAAGATGAGCAAGGATTTGGGCTTTGCAAAAAAAATCCAAGAAAAGATATTGCCTAGTAAAGAAGTCATAGAGAATATCTCCATAGATTATATTTACAAACCATCCGAGATGTTAAGCGGAGATATGTTTGACGCATATCATATTGACGAAGACCATTTGGGGATTTATATTGCCGACGTTTCAGGTCATGGCGTATCGGCATCTATGATGACTATGTTCATTAGACAAACCATGAGGTCCATTAAGGACAATATCCTCAGTCCATCTGATGCCTTGGCAGAGCTGTATAGCAGGTTTATAGCCTTAAATTTAGAGGTGGATAAGTATTTCACCATATTTTACGGCGTATTTAACACAAGAACTTATGAATTTAGGTTTTCCAACGCGGGACATAATTGCATTCCAATAAAATATAATAAGGAAGAAGTGGAGATGCTGGAAACAAAAGGCTACCCCATAGCTTCCCTATTTAACGAAATGTACTACAACGAGAAAAGCATCAATCTTAAAAAATGCGATAAGATATTGTTCTACACCGATGGCATTACAGAGGCCAAGGACAAAGAAGGAAAAGAATTTGGCGTAGAAAGCGTAATACAAATGGTAAATAATCACAAGGACAATATACTCAGGGAAATAGAAGAAAAGATAATCGCTTACAGCTGGGGAGAACAGCATGACGACTTTGCCATATTGCTTATGGAAGTAATTAAATAAAACTGAATAGGCCGCTATTCAGTTTTTATTTATGTCATATAGGATTTGATTTATATGGAAAAGCTTGGTACAATATTAACAAATAGAGCATATTTGATAAATTTTGGGAGGAGGTTTCAATTTGGAATTTAAAAATTTATTACTTGAAAAGAAGGACAAAATTGGAATACTAAAAATCAATAGGCCTGAGGCGTTAAACGCCTTAAACTCAGAAGTATTGGAGGAATTAGACAGGGCTATAGATGACATTGAGCGGGACGAAGATATTTACGTACTCATTATTACAGGCGAAGGCAGGGCATTTGTAGCCGGTGCAGATATAGGTGAGATGAAGGATTTAAATCCATTGGAGGCTAGGGCCTTTGCTAAAAAAGGTATGGGAGTTTTTAGAAAAATAGAATTGATGGAAAAGCCTGTCATCGCTGCAGTAAACGGATTTGCCTTAGGCGGAGGTTGTGAGCTTTCCCTATGTGCCGATATTAGAATTGCCTCTGAAAAGGCCAAGTTTGGACAACCAGAAGTAGGTCTAGGTATCTCTCCAGGTTTTGCTGGAACCCAAAGGCTTCCCAGATTAGTTGGACCTGGAAGGGCAAAGGAACTTATATTTACCTGTGACATAATAGACGGCAATGAGGCCTTTAGAATTGGCTTGGCAAACAAAGTTGTCCCGGGAGAGGAACTAATGGATGCTGCTTTGGAAATGGCGGGGAAGATGGTGCAGAAATCCCAATTGGCTCTTAGGTACGCCAAGACTGCCATAAACAAAGGGATGGAAGGGGATATTGAGACTGGTATGGCCATAGAAAAGGAGCTATTTGCCCTATGCTTTGCCACGGAGGACCAGAAGGAAGGAATGTTGGCATTTCTTGAGAAACGTCAACCTAATTATAAACTAAAATAATTTGGAGGTGTCTTATGAAAAAGATTGGCGTATTAGGCAGGGGAACCATGGCAGGAGGAATTGTTCAGATTTTCGCTGCCAAGGATTTTGAAGTTACTATGTGGGTTAGATCAATCGATGAAAATAATCCTAGGGCTAGTGTCAAATCCATTGAAAAAGGATTGAATAGACTAGTTGAAAAGGAGAGGATTGCAAAGGAGGAAATGGAAAGGACATTAAACAATATTTCCATTACCACATCCTATGAGGATTTAAAAGATTGCGATTTAGTCATAGAGGCTATATCAGAGGATATGGATTTAAAGAAGGAGATATTTGGCAAATTAGACGAACTGTGTAAGGAAGAGGCAATTTTAGCGACCAATACATCGTCCCTATCCATTACAGAAATTGCCAATATGACAAATAGACCTGACAGAGTCATAGGAATGCATTTCTTTAACCCTGTACCTGTAATGAAATTAGTCGAAGTAATAAAGGGCATTGCCACATCTGAGGAGACAAAGGGAAAGATAATCCAGCTTTCCAAGGACTTGGGCAAGACTCCAGTTGAAGTAGAAGAGGCACCGGGCTTTGTAGTCAATAGAATTTTGATTCCAATGATAAATGAGGCAGTGGGTATATTGGCAGATGGAGTAGCTTCGGCACAAGACATAGATGAAGCAATGAAACTGGGAGCCAACCACCCTATGGGACCATTGGCTTTGGCAGATTTAGTAGGTTTAGATGTGTGTCTTGCAATCATGGATGTTCTATACGACGAGTTTGCGGATAGTAAATATAGAGCTCATCCATATTTAAGGAAAATGGTAAGAGGCGGTCTCTTAGGTAGAAAAACTAAAAAAGGCTTCTTTGAGTATTAAAGTTAAATCCCTTCCATCGTGGAGGGATTTTTTTAATTCGATTTTAAATTTTACAAATTTGGTTACAATAATGGAGAAAGATTTTCTCGCGAAGGGTGGAATACTATGAAAACTTTTTCCAAGGTCTTTATTGTATCTTTTTTATGTTTTTTGCTTGCTTTATATATAGGTTCATCGTCGTATGTAAAAGAAAACCATATAAAACTGGAAAGCAATGTGAATCATAGTGGAAAAAAAGAGATAGAAAAAATTATAATAGAAAAGATAGAAGTAAAACCAAAGGACATAGAGGAATACGACAATCTAAAAGAAGCCATGGAGAAAAGCAATAGGGTGAACTTTTTATTTATGGGACTAGAGGACACCAGAAGTGACACCATAATGTTTGCATCTTTTTGTCCAGATACTAAAAAAATAGATATAATAAATATACCTAGGGACACTTATATACACCGAAAAGGCTATGATGGGGCCGAGCAGAGAAAAATAAACAGTATCTACAGAGAACACGGAGCTCTAGGGATGAAAAAAACAGTATCCTACATATTAAATGAAGTTCCCATACACCACGTAGTCACATTGGACTATGAAGGTGTGGTAAAAATAGTAGACGGTTTAGGTGGCGTAGAGGTAGATGTGCCATTTCACATGAAATACGATGATCCAACGGCAAAGCCCCCTTTGAAAATAGATATTAGTCCTGGCAAGCAGGTGTTGGACGGAAAAAATTCATTGGGATTTATTCGGTACAGAAAGGGCAATAACAACAAGGGTGGATATATAGATGGTGACTTGGGGAGAATTAAGGCACAGCAGGAGTTTATAAAATCCTTCATAGCCAAAGCATCAGACAACTTAATTACTGTGGTTACAAAGGGATTTCAACACGTTAAAACGGATATGAGTTTATTCACTTCCCTGTCCTATGGGAGGAAAGCCCTAGGTATGGGAACGGAAGATTTCAATATAAGCACACTTCCTGGAAGAGCAGAGTTTAAAAAGGTAGGAAAAAAAGTACTGTCATATTATATTTACGACAAGGAAAAAATAAATAAGGCGTTGGAAGAGATTTACAATGTAAACAGTCCTAATCAAAGCGATTAGGACTGTTTTATTTTCTATTATACTGCTGCCTTATTTTTATGACCTTCTACGATTGCATCTCCTATTAAATATACATTTCCTGCTCCCATGGTAAGTATGATGTCGTCTTTTTTAACGCTTTCCAACAAATAGTGTTCAATATCTTCAAAGGTTTGGATATACATAGCATCTGCACCATTGTCATAGATTGCATTTACTAAGTCTTTAGAATGGACCATGCCATTATCCTTCTCTCGGGCGGCATAGATATCGGTGATAATTATTTTATTTGCAGCACCAAAGGAATTTGCAAAGCTGTTTAATAAAAGTTTTGTTCTCGTGTAGGTATGGGGCTGAAAGACACAAAAAATATTCCCATCTGTGGAATTTCTAAGAGCATTTAAAGTAGCCTTTATTTCCGTGGGATGATGTGCATAGTCGTCGATTACCTTGGCCCCGTTATAATATCCCTTTAGTTCTAGTCTCCTGTGGACACCTGTATATTGAGAAATTTTCTTTAATATGTCTTCCATTGGAATGCCATAAATATGTGCAGCTGCAATACTGGCTAGAGAATTGTATACATTGTGAAGGCCCATTACCGATAGGTTTACTTCATAAGTTTCTTTGCCCTTAATATTTAAAGTATATATAGGATAGCCTTCTTCGGAAAAACTGATATTCTCTGCCTTATAATCGGAGTCTTCCATTAAAGAAAATGTAAATACCCTTGCTTCTGTATTATCTACTACCCTTCTATGTCCCTTATCGTCCTTGTTGATAATCAAATAACTATTTTTGTCAAGATTTTTTCCGTAGTCGGCAAATGTGTCTTGAATATGATCTATTCCCTTAAAATAATCTAGATGGTCTTCATCTATATTTAAGATAATGGCCATAGTGGGAAAATATTTCAGGATATTTCCCTTGTATTCGCAGGCCTCGGTGAGGATAAACTCCCTAGAGCCCAATTTTACATTGCCTCCTATTTCGTCTAGCTCTCCACCTAGAAGTATGGTAGGATTTAGGACGGAACGATTTAATATGGTTGATAACATACTGGTGGTGGTGGTTTTCCCATGGGTACCTGATACGGCAATGGAGTTTGTATAGTTCTTCATTAGGGCTCCTAAAAATGTGGCCCTATCTATCACGGGTATTCCCAAATTCTTAGCCTTAATAAATTCTTCATTGTCCATGGATATGGCATCCGTATAAATAACTAAATCTGCGCTGCCTATATTGTCTTCGCTGTGTCCTATGTAAATAAGTGCACCTAGTTTTTTTAGCCTTTCAACGATGGGGCTATCTTTTGCATCTGATCCAGTTACAGTATATCCTTCAGAAATCAATATTTCTGCCATGGCACTCATAGATATGCCGCCTATCCCAATAAAATGAATTCTAGAATACATGTGTTTACTTATGTGAAATTCGTACATAGATTTTCCTCCTAAAAAAGTCCTTTGTCATATTATTACCATCTTCTATATTAATATTATTCTATTCCAATAGGATTAATTTGTCACTGATAGATTATATCACATTAAAAGGAAAAATAAAATAAATTTTGCAGATTATGTAAAGTTTACAGTCGTGTATTGGATAAAAGTAGAAATTCTGAAAAAAGTTTCAAAAAAAAGCAGGACTTTTAAAATATATATCGAATATATTTATATTCAGTTATTTTTTGACTTAAATAAAGGGTGGTGAATTTAGTAATGAAAATTACTGATGTGAGGCTGAGAAAAATCTCAGATGAAGGAAAAATGAAGGCCATTGTCTCGGTTACCTTTGATGATGAATTTGTAGTTCACGATATCAAGATAATCGAAGGCCAAAATGGGTTATTTGTGGCCATGCCCAGCAGAAAGATGGCAGATGGTGAGTTTAGGGACATAGCCCATCCAATTAATGCCGAAACTAGGCAAAAAATCCAAGAAGCGATTTTTGAAGAGTATGAAAAGTCTTTAGCAACAGAGTAAAAGGGAGCCTATGGCTCCTTTTTCTCTGTAAGTTTGTCAAAAGTTTATAAATTTCCCATTTCCCTGTGGACTTATATTTTAAATAAGATAAAATATTATTTGAAGGACAAATACAAGACGAGGTGTAGTGAATGAATGTTTCTATTATATTAGCAGCCGGGGAAGGCACTAGAATGAAATCGAAAAAAACTAAGGTATTACACGAAGTATGTGGGAAACCCCTGTTGGATTACGTCATAAGGGCTAGTAAAGGTGCTAAGGTGGAGAAAAACATCGTCATAGTTGGACGAGATGGGGAGCAGGTAAAGGGGCACTTTAAAGGAGAAAACTTGGAGTTTAAAACTCAACCTATGGGAGAGGGACATCCTTATGGCACTGGATTTGCAGCTATGCAGGCAGTTCCATATATAGAGGACAGCAGTACTGTAATTATACTTTCAGGTGACACACCCCTCATAACTGAGGATACAATTGAAAAGATGTTTAATTACCACAGGGAAAACAATTTCGATGGGACTGTGCTTACGACAATTTTAGAAGAACCTACTGGCTATGGCAGAATAATAAGAGGAGAAGGCGGTCATGTTTCCAAAATAGTAGAGGAAAGGGATGCCAATCCCGAGGAAAAGGCAATTAAGGAAATAAATTCTGGAATATTTTGCTTCAGAGGTAAGCTTTTAAAATATGCCCTGTCCAAAATAGATAATGAAAACGCACAGAATGAATACTATCTCACCGATGTAATAGAGGTACTTAAGAATGAAGGCTATAAAATAGGCGCCCATATAATAGTGGATTCAAATGAAATCCACGGCGTAAATTCAAGGAGACAATTGGCCTTTTGTGAGGAAATAATGAGAAGGAGAATAAATAAACGCCATATGGACGATGGAGTGACAATAGTCAACCCAGACAATACTTATATTGAAGATGGAGTATCCATAGGGAGGGACACCATCATATATCCAGGCGTATCTATTAAGGGAGATACTAAAATAGGAGAGGATTGTGTAATAAGCGGAGATACTACTATAATTGACAGCATTATACAGCCTAGGGTCACCATAAGGTCTTCTCTAGTGGAGGGAAGCATCGTAGGTCAAGGTACTACCATAGGGCCCTATGCCCATCTCAGACCTAATTCCAAAATTGGAGAAAATGTCAGCATAGGAAATTTTGTTGAAGTTAAGAATTCAAATATAAAAGACAATACAAAAGCCAACCACTTGGCATATATAGGAGATGCCGATATTGGACATAATGTAAACATAGGTTGTGCCGTAGTATTTGTAAATTATAATGGGAAGGAAAAGTTTAGAACTACTGTCGGAGACAATGCCTTTGTGGGCAGCAATTCAAATTTAGTTGCACCTGTGGAGGTAAAATCCTGGGGATATGTCGCGGCAGGTTCGACTATTACAAAAGAGGTAAAGGAGGGAGAGCTCTCCATTGCCAGGGCTCGACAGGTAAACATACCCAATTGGGTTGAGAGAAAAGGCTTAAAAAAATAAGGGACTTAGGAGGAAAACAGATGAATATATGTATGGATGGTATGAAAATTTTTTCGGGAAATGCCAATAGGGACTTAGCAGAAAAGATATGCAGGGAGTTAATCAAGCCCATGGGGATTTGCGATGTAAATACATTTAGCGATGGAGAAATAAACGTCAATATTAGCGAAACTGTCAGGGGAATGGATGTATTCATAGTGCAGCCGACAAATACCCCTGTAAATGACAATTTAATGGAAATACTAATTTTAATAGATGCAGTAAAGAGGGCTTCAGCGGGAAGGGTAAATGCCGTGCTGCCATATTACGGCTATGCGAGACAGGACAGGAAGACAAAGGCCAGGGAGCCTATTACGGCAAAGCTGGTGGCAAATCTCTTGACCACAGCTGGAGCAGACAGGGTAATTAGCATGGACTTACATGCAGCACAGATACAGGGATACTTTGATATACCTGTAGATCACTTATCTGGAGTGCCTATTTTGGCAGAGTATTTTAGAGATTTAGTAGGAGAGGAGACGGTAATTGTATCCCCGGATTTAGGAGGTGTTACCAGGGCAAGGTCCTTTGCCAACCTTTTAGATTTGCCCATCGCCATTATAGAAAAAAGAAGGCCAAAGGCCAATGTATCAGAGGTCATGAATGTCATTGGAGATATAGATGGAAAAGACGTTATTTTAGTTGACGATATCATAGATACTGCTGGTACCATAACAAAGGCTGCATCCGTGTTAAAAAACTTTGGTGCTAAAAAGGTCTATGGATGTGCCACCCACGGCGTATTATCTGGTCCTGCCATAGAGAGAATTAAAAACTCTGAGCTGGAAAAGTTTATCATTACAGATACTATTCCCCTACCAGAGGAAAAGAGAATCGATAAAATCGAAGTCGTATCTGTGGCTCCACTTTTTGCAGAGGCCATTAAGAGGATTCACGACAATGAATCTGTCAGTAAATTATTTGAGTAATTGGGAGTTGATTTTTTGTTTGTAGTTGTAGGATTGGGAAATCCAGGCAGAGCATATGCACAAACGCGGCATAATATTGGGTTTAATACCATAGATTTATTAGGGAAGAGAAACAACATTAAAATCAATAAAATAAAATTTAAATCCGTGTATGGTGAAGGATTTATAGGCGGGGAAAAGGTTTTATTGGTCAAGCCTCAAACCTTTATGAATAATAGCGGCGAAACGGTTAGGGATATTTACAATTTTTTTAAGCTCCCCATAGAAAATATCATAGTAGTGGTAGACGATATAGATATAGATTTTGCCGCCGTACGGATTAGAAGGAAAGGGAGTGCAGGTTCTCACAATGGATTAAAGTCCATAATATACCTGCTTCAAAGGGACGACTTTCCAAGGGTGAAAATAGGCATAGGGAAAAAAGGTCAATATGAGGATTTAGCAGATTTTGTGTTAAGCAAGTTTTCCAAGGAAGAACAGGAACTAATTGAAGGGTCCATATTGACAGGAGCAGAGGCTGTAGAAGCTATTATAGAAAAGGGAATAGACGATGCAATGAATCAATTTAATATTAAGACAAATGGAGCCCAGGACTAAACCTGGGCTTAGGGTGTTTATTGAGGAGTGAATTATATGCAGGATTTCGTAGTGGATCCCTTGAACAATTTGGATAGCTACAAAAAGTTAAAATTACATATAGAAAATCAAGACAGTCCCATAGGTGTTTATGGCATCATAGATGAGGCCATGGGACATTTTCTACATGCCTTAAAACTTCATACCAATAGGCAAATACTCGTCATTACCCACAATGAGGTGAGAAGCAAGAGGATTGTGGAGGATTTAAAAAGCCTAGGAAATGGGGATACTGTTTTCTTTCCGAAGAAAGATATCTTGTTTTACGACATAGACGCTTTTAGCAACGAAAGTTCCAATGAAAGGCTTGGCGTTGTATCTAGATTGTCAAAGGGGGAGAACCTTTTGGTGGTGTCCTCCATTGAATCTATTTTAGGGAAACTTATGTCAAAAGAAGTCTTTAAAAGCCACTCTAGGACCATAGAAGTGGGGGATGAGGTAGATTTAGATTTAGTCAGGTCTATTCTAGTTCAAAATGGATATGAAGGCGTAACGATGGTGGAGGCCATTGGGCAGTTCAGCATAAGGGGAGGTATATTGGATTTTTTTCCTCCTTATAGTTTGGACCCTTTTAGAATCGAGTTTTTTGATATAGAAGTGGATTCCATCAGGTCCTTTGACATCCATAGTCAAAAATCAAAGGAGGTCCTTAAAAAGGTATACATATCCCCTGTGAAGGAAATCTTGATATTGGACCAGTATAGGGATGCAGTAGCTAATGCTTTGGGAGAGGATATGAACAGGGCCTTAAGTAAGTCAAAGGGAAATATAATAGAGAGGCACAATATAGAAAATAAATTTGGAAGATATGGCGAATACTTAAGAGAGGGTCTATTTTTGTCCAATAGGGATTTAATAGTGCCCTATATACCTGCTCAATATTTGTCATCAATTCTGGATTATTTAAAAGAAGATGCCTTGGTTTTCATAGATGAGCCAAGAAGGGTAGAGGAAAGTGTTAAAGCCATAGAGGAGGATTTTAAAATAAAGTTTGCGGACTTATTTGAGGTTGGTGAACTCCTTTCCTCCCATGAGAACATTCGATTTGATTATGAAAGTTTGGTAAGGGACATAAAAAGAAAAACTTCCATAACAAATAGTGTATTGTTAAGTGCCAATAAGGATTTTGAGCCAAGGGCTCTTTGCAATTTTTCGCTGAAGGGAATGCAGTCTTACCACAATAAAATGGAGATACTTAAGGATGACATAAACCACTATAAATATAGGGGCTATAAAATCGTCATATTGTCAGGTACAGAGGAGAGAGGTCAAAGGCTTAAAGACACTTTGCTGTCCATGGAAGTTGAGGCCAATTTTATACTGGATAGAGATACTGAGATTAAGTCCTCCCAAGTATATATAACGCCTGGAAGTACATTTGGCGGATTTGAGTACCCACAACTGAAATTTATACTAATTAGCGACAAGGAGGTATTTGGCGCAGGCAAGAAAAGGACATCAAAACTGAAGAAAAAGGATCCAACGAAGGCTGTCAGCTTGTCAGATTTAAAGGCGGGAGATTTTATAGTCCACGAAAATCACGGTATAGGACGATATGAAGGTATAGAGCAGTTAAATATCCAAGGTGTGAAAAAAGACTATTTAACCATAAGATATAAAGGTGCAGACAAACTATATGTGCCCATAGATCAGATGAATTTAATTCAAAAATATATTGGCTCCCACAGCATAAAGCCAAAGATTAATAAATTGTCAAGTGCTGACTGGGCTAGAACTAAGGAACGGGCGAAAAGAGCCGTAGAGGACATGGCTGTAGACTTGCTTGAACTATATGCAAAAAGGGAAGAAAGCAGTGGATTTGCATTTTCAGAGGACAGCCAATGGCAAAGGGAGTTTGAAGACTTATTTCCCTACGAAGAAACGGAAGGTCAGCTGAGAAGTGTAATAGATATTAAAGGAGATATGGAAAAACCAAAGCCTATGGATAGGCTACTTTGTGGAGATGTGGGATATGGAAAGACGGAAGTAGCCCTGAGGGCAGCATTTAAGGCTGTATTAGATAGCAAACAAATTGCATTTTTAGTGCCAACTACTATATTGGCCCAGCAGCACTACAATACGCTTTTAGAGAGGTTTTCGAGTTTTCCCGTGAAAATTGATATGCTCAGTAGATTTAGAACAAAGATTCAACAAAAACAAACCATAGAGGGACTTAGAAACGGCGTGGTGGACATAGTAGTAGGAACTCATAGACTACTGTCGAAGGACGTGGACTTCAAGGACCTGGGCCTTCTTATCATTGACGAGGAGCAAAGATTCGGTGTAAAGCATAAGGAAACCTTAAAGAAGTATAAGGAAACTGTAGATGTCCTTACCCTTACAGCAACGCCAATTCCAAGGACCCTTCATATGTCATTGTCGGGCATAAGGGATATGTCAGTCATCGAGGACCCTCCAGAAGAAAGGTATCCTGTACAGACATATGTGGTAGAGTTTAACGAACAAATGATTAGAGATGCAATATTGAAGGAAGTTGGAAGAGGTGGGCAGGTCTACTTAGTATACAATAGGGTAGAGACCATAGATAAATTTGCCTCCCATCTCAGGGAACTTGTCCCAGAAGTTAAATTTGACGTGGGACATGGCCAGATGAGTGAAAGAGAATTGGAAAGGGTAATGATAGACTTCTACGAAAGGGAAATAGATGTCTTAGTATGCACTACTATCATAGAAACTGGATTAGACATACCCAATGTCAACACCATAATAATCCACAATGCAGATAAAATGGGCCTATCTCAATTGTATCAATTAAGGGGTAGAGTTGGCAGGTCAAACAGGATTGCCTACGGGTATTTTACCTATGAGAAAAACAAGGTACTTTCAGAAATAGCTGAAAAGAGGCTAAGGGCAATTAGAGAATTTACAGAATTTGGCTCAGGCTTCAAAATCGCCATGAGGGATTTGGAGATTAGGGGAGCAGGTAATTTATTGGGGCTAGAGCAACACGGTCATATTGAAGCCATAGGCTATGATTTGTATATTAAATACTTACACGAGGCTATAAAGAAGCTAAAGGGCGAGGCAGTGGAGGAACAGTTAGATACTACAATCGATATCAAGGTAGACGGATATATTAGCAGCCACTATATAGAAGACGAATTACAGAAAATAGAAATATACAAAAGAATTGCTTCCATAACCACTATAGAAGGATATAGGGATTTAATAGACGAGTTAATAGATAGATTTGGAGACGTACCCAAAGAAGTTGAAAATTTAATGGACATATCCTATATTAGGTACTTGGCAAGTAAAAGCAATATTAAGAATATCTTCCAAAATGGTGAAGAGGTAATTCTAGAGTTTAATACCATAGACAATATATCCTTAGATTTGTTGGGACAGCTATCGGACCAGTATGGGAAAAAACTTATTATGGACCTATCAAAGGAACCAGCACTTATAATTAAATGGGATAACAATTTCCTCGGGGAGTTAAAAACCTTAGTTGAAAAAATTAATGGTTTTAATCCCGCCTAGAATAATATATAATAGATTGAGATGCGGCAAATAGATAAGAGAGGATGTTATAATTGTATAAACACAAAATTAAAAGAGGAATAATACTCCTATTACTGTTGGCAATAGCATTTGGGGTAATAGGATGCTCCAATAAAGAGGAAGGACTAGTTGCTAAGGTCGACGATGTTGGCATTACAGAAGACGAATTTAACATGGAATTTGAGGTCTATAAAAAGATTAACGAGCAGCAACTTGGAGAAGGTGCCATGGACCAATTAGATGCCAGTACTGGTAAGACCAGGGGAGAGGCTCTAAAAGAGGAAATAATGGAAATGCTTATCATGGAGAGATTAATTGAGAGAGAAGCAGAGATAGAAAACATTTCAGTAAGTCCAGAGGAAGTACAGGAAATCATGGACGAATACGTTGAAATGATGGGTGGAGAAGAGGAATTTGATAGTTCCTTGGAGGAAAACAGCATGTCGAGAAAGTTTTTCGAAGACAATATTAGAAGGGGGCTTTTAATTAACAAACACAAAGATAACTTTTTAGATAAAACAAATATACCCCAAGAGGAGATAGAAAGTTTTTTTGACGACAATGGGGAGGATTTGATTGTAATCAAGGCCAGCCATATACTGGTAAAGACTGAAGAAGAGGGAAAAGAAGTACTAAATAGATTAGAAACTGGAGAAGAATTTGAAGAATTGGCATTGGAATTGTCTGCAGACAAGGGATCAGGTGCAAGAGGAGGAGACCTAGGCTATTTCCGCAAAGGCGATATGATAGCTGAATTCGAAGACGCTGCATTTAAATTAAATGTAGGAGAAGTCAGTTCCTTGGTAAAGACAGAAGTGGGATACCATATAATTCGATTGGAAGACAAAAAAGACAGCCTGGAGTCTTTGGAAGAGGATATTTTGTACATATTAAAAGAACAAAAATATCAAGAAAATCTTCATAACTTAAGGGATGAGGCCAAAGTAAAAATATTCTAGCCTATGTGCCAGCGGGGACGGTTCTCGCTGGCACATTTTAAAAACATTCTAGCCTATTTTTTTCAAGAGTGAATAAAAATTCCCTATTATCCTAATAATAATCTCACTACTAAATATTCAGCTAGGAGGTTAAGAATGAAAAAGGCTACGGGAATTGTCAGAAGAATAGATGAACTTGGTAGAGTTGTTATTCCAAAGGAAATCAGAAGAACCCTTCGAATTAGAGAAGGGGATCCTTTAGAGATATTTACAGATAGAGAAGGTCAAATAATACTAAAAAAATATTCCCCCATTGGAGAATTAAACGAGTTTTCACAGGAGTATTGTGACTCACTATATGAGAGCACAAATTATACAGCTATGATATCCGACAGGGACTATATAATAGCCATAGCTGGCGGTTCAAAAAGGGAATATCTCGACAAAAGGATTAGTCCAGAATTAGAAAAGTTAATCGAAAATAGAAGCAACTATGTAACAGAGAAGGACAATAAGCCAATTAAAATAACGTATGAGGATGGAAATTTTGAGAAGTATTCCTCACAAGTAATCGCCCCCATAGTCATGCAAGGCGACCCCATTGGTTCAGTAATAATGGTATCAAAAGACGAGGAAGCAGACATGGGAAAACTAGAGATGAAATTAGCTGAAACAGCAGCAGGTTTTTTATCAAAACAAATGGAAGGATAAGAGAGCCTACCCCAAAAGGGTAGGTTTTATCTTTTATCTGTGTTATTATGTGGTGGTAAGTGATATAATATACAAATAACAAATTAGGGGGATAGCATATGGATAAGGACTTTATAAAGGGAGCGGCAGTATTGGGTATAGCAGGCATAATAGTGAAAATACTAGGTGCCGTATACAGGCTCCCCTTATCAAATATAATCAAATCGGAGGGTATGGGGTACTATCAAACAGCCTATCCTCTATATACATTGCTATTGACCATATCGACGGCAGGTTTCCCCATAGCCATAGCCAAGCTAGTATCAGAGAGAAGGGCCATAGGGGACCATAAAAATGCCTTTAAAGTCTTTAAAGTAGCATTGATGGGATTGTTTTTAGGTGGCATAATCACATCCCTCTTTGTCCTATTTCAGGGGGAGAATATCGTAGACAGATTGGGCAATAAAAATGCATACTATGCCTTAATAGCCCTAGTACCTGCCTTGCTCTTTGTGCCTATTATGGCAGCCTTTAGGGGTTTTTATCAGGGAAGACAATCCATGGTTCCAACTGCAATATCTCAAATCGTAGAGCAGTTTTTTAGGGTTGTAGTAGGTCTTTCCCTTACATATTTTTTACTAGATAGAGGAATCCCCATGGCGGCAGGGGGGGCCTCTTTTGGCGGTTCAATAGGTGCCTTTGCTGGCCTTTTGGTAATAGGGGCTGCCTATATTTTAGGAAGGCAAAGAATCAAAGATGAAATTAGCTCGACAAAATTGGGAGAGGATTACCCTGTAGGCCAAATAATCAAAGACCTATTGATTATTTCTATTCCCATAACCATAGGGGCCTCAGTTGTACCTATTATGGACACCATAGATGTGGTAATAGTTTTAAAACAGCTACAATACATAGGATATTCGGAGGAACTAGCCAACGATTTATATGGAAATCTAAAGGGCATGGCATCTACATTAATCAATCTGCCACAAGTTTTATCCGTGGCTATTGCCATAAGCCTGGTCCCCGCCATATCTAAAGCGAATGCTAGGAAAAACAGGCGTGAAATGGAAGGAATCATATCCTCTGGCATTAGGATTACATTGTTAATAGGCCTTCCTGCGGCCTTAGGTCTATACGTATTGGCCGGGCCCATAATCGAATTGTTATACTATAAAAACGATATGGCTACCATAGCAAACACTGCAAACCTATTGTCAATACTGTCCTTTGGAGTTATATTCCTAACTATGGTGCAGTCCTTGTCGGCAATATTGCAGGGCTTAGGGAAGCCCATTATACCAGCAATAAACCTATTTATAGGGGCCGTTGCCAAAGTAATACTTTCGTACACCTTAACTAAAATACCTGATATTAATATTTATGGAGCAGCATTCTCTACAGTAACGGCCTATGGAATTGCTTCCATACTCGATTTAATTTCTGTAAAGAAACATGCTAAAATTAAACTGAATTTTATGGATGTATTTATAAAGCCTCTCATATCAGCTGTAGGAATGGCCTTATTGGTTTTTCTATCCTATTCAGTTTTAGTGGGGATTTTGGGAAGTAAGCTTTCCACTGTATCTGCCATATTCGTAGGGGCAGTATTGTATGGAGTACTTTTGTTAGTTACAGGTTCAATTACTTCAGCGGATTTAAGACTTTTGCCCAAGGGTGATAAAATTGGGAAAATAATAGACAAGTTTAAGCTGATTAAATAGTAAGCAAAGGAGAAATAATATGGGTAAGATTAGCATCATAGGCCTTGGGCCTGGAAGTGTAGATGCCCTAACACTAGGGGCAATTAATAGGATAAATTCAGGTGATAAAAATTTTTTAAGGACAGAAGAGCATCCTACGGTGAAATACTTTGTAGACAAGGATATTCCCTTTGAAACCTTTGACTATTTATACGACAGGGAGAAGGATTTTAAAGCAGTTTATGAAAGAATTGCAGCAGTATTAATAGATGAAGCGAAAAAAAACGGTCATATTAATTATTATGTGCCGGGAAATCCCTTAGTGGCAGAGAAATCTGTTGAAATACTTATGGAATCCGGCGAGGATATTGAGATTATTACAGGAATGAGTTTTATTGAGCCAATTATAGAGCTAGTTGGCAGAGATCCCATAGGCGGGCTTAAAATAGTAGATGGTGAGACCCTTACGAGCCTAATGGTAGATATAAATACTGATATGATTATAACTCAGGTCTACAACGAAAGAATACTTTCCCATGCCAAGATTATATTATCGGAGATATATGGAGATGAATACCATATATACTTTATTCAAAGTGCAGGTAACAAAGAAGAAGAGAAAAAGGTCTTTATACCTATTTACGAATTGGATAGAATTTACAAAACTGACTCTTTAACTAGTCTATACGTCCCAAAAATAGAAGAAAAAGACAAGAAAGTATTTGATTTTCAAGACTTATTGGGTATAATGAAATTGTTGAGGTCAGAAAATGGGTGTCCTTGGGATATGAAGCAGACTCATGAGTCCATACGCCAATCCATTATAGAAGAGGCTTACGAAGTGGTAGATGCCATAGATAAGGGCCAGATAGACGGCGTTGTGGAGGAGTTAGGAGATTTATTATTGCAGGTAGTTTTTCATTCCCAGATAGGGGAGGAAGAAGGTGAATTTAATATATACCAGGTAACATCTAGTATTTGCAATAAATTAATCTATCGACATCCCCATGTTTTTTCTAAAATAGATGTAGAAAATTCCGATGAAGTAGTATATAATTGGAATGTGCTAAAATATGCCAAAAGGGATATTCACAGTTTTACGGATAAACTAAAGGACATACCAAAGTTGCCTGCTTTGATGACCAGTTTTAAAATGCAGGAAAAGGCAAGGGAAATTGGATTTGATTGGGACGATATAGAAGGCCCCTTAGACAAGGTAGCAGAAGAACATGGCGAACTGCTAGATGCAATGGAGAAATACGATTACGGTCATGAAGAAATTGAAGGGGAATTAGGAGATTTACTATTTGCAGTAGTGAATTTAGCTAGATTTCTCAAAGTCAATCCTGAGCTAGCCCTAAATCGAACTATAAATAAATTTGTCCAAAGATTTGAGTTCATGGAAAGCAAATTAGAAGGCGGTAAAACTTTCGAAGATATGACCTTGCAAGAGATGGAACAATTGTGGAATGAGGCAAAGCTACATAAATTCCACTAAAATGCTAATATTATTAGTAGAGAGCAAGCTTTTAATTAACGAATTATTAATTAAAAATTAATAATATAAACTATGAGGAGGAATATTTTATGAACAAAGCTGAATTAGTATCTAGTATAGCAGAAAAAAGCAATTTGACTAAGAAGGATGCAGAGGCTGCATTGAATGCTTTTATTAAATCCGTTGAGGAAACATTAGAAGGCGGTGACAAAGTCCAATTAGTTGGTTTTGGGACTTTCGAAGTTAGAGAAAGAAAAGCTAGGGAAGGTAGAAATCCTAGGAATCCTGAAGAAGTCATTAAAATACCAGCATCAAAGGCTCCAGTATTTAAGGCAGGTAAATCCCTTAAGGAAATAGTAAACAAGTAAAAATCAGGTCTTTGACCTGATTTTTTAATCGGAGGTTTCTATGAGAATAGATAAGTATTTAAAAAATTCGAGAATAATCAAAAGGCGCACTGTGGCAAAGGAGGCCTGTGAACAGGGGAGAGTGCTAATCAATGGGAAATTGGCAAAACCAGGGGACGAGGTAAAAATAGGAGACAGGGTCCAAATAAACTTTACCAATCCTATTGAAATAGAAGTATTAGATGTATCGGATAATCCACGGAAAGACGCCTCAAAAGAACTATATAAAATGTTGAATTAAAAGACTTTGTAATAAAAGTCTTTTTTTTTCATAAATATTAATTAGATAGGGGTGATTATGATGACTGAAAATAGAATTAGATTTAAAAGCCAAAATATAACTGTGGAAGACAGAGAAAAAGTTGTTATTACAGGTGTGGAACAAGTAGAAAGCTATAACGATAATGTGGTAATTTTAAATACTATAAAGGGAGGTATAACCGTAAAAGGAGAAGGTCTAAATATTTCCAAACTCAATTTGGACGATGGAAGCGTCATCATAGGTGGAAAGATTAATGGAATTAATTATTCATCCAAAGATGCGGTACCTAAAAATATAATGAGCAGATTATTTAAATAAATATACAGGTGATTTAAATGGAAATATCTATGTTAATGGAGTTGCACATGTTTTTTACAACAGTATACGGCGGTCTTATAACCGGCTTTGTATATGATATATATAGGACAATCCGTTATCTCTCCAAACCAAAAAAAATAATGACGTATTTAGGTGATTTGTTATTTTGGACAATCGCTGCAATTATATTATTTTTAACCGTTATAAAAATCAATTGGGGGGAGATAAGGGGATATATATTACTGGGGTTTTTTCTAGGTGGATTGATTTATATAAAGCTATTTAGTCCCTATATATATCCGATTTGTGTAGTCGTATTTCAAAAAACGAAAAATACTGTAAGATTTGTATTGTCCATAATCTTTTTCCCCTTAAACTTTTTCAAAAGTAAATTAATGCACATATTGAAAAAAATCAAAAAAACTATTATTATATTAGTAAAAGAGGCAAAAAAATATAAAAAGATAATTTCTTCAAAAAAATAAAGGAGTTTTTAAATTTATGTAGAATAATACTACAGGTGGTGATTTTATGAAAAGGAAAAAAAGAAGACTTAAACTGGGACATATATTCTTTTATTTAATTTTACTATATATAGGTATTATTCTTTGGAATCAAAAGAAGCTTGCAAAGGAATTAACAATTAAAAGGGATAAAGTTTTTAGTGAAACTGAGGCTTTAAAAGCCGACATAGATAAACTGGAGGAGGAAATCCAGATTAGCGACAGTTTAAAGTTTGTAGAAAAGATAGCAAGGGAAGAGTTGGGAATGGTTAAGCCTAGGGAGATTATTTATATCGACAAAAACAAAAAGAAAAATCCATTCTTTACCCTTAGAAAGAGTAGAACCAATTGACAATAAAGGATTTCTAATATATACTGAATTTATAATACAATTATTTAAGGAGGAATCATTTATTTATGTCTTTAGCTGTAGGAGAAGTGGTTGATGGCACTGTTACAGGGTTAACAAACTTCGGTGCTTTTGTCCAATTGCCGGAAGGGAAAAGTGGACTTGTTCACATTTCAGAAATATCCCATGAGTATGTAGAAAAAGTGACCGATTGTCTAAAGAAGGGTCAAAGAGTCAAGGTTAAGATTTTGTCTATTACCGATGAGGGAAAGATTAGTTTGTCTATTAGACAAGCAAAGTCCAAAAATTCTCAACCAGATGAATACGAGTGGAAGGATGATAAACAAAAGTACATGTCCTTTGAGGATAAACTAAATAAGTTTTTAAAGGATAGTAATGAAAAGCAAGATCAATTGAAAACAAGGGATACAAAAAAAAGTACTAGTTTTAGACACAAAAAGGCAACTAGCGCAATGGATTTATAAAACCGGATTTTCCGGTTTTTTATTTTTTAAAAAAGTCTTTGTTTTTTCATTATAAAACAAAATGATACAGTTATATGGAGAAACCCATAGATTTATGTCTGAATAATCTTCAGCCCTCATCCCCCATTTGACAAATTATTTTCAGTTTTTTTGTTAAGATTGCATTAAAAATGAGAATGGGGATGATGTCGTGATAAAAACAGATACCCTTATAAATAAAAGGGATTTTAATAGTTTGAAATATCTGGACAAGAAGATTATACTCTTAGGATTAGTAACTTTTATACTTGGACGAGCTGTAGTATTTAACAATTTGACTCCCTTTGCCTATGCTTTTTTATCTGCATTTATCATATCTGAGGGTCTAAGTTTTGCCATATTAATAGGGGCACTGGGTAGTATAATAAATATCCATGGTTTTGGGGAAATAAGCTATTTACTGGCAAATATAGCCGTATTTGGATTTTTTGCATTTAAAAAAGACCAAAAGGAATATACTCAAATTAAAGCCATTTCCCTAGGGACACTTATTTTCTTTGGATTTAGAATTCTTGGGGTAATCGCCAGCAAAAACCTATTCTTTTACGATGTAATTATGATAATTTTTGAGTCTGCAGTTGTATTTACTGCCTCTTATTTATTTTCTTGCAAGATTTCCAACATTTCAACTATAATGGTTATGGCCTTGGTATTGGCTGGTTTAAAAGACACAGCCTTTTTTAGTCTACAAATCAAAAATGTAATAACCGTCTTTATGGTCTTAGTTGTGGCTTATAATCAAGGGGCATTTTTCGGTGGAGGTGTTGGTCTAATTCTAGGTATGGTATCTTATATTTCACATCCTGAGATGCCATTTATATTGAGTATTTTAGGGGCTGTAGGGTTGTTATCGGGGATATTTCGAGATTTAGGAAAAACAGGGGCTATATTGGGATTGCTATTGGGCAATGGGATTATTTCATTTTATATCAACAGATTGGGAACCAGTTTTTTAAGCCTTAGGGAAATATTGCTATCGGCATTATTCTTTGTATTTATGCCAAAAAACATAGGTAAGAAAATAAATCAATTATTTACTTTAGAATTTTCCATAGATAGGGAGTACAATTTAAAAAGAGACGAAGTAGCCATAAAAAAAATAAATAGAATGGCGGATTTATTCTATAATTTAGGTCAGACATTTAAGGAAACTGCTAAGGAAAGAGATTATCATTACACAAGTGAAATTTACGGCTTAGTTGACGGCATAGCCAATGAGGTATGCAGCAGATGCTATAGATACGATACGTGCTGGAAAGGGAATTATTACAATACATACAACAACTTTTTCAATCTAATAGGACTGGTAGAGGCCAAAGGAATAGAGGAATCGACCTATGCAGCTACGTATAAATTTTGTTCTAGGCCTAAGGAAATTTTAGATATGGTAGATAGAGCTGTGGAAAGGCTAGAGCTAAACAAAAGCTGGAAGATAAAATTAGATGAAAACAGATTGCTGCTTTCAGAGCAACTAAAGGGTTTTGGAAAGGTAATGGAAGATATAGCTAAGGATATTTACGGCAAGCCCAGTTTTGACGAGGATATTGAAAAAGAACTCCTTGGCCAATTGAAAAACAGTAGAATAGACGTTAAGAGCTTATCTGTGGCAGTAACGCCGCAGAAGGATTACGATATATTTGTAGATTTGAATAAATCAGTACAATCCGTAGATAAAATAAAGGACACCATGTCCAGTTACCTAGGATCTACGGTTATATGTCACAGCAACCCCAAAGACACACAAAAAAAACAACTGAGATTCAAACTCATTAGGGAAAATAGATATAGTGCAGCTACAAAGGTGGCTCTAGGATTGAATTCAGAGAACAAAGTATCTGGAGATAGTTATACATACGGCGAAACGGAAAACACCCACTATGCAGTTATCAGCGATGGAATGGGAGTTGGCAGAAGGGCAAAGGAAGAAAGCAAAACTGCAATTTCCCTTTTGGAAAAATTAATGGAAGCAGATATAGATAAGGATTTAGCCTTAAAGACTATAAATTCGGTTCTTAGGGCAAAATCCAACGGAGAAATATTTGCCACCTTAGATATTGGATTTGTGGATTTGTACTCAGGAAAGATACAAATGATTAAGACAGGGGCACCAGCCACTTTTATTAAAAAGGGAAACAAGGTAGAAGTCGTCAACTCTTCGTCTTTGCCTGTAGGGATGTTAGAAGAAGTGGATTTCAACGTTTACGAGGGGTATATAGGCGATGGAGATATGCTGATTATGATGTCTGACGGGGTACTGGAGGCCTACGGCTCAGCAGAAGTAGGAGAGGAAAAAGTAAGGGAAGCAATAAGCCGTATTGACAGCGTAAATCCCCAAGCCATGGCAGGTGCAATAATAAAGATGGCTAAGGGCCAAGGGGCAGCTGCCAAGGACGATATGACGGTTTTAGTTACTAAAGTATGGAAGAATATTTAAAAAAACTTAGAAATTTGTTGACAATTAGGCTATAATAAATATATATTGAATTCAAAAGAATAATTATGGGATTAATGTAATATTAGGTGATTATATGAAAGATAAAGTAGTTGCTGTCATAAAAGAGCATAATTTAATTGAAGAAGAGGACAATATAGTCATTGGCGTATCAGGAGGGCCAGATTCTATGGCTCTACTATTTTGTTTGCTTGAATTTAGGAAGACAACCCCTTTTAATATTTTTATAGCTCATGTAAATCACGGCGTTCGGGGGGAAGAAGCTAGAAGGGACCAATTATTTGTAGAAAAAACTGCTAAGGATTTAGATTTGCCTTACTATACCATCGATGTGAGCATGGAACAGTATGGCAAAGAAAAGGGAATTACTGCAGAGGAAGCAGGTAGAGAATTGAGATATGGATTTTTTAGGGAAATCCTTAAAAAGCAGGGCGGAGGAAAAATTGCCGTGGCCCACAACCTAAACGACCAGGCGGAGACTTTGCTTATGAGGATTATGAGGGGTACTGGAATAGATGGACTGAGGGGCATGTTTTTCAAATACCAAGATATAATACGACCTATTTTAGGCATAAAAAGGGAGGAAATCGAAAAGTATATTGAGGAAAATGGAATAGAAACCGTCCTAGACAAGACAAATTTACAGCCTATTTACTCTAGAAATAAAGTGAGAATAGAGCTGATACCCTATATGGAGGAAAATTTCAATCCCAATATTATAAATACCCTCTGGAGGATGTCGACAATTGTGTCTACGGATGTGGATTTTTTAGAGGAGTATACTAAGAGAGAATACAATAATTTAGTAAATAAAGGGGAAGGTCATAGTATTATTTTTAATAAAGAAGGTTTTTTAAATAATCATAGGAGTATTCAACAAAGGCTAATAAGAAATGGTATATTGGAGCTTAGGGGTTCCCTACAAGGTACAACAGAGGTACAAATACTTAAGACACTGGATTTGTTTTTAGGGGAAACTACTGGGAAGGAAATACATTTGTCCAATGGAATTGTGGCTAGAACCAGCTACGGGGACTTGATAATGGAAAAACAGCTTGTAAGTTCAGAAAAGGATTACTCCTATGGATTAGCTGTACCAAGCAGTCTTATCATACACAATGGATATAAGTTTGAAACTAAAATATTGGAAAGGGATTTTGATTTGACTTTCCATGGAAAAGGAAATGTGAAGTATTACGATTACGACAAAGTCGTGGGGAAATTGGAGGTTAGAAACAGGAAAGACGGGGACAGATTTGTACCCTTTGGAATGAAGGGCAGAAAAAAATTAAAGGATTATTTTATGGATGAAAAAGTTCCCAGGGAATTGCGGAATAAAATCCCCCTTATAGTGGATAATGAAAATATATTGTGGGTAGTTGGATATAGGACCAGTGAATTGTACAAGGTCACAGACGATACGAAAAGAATTTTGTCTATATCCTATGATTTAATATACAACAGTTAAAAATGAGGAGGAACAACATGGAAAAGTTAATTAAAGAAATCTTGGTGGAGGAAAAAAGTATTGAAGAAAAGGTCAAGGAACTTGGGGCAAAGATTACTGAAGATTACCAAGGGAAAAATTTGCTTTTAGTAGGTATTTTGAAAGGTGCATTTATATTTATGTCTGATCTGGCAAGGAATATTAACATGCAGGTGGGCATTGACTTCATGGCTGTATCCAGCTATGGGAGGACCTCGTCTTCCACAGGAGAAGTCAGGATAATCAAGGATCTGGACTTTAGTGTGGAAAACAAGGATGTACTCATAGTAGAGGACATTATAGATACGGGATACACATTAGCCTATTTGACCGACAACCTTAGAAAAAGAGGGGCAAACTCCGTGAAGGTATGTGCACTATTAGACAAACCCGAGAGGAGAAAGGTCGACGTAGCAGTTGATTATTTGGGATTTGCCATACCAGATGAGTTTGTGGTTGGATACGGACTGGATTATGCTGAAATCGGCAGAAATCTCCCATATGTAGCTGCCTTAAAAGAGGAGGTATATAAATAATCTCTTGTATTGAAAATGTTTATCAAAAATGCTATAATATATAGATGTTATTTAGTCGTAAAAGGAGGGAGGATTAGGATTGAGAAGATTTTTTAAGGGCATTAGCGTGTATCTACTAATAGTCATATTGATTATGTTTCTTGTAAAGACTCTAGGCAATGACGTAGAACAGATTATGGTAATAGATGTGACAGAATTAGTAGAGCATTTGAATGAAAATAAAATTGAAAGTATAAAGATTGTAGGAAGGGAAGTAAATGGGAAATTTAGAGATAGCACTCAGTTTTCCACAGTTTTGCCCTATCAGATGCAGGATACATTCTATGATAATTATTTAAAAGACAAGGTCGATAGCGGTGTATTGGCATTGAGCTCTGATTTGGAGCCTACAACTCCTATATGGGTCAGTGCAATACCGACTATTTTAGTTGTTTTAGTATTTGTAGTATTCTGGTTTGTGTTTATGCAGCAATCTCAAGGCGGCGGGGGCAAGGTAATGTCCTTTGGCAAGTCCAGAGCAAGGCTTCACAAACAAGAAGAGGGGAAAATAGTCACTTTCTCAGAAGTGGCAGGTTTGGAAGAAGAAAAAGAGGAGCTTAAGGAAATAGTCGATTTTCTAAGGGCACCTAGGAAATACATTGAAATTGGGGCTAGGATACCTACGGGAGTGCTTTTAGTAGGGCCACCAGGTACTGGTAAAACTTATTTAAGCAGGGCAGTTGCTGGCGAAGCAGGAGTCCCATTTTTCACCATATCCGGCTCTGATTTTGTGGAAATGTTTGTCGGTGTGGGTGCAAGTAGAGTTAGAGACTTATTTGAGCAGGCGAAGAAAAATGCACCATGTATCGTGTTTATCGACGAAATAGATGCAGTGGGCAGGAGAAGGGGAGCAGGACTTGGCGGAGGCCACGACGAAAGGGAGCAGACTCTAAACCAACTGTTAGTTGAAATGGATGGATTTGCAACCAATGAAGGAATAATCGTCATGGCAGCAACCAATAGAGCTGACATACTGGATCCAGCTCTTCTAAGGCCAGGAAGGTTTGACAGAACAATTTACGTTGGGCTACCAGATGTTAGAGGTAGAGAGGCGATTTTAGAAGTTCATACAAAGAACAAGCCTTTGGATGACGATGTAGATTTAAAAGTGGTGGCAAAGAGGACGCCTGGATTTACTCCGGCGGATTTGGAAAACCTTGTAAACGAGTCTGCGTTGCTCTCAGCTAGATATAACCTGAAGACTATACCCATGCATTTAATAGAAGAAGCATCTATTAAGGTTCAGGCAGGTCCAGAGAAAAAGTCCAAAGTCGTAAGTGAGAAGGAAAGAAAATTGACGGCATATCATGAGGCAGGCCATGCACTTACCTCTAGGCTTACCCCAGACACTGATCCCGTCCATATGGTTACAATTATTCCAAGGGGAATGGCTGGAGGATTTACAGCCTATATACCTGAGGAAGACAGGAGTTTCTTGACAAAGAAACAAATGGAAAGCAGATTAGTTATGTTGCTTGGCGGCAGAGTAGCAGAGGCCTTAGTATTGGGGGATATAAGCACAGGAGCACAAAATGACATCGAACGAGCCACAAAATTGGCAAGATCAATGGTTACCCACTACGGAATGAGCGATAAGCTAGGTCCAATGACTTATGGTACTGATGAAGAAGAAGTATTTGTAGGAAGGGATTTTGGCAGAGCAAGAAACTACAGTGAAGATGTGGCAGCAGCCATAGACAAGGAAATGAGAGATTTAATAGATACTGCCTACAATAAGGCCGAAAAATTATTGAAAGAAAATATGGATAAGCTCCACAGAGTAGCAGAGACCCTATTGGAAAAAGAAACCATAGACGGTAAAGAATTTGAAAGATTGTTCCAAGGAGCATAAAGAACTTTAAAACCTGAAGGAAAGCCTTCAGGTTTTTTAAATGCCATATTAAAATTGAATGGAAAAGAGATAAGAGTGTCAAATATCTAACAATTAAGACAATGGTGAATATTCAAAATAATGCTTTACAATAATAATACGTTAATATATACTATAAATATGAATTTGAAATTTGCATGTTACTGCTTTATTTGTGGCAAAGGGACAACTCCAATTTGCAAAACAAATAGAACCCAGTACTGATGGCAGAGTTGTCATTAGAGCTGGGTTTTTGTATTATACGAAGGGGGGTAAGGAGGTATTTTCGAGGGTTAATACTTAGATTTCATAGGAGGTGCAAATCGTGGTAAAGAAAAGTATTTATAAGAAGTTGTCAGTATTGATGATTTTGCTTATGGTATTTAGTGTGGCGTTAGCCGGTTGTCAAACTAAAGAGGCCGATGGCAAGGAAACGATTTATCTTACTTTTGCATCTGGCAGCGTAGGTGGTGCATATTATCCATTAGGTGGCGGTATAGCAGAAATTTTAAGTACATTAGATGGAGTCCAGTGTACATCTGAAGCCACTGGGGCGTCCATAGAGAATGGCAGATTGGTGGCATCAGGAGAGTCACAATTGGGTTTCATGATGGGCGATGCTGCCCACAAGGCAGTGGAAGGGATAGAGCCATTTGATGAAAAACTACCTTTGAAAGGTCTCTTTAACATGTATACGGCTCCTGAACATATTGTCACTTTAAAGGGTTCTGGAATTAAATCCGTTGAAGATTTAAGGGGGAAAAGGGTGTCTGTAGATGCACCTGGCAGCGGCTGCGAAGTAATGGCAAAAGAGATTTTAGACGTTCACGGCATTACGTATGACGATTTTAAGGTTGCAAATCTAAGCCAAACAGAGGCAGGTGAGGCATTAAAAGATGGAAATATCGATGCCCTATTTTGGAATTTCGCCTATCCAGGGGCTGTGGTCATGGACGTAACTTCCGTAAGAGATATTGAAATGATTCCCGTTTCAAACGATATGCTAGATGCACTTACAGATAAATTTGCTTATTACGTAAGCGACAATATACCCGGGGGAACTTATAAAGGCGTAGATGAAGATGTTCCTGTCCTTTCTGTGGGAAATGTCGTAGTCGTAAGAGACGATATGGATGAGGAATTGGCATACAATATTACGAAGATTTTGTTCGAAAACATCGATAGGCTGGCAGAGGGACATCCAGCTGCAAATCAAATGACTCCAGAGATGGGCCATCAGACTGGAATAGATTTACATCCAGGAGCTGAAAGGTACTTTAGAGAAATCGGTGCATTGAAATAAAGGAAAATACCAAATCGATTGTCATAATGATTTTAATCGCAGTCTTTGCTTTTCCAGTTCCAATATTGGAAATACTTTTACTTCCAGAAAATTCTCTAGTATTTCGGGCTAATATATCTAAGAATAGGGGTTTTGAATTACAATATACACATTCTTGGGACAAAACCCCTGTTTGGGATATTTTCATGGTAGATAGCTGGGGAAATTTGATATTGGATAGGGAAGAATACCTTTGGATGGGTGCAGGTCTAGAGTCCTTTTCGCAGGGAAATTTGTCCTTTGACGGGGATAGGGTTTCTGTAGTATTAGGCAAGAGGATAAATGATTTGCAATTGGCCGTTGGAACCGTTGCCAATCACAAACTGATTATTAACTCCAAAGAAATCCCCCTTGTAAACTATGTAGATCCTGGGAGCAAGATTTTGATTAAGACAAAATTAGAACCGTGGCCCATATTTTACTTAAAGGAAGTGAATAAGAATGAAGAAGAATAGAACCAATGGAGAATTGCCAAAAGAAATAGAAACTTTGCCTGAGGACATAGAGGAGTTAATGGTCAAGACAAGGGATTACAAAGGTTTTATGGCTCTTTTAATCACTTTAATAGCCATAGCTGCATCGGTTTTCCACCTGTATACTGCATTTTATGGGGCATTCTTCGCATTGACTCAAAGGAGCATTCACTGGATTTTTATGTCTGTACTCATCTTTCTTCTTTATCCTGCGACAAAAAGAGGAATTTGGAATAAATTAAAATGGTATGATTTAATATTGGCATTGACCTCCATAGGAGGAGGGTTATATATACTTATAGATATGAAAAACATAGTAAATAGGGCGGGAGCTCCGACACAGGTAGATATAATCTTGGGGCTGATAATGGTGTTATTGGTACTGGAAGCTGCAAGAAGAGCCGTTGGATGGGTGCTTCCTGTGGTGGCCATAGTAGCACTAATATATGCTTACTTCGGTCCATATATGCCAGGACTTCTAAAGCATAGGGGTTATTCCTTTGTAAGGATTTTCCCATATCAATTTTTGACGACAGAGGGGATTTATGGCATTCCCCTAGGGGTATCTGCCACCTTTGTGTATCTATTTATATTGTTTGGGGCATTTCTAGAAAAGACAGGAGCAGGAAGGTTTTTCATAGATTTAGCTCTGGGCTTAACTGGTTCCTCCCAGGGGGGGCCAGCTAAGGCATCTGTGGTGTCCAGTAGTTTTTTTGGGACGGTTTCCGGCAGCTCTGTTGCAAATGTGGTTGGAACTGGGACCTTTACCATACCCTTGATGAAAAGCATTGGGTACGAGCCTCACTTTGCAGGTGCAGTGGAAGCGGCAGCTTCCACAGGAGGACAAATAATGCCGCCTATAATGGGGGCAGCAGCATTTATAATGGCGGAGACCTTAGGGATTAGATATGGGCAAGTTGCGGCGGCAGCAGCTATTCCCGCTGTTCTGTACTATGTGTCCATATTTGCACAGGTCCACTTTAGAGCAGGTCGCCTTGGACTTAAGGGTATACCGAAGGAACAGCTTCCAGATATAAAGGAGACTATGAAAAATGGTTGGCATCTTCTTATTCCTCTGTTGGTTCTTATAGGAGCCTTAGTAAAAGGATATTCTCCAATGAAGGGCGTATTTTGGACTATAATCATTACAGTAATCCTAAGCCTTTTAAAGCCAGAGACAAGGATGACACCGAAAAAATTCATCGAATCCTTGGAAGACGGTGCTAGGACGGCAGTAGAAGTGGCAGCTGCATCGGCTTGTGCAGGTATTGTGGTTGGAGTAATCACCATGACAGGATTAGGATTAAAGCTTGCAGGGCTTATTCTCACTTGGTCAGGGGAAAGTTTACCATTGGCTTTGGTTTACACTATGATAGCATCGATTATTTTAGGTATGGGACTGCCTACTACTGCTAAATATGTAATTTTGTCGACTTTGGCAGCACCAGCTCTGATTCACCTAGGCGTTTTACCTATAGCGGCGCATATTTTCATTTTGTACTATGGAGTGGTGGCCGATATAACTCCGCCAGTAGCTTTGGCATCTTATGCAGGAGGAGGCCTGGCAGGGGCTGACCCAATGAAAACAGGTTTTACTGCATTGGGTGTGGGGTTGGCAGCATTTATCATACCCTATATATTCGTTTATCATCCCAGCTTGCTGCTTGTAGGGGGCGTGTCTGAAATAGTCATGGCATCAATTACAGCTGCCATAGGTGCTGTTAGTTTAGCAGCTGGTTTACAAGGATGGTTAATTTCAAAGGCAAGTATATTTGAGAGGGTTCTGTTTGTAGCCATAGCACTTTTGCTTATTAAGCCGGGGTTTGTTACGGATTTAATAGGTATGGGAGCCTTGCTTGCAATAGTTTTATATCAATTAAAGAAGTCGAAGAGGCCTGCAGAAACTATTTGATACTATTATATTAGTGTATAAATACATTATAAAGTCGTACTGCTTTATTTGCGGCAAATTGGCACAACTGATTTGCAAAGCAAATTAAAATCCAGTATTAATAGGTATATGGGCTATTGGTACTGGTTTTATTTTATGAAAAAGGGGGCATTTTGATGAGTTTAAATAAGGCACCAAAAAACAATGTGTTTTATAGAAATCAAAATTGGATTTACCCTAGGATTGAAAGAGGGGAGGGCATTTATCTAATAGGGGAAGACGGCAAGAGGTATTTAGATGGGTGCTCAGGTTCGGCTGTAGCAAATATAGGCCATGGGAACAAGGAAATTGCAGAATATGCAAAGGAACAAATAGAAAGAGTAGCATTTACACATTTATCAAGATGGACAGTAGACACCATAGAAAAAGCTGCGGAAAGAATAGTCTCCTGGTGTCCAGAGGGTCTCGCCCATGTGTATTTTGTATCTGGAGGTTCTGAGGCCACAGAAACTGCAATGAAAATGGCTAGGCAATATTTTGTAGAAAGGGACGGCAGATCTAGCAAATGGAAGGTAGTCTCAAAGTGGTATTCATATCACGGTGCTACCATAGGTTCCCTATCCATGACAGGATCCATAGGCAGAAGAAAGCTGTACGACCCATTGCTGACAAATTTTCCAAAGATAAACCAATTTTATCACTATAGAAACCCTTGGGGGGCAGAGAGCTTAGAGGAAACCAGTATATTAGCAGCTAAAGAATTGGAAGCCGAAATATTGAGACAGGGACCTGACAATGTTGCAGCATTTATATCGGAACCTGTAATTGGTTCTGCTGCACCAGGAGCATACCCGGAAAAGATATATTTTCAAATGGTAAGGGAAATTTGCGACAAGTACGACGTATTGTTTATTATGGACGAGGTAATGGCAGGTGCAGGCAGGACGGGTAAAAAGATGGCATCTGAACACTTCGATGCAAAGCCGGATATTTTGGTTTTAGCCAAGGGACTAAGCAGCGGATATACTCCCATTGGAGTGGCAGTATGCAATTCTGAAATATTCAATACTATTATGGTAAATGGTTCAGGCAATTTTATACACGGACATACCTACGCTGGCAACCCGCTATCTTGTGGGATAGCAGATAAGGTAATGGAAATCGTAGAGAGAGAAAACTATATAGATAATTGTGCAGTACAAGGGGATTATTTGTTAGAAAAACTACAAAAACTATATCAGTATCCAATTGTAGGGGATATTAGGGGAAAAGGTTTGATGATTGGCATTGAGTTTGTAAAAGATCAAAAAACAAAAATGCCCTATGATGTAACTGACAACGTAAAGGGAAAGATTACAAATAACTGCTTGGAAGAGGGGTTAGTGCCTTATCCTGGTGGTGGTTCAGTAGATGGAGTAAGGGGCGACCACATATTGTTGGCTCCTCCTATAAACATCACAAAAGATGAAGTAGATATAATGTACGATAAATTGGAAAAAGCAATTGAAAAGACAGTTAAGGAGTTAAAGGCGGTGAGACCATGAGCTATAGAAAGAAAAAGTTGATTATTACAGTAGCCCTTACAGGCAATGTGCCCACTAAAGAAATGAATCCCTATACACCTATTACGGAGAAGGAAATAGCAGAAGAGGCAATTAAATGCCAAAAAGCAGGAGCAGCCGTTGCCCATATACACGTAAGGGATGAAAAGGGAGAGCCAACATGTGAAAGGGAAAGATACAAAAAGGTTCTGGACTTATTAGAAGAAAGGGGAACCAATATTATCACTCAGCTGTCTACAGGAGCAAGGGGCGGTGGGAATACGGCAGAGTGGAGGGGACAAATGTTGGATTTAAATGCCGAAATGGCAAGCCTATCCACTGGTTCATCAAATTTTCCCACTCAAGTAAATGCAAATTCCTTTGACCTAATCAAGGAACTTGCAGAAAAAATGTATACCAATAATATAAAACCGGAAATAGAGGCTTTTGACCTAGGGATGATAGACAATGCCATTTATTTATTGAGGAAGGGAGTACTTAGAGCACCGCTACAGTTTAATCTAGTTATGCATGTAAGGGGCTCTGTGTCGGGTACTCCAAGAAATTTGCTGCACATGGCAGAATCCATACCAGAAGGATCTACATTTACAGTATCAGGCATCGGGCCAAGTCAAGTACCTATGCTTACCATGGCAATTTTGTTGGGGGGGCATACTAGAACGGGTCTTGAGGACACTGTTTTATATGACAAGGGGATATTGGCTACAAATGTAATGTTGATTGAGAGAATCAAAAGAATTGCAAAGGAATTGGGAAGAGAAATAGCAACTCCTGATGAAGCTAGAGAGATATTGGGTATAATAAAGTAAGGCTGCTTTGACGGCAGCCTTTTTATAAACTAGCTTAGAGAGGTGCAATATGAGAGAAATAAGGGACTTTGGACCAGATACGATTTATTTTGTTTCCTATTCAAAACTTCCTGAGGGCATTTCCGCCACCTATGTACACAAAGTAGTGGGCGTTGGATTTTTAATCAATGGAAAGACTGGAATCATAGAGGATGTTATGGTGACATTGATTTCAGACTTATGCAAGGAGTTTTTGGCGTACCTAATCGTAGGGCATAATATTGAAAAAGACGGCATAGATGAATTAGTAAAGAAAGTTGAACGTCGCTACTTTGGATATTCTCAAAAAGCTATTATAGTTGGAATAAAGGGAGTCTACGCCAGATATTTGCAATGGAAAGAGGCTAACAAGTGAAAAAAGCATTAGTTCTAACATATATTCACATTTAATTCTAGTAAGGGATTGCTAGTCTTATTTTTTATGTTTTTCCAATATTGCAATATTAAATTCACTTGTTAAAAATATTGAAATATATGTTGCAAATACCTATTGAATATTACTATAATAGATATTGAATAGATTGTTTTTAAACACAGATTTCCAAATTTAAGGAGGTTGGGAAATGTTTGATAATGAAAAGCTGGGGGAAATAAAGAACTCAGTAGATATCTGGGAAAGGGAAGTAGTGGAAAAGACGGTTTCTAGATTTCCTGAGAGAAAACAAAATTTTACAACTGGATCCAATAGCGATGTTGACAGATTGTATACACCATTGGACATAGAGGATTTAGACTACGAAAATGATTTGGGGCTTCCAGGAGAATATCCATTTACTAGGGGTGTACAGCCAACAATGTATAGAGGTAGGCTATGGACCATGAGGCAGTATGCAGGATTTGCATCTGCAGAGGAGTCCAACAAAAGATATAAATATCTATTGGAACAAGGGCAGACAGGGCTCAGCGTGGCCTTTGACTTGCCGACACAAATAGGATACGACTCCGATAATGGACTGTCAGAGGGAGAGGTCGGAAAAGTGGGAGTTGCCATCGATTCCCTAAAGGATATGGAGGTTTTATTTGACGGCATCCCATTGGATAAGGTAAGCACTTCAATGACAATAAATTCACCTGCTTCCATATTATTGGCTATGTATATAGCTGTGGCAGAGAAGCAAGGGGTGTCAAAGGATAAACTGAGAGGTACAATACAAAATGACATTTTAAAGGAGTACATAGCAAGGGGTACCTATATATTTCCACCGGAGCCTTCCATGAGGCTTATAACCAACATATTTGAATATTGTTCGAAGGAAGTGCCCCAGTGGAATACCATTAGCATCAGCGGCTATCACATAAGGGAGGCAGGCTCCACGGCAGCTCAAGAAGTAGCATTTACATTGGCAGATGGGATCGCCTATGTAGAAGCTGCCATAAAGGCAGGACTAGATGTGGACGATTTTGGTCCTAGATTATCTTTTTTCTTCAATGCACACAACGACCTATTGGAGGAAGTTGCCAAATATAGGGCTGCTAGAAGGCTTTGGGCAAAAATCATGAAGGAAAGATTTAAGGCTGAGAATCCTAAATCTATGCAATTGAAATTCCATACCCAAACAGCAGGCTCCACATTGACTGCACAGCAGCCAGACAACAATATAATTAGGGTAACTATACAGACCCTTGCAGCGGTTTTAGGCGGGACCCAATCGTTGCATACTAATTCTAGGGACGAGGCATTGGCTTTACCTACAGAAGACTCAGTAATGATAGCACTCAGGACACAGCAAGTAGTGGCCCATGAAGCTGGAGTTACTGAAACAGTAGATCCCTTGGCGGGCTCATACTATGTAGAAAGCTTGACCGATAGAATAGAACAGGAAGCTACTAAATATATAGAGACCATCGACGAGCTAGGTGGGGCGCCAAAGGCTATTGAAAAAGGATATATACAAAAAGAAATACAAAATGCGGCATATAGGTACCAGATGGAAGTAGAATCCTTAGACAGAATAGTAGTGGGAGTCAATAAATTTCACATAGAAGAGTCAGAGAAAAAGGAATTGCTAAAGGTAGACAAAACTGTGGAAATAAACCAAAGGGAAAAGCTAGCAGACTTGAGGAAAGAAAGGGATAATCAAGAAGTGGAAAGAACCCTAGGGGTTTTAAAGGAGAAGGCTGAAACGGACGAAAACTTAATGCCATATATATTAGATGCAGTAAAGGCCTATGGAACTTTGGGAGAAATTGCAGATGTTCTAAGGGAAGTATTTGGCGAATATGAGCAGTCAGTAATATTATAATGGGAGGTTTTACTATGGATAGACCAATTAGGGTTCTGGTGGCGAAACCAGGGCTAGATGGACACGATAGGGGAGCGAAAGTAATAGCAAGGTCCCTGAGGGATGCAGGTATGGAAGTAATATATACTGGACTAAGACAGACGCCGGAACAAATTGTAGCAGCTGCCATACAAGAGGATGTAGATGTTGTGGCCCTTAGCATACTGTCTGGAGCACATAACCATTTGTTTCCCAAGGTAGTTAATTTGCTAAGGGAAGAAGGAGTTGACGATATGCTCATAATTGGAGGGGGAGTAATACCGGAGGACGACATACCATTTTTGATTGAGTCGGGGGTAGAGTCTGTATTTACACCGGGGACTCCTACTAAAGATGTAGTAGAATTTATTAAAGAAAATCTCAAAAGGTAGACAGGTGGTGCCTTATTTGAATATAGAGGAAAAAATAAAAAAAGGTCATAAAAGGACTTGTGCGAGGCTCATTACCATGCTTGAATCAAATGACAATGAGGCCATAGAAATAATTAAAAGTCACTATAAAAGCACAGGCGGCGCTTATGTAATTGGGGTTACAGGCCCTCCAGGTGCAGGTAAATCCACTTTGACAGATAAGCTGGCAAAGGAACTTTTAAAACAAAATAAGAAAATAGGGATAATTGCCATTGACCCAACTAGCCCATTTAGTGGTGGGGCAATTTTGGGAGATAGGATTAGGATGAACGATTTGTCTCTAAATAAAAATGTATTTATTAGAAGTATGGGTACAAGAGGCTCCTTGGGAGGCATGTCCAATGCAACTTGGGGTGCTACGAAAATATTAGATATATTTGGATACGATTATATATTTATAGAGACGGTGGGAGTAGGCCAGTCTGAAGTGGATATTGTAAAGACAGCAGATACAGTACTTATGGTCATGGTACCAAATTTAGGAGACGATATACAGGCCATTAAGGCAGGCATCATGGAAATTGCGGATGTATTTGCAATTAATAAATCGGATTTGGATGGAGCGGACAAGACGAAAGTAGAAGTGGAAATGAATTTGGACTTAAACGAAGACATGGATTATAGGCCGCCAGTAGTAAAAGTCTCAGCTAGTAAAAATGAAGACATAGATGTACTTCTGGAAAATATTTTAGCTCATAGGAAGTATTTAGAAGATACAAAACAGCTGAAAGAAAATCGAATTAGGAATAATAAATTAGAATTGCTTAAAATGGTGGAGGAGGACCTAATGAGTTTGATTTTAGATAGGGCAGTTAAAGATGACTTATTAGATAAATTAGCCAAAGACATTACCTTAAAGGAAACAGATCCTTATACTGCCAAGGAGACAATAATAAGACTAATAAGAAATAATCCATAATCTAATGCCATAGGATAATTTTAGGGCTAAGCATATGAAAGGAATGGTATTATGGTAGGCAAAGTAGATCATATCGGCATAGCAGTAAAAAACTTAGATGAAACATTAAGGTTTTACGAAGATGTACTGGGTATCAAATGTGTCAGCACAGAAACAGTAGAAGAACAAAAAGTAAAGGTAGCTTTTTTGCCCATAGGAGATACGGAAGTAGAGTTGTTGGAATCCACTGAAGAGGACGGGCCAATCGCCAAATTCATCGAGAAAAAGGGGGAAGGTATTCAGCACATTGCCTATAGGGTGGACAATATCGAAAAAGCCATAGAAGAGCTTAAAGAAAAGGGAATTAGATTAATAGACGAAAAACCAAGATACGGTGCAGGAGGAGCAAAAATAGCTTTTTTACATCCAAAATCAACCTACGGCGTATTAATTGAACTTTGTGAAAGGGATTAAATATTAATCGAGGAGGTATGACATGAAGGAAAAGATTGAAAGACTCCTAGAGACTGAAAAAGGTATAGAACTAGGAGGAGGAGAACAGAGGATTGAAAGACAGCACAAGGCGGGAAAACTTACAGCCAGGGAAAGAATCAATCTACTATTTGACGAAGGCAGCTTTGTGGAACTGGACAAATTTGTGGAACACAGAAGTACAAACTTCGATATGGCAAATGTAAAGGCAGCAGCAGATGGAGTAGTAACTGGCTACGGTACTGTAGATGGTAGACTTGTATTTACCTATGCCCAAGACTTTACAGTATTAGGTGGGTCCCTAGGGGAGATGCATGCCAACAAAATATGCAAAGTCCAAGACATGGCCTTAAAGACTGGAGCCCCCATAATTGGATTTAACGACTCAGGAGGAGCTAGAATTCAAGAAGGCGTAGATGCCTTGTCAGGCTATGGAAAGATATTTTATAGAAATACAATCTCATCTGGAGTAATTCCTCAAATATCAGTTATAATGGGCCCATCAGCTGGTGGAGCAGTTTATTCCCCAGCTATTACTGACTTTATATTTATGGTAGATAAAACCAGTATGATGTTCATAACAGGGCCACAGGTAATTAAATCTGTAACTGGAGAAGACGTCACACAGGAAGAATTGGGCGGTGCCAATACCCACAATCGAAAATCAGGCGTAGCTCATTTTATGTATAAAACTGAGGAGGAGACAATTGAGAAAATTAAAGAACTATTGTCTTTTCTCCCATCAAACAATCTAGAAGATGCACCTATTTATACTATGGAAGATGAAATAAATAGGGTAGAAGAAAAACTAGACGAAATAGTACCTGTAAATCCAAATAAGCCCTATGACATGAAGGAAATCATAAGAACCTTAGCAGACAACGGGGACTTTTTTGAGGTACAGGAATACTATGCACAAAATATAATAACTGGTTATATTAGATTGAATGGAAAGACCATAGGCGTAGTAGCAAATCAACCTAGGATTTTAGCGGGAGTGTTGGACATCAATGCATCTGATAAGGCGGGAAGATTTATAAGGACTTGTGATGCATTTAATATTCCACTACTAAATCTGGTAGATGTCCCAGGATTTTTGCCAGGAGTAGAGCAGGAGTATGGCGGCATCATAAGGCATGGGGCTAAAATGCTATACGCCTATAGCGAAGCAACTGTGCCAAAAGTTACATTAATTATCAGAAAGGCATATGGAGGGGCTTATTTGGCTATGTGTTCCAAAGATTTAGGTGCCGATCAAGTATTTGCATGGCCAAATGCTGAAATAGCAGTTATGGGGCCTGATGGGGCTGCAAATATAATATTTAAAAGGGATATAGAAAACTCTGAAAATCCAATAGAAACGAGACAGGAAAAGATAGACGAATATAGAAATACTGTTGCAAATCCCTATATAGCTGCAAAGCGGGGTTTTGTAGACGATGTATTAGTTCCAAGCAACACTAGGCCAAGACTAATATCGGCTTTTGATATGTTGGAGTCGAAAAGAGAAAACAGGCCTGCTAAAAAGCATGGAAATATGCCAGTATAGAGAGGTGAGTTAATTGGGCGACAAAATTACTTTTGGAGATAGCCTTGTAGTTACTGTATTTAGTATGACAGTCGTATTTGTGGGGTTAATTATTCTGGCGGTTATTATATCGCTGCTTAAAAATATAAGCGTGGACAAAAAGATTAAGGGAACAGAAATAGAAGTGCCAATTGTACCAAAACAACAAGCAAAAGAGGAAAAGGTGCAGCCTTCCGTAGACGACAACGAATTAGTAGCAGTTATAGCAGCTGCCATAGCGGCAAGTATGGGAGTTAAGGTACCTGACATAAATATAAAGGCAATTAGAAGATTGCCACAAAATACACCTGCATGGGCTCAAATGGGCAAACAGGAAAGAATATTTGGGAAATTATAATTAATAGGAGGCTAAAGGATGAGAAAATTTATAATAAATGTCAACGGTAATTCCTATGAAGTAGAAGTAGAAGAAGTAGGAGTAGAGGGAAAGGTGGAGAGCAAGCCTGTTCAAAAACCTAATCCTGGACCTGCAAATCCAGGACCAGCAGCTGCACCAAAGGCTGCACCAGCTCCGGCCCCAAAGGAGGAGAAAAAAGAAGTAGTTGCCTCTGAAGGTCAAGAGGTGGTGGAATCTCCAATGCCAGGTAACATATGGAAGATACTGGTTCAAGAAGGTGATACTGTAAAATCAGGTGACACACTTCTTATACTTGAGGCTATGAAAATGGAAAATGAAATACTAGCACCGAGAGACGGGGTTGTAGCTAGCGTCAATACAACAGAAGGGTCTAGCGTAAATACAGGGGATAAATTGGTTGTATTAGACTAATATGCAAGAAAGGAATGAAAAGCATGAACTTAGGAGAGATATTGCTACATTTTTTGCAAAGTACGGGATTTGCCATATTTACTTGGCAGCAAGGTCTTATGATTTTAGTATCCCTTGTATTGCTTTATTTAGCTATCGTCAAAGGATTTGAACCTTTGCTGCTAATTCCAATAGCATTTGGAATGCTGCTAGCTAATCTACCAGGTGCAGGATTGATGAATCCTCCCGAGGGAGATATGCCTGGTGGATTATTGTATTACTTATACCAAGGTGTCAAACTAGGTATTTATCCGCCCCTTATATTCCTAGGAGTAGGAGCCATGACGGATTTTGGTCCATTGATAGCCAACCCAAAGAGCATTCTCCTTGGAGCAGCAGCTCAACTGGGTATATTCGTCACCTTTATTGGGGCAATACTGTTGGGATTTACAGGGCCAGAAGCGGGAAGTATTGGGATTATAGGTGGAGCGGATGGGCCAACAGCTTTGTATTTGACATCAAAATTAGCACCTCATTTGCTGGGGCCCATAGCTGTGGCGGCCTATTCCTATATGGCATTGGTGCCAATTATACAGCCGCCCATTATGAAAGCCTTGACTACCAAGGAAGAAAGAGAAGTGGTCATGGATCAGCTAAGGCATGTATCTAAGAAGGAAAGGATTATATTTCCAATTATGGTAACACTTGTAGTTTCCTTCATATTGCCTTCCGCTGCTACATTGGTGGGCATGCTTATGTTAGGTAATTTATTCAGGGAAAGCCTAGTGGTAGATAGATTGTCAAAAACAGCACAAAACGAGCTTATAAACATAGTAACTATATTTTTGGGTACCACAGTAGGAGCAACAGCTAGTGCAGAAAATTTCCTTACTTGGAGAACTTTGAGTATTATAGCCTTAGGGTTAGTGGCATTTTCCATAGGTACCGCAGGTGGGGTGATTTTCGGCAAGATTATGTACAAGACATCGGGAGGAAAAGTTAATCCCCTGATTGGATCCGCAGGAGTATCTGCAGTTCCAATGGCAGCCAGAGTGTCACAGAGAGTTGGTCAAGAGGCCAATCCTAGAAACTTTTTACTAATGCACGCCATGGGTCCCAATGTGGCAGGAGTCATCGGATCTGCCATAGCAGCAGGACTATTACTTAACTTTTTTGGAGGATAATATTAATTTACAATGCACAAATCACTTCTTAACTGTGAATTGTGCATTTTTTTAAGGAGGATAATTATGTACCAGGGATACCTAACAGATGTAGCAGGAATTAAGGTGGGACATGGTCAATCAGAGGAAGGAATGACAGGTTGTACCGTGATTATTTGCGAAAAAGGAGCCACAGGCGGAGTAGATGTAAGGGGTTCTGCCCCTGGAACCAGGGAAACAGATTTATTTAAAGCAGATAAAATGGTAGACAAAGTTCACGGAGTTGTGTTAGCGGGAGGTTCTGCCTTTGGCCTAGAGGCAGCTTCAGGAGCCATGAAATATTTGGAGGAGAAAGGCATTGGTTTTGACGTCGGCGTGACTAAAGTCCCAATTGTGGCATCTGCTGTAATATTTGATTTAACTATGGGAAATTACAAAATAAGACCGGATATTAAAATGGGATACGAAGCTGCCGAAGCCGCCAGCGAAAAAGAGAATAGACAAGGTATGGTAGGATGCGGCATGGGTGCCACAGTTGGAAAAATATTAGGACCACAAAGTGCCATGAAATCGGGCCTTGGCTCTGCTACAGTAAAGGTAGGGAAACTAGTAGTATCTGCCATGGTAGCTGTAAATAGCTTTGGAGATATATATAATTTTGAAACCAATGAACAAATAGCTGGCGTTTACGACTATGAAAACAAAAAAATGCTAAATACCGTAGATATAATGAAGGAAATGAATAGGGAAATTGGATTCAATGTTCAAAACACTACCATTGGAATAATAGCTACCAATGCCATATTGACAAAAGGAGAAGCAAATAAAATTTCTCAAATGGCACATAATGGTTTTGCTAGAACAATAAATCCTATTCACACCATGGTAGACGGGGACACAATATTTACTATGGCAACTGGTGAAATAAAGGCAGATGTCAGTCTAATAGGGACTTTGGCAGCAGAGTCCATGGCAAAGGCAGTAGTCAATGGAATATTGTCAATATAAACTATTGAATTTAGACGCAAATACTATTATAATATTTAGTGGTAATAGCCAATATCTAATTAGAGTTGGACTTTTATAAGATGTACATGCATTAAAAAATAACGACTGGTATCCATAAGGAACTAGAGCGGGAGGGATTTTAATGGTAAAAGAAGGTAAGGCATTTGATTTAAGAAAAATGGTGATTACAGGTGTATTAGGTGCAATATCCATTGTTTTGGGCATGACACCCATAGGTTTCATACCAATTGGACCTACTAGAGCTACAATAATGCACATACCTGTAATTATTGGGGCCATAATGGAGGGCCCAGTGGTAGGGGGACTTATTGGCTTGATATTTGGTTTATTTAGCATATACCAAGCATTGACCAATCCAACTCCTGTGTCAGCAGTATTTTTAAATCCACTTGTATCCATTGTGCCGAGAATATTAATAGGATTAGTAGCCTACTATGTATATAGTGGATTAAAAAAACTAGGTAAGCAGAAAACCATGGGATTGCTGTATTTAATATGGATAGGAATAATTGGATATTTATCCTATGGGATTTATACAAATGTTTTGGGAGCAAATAGTATATGGCTAACATTGATGAATGCAGGACTTATAGTATTGACTGCAGCTGTGGCATATTTCACCCAAAAAAGATTTAAGAATAAGGCACTAGACATAGTAATAGCCGCAGGTCTGGGGACCTTGACCAATACCGTCGGCGTATTGTCTATGATTTATCTAATGTATGCAGAAAAATTCGTAGGGGGCCTTGGAGCTGATGTAACAGCAGCTAGAAAGATAATATTTGGCATAGGAGTAGCCAACGGCATTCCAGAAACCATAATAGCTATCATAATAGTGACTTCAGTAGTAGGGGCTTTAAAAAATAGGAGCTAGGAACGGCAGGTGAAATCTTTGTTATTAGTTATTGATGTTGGCAATACCAATATAGTGTTTGGAGTATATAAGGACAAGGAACTTTTATATGATTGGAGAATAGCTACAGATAAGGAAAGGACATCAGACGAATATGGTCTATTATTTGAACAAATCTTTAAATACCATGGAATAGACCCAAAGGAAGTGGAAAACGTAATTATGTCTTCAGTCGTTCCACCACTTATGCACACCTTACCTGCAATGAGTATAAAGTATTTTAATATAAATCCCATAGTAGTGGGACCTGGAGTAAAAACTGGGATGAATATAAAATACGATAATCCAAGGGAAGTAGGGGCCGATAGAATAGTTAATGCCGTGGCAGCCTATGAAAAATATGGAGGGCCATTGATTATAGTTGACTTTGGCACAGCAGTTACATTTTGTGCTGTTTCAAAAGATGGAGACTACCTAGGCGGAGTCATAACTCCAGGTATAAAGATTTCCTCTGAAGCACTATTTATGAGGACTGCAAAACTGCCAAAGGTGGAAATCGCAAAGCCTGATAGGGTAATAGCGAAGAACACCATAAACAGCATACAATCAGGTCTAGTATTTGGATATATAGGTATGGTTGATTATATAATAGAGAGAATGATAGAAGAAATAACAGACAATGGCGACAAAGTTAAAATTGTGGCAACGGGGGGCTTTTCAACTCTAATAGCTGCCGAAAGTAAGTATATAAAAAAGATAGATAAATTATTGACCTTAGAAGGTCTAAGGATTATATTTGAAAGAAATAAGTAAGTAGCTAATAGCTACTTACTTTTCCATAAGAAGGAGATTTTAGTTAATATGAGAATAGGGAATATAGAAATAAAAAACAATGTTTTCCTTGCGCCGATGGCAGGGGTCACAGATTTATCATTTAGGATATTATGTAAGGAAATGGGAGCGGGCTTAGTAGTATCGGAAATGGTTAGCAGCAAGGGTATGTATCATGGGGACAAAGGTACTGAACGATTGCTGGAAATAGATTCTAGGGAAAGACCCATAGCAATTCAGATATTTGGCTCAGACCCAGAGGTAATGGCATATGCTGTAAAAAATCATTTGAATCCAAGGGAAGATATAGATATCATAGATATAAACATGGGCTGTCCTACTCCAAAGATAGTAAAAAATGGAGATGGTTCTGCCTTGATGAAAAACCCTAAATTAGCCCGTGAGGTAATGAAATCGGTGGTAAACGTATCTACAAAACCCGTTACAGTAAAAATACGGATGGGTTGGGATGAAAATAGTATAAATGGAATAGATATAGGTAAGATAGCAGAGGAAGAGGGGATAGCTGCATTGACCGTTCACGGCAGGACCAGGGATATGTTTTATTCGGGAAAGGCAGATTGGGAGTTCATAGGAAAAGTAAAAGAAAGTGTCGACATTCCTGTAATAGGCAATGGGGACATATTTGAGCCGGAGGACGGAATAAGGATGCTGGAACAGACGAATTGTGATGCCATAGCTATAGGACGTGGGGCACAGGGAAATCCTTGGATATTTAAAAGAATACTGGATAGAATTCAGGGGAAAGAAGACACTCCCCCCACAAAGGAAGAAATAATTCATACCTGTATCAGACATCTAGACTTAATAACAAACTTAAAAGGCCATAGAGTAGGAGTGCTGGAAATGAGAAAGCACTCCGCATGGTATTTAAAAGGGCTTAGAAATTCCAATGAAGTGAAGAAATTAATCTATACAATAGACGATAAAGATCATTTAAAAGAAGTCCTATTGGAATTTGCCCACTATTCATAAGTAATGTAATTATTGCCCATCTCCCCTCATATATATAGTTAATAACTGGAGAGGAGGGGTAATATAGGACTCTTATATATTGTAAGGGAAGACAAATATCTGGGATATTACAAGACTGGATTTAAAAAGCATTTACTGGACTTTTTCATTCCCAAAATAAGACCAAAGATAATTGAAACTATTGAAAGAGACAAAACCCACATAAAAATATGCGGTGTAAATCTTTGGCCCATGGATTTGGACAGGGAAAAGGATTTAAACTATTTGATAAAGGGAATAAAGGAAATTAAAGGTCAGGACTGTACCAGATTATATATGGAAGGGCAAGAAAGAATAAATGAAGACATCCTCAAACATATAGGAAAGGATACGGGTTTACAAATTAACACTGGCGAAAACATTAGAAAAAAATACCTGCCAATTATAATAGAAAAAATTTTGAATTTAGAAAAAGGAAACAGGGAAAGCAAAGAAATCTTGATTATCTGCCATGACAAAGAAAAGATAAAGGATTTAATACGTGAAATATCTAAAAGATTTGGGTTAATAACCGTTTTTGGATGTCAAGGTGACGATGAGGAGGAATTGTATGACTACGTATTGGAAGAAATAGGACTTTCCTTATTTTTACCAACGACTATAGAGGCGATTATGGGGAACTATAGTATAATAGTAAATTACTCAGAGCATAAAGGTGTGGATATTTCGAAAAAAAAGAAAAATTGCTTGGTATTCGATTTTGGATCTAAAAATATTACACATAGGGAAAAAGGCACAGGGTATATCACAGACTTTGGATTTACTTTAAAGAAAACAAATATTGGAAGGAATAAATGGATGGATGAAGTAATAAGTTCTGCTGCCTTTGAATCCTTATTAGAAGAAAACTATACTGGTGAAATATTGTTTTTTGTAGGAAATGACCCTTATTCTACAAGGGAATATATAAATACATACATAAAAGTAAAAGGAAGGTTCTAAGGACTTGACATAATGGGCTTACTTGATTATAATATCTTGCATACAATAAGGAAAAAACACAAAAAAATATACACATATATAGCTATTATAGTAATTTTTATTATGAAAGGGAGAGAATTAAATGCCAGAAAGAGATGTTTTTTTAACAGAAGATGGTCTAAGGAGATTGGAAGATGAATTAGACGATTTAAAGACCGTAAAAAGAAAAGAAATAGCTGAAAAAATCAAACAGGCATTGAGTTTTGGGGATATAAGCGAGAATTCAGAATACGATCAGGCAAAAAATGAGCAAGCGCAACTAGAGGATAGAATTGCAAAGTTGGAAATGATGCTGAGAAATGCTAAGATAATAGATGAAGACGATATTTCCACAGATATGGTAGGTATTGGCTCAAAGGTATTAGTAAAGGATCTGGAATTCGATGAAGAAATGGAGTATACCATAGTGGGATCGGCAGAGGCAGACCCCTATAATGGAAGAATTTCAAATGAATCACCAGTGGGCTCTGCACTTTTAGGACGTAAATCTGGGGATGTAGTGGACGTAATGGTACCAGATGGAATTATTAAATACGAAATATTAACTATTACCCGATAGATAATATAAAATACTAAGGAGGTAGAGTAATGACAGAATCTGATTTAAATTTAAATGAGATGCTAAAGATAAGAAGAGAAAAGCTAAAGGAACTGATGGACAAAGGAAAAAATCCATTTCTAATTGAAAAGTTTGACTATACGCATCATAGCTCTACTATAAAAGACGATTTTGAGGAATTAGAAGAAAAAGAAGTTTCCGTTGCAGGAAGAATAATGTCCAGAAGGGGACATGGAAAAGTCAGTTTTATAGATATACAGGACCAAGAAGGGCGTATTCAAATATTTGCAAAACAGGATTTATTAGGTGAGGAAGGGTACAAGGATTTAAGCTTGCTTGATATTGGAGATATTATCGGCGTAAAGGGAGCAGTATTTAAAACAAAAGCAGGAGAGATTTCTATTCGAGCTGAAGAGGTTCTGCTACTGACAAAATCCTTGCAAATACTTCCCGAAAAGTTCCATGGACTTAAGGACCAAGATTTAAGGTATAGACAAAGATACGTGGATTTAATAGTAAATCCTGAAGTTAAAGAGACATTCATATTGAGGAGTAAAATAATTAAGGCCGTAAGGGAGTACTTAGATGCTAGGGGATTCCTTGAAGTTGAAACTCCAATCCTTAGCACTATAGCTGGAGGGGCAAATGCAAGGCCCTTTGCCACCCACCACAATGCCTTAGATATAGATATGTATCTGAGAATAGCTAATGAATTATATTTAAAAAGACTTATAGTCGGAGGCTTTGAGAAGGTATATGAAATGGGCAGGATGTTTAGAAATGAAGGCATGAGCCCTAAGCACAACCCAGAATTTACCAATATAGAAGTATATCAAGCCTATGTAGATTATGAAGAAATAATGAGGCTTACAGAAAATCTATTTGCATATGTAGCTGAAAAAGCCCTAGGTACTACAAAGATTAACTATCAAGGTACAGAAATAGAATTGGCTCCACCGTGGAAGAGATTGGATATGGAAGATGCCGTAAAAGAATATGTAGGAGTAGATTTTAGCAAAATCGATACAGACGAAGAGGCTATTTCTGTGGCTAAGGCAAAGGGAATAGAGATTAAGCCTGGGATGAAAAGAGGACATGTAATTGCAGAATTATTTGAAGAATTTTGTGAGGAACATTTAATTCAACCCACATTTGTAACTGGCCACCCAGTAGAAATATCTCCCCTTGCAAAGAGAAACCCAGATGATCCAAGAAAGACCAATAGATTTGAAGCCTTCATAAATACATGGGAATTGGCCAATGCATTTTCAGAGCTAAACGATCCAATAGATCAAAGGCAAAGATTTGAGGAGCAAGCCCTACAAAAGGAATTAGGGGATGACGAAGCTCACCCAATGGATACAGATTTCTTAAATGCAATAGAGGTTGGATTGCCACCTACAGGTGGCCTAGGCATAGGAATCGATAGAATGATAATACTATTGACAAATCAGCCAAGCATAAGGGATATCTTGCTCTTCCCCACAATGAAACCTATAGACGAATAGCATTGTGACTTTCCATCTATAAACCATAAGAGATAAAATAATAGATTGAATTATTATATATAAGGATGACATTTTTGTCATCCTTATATTTGTGATTTAAAATGATTTAAAAAAGTATTTTCAAAAAGTGGTTGACATTGGATTGAAAAGATAGTATTATAGAAAAGTCGGCTGTTGAACGAGAAGTTATTAAAACTTCAAAAAAACAGTTGACAGCAAATGAATAATTTGCTATAATAGTAAAGCACTCGAAACAAGAGTGCCAGGACCTAGAAAAGTAAATAGTGTGAAACGAAACACATGAACAAAGTCAATAGACAAATAAGTCAGCGAGAGCAAATCAAACTATAAAATGAGAGTTTGATCCTGGCTCAGGACGAACGCTGGCGGCGTG
>JALNZV010000071.1 GCA_023229175.1 Tissierellaceae bacterium | reverse complement strand
GAACTTTTTTAGTGAATAAAGGAAACACATAGCTAAAAGAAGTAGCTGATTCATATTCTGTAACCTTGTATAGCTACTTAGCTGGATTGATTCCCAACCATACCCTTGCTTGAAGTGGCGATGTACTTCCTCGATTCTCCATCACATTCTATCCTCGGTTATTTGTATTAGACTATCTTTTTCTATTTTCATGGATAAAAGATCAAAGCTAAGAGGCTTGACTCTGCATACTACCAGTTACATCAACAGCTATTACAACATCGATTCCGAAATCAATCCTGAACCCCGGTTCTGTTAGACCGTCAATTCCGTCAATGGTGTTATTGGCATCAGCGAAAGCGAAATTCAGCTTTCCGTACCCCAGAGATTGGCTATTATTGACCCTTGAGATACTTCTGGTTTAACTATAATGTCTTTGAAAGGTTTAACTGTAGGATATAAAATTCCAGTATTATCAGAATTTTCATAAACAACCCCTTCCGCTTTCGTTACCGTAATCTCTTTTCAGGGAGATGTCATCTACTAATATTTCTCCTGAGACTGCATCAATTATAACTAATCTTTGCACATAATCTATTTTCCAGGCGAGTCTATATGTTCTGGGATATGAAATGTCGGGTGACTCTATAAAATTCCTGTCAAAGCAGTACATAAGAGTGAACTTTGGCAGCAAGAAAATAGTATTTTTAGTTTCTCGGCTAAGTAGATCCTCCTCAGTATATCCTATCATATCATAGAATATTTCCTTGATTTTATCTTCTGTTATCACCGGCTCTGCTGCTAAGGTGGAGGGATGAATTTTTTTCAGTGAGTTGGTCATACCCAACTCATTTATTTTGTAGTTGTAAAAGAATCTAATCCTACCTCCCCCTTCAAGATCATAACCATTAATTCTTTGAGTATACTGTACCCTAACAAGTGAATCACCACCTGTCACGTTTTCTCTCGTTAGTTGTTCTCTGGGAACTGATAAATAAGGCAGAATTCTCTTTAATACCTCATCAAAGATTAATCCTACCTCCTCTTTCTCGCTTGCTGGGGGAAATGTAAGGTCCGGAAATCCACCATCAAAACTACTAATTTTGTTTAGGGTGGTGTCGTGGCTTAAATAACCTTGAAACCCCGTTTCTTTTTTAAATTGTTCACTTAGTGCTGTTAGTTCTTTACTTCTTCTATCTTCCTCTTCTCGGCTCAATCTTGCCGGCTGGGCAACGAGTAGAGTGAAGAATACCGATAACAACAGGAAAACAAGTATCGTTGTTTTCATTTTACTATTCTCCTTAATTTGATTTGGACGCAGACTAAACAATGAGATATATTATGTCAAGCACCTTAAAACGCTCAGATCCCCCCGTTTTTTATACAGGGTATCAGAAGCTGTTGTTGCTCGTGCCATTTTCCTTTATGCGGCTGGATATTTAGCCTTGTTACGGAGCTAAAACATATTTCTACCAACCTACTCAGCCGGTAATAAATAAACACATAAATATGTTTCCTAAACGATTTCTTATACTGCATAATCGCTGGAAAAACAGCCAGATATTGTAGAGCAAACTTTTTTAGCGAATAAAGGAAACACATTGCTAAAAGAAGTAGTTGATTCATATTCTTTAATCTCGTATAGCTACTTAATTGGATAGACTCCCACCCGTACTCTTGTTTGAAGTGACGATGAACTTCTTCGATTTTCCATCGCATTCCATACATAGAAAGAGCCTTATTCAGTATCCCTGGCATAGTTAAATTTGGTTGCCCTGGAAAGTCACAAAACAGATAGAAATACCCACCTCGACTATCTTTGTCTTTGCAATATCGTGCTACAATTAGCCAAGTCTCTATAGTCTCTGGGTGAGCAACTGGATGAGGATTTAAGCGAATAGACACCCTCTTAATACCACACTTAAACATCCTGTCTTTTTTATTGGTCTTGTAAGTATGTTTCAGCTTAACTGATTTGGCTACTTCCAAAAAGCTTTGCTCCTCTCCATCAACGATTAAGCTTCTTCGGTTTGCAGAGCGGATTACGTAATTAAACTCGTGTATTTTAAGGATGTTAAACACCGTTCTTCTATCATATCCACGATCTAAAACATATACCCCTTTATTACCACTAGCTAAGGCTATTTCTACCATTCTATCCTCGGTTATTTGTATTAGACTATCTTTTTCTATTTTCATGGATAAAAGATCAGAGCTAAGAGGCTTGATATCGTAACCTTCTGATGTTTTATCTAAGGCTATGATGTTCAATAAGTCATAACCACGTTGATCGTAAGTCTCTTTGCTTCCATCTCGTACATTCTTAAGTCCTTCCATTGCCTTTGCCTTAGGTTTAACTATATCGCTATCATCGATTATTATTGCTGTGTCTGGACCAATGCCTCGACATTGCCTTTCTATTATCACCTTGCGTATCGCCTCGCCTAAATATTCTTTATTTAAGTGGCGAGTAAATCGCTCACAAATCTTTTTAACTGATACCTTTTCATTCATAGATACAGCGATCTTATTGCAAATAAC
>JALNZV010000070.1 GCA_023229175.1 Tissierellaceae bacterium | reverse complement strand
AGGATTATGACGAAAGACTATGCAATTATTAAACCCTGTCAATGTTGAGTTTGCAAAACTAACTTCGTAAGATGTATAATTTAAAGTAGTTGGTTTAACTGTTGTGATTGAATCAAATGTAGTTAAATCATACGGATTACTAACTAATCCCACGGTAATACTTCCTGAATAATTTAAATTTTCTTGTTCTAATTTAAATCTTATTCTCAATGCATTAATATCAAAGTTAATTTGTGGAGTAATTACATAAGTTGGGTTATTAACATCATCTGATGTAATCATCATACTGTGCTGTGTACCCCAATAATTATCTACTGCAGGTAAATTTTGATAAGCATATGAATCAAAATAAACTACTGGTCTAAACCAGCATGGAGGGAATGTTTCGTCAGGGTAGGAGTTAAAGTTCTCCAACCAAGGGAGTGTATTGATAGGTGGACAAGGAGTAGTCAATGATTTTACAACGTACATTGATGTATCAAGCCCACAAATGGAAGCAATTTTGAAGTCATAAGCGGTTTGAGGTGCAAGATTTATAAAAGAATATGAATTAGTTACGGCTAAATCGTCTGTCCATGTGCTACCACTTGATAATTTGTAGCTTACAATCCATTGACTATTATTGCCCATATCCCAATTTAGGTCAACGCTTGTAGTGGTAAGATTTGAAAAAGTTACATTTTCCGGCATGCCACAATTTGAAATTTCCAACCTAATATCGTCAATTGTTAGATAATATGGCGTTCCATCAGCAGTACATTCAATAGAGAATTCATAAGTGTCATTAGTAGAAGGAGTGAATGTACCCAAATACATTTGATAACTTGTATTAGTAACATTGGTCATAGGTGAGCCTACAATCTGGTTAATACTTGTATCCGTTACTGATTTTACTCCTGCTTTTAGGTTCTGCCATCCTGAATATCCATCAGTTACATACCAGAATGAGAAAGCATAGGTTTGACCAGCATAAAGGTCAAATGTCGGAGTTGTAAATTTATCGTTGCAATACCATTCAAAGTATGCACTCTTTGTGCCCGTTCTTGCATTTCTATTATAAGAACCGTAGTCTGCAATCTGTGTATAAGTATATGTACCAAGCCCTGTTGCACTCCAACAAGCAGGTAAATCATTAACTGCTGCAATACCTTCAAATCCTTCATTCCAAGGAAGGTCGGTAAGACCATCAATTGAAGCACAAAGAGTTTGGAAATATGCAAGTGATGATGCTTCTGAAAGTTCTACTCCGCAATCAGTTCTTATCTCAACCTCATAACTTGTGCTTGTATTTAATAAGTTAAGAGTATGAGGGTTCATAGTTGCATAAGTTGAATCCCATGCAGTTGTTCCTGCAGGTCTATAATAAATCCACCATGCAAAATCAGTAGTATTTCCTGGAGTCCAAGATAAGTCAATGGAGTTAGTAGTTGCATTATTTGTAGCTAAATTAGTAGGTTTTGCACATGAAGGAATATAAGACACTTCAAAATCATCTATATAACCATAATTATATGAAGAGCCATAGTCTTGCCTAAGTGCGATATACTGACCTGTTCCTTGATAGCTATTTAGTGGTATTTCACAGTCAATCCATGTATAAGTTGAAGGAGCTGTTACGAATGCTACTTGAGTCCAAGAAGACAAAGAAGTATCAGACATAATACCTATTTTCATAGTATCAGTAAGATATGAAGTTCTATATTTGAATTTCAATCTTAATGTATTAACAGGGATTGTATTATCAAATGGAGGCAGTATTGCAATATTATAACCTCCAGCAGTTGAAGTGTAAAAATATAAAGAACCTGGAGGAGAAAAATTAGTTGAGGAAATATAGTGATTAGATGGATTAGAAGATTTTTTAGTCCAGCAATTAGGGTAGGAAGAAGAACCTGTCGAATATGTATCGAAATTTTCTGACCATGGCACGGAAGTTATTGTTGCACATGCTGTGTAGAAAACACTTATTGCAGATGGTTCTGAAAGTTCTACTCCACAATCAGTTCTTAAATAAAATTCATATGGAGAGCTTGGATTCAGATTAGTTAAAGTATAAGGATTCATAGTTGCATATACTGAATCCCAAACTCCTGAACCTGCAACACTATAATACACCCACCATGCAAAATCAGTAGAATTGCCAGGAGTCCAAGCAATATCAGCAGATGTTGTTGTAATGTTAGAAACACTAAAATTCGATGGTTTTGCACAAGCAGGGATATATGAAACTACTAAATCATCAACATAAGCATAAGTGTATGTAGTACTATAATCGGCTCTTAATGCAATATACTGACCTGTTCCTTGATAAGAAGCTAATGACACTTCGTAATCTCCCCATGTAGCTGTTGTTGGAGCTTTAACCCAGCCAACTTGTGTCCATGTTGATGCTACATTTGGATCGGTCATAACTCCTACCTTTAAGGTATCTGTTGCATATGTATTCCTATATTTAAAATTAACTCTAAGTGTATTTAACATTATTGATTGGTCAATAGGAGGGAGTGCTGCAATATTATATGTTCCTGCTGTTCCTGCATAGAAATACAAA
>JALNZV010000041.1 GCA_023229175.1 Tissierellaceae bacterium | reverse complement strand
GTTTAGCACCATTGTGATTGCCGCCGTTAATGTGGTTTTACCATGGTCTACGTGGCCTATGGTTCCTATGTTTACGTGGGGTTTGGTTCTTTCAAATTTTGCTTTTGCCATTTGATTTTCCTCCTTAATTCTCACTTAATTATTAATTATCTTTACCTATTATCTTCTCTGCAATACTATTTGGCACTGGTTCATAGTGGTCGAATTGCATGGAATATACCCCTCTACCTTGGGTATTAGAACGCAAGTCTGTAGCGTAGCCAAACATTTCAGAAAGAGGTACATATCCTCTTATAACTTGAGCTCCGCTTCTAAGCTCCATACCTTCAATTTTTCCTCTTCTTGAGTTTATGTCGCCTATTACATCTCCCATATATTCTTCTGGGACTATGACCTCCACTTTCATGGTAGGTTCTAGTAATACGGGCTTTGCCTTTGAAATAGCCTCTCTCACTCCCATGGAGCCAGCTATTTTAAATGCCATTTCTGAAGAGTCAACTTCGTGATATGAACCATCATAAAGAGTAACTTTTATATCTAACACTGGATAACCTGCAAGTACGCCTGATTCTAGGGCATCTTGAATTCCATTGTCTACAGCAGAGACATATTCCCTGGGAACTACTCCGCCGACAATAGCATTTACGAATTCATAGCCAACTCCTGGCTCCTGCGGTTCTACTTTTAATTTTACGTGGCCATATTGTCCGCGGCCTCCGGATTGCCTTACATATTTGCCCTCTGCTTCCGCAGAGTTTTGGATAGATTCTTTATATGCCACCTGCGGGCTACCTACATTTGCTTCAACTTTAAATTCCCTTAATAATCTGTCGACGATGATTTCCAAGTGAAGTTCACCCATTCCAGCTATGATTGTCTGTCCTGTTTCCTCATCGGTATAAGTTTTAAATGTTGGGTCTTCTTCTGCTAGCTTTGCTAAGGCAACAGACATCTTGTCTTGGGATGCCTTTGTCTTAGGTTCTATGGCTACGTGGATTACTGGTTCTGGAAAATCCATGGTTTCCAGTACTATTGGATCATTTCCATCACTTAGGGTATCCCCTGTGGAAGTATCCTTTAATCCTACTGCCGCTGCAATGTCACCTGCAAATACTTCGTCTACTTCTTCTCTTTTGTTTGCATGCATAAGGAGTATTCTCCCTATTCTTTCTTTTTTGCCTTTAGATGTATTTAGTACATAACTTCCTGATTTAAGACTTCCCGAATAAACCCTAAAATATGCAAGCTTTCCTACAAAAGGATCTGTAACTATTTTAAATGCTAATGCTGAAAAAGGTTCCTTATCTGAGGACAATCTTTCTTCCTCTTGTTCTGATTCTAGTCCTATGCCATTTACAGGCGGTATGTCAAGGGGAGAAGGTAAGTAGTCTACTATTGCGTCTAGTAGAGGTTGTACTCCTCTATTTCTATAGGAAGAACCACACAGTACTGGTGTAATAGCTACGTTATTCGTCGCCAATCTGATACCTTTTACAAGTTCTTCTTCTGATATTTCTTCACCTTCTAAATATTTCATCATTAGTTCTTCGTCGTGTTCAGCAATATTTTCCAGTAATTTTTCCCTGTATTCTTCTGCTAATTCTAGCATGTCTGCTGGTATTTCAGTTATTTCGATTTTTTCACCTAAATCATCTTTATATATTCTAGCATTCATCTTAATTAGGTCAATTACACCTTGGAAATAGTCTTCTTTTCCTATGGGTAATTGTATGGGAACTGGGTTGGCATTTAATCTGTCTTTTATCATATCGACTGTCCTGAAAAAGTCTGCCCCCACTATGTCCATTTTGTTGATAAATGCTAATCTAGGCACATGATATTTATCTGCCTGTCTCCAGACAGTCTCGGATTGAGGCTCTACTCCACCTTTTGCACAGAATAAGGCTACTGCACCATCTAGGATTCTAAGGGATCTTTCTACTTCTACTGTAAAATCCACATGTCCTGGCGTGTCAATAACGTTAATCCTGTGGTCATTCCACATACAAGTGGTGGCTGCAGAGGTGATTGTAATTCCTCTTTCCTGTTCTTGCTCCATCCAATCCATTTGGGCGGCACCCTCATGGGTTTCTCCTACTTTGTGTATCTTACCAGTGTAAAACAAAATTCTCTCTGTGGTGGTTGTCTTTCCTGCATCAATATGAGCCATTATGCCGATATTTCTTGTTTTTTCCAATGTAATTTGCCTTGGCACAATTTTTCCTCCTTCTTCTTGATTCTTAGTCCCCCTCCACACATTAAAAACGATATACTACCATCTGTAGTGTGCGAAAGCTTTATTAGCTTCTGCCATCTTATGAGTATCTTCTCTCTTCTTAACACTTGAGCCCATACCATTTGAAGCATCTAATATTTCTTTTGCTAATCTTTCAACCATTGTCTTTTCGCCTCTTTGTCTTGAATAGTTTACTAACCATCTAAGACCAAGGGTTTCTCTTCTTTCATTCCTCACTTCAATTGGAACTTGATATGTGGCACCACCAATACGCCTAGCCTTGACTTCAAGCACAGGCATAATATTGTTCATGGCTTTATAGAAAACTTCTAAGGGATCCTCATTGGTTTTCTCTTTGATGTAGTCAAAAGCTCCATAAACGATATTTTGTGATATTCCTTTTTTGCCATCCAACATTATTCCATTGACTAGTTTTGTAACTACTATATCGTTGTATATTGGATCTGGCATCACTTCTCTTTTTGGTATATGTCCTTTTCTTGGCACTTTCTTCCCTCCTTAACTATATAGAGTCGATTCATTGGTACTCGGCATATATATGCCGATTGCGCCAAAATGCAATCTATATGAATGGATTATTAGTCCTGCATTTTAAGCACTACTATTTCTTTGCTTTTGGTTTCTTGGCACCATACTTAGATCTACTTTGCATTCTCTTATCTACTCCAGAAGCATCTAAAGTACCCCTAACTATATGGTATCTAACACCTGGAAGGTCTTTTACTCTCCCACCTCTAATCAATACAACACTATGCTCCTGTAAATTATGTCCAATTCCAGGGATATATGCTGCAACTTCCTCTCCATTTGTAAGCCTTACTCTTGCAACTTTTCTAAGGGCTGAGTTAGGTTTCTTCGGCGTAACTGTCCTGACTGAAACACATACACCTCTTTTTTGTGGAGAATTTACAGTGGTCTCTCTCTTCTTTAAAGTGTTTAGATTAACTCCTAAAGCTGGAGATTTAGATTTGTAAACAACCTTCTTTCTACCTTGTTTAATTAGTTGGTTAATGGTTGGCATCAAGGCACCTCCTTCTGTTTTTTATTTTAATAAAGCAGCAGTTGCTGCATTTACGTCAATCTTACAGGCATTCCCAAGTTCTTTCATAGTTTCTACATAAATCAATTGGATATGCCTTTCGCTGCAAAGTCTTGCGATTTCATCTGTGACTTTGCGTTCTGCATCTTCTGCTATAAATACGGCCTCAACATTCTGGGCATTTAATGCCCTTTTAACTTGTTTGACGCCTACAACCTTGTTATCTGTCTTTAATTTTAATAGCATATTATCTCCTCCTTTTAACACTTTAAAGATTATGTGGGCAACAACCCACATAATCTTTATGTCATCCAGAGTTAATTAGAATTTTGCACACTTGTATATTTTATCATCAGTCAGTTTCACTGTCAACATCTAATTCTTCTAGGACCTCCATATTATCTTCTGATACTAATTCCACATTTTTATATCTTCTCATGCCTGTACCTGCTGGAATTAGTTTTCCTATGATGACATTTTCTTTTAGACCTAGTAGGAAATCTTCCTTCCCTTCGATGGCTGCCTGTGTTAGGACCCTTGTAGTCTCCTGGAATGACGCTGCCGATAAGAATGAATCTGTAGCCAAAGACGCTTTTGTAATACCTAGCAAAGTCTTTCTTCCAACGGCTAATTCTACTCCTTCTTCCGCAGCTTTTCTATTCTTCTCTTCGAATTCGAAGGCAGATATTAAGGTGCCTGGCAATAAATCTGTATCTCCAGATTCTTCCACCTTTACCTTAGATAGCATTTGTCTGACGATTATTTCTATATGTTTATCGTTTATATCTACACCTTGGAGCCTGTAAACCCTTTGTACTTCCTTTACAAGGTAATTTTGAACACCTTGTACTCCTTTAATCTTTAAGATATCGTGCGGATTTACTGAACCATCTGTCAATTCGTCTCCCGCCTCTACCATATCTCCAGGTTTTACTTTTAATCTAGCGCCGTAAACGATATTGTATGATGCTGAATTTCCATTGGAAGATGTGATTACTATTTCTTTTCGCCTTTTGCTTTCATCTATGCTTACTACTCCTGAATTCTCAGCGATTACAGCTAGGCCCTTTGGCTTTCTAGCTTCAAATAGTTCCTCTACCCTAGGAAGACCTTGTGTAATATCTGTGGCTGCTGCTACTCCTCCAGTGTGGAAAGTACGCATTGTCAGCTGTGTACCCGGTTCTCCAATGGATTGAGCTGCTATGATGCCTACAGCTTCCCCTATATTTACTTCGTCCCCTGTAGCCAAGTTCCTTCCATAGCAATGGGCACAAACTCCGTGCTTTGTCTTGCAACCTAGTACAGATCTGACCTTTACTTCTGTAATACCTGCATTTTCTATTTTCTCTGCTTGTATTTCTGATATCATTTCATTTTGCTTTACTATAATTTCACCAGTTCCAGAATCTACTATATCTTCAAATGAATATCTTCCTTCTATTCTATCTTTTAAGTCTTCTATTACTTCTCTGCCGTCTTTAAATGCCTTAACTTGTAAATATTCATCTGTTCCGCAGTCCACTTCTCTTACGATGACGTCTTGACTGACGTCAACAAGCCTTCTGGTTAAATATCCAGAGTCGGCTGTCCTAAGGGCAGTATCCGCCAAGCCTTTTCTAGAGCCGTGGGTGGATATAAAGAATTCAAGTACTGATAGCCCTTCCCTGAAGTTTGATTTAATAGGTATTTCTATGGTTCTACCCGATGCAGATGCCATAAGACCCCTCATACCCGCCAACTGCCTAATTTGGTTTACGCTACCTCTGGCTCCCGACAAGGACATGATATAGATGTTGTTCATGGGATCTAAGTCGTCCATCAACCTATCTGTCAGCTCATCTGTGGTTTTATTCCATATTTCTATGACTCTTTCGTACCTCTCCTCGTCTGAAATAAGGCCTCTGCGGTAAGACTTTTCAAATTTATCTACTTCCTGCTCTGCTCTTCCCAGCATTTCGTATTTTACCTTTGGAATAAATATGTCTCCCATGGAAATCGATATTGCACCTTTTGTGGAGTATTTAAACCCTGTTTCTTTTATATGGTCCAATACTACTGCCGTTATGGCGTTGCCATGTTTTCTAAAACATTTTTCTATTATATTTCCCAATATTTTTTTATTTACTAAAGTATCTACTTCTAGACTATATTTGTCTGTTTCCCTATCTACAAAACCTAAGTCCTGAGGTATGTGTTCGTTTAATATAAATCTACCTACAGTTGACTCTACTAATTGCCCCTTATCATCTTTGTCAAGCTTTATCCTCACTTTGACTTTAGCATGAAGGCCTACTGAACCGTTGCTATAGGCGAGAATCATCTCATCGTAGTCCCCAAATATCATGCCTTCTCCTGTTTCGCCAGGAGTCTCGACGGACAAATAATATGCTCCTAAAACCATATCCTGTGTTGGTGTAGTAATAGGTTTGCCATCCTTTGGTGCCAGAATATTGTTTGTAGATAACATAAGCAGCCTCGCCTCTGCTTGGGCTTCTGTGGACAAGGGCACGTGAACTGCCATCTGGTCTCCATCAAAGTCCGCATTGTATGCAGTACATACAAGTGGATGTAATTTTATGGCCTTACCTTCTACTAAAACTGGCTCAAAAGCCTGTATTCCAAGCCTATGCAATGTGGGAGCCCTATTCAATAATACTGGATGATCTTTTATTACTTCATCTAGCACATCCCATACTTGTGGCTTTACTCTTTCTACCATTCTCTTAGCAGATTTGATATTGTGAGCATGGCCTTCTCCCACCAATTTTTTCATGACAAAAGGTTTGAATAATTCCAATGCCATTTTCTTCGGTATACCGCATTGGTAGAATTTAAGCTCAGGTCCTACTACAATTACAGAACGGCCTGAGTAGTCAACCCTTTTTCCCAATAAGTTCTGCCTAAATCTACCTTGTTTGCCCTTTAACATGTCCGATAGGGACTTTAATGGTCTATTGCCTGGACCTGTAACCGGTCTGCCCCTTCTTCCATTGTCTATAAGGGCATCTACTGCTTCTTGCAGCATTCTCTTTTCATTTCTCACTATGATGTCTGGTGCACCTAAATCCAATAGTCTTTTTAATCTATTATTTCTATTTATAACTCTTCTATATAGGTCGTTTAAGTCAGATGTGGCAAATCTTCCGCCATCTAATTGTACCATGGGTCTTAGATCTGGCGGGATAACTGGAATGACATCTAATATCATCCATTCAGGTCTATTGCCCGAAGACCTAAATGCCTCCACGACTTCCAATCTTCTAGTTATTCTGATTTTTTTCTGACCTGATGACTCTTTTAATTGCTGTCTTAGCTCTATAGACTCTTTTTCCAAATCGATTTTTTCTAGTAATATTTTGATGGCCTCTGCCCCCATCATAGCCCTAAATCTGTTGTGATACTTGTCATAGGCTTCCCTGTACTCTGTTTCAGTCAATAATTGCTTGTCGTATAAGTTGCTTTCTCCTTTGTCTACAACTATATAGGAGGCAAAATACAATACCTTTTCCAAGGATCTAGGAGACATGTCTAATAATAGCCCCATTCTACTGGGTATCCCTTTAAAATACCATATATGGGACACAGGTGCCGCCAGTTCTATATGGCCAAGCCTTTCTCTACGGACTTTGGATTTGGTTACCTCTACACCGCATCTGTCACATACTACTCCTTTATATCTTACCCTTTTATATTTACCGCAATGACATTCCCAGTCTTTAGTTGGGCCAAATATTTTCTCACAAAAAAGCCCTTCTTTTTCCGGTTTCAAAGTCCTGTAGTTTATCGTTTCGGGTTTCTTTACTTCTCCTTTTGACCATTGTCTGATTTTTTCTGGCGATGCTAGCCCAATTCTAATTGAGTCAAATGTATTAAATTCAAACAAGGAGCATTCTCTCCTTTCATATTAAAATTAATTTTGTATGAACACCCTAGGGCAAAGGCCCTAGGAATTATATATCATCGTAGTCATCACTATCTTCAAAAGCATCCTCGTCAAAATCTTCGTCCTCTTCTTCGTCTTCAGCGTCATTCTCTTCTAGTATAAATCCTGTAGGCAAGTCTACGGAACTATTTTGTCCCTCGTCGTAGTCGTCTTCTGAAAATGACTTTTCGTCATTTAGTTCGACTCCAATGGATTCTAAATCCGATAATTCGTCGTCTACTGATTCTTGAATTTCTATTTCTTGGTTTTCTTCTGTCAATATTTTAATATCTAAAGCTAAGGATTGCAGCTCCTTAATTAGTACCTTAAATGACTCTGGTATGCCCGGCTCCGGAATGTTCTCTCCCTTAACTACAGCCTCGTAGGTCTTTACCCTACCGACGATGTCATCGGATTTAACTGTAAGGATTTCCTGCAATGTATGAGCTGCACCATAAGCTTCAAGAGCCCAAACTTCCATTTCCCCAAATCTCTGTCCTCCAAATTGGGCCTTTCCGCCTAGGGGTTGTTGAGTAACTAGGGAATATGGTCCCGTAGACCTGGCGTGAATTTTATCGTCGACTAAGTGATGAAGTTTTAACATATACATATACCCTACGGTCACTGGATTGTTAAAGTAGTCCCCAGTCCTGCCATCCCTTAAATAAATTTTTCCGCTTTCTGGGTAACCTGCTTCATTTAGAGCACTTATTATATCCTCTTCGTTGGCACCGTCAAATACAGGAGTAGCCACATGCCATCCAAGCTTTTTAGCCGCCAACCCTAAGTGAACTTCTAAAACTTGACCCAAATTCATACGCGAAGGTACTCCCAAGGGATTTAAGACTATTTGTATCGGCGTACCATCTGGTAGATACGGCATATCCTCTTCCGGCAAAATCATAGATACTACGCCTTTGTTACCGTGACGCCCGCACATTTTATCTCCTACGTTTATTTTTCTCTTGGTGGCGATATAAGCCCTTATCATTTGGTTTACACCTGGTGGCAATTCATCCCCGTTTTCCCTTGAGAAAACTTTAACGTCTACTATTATTCCCGCTTCTCCATGGGGTACCCTTAGGGATGTATCCCTTACTTCCCTTGCTTTTTCGCCAAATATTGCACGAAGCAGCCTTTCTTCGGCTGTTAGCTCAGTTTCCCCTTTGGGCGTTACTTTACCCACTAGTATATCTCCTGATTTGACTTCAGCACCGATTCTTATGATGCCCCTCTCGTCTAAATCCTTCAGCATATCATCGCCTACATTGGGAATATCTCTAGTTATTTCTTCTGGTCCCAGCTTCGTGTCTCTTGCCTCTGATTCGTATTCTTCAATATGGACTGATGTCAGTACATCGTCTATTACCAGTTTTTCATTTATAAGTATTGCGTCTTCGTAGTTATATCCTTCCCATGTCATAAAGGCTATTAGAATGTTTTTACCTAGGGCTATTTCGCCTAAATTAGTACTCGGTCCGTCGGCGATTACTTGCCCTTTTTCTACTCTTTCACCCAATTTTACTATGGGCCTTTGATTTATGGTCGTACCTTGGTTAGAACGTCTGAATTTCAACAATCTATATCTATCTAATTTATTATCTTCGTCCTTTCTCAAAATTATTTCCGATGAACTGGCTTTCTCTACTACTCCAGAGTCTCTGGCAATGACAACAGTCCCTGAGTCCTTTGCGGCCTTATACTCAATACCAGTACCTATAATCGGCGCCTCTGTACTGAGCAGGGGTACTGCCTGTCTTTGCATGTTGGCACCCATCAGGGCTCTATTGGCGTCGTCGTTCTCCAAAAATGGTATCATTGCCGTCCCAACGGAAACTATTTGCTTAGGAGATACGTCCATATAATCGACTTCTCCAACGGGATAAATATCGACTATTCCGCCCTTACCTCTGGCTACTACCCTGTTATTTTCAAACTCTCCATCGGGAGTTAATCTTTCATTGGATTGGGCTATGATAAATTCGTCCTCCACATCTGCGGTCAGGTACTCTATTTGGCCTGTTACTTTGCCAACTCCTTCGCCTACCTTTCTATATGGAGATTCTATAAATCCGTATTCGTTAATTCTTGCATAAGTCGTTAAAGATGTGATTAATCCAATATTTGGGCCTTCTGGAGTCTCTATGGGACACATTCTCCCGTAGTGAGAGTGGTGTACGTCTCGAACTTCAAATCCTGCCCTATCTCTGCTTAAGCCGCCCGGTCCTAGGGCAGACATCCTTCTTTTATGTGTCAATTCTGCCAATGGGTTTGTTTGATCCATAAACTGTGATAATTGGCTACTGCCAAAGAACTCTTTTATAGATGCAACTACTGGCCTTATGTTTATTAAATCTTGTGGCGTAGCCACGTCGATGTCTTGGATAGTCATTCTTTCCCTGACTACTCTCTCCATTCTGGCTAAACCAATTCTAAATTGATTTTGCAGCAATTCCCCAACTGACCTTAACCTTCTGTTTCCTAAATGATCTATATCGTCGGTGATTCCGATTCCATTAAATAGGTTGAATTCATAGTTGATGCTCGCCACTATATCATCTACTATGATGTTTTTAGGCGAAAGGTCTTTTATCCTTTCGGTTACAGCCTCTTTTAATTCCTCTGCGTCTTCGTACTTGTCTATTAATTCCTTCATAAGGGGGTAATATACTTTCTCCTTAAGGCCCATCTCCTCTAAAGAAAATGGTAAATCAAATGCCTTAGAGCTTACAAAGTTATTTCCTACAACCCTTACTTTCTTTCCATCGTCAAGTACTATATCAACCATATTTATACCGCTATTTTCAATGTCAATTGCCTTATCCCTGGTTATCTTTTCGTCTTTGGAAACCATTAATTCTCCTGTCTCCAAATTGTAAATGTCATCTGCGGCTTTTCTACCGCTTATCCTATTGTATAAGGCTAGTTTCTTGTTAAACTTGTATCTGCCTACCTTAGCCAAATCGTATCTTCTAGGATCGAAGAATAAATTGTTAATAAGATTATTGGCACTCTCTACCGTTGGCGGTTCTCCAGGTCTAAGTTTTTTATAAATCTCTATTAAAGCTTCTTCTACGTCCTTTGTATTGTCTTTTTCTAATGTATTTAAGGTCTGTTCTGTTTCTCCTAGTACTTCAATTATTTCTGCATTGCTTTGAACTTTCAAAGCCCTCAATAATGTAGTTATTGGAACCTTCCTAGTCCTATCCACCCTTACATAAACTATATCGTTGGAATCGGACTCATATTCGAGCCATGCTCCTCTATTCGGTATTACTGTAGAGGAATATAGCCTTTTACCCGTTTTATCAATTTCACTGGAAAAATATACCCCAGGAGATCTAACTAGCTGACTGACTACTACTCTTTCAGCACCATTGATTATAAAAGTACCGTTGTCTGTCATTAGAGGCAAATCACCCATAAATACTTCTTGTTCCTTCACCTCGCCAGTCTCTTTGTTAATTAACCTTGCCTTTACTTTTAGCGGTGCAGAATAATTGGCATCCCTCTCTCTAGCCTCATGCTCGCTGTACTTTATGTTCTCTCCAATATGATAGTCGATAAATTCAAGGATTAAGTTACCAGTATAATCTTGAATTGGAGAAATATCCTCAAACACTTCTCTAAGTCCCTCATTTACAAACCAATCATAAGAGAATTTTTGCACCTCGATTAAATCAGGCAAATCGAGTACTTCATCAATGCGTGAGTAGCTCATCCTAACACGCTTCCCGTAGGTTACAGGATGTACCATGAAACTTTCACCCCTTATTAAACTAAAATATCCAAAAGCATAATACTTTTGGTAAAACCTTACAAAACAAATATATTATAATATTGTCAATTAAGTAAAAAAATATACTATAAGGTAATTTTTTGCGATATTGTGCATTTAAACATACTATCACAATGAATGTCCTATGTCAAGAAAAAAGTAATTTCTTTAAGGATATTTTTTTGCACAAAAAAGGCTCTCTTTTTTTGAAAGCCTTTTTTATGTTTGAAAACTATTTTACTTCTACTTGAGCTCCAACTTCTTCTAATTTTGCTTTGACTTGGTCTGCTTCATCTTTGGAAGCTCCTTCTTTAACTGCCTTTGGTGCATTATCTACTAATTCTTTAGCTTCTTTTAATCCTAGACCAGTTAATTCTCTAACTACTTTAATTACTTTTATCTTTTCGCTGCCTGCTGCTGTCAATACTACGTCAAATTCTGTTTTTTCTTCAGCTGCTGGTGCTGCTGCCCCTGCTGCTGGTGCTGCTGCAACTGCTGCTGGTGCTGCTGCTGATACGCCAAATTCTTCTTCCAAAGCCTTTACTAATTCTGATAACTCTAATACTGTTAGGTTCTTAACCTCTTCAATTAAATTTAATACTTTTTCACTTGCCATTATATAATTCCCTCCATATTAATTTTCTTTTTTTATGCTTCTTGTTGTTTTTCTTGGATAGCATTTAATACTATTGCCAATCCCCTAATTGTACCTTGTAGTACGTTTGCAAATCCTTGAATTGGAGCATTCAATCCGCCAAGGGCTTGTGCTATAAGTACTTCTCTTGATGGAAGTTCTCCTAATTCATTGACACCTTTCACATCTATGATTTTCCCATCTACAATGCCTGCTTTGATTTCAAGTTTGTCATTTTCCTTGGCAAATTCAGTCGTAATCTTAGCTGCCTGCACTGGGTCATCGTAGCCAAAAGCTACAGCAGATGGTCCTTTTAAGAACTCATTAAATTCCTCTAGACCTGCATCTTTAAAAGCAAATCTCATCATAGTGTTTTTATATACTTTATATTCAACACCTGCACTTCGGTATTTGCTCCTCAATTCAGTTAATTGTCCTACATCAAGACCCCGATAGTCTACTAATACTATGGCTTGAGCCTTTTCTATCTTTTCTTTAATCTCTTCTACATTTTTAACTTTAGCTTGAAGGATTTTTTCATTCACCGCGTTCACCTCCCAATAATAAAGGTCCCTCCGCAGACACAGAGAGACCTAAGTTTCAAATTTAGTATCGAACTTATGTCACCTCGGTAGGAGATTAAACCCTAGGGTACCTACTGTCTACGGCAGACTATTAAATTGACATCAAAATTATATCAGCTTACCATTTGTATGTCAAGGTTTATTCCATTAATTTTTGACCATTTATTTTAATTCCAGGGCCCATGGTGCTAGATATGACCACTGATCTTAAGTATTTACCTTTCGCTGCTGCTGGCTTTGCCTTTATGATTGCATCCATTATAGTATGGAAGTTTTCAGAAATCTTTTCCGTTCCAAAGGAAATCTTTCCTATGGGTACGTTGATTATACTGGATTTATCTACTCTATACTCGACCTTACCAGCCTTGATTTCATTGACTGCCTTGGCTACTTCAAATGTTACTGTTCCTGATTTTGGATTAGGCATAAGACCTTTAGGTCCTAGTATTCTACCTATTTTCCCTACAACACCCATCATATCTGGAGTTGCAACTACTACGTCAAAATCTAACCATCCTTCAGTCTGGATTTTAGCTACCAATTCTTCGCCTCCGACGTATTCTGCTCCTGCTTCTTCGGCTTCTGTAACTTTTTCTCCCTTTGCTATGACTAATACTGTCTTTGATTTACCTGTACCGTGAGGCAGCACTACTGCACCTCTTACTTGTTGATCAGCATGTCTTGGGTCTACTCCCAATCTCACCGACAAGTCTATGGTTTCATCAAATTTAGCTTTAGATGTCTTTTGAACCAATTCAATTGCTTCGCCGACATCGTAAAAATTCGTTCTATCTATTAAATTTATACTGTCTTGATAATTCTTTCCTCTTTTTGGCATTTATTTACCTCCCTGTGGTTTTAACGGAAAATCCTCCCACCGTATTTTGCTTTTATTATTCTTCAACTGTGATACCCATGCTCCTTGCTGTTCCTGCCACCATCGTCATCGCTGATTCTATATTTGCAGCATTTAAATCGGGCATCTTCAGCTCAGCTATTTCTCTGATTTTCGCCTGAGAAATTTTAGCCACTTTTGTTTTATTTGGTTCTGGTGAACCTAATTCAAGACCTACAGCCTTCTTAATCAATACTGCGGCTGGAGGAGTCTTAGTAATGAAAGAAAAAGATCTATCTTGATATACTGTGAGCACAACTGGTATTATCATACCTGCTTGATCTGCAGTCTTGGCGTTGAACTCTTTTGTAAATTGCATAATATTTACACCATGTGGCCCCAATGCGGTCCCTACTGGTGGTGCTGGAGTAGCTTTACCAGCTGGTATTTGTAATTTAACTAAAGCCATTACTTTTTTTGCCATGAACTTCCACCTCCTCATATGCTTTGTGGTTTGACGGGATAAGCCCTCCCACTTAATTGTATATAAAAAGCAATTTGCTTTTATATGCTATATTTTATCTATTTGATCGAAATCTAATTCAACTAATGTCTCTCTTCCAAACATGGAAACATATACTTTTACTTTTCTCTTTTCAATATTTAAGCTATCTACAGTGCCCATGAAATTTTCAAAGGGCCCAGATATCACCTTAACTACATCTTTGATTTTTAAATCTGTGGTAGGAAGTACGGTTTCCTGAACTCCTAAGGCCCTGACCTCTACATCTGACAATGGAACTGGCTTAGACCCTGGTCCAACAAATCCAGTAACGCCTCTTGTGTTTCTCACTAGATACCATGATTCGTCGTTTATAATCATTTTTACTAAAACGTATCCTGGGAAAAGTTTTCTCTCTTTAACTGTTCTTTTCCCACCCTTAGTATCCATATATTCCTCAGTCGGCACAGCGACCTCGAATATATCGTCAATCATTCCTCTATTTTCCACCATTTTCTCAAGGTTGGCTTTTACCTTGTTCTCATGACCTGAATAAGTATGGACTACATACCATTTTGCGTTCTTAGCCCTTTCTTCTCTACTCTTTTCCGGCATATATATGGGAACCAAAAGGCCCCTCCCTCCCTTTTGTAACTATATAATAAAACCTAATCCACCGTGGATTAATAGGTCCAATATCCAAACTATAAAAGCAACTAACCCGCTAATTAATATGACTACACCTGTATAGTTAATTAGCTCTTTTTTGTTTGGCCATATTACTTTTTTCATTTCAGATTTTACACCTTTAAAATAAGTGGACATACTGCCTTTTTTTGTACCAGTCGGTGCTGCCATAACACTCACTTCCTTACCTAGTTATATTTCTTATTTCGTTTCCCTATGGGTAGTATGAGTTTTGCAGAATTTACAATATTTCTGTAATTCAATTCTTTCAGTATTGTTCTTCTTATTTTTTGTTGAAACGTAATTTCTTTGTTTGCATTCTGTGCATGCCAATATGATTCTATCTCTCAATTAAGACACCTCCTACAAATAGCTTATATATGTTAACCAGTTGTTTGGGCACATTACCCCATAATCCACAACGTTACTAATATAAACTACCATAAATTAAAATGTATGTCAATAAAAAATCTATCTATTCAATAAAAAAACTAGGCCCAAAAGACCTAGTCTTTTCAATTTATTATTCAAGAACTTTAGTTACAACTCCTGCTCCTACTGTTCTCCCGCCTTCTCTTATAGCAAATCTTAGTCCTTCTTCCATTGCTATTGGAGTGATTAATTCTATTGTAAACTTGGCGTTGTCTCCTGGCATTACC
>JALNZV010000069.1 GCA_023229175.1 Tissierellaceae bacterium | reverse complement strand
TGAGGCAATCTACGAGGCATCAAATCAAGCCATTGGACATATGAGAGATAGTTTGGATATACAATGGGAAGATGCATATATTCTGGGAAGTTTAGTAGTGGATTTAAAGGTATCCCAAGTAGTTGACCCAAAGGTAACGGTCAGAGCAGCCATACCAAAGAATATCGTATCTACAAAACAAATAATTGAATCTATTGTAGGGCAATAGATAACAAGCAACGCTGCAAAAGCCATAGGCTTAAATGTAACTATGCAATGGATATTTGCAAGGTCAAGGAACCCCCTTTAAGAGAAATAAAATACAATCATTTTGTAGCATGTCATTTATTTAATTAAATTGGTTAAACTTGTTAAAAGTGAGATAATTGGGTAAAAGTACTAATACAGGCAACAATAAAAATGAAAAATGGGGGGAATATGTAATGAGGAAAACAAGTAAAATATTTAGTATTTTACTGGTAGTAGTCTTTATTTTATCGAGTTTTAATGGCGTATCATTTGCAGATGAAACAAATGACAATATTCACATTACAATATTAGGGACTTCAGACATTCATTCAAATTTGTACGGATATACCTATGAGGATCAAGTTGAGACTACAAACAATGGTGCTGCTAGGATTTACTCATATATTAAACAAGTCAGAAAAGAAAATCCTAATACTATTTTAATTGACAACGGTGATACTTACCAGGGTACAATATTGGCAGATGCAATATACAATAAAAAGCTTGATACATTGCATCCAGTTACGAAAGTGCTAAATCATATGGGTTTCGATGCTATGATATTAGGTAATCATGAGTATAATTTTGGAATGGAATTTCTAGAGAAAATTATTAATGAACTTGAAATGCCTGTATTAGCAGCAAATGCAAGATATAAAGATGGTAGGGATCTAGGAAAGCCATATATTATTTTGGAGAAACAAGGTATCAAAATTGGTATTTTAGGTATTACAAACCCCAATGCCCCTAGATGGGATGGAGAAAAAGTCGATGACCTAGAATTTGATTCTGTGTACGAAGCAGGAAAGAAATATGCTAAAATCCTAAAAGAGGATGAAAAGGTTGACCTTCTTTTTGTTTCAGCCCATGTGGGATTGATACCAGAGTATGATGAGGAAAATGGCTCAGATGGAGCGGAAAGATTGTTAAAGGAAGTTCCGGAAATCGATGCTGCTTTATTAGGTCACTATCATACTGTTAGTGCCGATTCATTAGGGGAGATCATATATGGTTCCCCGCGAAATGCAGGCCGGGATGTAGTAAGGTTTGATTTTGAGATAGAGCAGATAGATGGGAAATTTGTAGTTGCAGATAAAGCTGTCATAACAGTTGACATGCAGGAAGTCGAACCGAATCAAGAAATTCGCGACTTAATCGAAGAAGAGCATAAATTTACAATAGATTTTATAAATGGTGAAGGTAGTTCGGAAGATGGTGAAATGGGTGGAGGAATATTTGGTGAAGCATCAGCAGACTTCCAACCTAAAAACGAAATTGAGGGAATTCCAGAAGGAAAGCTTAGGGATACAGCTGTTATAGAATTAATCGCAAAAGTTCAATTAGAAATTTCGGGTGCAGATGTTACTGGTGTGGCTTTGTTCCAAGATAATTCAGACATTAAGACAGGCCCTATAAACTACGGAGATTTATTCAATATTTATAAATTTGACAACACTTTATATACCGTAGATGTTACCGGTAAAGAGTTAATAGATTACATGGAATGGTCAGCATTACACTATAATACTTGGAAACCTGGCGATATCAATATTTCATTTGATGAAAATGTACCTGGTTATTTATATGATATGTTCAAAGGTGTAGACTATAAAGTGGATTTATCAAAACCAGCGGGAGAGAGAATTGTCGATGTAAGATATAAGGGAGAGCCATTAAAAGAAGATGAAGTACTGACATTGGCCGTAAACAACTATAGATATTCTAGTGGACTGAAGGGATATAAATTGGTAGAAGCAAATAGAAAATGGGAATCCCCAAAGGCCATTAGAGAGTATTTAGCAGAGTATATTCAAGAAAAAGGAGTAATTGATCCTATCGTTAGCAATAACTGGGAGATTACCGGGGTTGATTTGGAGCACCCCCTTAGGGACGAAATTATTCAGCTAGTAAATGACAAAAAACTACCTATCCCTTACAATCATTCTTTGAATATTGACGAACTTGAAGAAATGGGAATTATAGTAGATGGCAAGGTAGTTGATTTAGAAGATGAAGTCGATCAGGAATTAAGTCATTCAGAAGGCCCCACGAGACCAAAGGCTGATGATAAACAAGAAGATGTAGAAGAACAACAAGTAACCGAGTACATTGTAAAATCTGGAGATGTATTGTGGAAGATAGCGGAAGAATACGGCAAGACTTGGGAAGAACTAGCAGAATTTAATAAATTAAAAAATCCACATTTAATATATCCGGAACAAGTGATACGTATTCCATAAAGATTAAGATTATGAAAGGCCCCTACAAAGTATAATAGTAGGGGCCTTAAGACTCTTTATTTTATAAATCCATAGGACAGTATATATCCTATTATAAGCCCACCTAAATGAGCAGTGGTACTGATACTGGGAACAGTAACAGTAAATAGCAAATTGACTACTAATAGCTGCAATATGCTTTTTC
>JALNZV010000068.1 GCA_023229175.1 Tissierellaceae bacterium | reverse complement strand
GAGGCGGATGTCATGTAAGAGGGTATCTGACTTCACCTGAAATCCTGGGAATACCTGCAAAGCTTGACCCCCATGTTACTACGGATAAGGCCACATGGCTAAAGACCTTCCAAGACCTTACGGCGGTAGTGGACTCTGCAGGAATATGCTTATTCACTACATTTGCACTGGGTCTGCCGGAAATATCGGAGATGATTAGAACAGGCATGGGCCTTGACTATACAGATGAAGAAATATTGCAAATGGGAGAAAGAATTTGGAACCTGGAAAAATTATTTAATTTAGAAGCGGGAATTACAGGGAAAGATGATACTTTACCGGATAGATTACTTAAAGAACCTATCCCTGATGGACCTGCAAAAGGGTTAGTCACACAGCTTGATGTAATGTTAAAAGAATATTATGAACTCAGAGGTTGGGATGAAGAAAGTGTACCGACCTTAGAAAAATTAGAGGAATTGTCAATAAAGTAATGAAGTAGTTTTAGCTTAGATACATGTTACACTTCCTTTAGTTGCTATAAAATAACGGCGTATGAGCGCCAGGCTCCGAGAGGTGTTGGGGCGGCAAAATTGTCCGCCCCAACAAAAGCCAAAATGAGGTTGATTTTGATGTTAGTTAAATATTTCGCATATATCAGGGATTACACCGGTGCAAAAGAAATTCAAATAGAACATTACAAATCTTTAAGATCACTCCTTAGGGAATTATGCAAAAAATACGGTGCAAAATTCGAAAATAAAGTATTTACAGGTGAAAATTTAAGCGATGAGATAATCATATTGGTAAACGGTAGAAATATCGTACATCTGGAAAGTCTTGATACAAAACTGCAAGCAGACGATGTGATAAGTATTTTCCCGGTTGTTGCGGGGGGCTAGTCTTTACAAACTATTAGTAAAGGGTGGTGACGCATTTGTTTGAAAAATACCCGAAAGACCAAAAATATACATTAGCAATACTCCAAGACCTACAAAAAGAGTACAATTATATTCCAAAGGAAAAGCTGATTGAGCTTTCCCTATATCTGGACCTCCCCCTTTCCAAACTTTATAGCATGGCAACCTTTTATAAGGCCTTGAGTCTTACACCAAAAGGAAAGTATATTATAAAAGTCTGCGATGGCACTGCATGTCACATAAGATCTTCCAATGTTTTATTAGATGAAATCAATAATATTCTTGGTATCAAGCCCGGAGAGACCACCGATGATGGTATGTTTTCTCTGGAAACGGTAAACTGCCTAGGGGCGTGTGCTTTAGCTCCTGTGATGGTTATAAATGATAAATATTACGGTAAACTCACCTCCTCAATGGTAAGGGATATACTTAAAGAATATGGTGGTGATGTTAATGAATAACACTGTTTATGTATGCTGTGGAACCGGTTGTCTGGCTAACAACAGCATGGAAGTCTATAAGGAACTAAAAAAATTCATAGAAATGTATGAAGTAGATACAGAAATAAAGACACTGATTAAATCAACAGGCTGCAATGGTTTATGTGAAAAAGGTCCCTTGGTAAAAATTGAACCTCACAATATCTGCTATAGTAGAGTAAAACCTGAGGATGCCGAAGAAATCGTGGTAAAAACACTTATTGAATCCGAATTAATAGAAAGACTTTTAATATATGATACGACAAAGAAAAAGAGGGTTGTTTCTCATAAGGATACGGATTTTTACAAATATCAACAAAAAGTTGCCTTAAGAAATATAGGAGAAATAGATCCGTCAGATATTGACGATTACATAGAACGTAAAGGCTATCGTGCCTTAGAAAAGGCATTAACGAAAATGACCCCTGAAGAGGTTATAGCTGAGATAGAAAGATCAGGTCTTAGGGGCAGGGGCGGCGGTGGTTTCCCCACGGGGTTGAAGTGGAAACAATGCGATTTGATTGAAAACTTCCCAAAGTACGTTATCTGCAATGGTGATGAAGGCGACCCGGGAGCATTTATGGACAGAAGCATAATGGAAGGCGACCCCAATACCATCATAGAAGGGATGACCATATGTGCCTATGCCATAAAATCAAATATCGGATTTATCTATATAAGGGATGAATACTCCTTGGCTTTAAGAAATATGCGTTTAGCAATCAAACAAGCTAAAGAAAGAGGATTTTTAGGAAAAAATATAATGGGCAGCGCCTTTGACTTTGATATTGAAATCGTAAGAGGCGGAGGTGCTTTTGTATGCGGGGAATCCACTGCCTTGATGCAATCCATCGAAGGAAATGTGGGCGAACCAAGGGCAAAATATATACATTCTGTAGAAAGAGGTTTATGGGATAAGCCTACTATATTAAATAATGTGGAAACTTGGGCCAATATTCCCGAAATAATTATGAAGGGCTCTGATTGGTTTAATACCATCGGTACTGATAACAGCAAAGGCACAAAAGTATTCTCCCTTGTAGGTAAGGTTAAAAACACAGGTTTGGTGGAAATACCCATGGGTATGACTCTACGTGATTTGGTATTTAAAGTGGGCGGCGGCACAATAGGAGATAAGAAATTTAAGGCGGTGCAAACCGGCGGTCCTTCCGGAGGATGTATTCCGGAAAGCTTGCTTGATAGCCCTGTTGACTTTGATTCACTTAAAAAAGCCGGTTCTATGATGGGCTCCGGCGGTATCATCGTTATGGATGAAAGAACCT
>JALNZV010000040.1 GCA_023229175.1 Tissierellaceae bacterium | reverse complement strand
ACAGTTTTATGTAACCTATAACATAAAAGCGAAACAATGGATTGATAAGGTTCCTGAAATGGAATCTTTAGAGATTATTCAGAACTAATTAAAGGAGGAAAGAAAAATATGGCTGGTGGAACTTTTAAGTTACAAAATAAAACAAGACCTGGAGCTTATATCAATTTCAAAGGCGTAGCCAAACCATTATCCAGTCTTGGTATTCGTGGAGTAGTTACAATGCCTGTAGCTATGAGCTGGGGAGATGAAGTAACAGAATTACTAAGTACTGACTTAATTGATGGTAAGAGCTTACCTAAGATTGGATATACTGCTTTTGAGGAACAGAGTCAAATCTTTAGAGAGGCGTTGAAGAATGCTTATAAAGCAATAATTTATCGTCTTGATACCGGGGGAACAAAAGCAAGTGCGGCTTTAACACCTCTTACGGCTACTGCTAAGTATGCAGGTATTGTAGGTAATGAGATTGCAGTACGTGTCGTAGCAAATGGAGAAAACTTTGATGTCATTACCTTATTTAGAGATATTGAAAGAAATAGGCAGACGGTTAAAACCGTTGCTGAATTGGTTCCTAATGATTATGTAGTATTCAGTGGAACCGGAGACGTGGTTGCAAATGCTGGAGTTACATTAGCAGGTGGAGAGAATGGAACGGTTAATGAAGTAACCTATTCTACCTACTTGAATAAAATAAAGGCGTACAAATGGAATACAATGGGTATTCCTCAAGATGTTCCAGCTGTAAACTCCAATATCATTACTTTCATTACTAATATGAGAGAAAATCTTGGTAGGAAGGTTCAGGCTGTTTTATATGATGCGGATGCGGATTACGAAGGAATTATAACTGTAAACCAGGGTTATAAAACAACCACTGAAACAGTTAGCCCCACTACCTTTGTAGCTTATGTAGCCGGTTTAACCGCTGGCTCAGATGTAAATGCTTCTAATACTTATCATGCAATTAATGAAGCAGTTTCAATCGTTTATCCCGAAGGTGTAACCCCTTATGGAGATGAAGAAATTGAAGAAGCTCTTAAAGCTGGTAAGATGGTTCTTTCAACAAGACAAGATGGTGTAGTTGTTATTGAGCAGGATATCAACACATTGCATACATTTACTCCTGATAAAGGATATACTTTCAGTAAGAACCGCGTTATTAGAACACTTGATGAAATTAATAACTCCATAGCACTACTGTTTGAAAGAAGTTATATTGGTAAAGTGGATAACAACGATGATGGAAGAAACGTTTTCAAAGCCGATGTTATTGCCTACCTAAATATGCTTCAAGATATTTCAGCAATTCAAAATTTTGATAGTACTACAGATATTCAGGTATATGCTGGAGAAGCCATTGATGCGGTTGTTGTTGACTTAGCTACTCAACCTGTTGATTCAATGGAAAAATTATACATGACCGTAATGGTTGGTTAATAAGAGGAGGAATAATATATGTTTTTACATGCTGGTGATACAATCAGTGGTCAAGAAGGTAAAGCAACGGCCATCATAGATGGAAGCGTGCAAGATATGTTTTATATAAAGAACTTGGAAGCTACTTTTGAAAAGATTAAAACTGAAGTAAGAACTCTTGGAAAAAGAGGTACTCAGCATAAGGGAACTGGCTGGTCAGGCACTGGTTCAATGACAATCTATTATGTAACATCCATATTTAGACACATGGCATTGAAGTATGCGAAGACTGGTAAAGACACCTACTTCGATATTACAATAGTTAATCATGACCCAACATCTAGTGTTGGTCAGCAGATGATGGTATTGTATAATTGTAATATAGATAGTACAGTATTAGCTAAATTGGATACGGAAGCCGATGTTTTAGACGATGATATTGATTTCACTTTTGATGGTTTCGATATCCTTGATAGCTTTGGCAATCCGAGAGTATAAGAGGAGGAATATAAATGAGTGCATTGTTACAGTTCTTAATAGAAAACCCGGTGGATAACTTAACAGCTAAAGTAGTTGTTTCCCCAAGACTTGCAAAGTTTCCTTTCAAGATTAAGGGAATGACAGGCCCGGAATTCTCCTTGTATCAGAAGTTATCTACTAAAATTGGAGGCAAGAAAAAAGTAGAGTTTGATAGCAAGGTGTTTAATGAGCTTGTTGTTTTGAATCATACAATCGAACCTAACTTCAGGGATGCGGAAAGTATTAAGAAAGCAGGATGTCAAACTCCGGAACAGTTCTTATATAAGAGCTTACTTGCAGGAGAGATTTCAGAACTTGCTCAACAGATTTCCTCTTTATCTGGATTTGATAAAGAATTCGAAGATGAGGTAGAGGAAGCAAAAAACTCTTAAAGGAAGGTGACGGCGAAACTTGGTACGCCTATTATGCATTAAACAAGTTTCACAAATGGCCATATTCAGGCGATAATGTAGGTTTCGTCGCCCTTCCTCGTAAAGAGAAAGCGTTAGTTATAGCTATGATTGATGAAAGATTAGCGGAAGAAAAGAAACAAAATTCTAAATTAAGAAGGAAAGGAGGTCGCAGACGCTAATGGCAACAGTAAGTAATACAATTATAACGAAAGATAGAATGACTCCAGTATTAAGAACAATCATTAAATCTTTGCAGTCAACTGTAGATGCTATGGCAGGAGTTGACCATGTTAGTAATAGTGCTTTTAGAAAAGCTCAACAAGATATCAATGCGGCCTCTGAAGCTCTTGACCAATTTAATAATAATCTTGATGAAATACCTCCAGAAGTAGATAGAGGAGGTTCTGGGTTCGATAAGTGGAGAAATGGAATAACGGCCGCTAACCAAGCTTTAGAATTAACTAAACAGGTTGTTGGAGCAATTGCTAATCAGTTAACCAATGTTTCAGAGATGACAGACAAGCAATCCAGATTAAGCGGAATGCTTGGAGAAGGAGAAGACCTTTACGATATACAGAACAAGATAACCAGAAGTGCAATGGGTACTCGTTCTGCATATGAAGATACTTTAGAATCTGCTGTACAAATGAAAGCTGCTATGAGTGAGTTTGGTATGAGCACTGAAGCATCAATTAGAATGGCAGAGCTTATGAACAAATCCTTAACTTTAGGAGGAACAAAAGGAGCAGCAGCTCAATCAGTGATGTATAACCTGCAGCAATCCTTGGCAACTGGAAAACTTAGATGGGAAGACTGGAAAATAGTAGCATCTAACTCGGTATATTTAGCAGATGTGGTTGCTAAGAATTTAGGAGTAACAAGAGCAGAGTTGAATACTTTAGTTCAGGATGGAAAGGTTGCCGGTACTGATTTTACAAATGCTTTACTCGAAGCTGGAGCAACTATTGATGCGAAGTTTGAGAATATGCCTGATACCTTCGTGGACTGGATGAATAACATAAAGACATTCGCTAAAGGAAAGTTCTTACAGGAAGGTGGACTGCATGAGAAGATATTAAAGATGTTATCTAGCAAGCAATTCTTAGCAGTAGTAGACGGCATTAAAAATGCAATAATCAGTTTACTTGATTATCTAGGAATTGTGCTTGACTATGTAATGGTTATATCTAAATGGATTGAAAGCAACTGGGAAATAATCGCTCCAATAATTTGGGGAATTGTGACAGCATTCGCAGCTTATGAAGCGGCTATGCTATATAGTGCGACAGCTACTTGGGTAGCCACAGGAGCTGCTAAAGCATTCTTCGTAACATTATTAACTAATCCCTTAACTTGGATTATATCGTTAATTGGAATTGTTGTTGCCGTTACCTACAAATGGACTCAGAGTGTTGGAGGATTACAGAATGCTTGGGAGATTGCGAAAGCATCTATTGTAGTGGCATTAGTAGGATTGAAAGCAGCCTTCTTCACATCTATACATTTGATATTAGACTTAGTAGACAACTTAGTAATGGCTTGGCAATATGCAGGAGTGGCGATAGCTAACTATGTGGAAACAATGAGAGTTGATGTTCTAAATGCTCTACAAGATATGATTAACGAATCTATCGGTTTAATCAATAAGTTCGTTGGAGCATTAAATAAAATACCAGGAGTTAGCATTGATGCAATTAGTCAAGTAACCTTTGCAGCCGAAGCTGGAGCAGCTGAAGAAGTAGCAAGACAATCTAGGGAAGCCAATTTACAAGCATCGAGAAATGAAATGGAAGCACGAGCCGCAGAAAGGCAAGTAACATTTGGTGCTATGAACGATGAACTTGCTGCAGCTACTAAAAACTTAGAGAATTTATATAAAAAAGGAAAAAGTGATGCAGCTAAAAAGGCGGCAGGTGTAGAAATACCAGAGTATGATGCAAGTGCTAATGATGCGGCTTATAATGATATGATAAAAGCGGCTGGTAATCCTATGATTAGGGGCGGTATTTTAGATAAGATTAAAGATGCTGTTAGCATTACAGATGAAGACATTAAATTGTTAAAAGATGTAGCTGCAACAGAATTTGTTAATAAATACACAACCCTAAGACCTGAAATGACCGTAGAGTTTGGAGATGTAAGAGAAACTGCAGATGTAAACAAGATACTTGCGGTTATTGAGGATATGGTTGAAGAAGCATATGCAAGTGTATTGGTAGGGGAGGGAGCATAATGGCAATTAGATTTTTCTTTGAATTTAATAATCAAGTTGTTCAACTTCCAGTTAACCCGGAGGAAATTATGATAGCTTCCTCCGGGAATAATAAAACAGAGGAAATTGTAAAACTTGGACAGATAAATTTATTGAGGGAAAAGAAACTGGAAGCTTTTGCGATAAAATGCTTTCTTCCAACCGATAAAGATGCACCTTATGTGTTAACAAAAGGAAAGTTTGAAAAGCCTCAATATTATATAGACTTCTTTGAAAACATTAAAGCAGAAAAGAAACCATTTAGATTCATAGTTAGTGGTACTAAAATTAATATGTTGGCAGCAATAGAGGATTTAGAATATGGCTTAAAAGCAGGAGATGATGATATTCATTATAGTTTATCCATAAAGGAATACAGATCATTCTCTTCGAAGGTCGTGAAGATTACCTCACCTGCTACAATATCAGAGCCTACAAAAGTAACTGCTCCAGCAACTGAAAGACCAAAAACTAGGTTTGCTATCGGAGATACCGTTATAGCTAATGGAAACTATTGGTATTCGAGTTATGGGGCTAATCCTCATGGGACATTTAAGAATCATACCGGAAAAATTAGTCATATAATAGCAGATAAAAATCGTAAGTACAGATATCATATTATAACCCCTGGTGGTGGATATAGTGGTTGGGTAGCAGAAAATCAGATAAAACATAAATAGAAAAGGCGAGTTAATGAATATAGAAGCGATTGTACAAGATAGTAAGAGTGGTGAGACTTATGATATTAGTGAATTGATTACTAATGTTGTATGGGAGACTACCTTAACCAATCAGCCTGGAAAGTTAACTTTTAACTATATTGATGATACCAAATTGATTATAAGCGAAGGCTCACCTATTTCTTTTAAAGTTGATGGTAAAGAAGTTTTCTTTGGATATATATTTAAGCGAGGAAAAAAGAAAGATGAAAAGATTCCAATAACCGCTTATGACCAGATGCGTTACTTAAAAAATAAAGATACTTATGTATTATCAAATCTTACAGCTTCTCAGATATTTACAAAGCTATGTAATGATTTTAAATTATCCTCTGAAGTAAAAGATGCAAGTTCTTATATAGTTTCGCCAAGAGTTAATGATAATAAGACATTGTTTGAAATTATACAATTTGGAATTGATGAAACTTTAATTAATACCGGAAACTGGTATATGATAAGAGATAACTTTGGTAAACTTCAATTCGTTAGTATTAACTCATTAAAAACAGATTTATTCATTGGAGATGAAAGCTTACTAATAGATTTTGACTATGAAAGCTCCGTAGATGATGATACCTATAACCAAGTTAAATTGATTAAGGAAAACAAAGAAACAAAGAAAAGAGAAATTTATATAGTCAAAGATAGCTCTACCATTAAGCAATGGGGATTATTACAATATTTTGAAAAGATGGATGAAAATGCAAATGTCGCCCAGATTCAAGCAAGAGCTGAAATGATTCTAAAGTTAAAGAATAGAGTAACTAAGAAATTAAAATTAGATTGTCTTGGAGACCTAAGGGTAGCAGCTGGTAGTGGTATAGTCCTTGGAATTAGTGCTTTGCAGAAAGAAGGAGTAACCATTAATCAATATTTCATGGTTACTACATGCTCTCATATATTTCAAAATGATTTGCATACAATGCAATTGGAAGTGCAGGTAAGTATATTATAATGGCAGGAAAATTATTAAAAATTATGCGAGATGCAGGTGAGTATATAATGGCAGGAAATAAATTATTAAAGATAATGCGAAATGTTGGAAAAGCTCCGGTAAGCGAATCCACCGATTTATTATTTGGAGTAGTAACTTCAGTTTCTCCTCTTAAAATAAAGATTGATAATCGATTCGAGGTTGATGAAAAATTCTTAATCTTATCGGCGTTGGTAAAGGAAACAATAATCAAGATACCACAAAGAGAAGATAATACCCATCTACATGTTATACCTCAACATAATACTCAACCGGCTGGAGAGCATACACATACTCACGTAATACCTCAAATGAATACTAGATCAGCCTTGCCTGATATCTTATTATGGCCAGGATTAATTGTTGGAGATAAGGTAAGAGTGTTAAGAGTGAATCAAGGACAGATGTTTTATGTACTTGAAAAAGAGGAGGGAATTAAATGATACCTGAACAACAAGTAGATTTAACTAATTTAGAGGTAGTCAGTCAACCCTCATTGACCTATAAATTAGACTTTGAAAGAAAGAGGATTAGTGGTAAGATAAATAATGAAGAAGCTGTTATGCAATTAGTTATGAAAATTCTTTATACCGAGCGTTATGCCTATGTAATATACAGTTCACAATATGGGACGGAGTTAGATAGACTAATTGGTAAGGAATATGATTTTATTGTATCAGATTTAGAAAGAACTATAACTGAAGCTCTTCTTGCTGATGATAGAATATTAAGTATTACAGATTTTACAACTGAGCAAACTGAAATAGATAGAATGACAGCTTCATTTAGGGTCAATACCGTAATAGGTGCAACAAATATTAGTACGGAGGTGAATATATTATGATTGGAGATTATTTAGAACAATATACCTTTGAATATTTAATAGAATCCGCATTATCAAGAGTTCCTAATACCATAGATAAAAGAGAAGGTAGCATTATATACGATGCCTTAGCTCCAGCTTGTTATGAATTATCTGAATACTATATGAGATTAAGAAGATTATTGCAGGATACTTTCGCAGAAACTGCAAATGGACAATATTTAGATTTAAGGGTAGCAGAGCAAGGAATAAAGAGGTTTGAGGCTACTGCAGCTATTAAGAAAGGGGTCTTCGAAACAGAAAGTGGAACTCCTTTAGCAATAGAGATAGGTAGTAGATTTTCTACAATCACTGATAGAGAAAGTTTAAACTATATAGTTACAGCTCCTTATGAAGTAGAAGGTCAAATTGTCCCAGGAAATTATCAATTGACTTGTGAAACCATTGGAACAGCTGGAAATGCCTATGTAGGCAATATAATGCCCATAAGTTACATTCAAGGATTAAGTTCAGCGGTAATAACAGATTTAATTGTTCCAGCAAGAGATATAGAAACAGATGATGATTTAAGAGCAAGATATTTCTTAGCCTTAAAGGATAAACCGTTTGGTGGAAATATTGCTCAATATGTTGAAACTTTAAAAAATATAGAAGGTGTGGGAGAGGTTCAAATATATCCGGTTTGGGATGGTGGAGGAACAGTTAAATGCAGTGTAATCGATGCTTCTTTTAATATTATAACTAATGATTTTATAAATATTATTCAGGAACAGTTAGACCCAACCCCTCAAGGAACTGGATTAGGATTAGTTCCTATTGGGCATGTCGTAACTATTACAACTCCCGAAGAACTAACCATAAATATTGCAGCAAATATATTGTTAATGTCAGGCTATACAAAAGCTCAAGTAGAGCAACCAATTAAGGAAGCGTTGGAAGCCTATATATTAGAGCTTAGGAAAGCATGGGGCACAGCAAATGATTTCAATCAATATATTCTTGGGGTTTATATATCCAGAATAAATGCAGCAATATTAAATGTTGCAGGGGTTTCCAATGTAACTGAAATAACAATCAATAGTTTGCCTAATGACTTAAATTTAGTAGAAACAGCTGAAAGACAGGAGCTGCCTATATTAGGGGTGGTGACTTTAAATGTCTAATACAAACTTAGCTAAATATTATCCGATAATCTACAAAGATGTGCTTGAGACTGACCATTTAGTTTCAACTGAAAATGAGCTATTTGATGAATTGGATTCCTTAACATTAGAGGTAGAACAGAATCAATTTATTCTAACTGCTAATGCAAGAGGTTTAACAATTTATGAAAATATGTTAAATATAATAGCAAATCCGCAGTCAGATACTATACAATTTAGAAGAGAGCGAATAATCAATCGTTTATCCGCAATCGCACCATTCACTATAAGGGAGCTTAGAAATAAGCTTGACCAATTATTAGGGAAAGATAATTATATCATAGATTTAGTACATCAAGAATATAAACTTAATATTACTACCTATATTGGAGTTTATGGTAAGTTAGATGAGATGCTTAGAACCTTATTCGTAATGATACCGGTAAATTTAGAAAAACATATTCTGAATTTATTGATTGAAGATAAACAATCATTATTATATAGAGGTCAAGCATTAGATCTATCCGTGGAATATACATTGAGTGCTGATATCAATATAGCATATAATGCACAAGCTAATGCTAAAGCAGGCTCGGTTGTAGATGCTGGAACAGTATATGATATAGAATAAAGGAGGAAAATTATGGCAAATTTTAAAAGCACTATTATTACTAATAAAGGTCACGCATTAATGGCTAAAATTAGTACCGGTAGTACAAAGATGAGTTTCACAAAGATTAGAATTTCTAGTCAAATATATTCAGATGAGCAATTGGAGGGATTAACTTCTTTAGCCGATGTAAAACAGGTAGTAGATATTAGTTCAGTAGAGGTTGTTAATTCTGCAACTGTAAAGGTTAGTGGAGCGATTTCAAATGCTGGATTAGGGACAGGTTATTATGTTCAAACTATTGGATTATATGCTTTAGACCCTGATGAAGGAGAAATATTATATTCAGTCACTAAAGCAATTGAAGCAGATTGGATGCCTCCAGATAATGGAATTAGTTCTTCAAGTTTGATGATTAATCTATTAACGGTTACTTCAAATGCAGCTAATATTACTATTAATATCGACCCAAATGCTGTAGCAACTATCAATGATATTAATCAATTAAATGAAGAAATCAGTAATGTTAAAGGATTTGTAGGATATTCAGAAAAGGGGATATTAGGATTAGAATGGGACATAGTCAATAAAAGGGTTACAAGACTTGGAGATGCTATTGGAAAGAATCCAGGAGAAGACTTTGATATCTATAATATGTATGGTAACAGAAAGAAATGTATTGTTACAGATACCGGAGTTAGATTAGCTTATCTTGGAGAAACAGGTTATACTGAAACTGGAAAATTAATAGTTGCTTTAGATGTTGGTGGAACTAATTATCCAATAGGTACAACAGTTCAAGTAATGGTTGAGCAACCTGCATTCTGGTATAAAGCCGTACCTATTGACTTTAAGAAAATCTCTGGAAGAAGAGGATTCAGTGTTCAAAAGATAAGATATTATATTTCAGAAACAGATAGATTCGGATTCAAATTACATCCAGCCTTTTATACAAGAGAAGCATCTAAAAAATCTGTTCCATTTATTTATCTATCAGCCTATGAAGGATGTCCTTATGATGTATCCGCAGAAAGCTATATCTTAAATGATGACTTTTCAGCAACTTCTGCGGATAAGCTTTCATCTATTGCTAATGTAAAACCAATTAGCGGATATATAAATGATTTCACAAGAGGCGCAGCAAGAATAATGGCTAATAATAGAGGAACCGGTTGGCAACTTGAAGATATATTCTCAAATTCAGCATCTCAACTATTATTTGCGATTGAGTATGGCTCTTTCGATACTCAGACTAGGATTGGACTTGGAGTTGTAGATAAACCTCTTGGTAACGGTAATATGGCAGAACCAACTGGAGCAACCTTCAATATAGGTAATGGTTCAGGAATGGCTGTTGGAACAAATGGATTAGTTTCTGTAATATATAGAGGTCAAGAAAACTTCTGGGGTAATATTAATAAATATGAAGATGGATTAAATGTATATGCGGACGGAGTAAATAATCAAGCTTATATTGCTTACAGCGGATTTGCAGATAGTGTAATCGCAGACCCATACTTTGATGTTGGATTTGAGTTAGCTAATACAAATGGCTATATTAGTGCTATTGGCTGGTCAGAGGTTTGTGATTTTGCATTCCTTCCTACTGAAACATTAGGAGCAGATAATAAGCCAATTGAAGATTATTTCTATCAAGACGTGCTGAATGGGGGTCATAAGGTTTCGAGTGTCGGCGGTAGTTGGACTAATGGCTTACGTGCGGGCGGTTTCTATCGGAGTGTGAATAATTCTCCTTCTGAGCATTATCTTAATTATTGCGCACGCGTACTGTTTGTGCCTCCTGCTGCATAAGCAATATAAGAAAATAAAAGAGGAATAAATTATGGCAAGTTTTAAAAGCACTGTAATTACTGAACGTGGTCATAACCTAATGATAAAGATTGCTTCAGGAACTACAAAGATGCGTTTCACCAAGATTAGAATATCTGATTCTACTCCAAGTGATTCATCCTTACCAACACTTACCGAATTATCATCTATAAAACAAACGGTTGATATTAGTTCAGTAAAGGTTGTTAATTCTGCAACTGTAAAGGTTAGTGGAGTTATATCTAATACAGATTTAGCTATCGGATATTATGTTCGGACTATTGGATTATATGCTCAAGACCCTGACCTTGGAGAAATTCTTTATTCTGTGACAAAAGCTATTGAGGCAAATTGGATGTCACCTAATAATGGCACAAGTTCTTCAAGCTTAATGATTAGTTTATTAACGGTTACTTCAAATGCCGCTGATATTACTATTGATGTAGAGCCTGCAGCTGTAGCAACTATAAATAATATCAATGATATAACCTTAGAAACCAATAATATTAAGGGATTTGTAGGCTATTCAGAAAAAAACGTTCTTGGAATAGAATGGGACGTTGTCAATAAAACAGTTACAAGATTGGGAGATGCTATTGGAAAGAATGCTGGAGCGGACTTCGATATCTATAATATGTATGGTAATCGCAAAAAATGTATTGTAACAGATACCGGAATTAGATTGGCTTATTTAGGAGAAACAGGTTATACTGAAACTGGAAAATTAACAAGTGCGATTAATTTAGATGGAGTTAATTATCCGGTTGGGACTTCGGTTCAAGTAATGGTTGAGCAGCCTGCATTCTGGTATAAAGCTGTGCCTATTGATTTTAAAAAGATTTCAGGAAGAAGAGGATTAAGTGTTCAAAAGATAAGATATTATATTTCAGAAACAGCAAGATTTGGATTTAAGCTTCATCCAGCTTTTTATACAAGAGAATCAAATAAAAAACCTGTTCCATTTATTTATTTATCCGCTTATGAAGGATGCGCTTATGATACGTCCGCAGAAAGCTATATCTTAAATGATGAGCAAATTGTTGATTTTACAGCTATTACCGGGGATAAACTTTCATCTATTGCTAATGCTAAACCTATTAGTGGGTTGACTCAAGACTTTACAAGAGCAAAAGCAAGAATAATTGCTAATAATAGAGGAACTGGTTGGCAGCTTGAAGATATCTTCTCAAATTCAGCATCTCAACTATTATTTGCAATTGAATATGGGTCTTTTGATACTCAGAATAGGATTGGAAGAGGTGTTGTAGATAAACCTGTTGGTAGCGGTAATGAGTCAGAACCAACTGGAGCAACTTATGCTATTGGAAATGGCTCAGGTATGGCAGTTGGAACTGATGGATTAGTATCTGTAATATATAGAGGTCAAGAAAACTTTTGGGGCAATATTTGGAAGTGGGAAGATGGCTTAAATGTATATGCGGACGGAGTAAATAATCAAGCTTATATTGCTTACAGCGGATTTGCAGATAGTGTAATCGCAGACCCATACTTTGATGTTGGATTTGAGTTAGCTAATACAAATGGCTATATTAGTGCTATTGGCTGGTCAGAGGTTTGTGATTTTGCATTCCTTCCTACTGAAACATTAGGAGCAGATAATAAGCCAATTGAAGATTATTTCTATCAAGACGTGCTGAATGGGGGTCATAAGGTTTCGAGTGTCGGCGGTAGTTGGACTAATGGCTTACGTGCGGGCGGTTTCTATCGGAGTGTGAATAATTCTCCTTCTGAGCATTATCTTAATTATTGCGCACGCGTACTGTTTGTGCCTCCTGCTGCATAAGCAATATAAGAAAATAAAAGAGGAATAAATTATGGCAAGTTTTAAAAGCACTGTAATTACTGAACGTGGTCATAACCTAATGATAAAGATTGCTTCAGGAACTACAAAGATGCGTTTCACCAAGATTAGAATATCTGATTCTACTCCAAGTGATTCATCCTTACCAACACTTACCGAATTATCATCTATAAAACAAACGGTTGATATTAGTTCAGTAAAGGTTGTTAATTCTGCAACTGTAAAGGTTAGTGGAGTTATATCTAATACAGATTTAGCTATCGGATATTATGTTCGGACTATTGGATTATATGCTCAAGACCCTGACCTTGGAGAAATTCTTTATTCTGTGACAAAAGCTATTGAGGCAAATTGGATGTCACCTAATAATGGCACAAGTTCTTCAAGCTTAATGATTAGTTTATTAACGGTTACTTCAAATGCCGCTGATATTATTATTGATGTAGAGCCTGCAGCTGTAGCAACTATAAATAATATCAATGATATAACCTTAGAAACCAATAATATTAAAGGATTTGTAGGCTATTCAGAAAAAAACGTTCTTGGAATAGAATGGGACGCTGTCAATAAAACAGTTACCAGATTGGGAGATGCTATTGGAAAGAATCCAGGGACAGATTTTGATATCTATAATATGTATGGTAATCGCAAAAAATGTATTGTTACAGATACCGGAAAGAGATTGGCTTATTTAGGAGAACCTGGATATACAGAAAGTGGTAAACTCTTAATTGCATTGGATGTTGATGGAGTTAATTATCCGATTGGAACCGTAGTTCAAGCGATGGTTGAGCAGCCTGCATTTTGGTATAAATCAGTTCCTATTGACTTTAAAAAGATTCCGGGTAAAAGAGGATTAAGTGTTCAAAAGATAAGATATTATATTTCAGAAACAGATAGATTTGGATTCAAATTACATCCAGCTTTTTATACAAGAGAATCAAATAAAAAACCTGTTGACTTCATTTACCTATCAGCTTATGAAGGATGTGCCTATGATGTATCAGGAAGTGTATATTTATTAAATGATGAACAGATTGTAGATTTTACAGCTGCTACTGGAGATAAGCTTTCTTCAATAGCAACCGCTAAACCTATTAGTGGGTTGACTCAAGATTTTACAAGAGCAAAAGCAAGAATAATTGCTAATAATAGAGGAACTGGTTGGCAGTTAGAAGATATATTCTCAAATTCAGCATCTCAATTATTATTTGCAATAGAGTATGGCTCATTTGATACTCAGAGTAAAATCGGAAGAGGAGTTGTAGATAAATCTAGTGGTGACGGTAATGAGTCAGAACCAACCGGAGCAACTTATGCTATTGGTAATGGTTCAGGTATGGCGGTTGGAACTGATGGTTTGGTTTCTGTTATATATAGAGGTCAAGAAAACTTCTGGGGCAATATTTGGAAGTGGGAAGATGGCTTAAATGTATATTCAGATGGAGTAAATAATCAAGCATACATTGCTTATAGTGGATTTACAGATAGTGTTATTACTGACCCATACTTTGATGTTGGATTTGAGTTAGCTAATACATATGGATATATTAGTGCAATTGGCTGGTCAGAAGTTTGTGACTTTGCATTCCTTGCAACTGAAACACTTGGAGCAAGTAATAAACCTATTGAGGATTATTTCTATCAAAATGCAACAAATGCGGGTCATAAGGTTTCGTATGTCGGCGGTAGTTGGCATTATGGGACTATTGCGGGCGGTTTCAGTCGGAGTGTGAATCTTGCGCCTTCTACTCATGCTCGGGATCGTGGCGGGCGCGTGCTGTTTGTGCCGGCTGCTTCATAAATTGATGATTACATACTAAAGGAAAATCTATGGGCAGTGAGGACTCGGTTTCGTATGTCAGCGGTAATTGGAATAATGGGACTAATGCAGGCGGTTTCGCTCGGCTTGTGTCTATTGCACCTTCTAATCGTAATCGGAATCATGGCAGGCACGTACTATTTGTGCAAGAAATAAGGAAAAACCTACGTGCATCCTCATTGCCCTGCCTCTTGGCAAAACATAAAAAATACACAGGAACTTGTGCTGGTAGCTTAAATGTCGAACGCTCAGGTATAATGCACAAACAAGGTGACATAATGAAGAGAATTGGCTACTTATATGAAAAGATTTATGAAATGGATAACTTAAAACTTGCTCATAAGAATGCAAGTAAAGGTAAGGGTTGGTATAAAGAGGTTTGTATGGTTGATGAAGATAATGAATATTATCTAAGTATATTGCAAGAGCAATTAATAAAACAATCTTATAATACTTCTGATTATGTTATATTTGAGAGAAAAGAAGGTAAAAAGATAAGAGAAATATATAAACTACCTTATTTTCCTGATAGAATATGTCAATGGGCTTTGCTGCAGGTAATTGAACCAATATTGATGAAGCAATTGGTAAGAGATACTTATTCGGCAATCCCTGGTAGAGGCATACACTTAGCCCTAAATAGAATAACAACTGCGATTAAAGATGATAGAGAAGGAACTCAATATTGTTTAAAGTTAGATGTTAAAAAGTATTATCCTAATATTAATCATGATATATTGAAATCTATTTATCGCAAGATATTTAAAGATGAAAAGCTGTTATGGTTGATAGATGAAATCATAGATAGTACATCAGGCAGTAAAGGAATTCCAATTGGAAATTATTTATCGCAATGGTCAGGTAATTTATATTTAAGTCCACTTGACCATTGGATAAAAGAAGTTAAGGGAATAAAGCATTATTATAGATATATGGATGATATGGTAATCTTACATGAATCAAAAGAATATTTGCATAAACTCAAAAATGAGATTGAAGAGTTTTTAATGGGTGAGTTAGATTTAGAACTCAAACACAATTGGCAAGTGTTTCCAACTACAGTAAGAGGTATTGATTTCTTAGGATATAGAATATTTCCCGATTATATATTATTAAGAAAATCTACTGTTACCCGATTGAAATACAAAGTTAAAGAAATAAACAAGTATTTAAAAACTAATGAAAGAATGAACTATAATCAGTGGTGTTCATTAAACTCTTATAATGGCTGGTTGTTATATTGTAATAGTTATCGGCTTCAACAAAAATATATAATACCATTAAAGGAAGAAATGTTAAAATTT
>JALNZV010000011.1 GCA_023229175.1 Tissierellaceae bacterium | reverse complement strand
AGCCAGGATCAAACTCTCATTTTATAGTTTGATTTGCTCTCGCTGACTTATTTGTCTATTGACTTATAGTTTAATTCTCGTAGTTTCGAATTACAATTTTATTTGCTCGATTTCTCGCATAAAATTGATTCTCATTACGAATGACCTACCTACAACTCACTTTAAGTTCGTTGGGTTAGGTCAACTGTTTCACACTATTTACTTTTCTAGGTCCTACCCTTATCTTTTCGATTAGGGTTGCCACTCTTAGAGTGACTTAATTAGTATAGCAAATTATCTATCTGTCGTCAACTAGTTTTGATTTTTAAAAGTTTTAACTACTTTTCAAAACTTATGCTGACATTTTAAAATTGTATACTCTTTTTCTTTATTTGTCAACGGTTTAATTAAACTTTTTTTCTGATATAATATAATCAAATAAAAATAAGGAGATAAATTATGGATTTCAGACAATTAGAATCTTTTATAGAAGTAGCTAAATCGAAAAGTTTTTCAAAAGCAGCGAAGAAACTTTTCATAACACAACCGACCGTTACTAATCATATTCAAAATTTGGAAAAAGAACTTGATACCATTTTAATAAATAGATTGGGTAAAACTATTTCTCTGACTGAAGCTGGACATTTATTTTTAGTATCAGCAATTCAAATCCTAAATACCTGGGAGCAAACGAAGTTTGAATTAAATTCATATAATGGAAAAATCCAAGGTCATATTAACATATTTGCCAGCTCAATACCAAGGAACTATTTACTTCCCTCTCTAATCAAATCTTTTGTCGGTCTTTATCCAGATGTTACTTTCTCCATAGGTGAAAGAGACTCTAAAGAAGTCATTAGTAGCATATTACAGGGCAAGACAAACTTTGGATTAATAGGTGCCAGATATTCTTCCAATAGCCTGGAATATATTGATTTGCTAGAAGATAGACTTGTGTTAATTGCACCAAATAACTCCAGTTTTCCCCAAGAGAACTTTTCATATATTAGCAGTGAAATCTTAATAAAGGAAAATATTATAATGCGGGAAGAAGGTTCGGGGACTAGGGCCTTAATAGAATCTACCTTAAGAAGGTGTAATGTACCTTTTGACTCTCTTAGGTTTAAAATATTCGCCGAAGATACTAGTACTATTAAAGAACTTGTATCATTTGGTGTTGGAATTAGCCTTATTTCAGAAAAAGCTATAAAAGACGATATAAACGCTGGGAAATATAAGGCATTTTTAATTGAAGATATTGCTTTTTTGAGAAAGTTTTACTTCGTATTTCATAAAAATAGACAACTATCGCCTTTAAGCGAGAAATTTAAAAAATTCGTTTTGGAATACATTCGAAATAATTGAATAAAGATTTAAAGCTTATAGTTTTTTTAAATTGTTCTTATATGCAAATATTGCTGCCTGCACTCTATCGTTTAGCTCAAGTTTTTTAAAAATGTTTGATACGTGATTTTTGACAGTCTTTTCACTGATAAACAATTTTTCCGCTATATCTTTGTTATTTAACCCTTCAGCAATCAATATTAAAACCTCATATTCCCTAGTGGTTAGCAGGCTGATTATATCTGTAGTGTCATCGTTGGTTCCATCTCGGTCAGATGCTGTACTGACCAAATCGGCAACACTTTGTTGTATGTATGTTTCACCTGCTGCTACTCTCCTGATTCCCTTCAGCAAATTGTCTGCAGTAGAATCTTTTAATAAATAACCATTTGCTCCAAGTTTTATTGTTTTTAATATATACTCTTTATCCTCATGAATAGTAAGTATTATTACTTTGGATTTTATACCCATATCTTTAAACTTTCGCAGAGCCTCTATACCATTTAATTTTGGCATATTAATGTCCAGCAATACTATATCAGGTTTTAAACTTTCACACATTTCAAAGGCCTCTTCGCCGTTACCTGCTTGTCCCACTACGTGTATATCCTCTTCCAATTCAAGTATTTGTTTTATACCCTCTCGAATCAGCACATGGTCATCTGCTATTAATACTGTTATTTCTTTTCCCTTCATTTTAACTCTCCTCCCTTAATGGTAATGACAAGGTCAATTTTGTACCATAATCTCGAGAGGATGTAATATTAAAAACTCCTTCTAATAGCTCTACTCGTTCTTTAATGCTCATTAATCCAAATCCTTTAGATACAGAGTTATGGTCAATTTTATAATTCTCTAAATCAAATCCAATGCCATTGTCTGAAATTGATAAGTTAATTTTTTCTATAGATTTTTCAAGTATTATGGATACGGAATTTGCCTTAGAATGTTTCCATATATTACTTAGGGACTCTTGGGTTATTCTAAATAATGCTATTTGCATAGCAGACTCTAGATTATTCAATGAACCTATGGTCTTAAAATTTACTTCAATGCCAGTGTCCTCTTGAAATATTGAAATATGTTTTTCCAAAGTTGGTACTAGCCCCAAATCATCTAATGACATGGGCCTCAAATCGTATATTATCTTTCTTACATCTCCTAAGGTGCTTCTGATTACAGATCTTAGGTTTGATAATTCCTTTTTCGTCCTTTCAACGTCTATATTGATTAGTTTTTCACATAGCTCGGCTTTTACAATTACATTAGCTAAGGACTGAGCAGGTCCATCGTGTATATCTCTGGCTACCCTCAGCCTTTCTTCTTCTTGAGCCTCGATAATCTTAATTCCAAGATAATGTTTTTTACTTAATTCATCTACTGTCTCCACTATGTTGTCTACATTGCCCATTAAATATTCTGCTGCAACCGATATTTGTTTATTTAGCTTTTCTGCCCGCTTAAATATATCATAGGCATTTCTTAATCTTATTTCCAATTCTTTTCTTCTCAACAATAAATTCTTTTCTTCTTCTCTTTTTAATGCCAGTTGTATTCTAGTTTCATTGGCTAAATCATATGCATCTCTTATGTCTTGTTCTGTATATTGATCGAAATTTTTGCTTTTAATTGATAAGTTGTTTCGGCTCCTCCTATCTAATACTTCCAACCTCTCCACCTCAACTAATATGTCTCTAACTTTTGACTGTAGGAGGTTTAATTCTTCTTCTAATCTCTTATAATCACTTCTAGAAAAACTTACTATTTCAAAAACTTCATCTTTACTTTCAGTTATGGTTTTAACAGTGGTTTCAAGTATTTCATTTAATCTTTTAATGCCAATTTGTCTACCTTGCATCTTTTTTAAACCTCTAGTTTTTCTATTTCTTCAATCTCGTCATCTGATAAAATCTTTTCTAAATCTATAAGTATTAATAGTCTTTTTTCGTCTAGTTTTCCCACTCCAGTGATGTATTTTTGATCCACACCACCTATAAAAGAGGGTGCAGGGTCTATTTGTTCATCTCTTACCCTAACTGTTTGGGATGCCTCATCTACTATAAACCCAACTTCTCTCTCATTTAATGTTATTACAATAATTCTAGTGTCTTTTGTTATATTGTCTTCACCAATATTCAGTCTTTTTTTCAAGTTAATTATTGGGATTACATTTCCTCTGTAATTTATAACCCCTTCTATGAAGCTCGGAGCATTGGGCAATGAAATAGATTCCTCATATGGCCCTATTTCCTTTACATTCATTATGTCTATACCAAACTCTCCCCTATCTAATTTAAATACAACATATTGATTTTCAGCCATTGACATTTCCTCCTTTTTATATTTATGTACTTATTTCATACTTAACCTTAATATTGTCTTTTCCAGTATGCTGCCATAATTATGGTTTTCTTTCTTAGCATCAAATATATAATCGTCTAAGCTACCACTAAAGTTTAACTTTCTACCGAAAACAACAATTTCCAACGAAATTCTTACTTGGTTCACTACAAAATGCTCGTTTTTATCCCAACCATTTTTAATTGAATCGGCAACAATCATGCCTAAGGCTTGTATTGCTATATTGACATTATATACTTTTTTAATCAATAAATCCATATTTACAGTATCTTCAATAATATAATTTTCATTATTTCTTGCATTTTTCAAAATATTTCTTGCATATCCGATTAAGCAACTGTCCCCAACACAGCTCCCACAGCTTTCTTCTCCAATGCAAATATCGTCTAAAATCTCCTCTAATTCATTAGTTTGCTCATATAATAAGGCAGCAGCACGTTTTATAGCGGATTGTGATGTACCTTGTTCTTTTATTAAGCTTCTTATTAAATATACTTCAATTGATAATAGCATAATAAAATATATTAGTAGATTAGGCGTATTTATGTAACTTTCTGGGATGTTGGATATTATTTTTATAGTGCCAATAAAAATAAATATAATTGAAGATGCGATTTTAACGGACACATCGGGTATTTTGCTGCCTATAAGTTTCCCTACAAAGATTCCCATGGCAGAGGTAGCTACCATCCCCAATGTCGTTCCCATCAAAACAATTAATGGATAGACCGAAACAGCAGATAGCGACATAGCCGTTAATTGGGTTTTATCTCCCAGTTCACCGATGAAAAAAGCCATTGCTACTGTAAAAATGGGACTTACATTCCTCTTGCTATTTAATTCTTCCGTTGCTCGTTCCTTAAGTGACATTATTCCAAATAATACGAACATAATTCCAGCGAGAATTTGTATGAAGTCCATGGGTACTATTTTAGATAAAAACCTACCTAATGCTATGGCAATCCCGTGGTTCAAAGCTACCCCAAGTATAACCCCAGTTATTACTTCTTTTATTTGAAAAAGACCTGCAAATGTCATGGCTATTATTTGGGTTTTATCCCCCATTTCGGCAACAAATATTAAAAAAAAGGCCCTAAACAATTCAGAAAACATTGGTTTTTATATCCCTCTCTTTTTTAATGACCTTTAGCCTATGAAATATAGGCCAAAAGTCATTATCCAAAATCTATAAAAGCGGAGTGTTAAATTTTACTGAATACAACTTCTCCCCTTTTTATCACCTTGTCTGTATGATTTATGCCAAAATGATAAATTAAATATTCTAAATTAGGAGAATCGAAAATGACTATATCACCTATTTTACCAACCTGAAGACTTCCTATTTCACGTTCCAAACCTAAGGCAGCAGCACCGTTTATCGTAACAGCTGTAATTACTTCTTCTGGCGTAAGCCTCATTATCAAAGAGGCGAAACTCATTATAAGTTGAATGTTTTCCGTTGGACAACTCCCTGGATTATAGTCCGTAGATATGGCTATGGGTACCCCTTCTTCTACCATTTTTCTAGCACGTGCAAATTTACCAGTTTGTAAATTAAATGATGTACCAGGCAATAAGTTTGCTATAATACCCTTCTTTGCCATTAATTTAATGCCTTCATCGCTGGCTGCCACTAAGTGGTCTGCAGTTATACAATTAATTTCTGCAGCCAGTTCAGCACCGCCTAAGGAAACTATCTCATCTGCATGTATTCTCGGTATCAACCCGTGGCTTCTTGCTGCCATTAAAATCCTTCTAGATTGGTCTACACTAAATACTCCATCCTCACAAAACACATCACAAAATTTCGCCAATCCCCTATGAGCAACTTCTGGCAACATTTCATCAATTATAATTTCTACAAATTTGTCGGAATCCATCTTGTATTTTTTTGGTATTGCATGAGCTCCCATAAATGTTGAAACAACATCTACAGGATGTCTTTCATTTAATTTATTTGCCACCGCTAATTGTTTAATTTCTGTTTCAAAATCGTCTATCCCATACCCACTTTTTGCTTCTACTGTAGTTATTCCATACTCAAGCATCTTGTCTAAACTTTTTTTTGCCTTTTCATATAATTCTCCAAAACTAGCCTCTCTCGTAGCCTTTACTGTGGAGTGTATTCCACCTCCTGCTGCAAGGATATCTAAATATGGTATTCCATTTAATTTCATTGCCAGCTCATGTTCTCGAGAACCTCCATGGACCAAGTGGGTATGAGAATCTACAAGCCCAGGAGTTACTGTTTTACCGTTGCCATCTACTACAATTGTGCTGTCGTCAATGGTTATAGTTGGAGGAAGTTCACCTTCCCCTACATATATTATTTTTTCACCTTGCAATGCTATAACTCCATTTTTTATTAAGCCTATGTCTTTTAAATCATCTTTTACCCTAGGCCTGTTTTCACCTTTTAATGTAATTAAATTACTTATACCTTTTATGACCAAAGTGGCCTTCATTAAATCACCTACTCCATCATTCTCCGTTCTAGTATCTGGCTGTTATCAAAATTTTCTAACCTAAGATAGTAGTCTGCTACATCTATCATAGCTTCCATTGGCAATAGACCAACTATCTCACTGCCCACCACATTTACTCCATATCGCCTAGCTTCTCTCTCTATTGCATCGAATACTCTAAATAAAGGTGTCTTAGTATAGTCTACCATATTCATTGTAACTTGTACTATATTTCTTTCTTTTATTTCTATACCTAAGGCCTTACAATATTTAAACCCGCCTCCATTTGCCCTTACTGATTTTGCAATTTTCTTGGCAATATTTATATCCATTGAATCTAAATTTACATTAAAGGCCACTAAAGGCATCCTGGCACCAATTGCCGTAACTCCCGCCTTTACATTTAGCTCTATGGGACCAAAGTCCGGTTTCCACTTTTCTTCTTTTATCTTGACTTCCATCCCTTCATATTGACCTCTTCTGATATCTGCTAGGTTTTCCCTACTTGATTTTTTTGCAGATTTCTCGTATAAATATACTGAAATATTTAATTCTTCGCCAATTCTCTTTCCTAGGGTTTCAGAAAGCTCAACGCATTCCTCCATGGTCACATCTGAGATTGGTATTAATGGTATAACATCTGTTGCACCCATCCTAGGATGTTCCCCTATATGGTTTCTCATATCTATTAATTCAGACGCTACCTTACACGCATTAAAGGCAGCCAATATGACATTTTCTGGTTCTCCTATGAAAGTGACTACTGTACGATTATGATCCTTGTCCATGGAATAATCCAGCAATTTGACTTCTTCTACTAATCTAATTTCCTCTACTATTTTTTCAATAATAGCCTTGTTTCTTCCTTCGCTAAAATTTGGTACACATTGGATAATTCTAGCCATTTTCTCCCCCTTTTTTATTTACCGTACTTTTTATCTACTAAGTTTGTTATAAACTCGCTGTCGGTTATATATGGAATAGTTATATGGTCCGTATCTTTAAACTCATTATTGTATTCGATGCAGGTGGTAATTGAGTTTTCATTTCTTGCCCAAGCACGTCTTGCTACTCCTCCCATTACATCCCAAGGCATTGCAGTCATCAGTATATTATCCACTCTTTCACTTCCGTCTAACACCATTCCAAATCCACCGTTTATGGATTTTCCAATACCTACTCCTCCTCCATTGTGGAGTGCCACTAGACTCATACCCCTGGCTGCATTTCCCGCATATGACTGTGTTGCCATATCTGCCATGATATTGCTGCCATCCCTTATGTTTGCTGTCTCTCTAAAGGGAGAATCGGTGCCACCGGTATCATGGTGATCCCTACCTAGCATAATCGGTCCAACTTCTCCGTTTCTAACCATTTCATTAAATTTCAGGGCTATCTTTAACCTTCCAAGGGCATCTTGATATAAAATTCTAGCTTGCGTCCCTACGACTAGCCCATTTTTTTCAGCATCTCTTATCCAAATATAATTATCTCTATCTTGACCTCTTCTATCTTTATCTATGCTTTCCATAGCAGCTCTGTCCGTTTTAACTAAGTCTTCATGGTTCCCGCTTAAACAAACCCATCTGAATGGTCCATATCCATAGTCAAATAACATTGGCCCCATTATATCTTCTACATAAGATGGAAATATAAAGCCTTCTGATTCATCAACTCCATTTTTAGCTATTTCTTTTACACCAGCATCGTATATAGCTTTCATAAAACTATTGCCGTAATCAAAGAAATATGTTCCCCTATTAACTAATTCTTTAATCAGTTCATAGTGTTTCTTTAATGATTCATCTACTAAATGTTTAAACTTAGCTTTATCCTTTTCCAATACTTCTGTTCTTTCATCAAATGTCAGTCCTTGTGGACAATATCCACCATCATAGGGAGCATGGCAGGAAGTTTGATCAGATAACAGTTCAATTTTAATATGGTTTTCAACTGCGTATTCTAAGAGGTCAACTATATTGCCATAATAGGCTAATGCTAATTCTTCCTTTTTCTCCATCGCAGAATATGCTCTTTGAAATAATTCTTCTAAGCTTTCAAAGGACTGGTCAATCCAGCCTTGCTTGAGCCTAGTTTCTATTCTTGAATAATCGACCTCTGCAATGATTCCTACTCCCTTTGCTATTTTAGTCGCCTTTCCCTGTGCCCCACTCATTCCACCTAAGCCAGAGCTAACAAATAAATGGCCCCGTAAATCTCTGTCATTTTTTATGCCCAATTTCATTCGTCCCGCATTTAATATAGTATTATAGGTACCGTGAACTATACCCTGAGGGCCTATATACATCCAGCCTCCAGCAGTCATCTGCCCATAATTAGCCACCCCTAGGGCCTGAGCTTTTATCCAGTGCTCTTGATCGTCAAATGCCCCTACCATAAGGGCGTTTGTTATAATGACCCTTGGACTTGTCTTTGAAGATTTAAATAAACCTAAAGGATGACCAGATGATACTACTAAGGTTTGTTCATCTGTCAGTTCTTCCAGATACCTTTTGATTAGCCTATATTGCATCCAGTTTTGACAAACTTGGCCTGTTTCCCCGTATGTAACTAATTCGTAGGGATATAAGGCTACTTCAAAATCTAAATTGTTATCTATCATAACCTGAAATGCTTTTCCTTCAATGCATTTGCCCTTGTATTCGTGGATTGGTCTACCCTTGATAGGGCCCTCTGGTCTATATCTGTATCCGTAAACCCTTCCATGGGTAACTAGTTCCTCTAAAAATTCCGGTGCCAAGGTTTCGTGAAGGCTTTCCGGTATATATCTCAGAGCATTTTTCAAGGCCAATTCTACTTCATTTTTTGAAAGGTTTAACTCTCTCTTTGGTGCCCTCCTGATGCCTTTTCTAAACTCTTGTTCAGGTGGCAAATCATCCTCTAATTTAATAGTCATGGCATTGGATATTTCTGTATTATTTAACATTCAAATCCCCCCTATAATAATTCTCCCACTTCTAACTCAGTTTCCTTGACAATCTCCCCTGTCGCAAGTATATTTTCGCACTTATTTATGTCAAAATACATAGGTCTATCTTCCTTTAAATAGTTTATATTATTTCTAATTATATTATATGCTATTTTTGTGCCTTTTCCCAATCCCTTATTTCCCCTTAAATCTACTCCTTGACAAGCTGCTAATAATTCCATACTAAGAACCTTCCTAGCATTTTCCATTATATCCCTGGACTTTCTTGCTGCAATAGTGCCCATAGAGACATGATCTTCCTGATTAGCTGAAGATGGTATAGAGTCTACGCTGGCAGGATGTGCAAGTATTTTGTTTTCTGATACTAGAGAAGCCGCTGCATACTGTACTATCATAAATCCAGAGTTTAAACCACCATTTTCTATTAAAAATGCAGGCAGCCCCTCACTTAAAGCTGGATTTACAAGTCTTTCAAGGCGTCTTTCTGATATATTGGCTAATTCCGCCAAACCAATTCCAAGAAAGTCAAAAGCCAAGGCCATTGGTTGACCGTGGAAATTGCCCCCGGAAATGACGTCTTCGTCTTCAGTAAAAATCAGTGGGTTATCTGTAGCTGAATTCATTTCTATTTCAATTTTTTCTTTTACATACTGAAAACTATCTTTGCTGCCACCGTGAATCTGCGGTATACATCTTATAGAATAAGCATCCTGTACTCTTTTTTCTCCTTGCCTAGTAATATTTTTGCTATTTTGTAGCAAAATCATTAAGTTTTTCCCTGTGCTTATCTGTCCTTCGTGAGCCCTAGCCTTATGAAGCCTGAAATCAAAGGCATCTATAATGCCATTAAGAGCTTCTACAGTAAGGGCTGCCACGATGTCTGCCGTCTTACTTAAGACCATAGCATCGTAAATAGTCAGTGCCCCAATAGATGTCATTACTTGTGTGCCATTTATTAAAGCCAACCCTTCTTTAGAGGTCAGTTCAACCGTCTTAATATTCGCACTTTCCATGGCAGCTTTACCAGACATTCTCACGCCTTTATATATGGCTTCACCTTCTCCTATCATTACTAGTACCATGTGAGCTAAAGGTGCTAAATCCCCGCTTGCCCCCAGGGAACCTTTCTCTGGGATAATAGGATGAACTCCCTTATTTAACATCTCCACTAACACATTTAACGTGGAAAGCCTGATACCAGAAAACCCTTTTGAGAGGGCATTAATTCTCAAGAGCATAATTCCTCTGACTATTTCCTCTGAAAAAGGTTCTCCAACTCCACAGGCATGACTCATGATTAAATTTCTTTGTAGTTTTGTAGTCTCTTCTCCTGTAATGACCACATCACTAAACTTACCAAATCCCGTAGTAATACCATAGACAACCTTATTTTGGCGAACAAATTGGTCTACCAATGCCCTTGATTTTTCTACTCGGGTAACTGCATCTTTAGTTATATCCACTTCAGTATTGCTTCTTACTACATTGATAAATTCCTCTAGAGTTAAATCATTTCCATTCAAATATACTTTTCCCATAGAATCTCCCTCCTAGACATTTTTCTTGTATGCTCTGTTACTAAGGTAAAGCGCATAAAAACCACAGATTTATCTGTGGTTTTTTGGTTATTTTCTCTTTAATTGTGTTGTGATCTAGAAATTTCATTTTTCTACCCCTAGAATCGTATTTGACATAATTAATTATATCATATAAAAATAACTTTTAGTACTTTTTTATAGTTTATTTATCTAGGTTAAATAATCGCGGCAAACATATTTGCATAACATTTTGCTAAGTTATAACAACTAAAATCAAATTCTTTATTTCTCAACGCCGCAGATAAATATAAGACCCCCTTTACCTTTTGTTCCTTAATTAAAGGTACTACAATAATTGATTGCCAATCTGGTAACCCGGAAATCGTATCTATATTGTCCAGGTATTCCCAATCGATTATATAATCTCCCACCTTAGATTTTATAGCATTTTCAATGATGCTCTGATTTAGATGGGGAGTTGCTATCCAGCCCTTTTTAAGCCTTTCACGGGTTAAATAATTTTTCACTAGGTCGTTCTCTACAAATATGATTGTCCCATATTGAGCGTCGATAGTCTCTAAAACCTTGCTTAGAAAAATATAAGCTTTGTCCTTTAAGTATGTCTTATCTTTCACTAATTCTATTATATCTATTAGGGCCAATACTCTTCTATTGTCGTCATCAGAATTTCCAGTTAATATACCAGAAAGTTTATCGACTCTGCTGGCTGCATTGGTCATCTGCAAATCCCATACTACCGTCTTATCTCTGCCCGTCTCCTTCGCGTGATATAAAGCCTGATCGGCTTTCTCTATTAGGTCTTCCCTAAATTGACTTTGATCTGGGAATAGAGAAATACCAATACTGACCGTTATAGGATATTCGATGCCCTTATAGGAAGTGTTGGTTATATTTTCACGTAACTTGTTGGCGATTATTTCAGATTCATTTTTACTGACGTTTTTTAAAATTATAATAAATTCTTCACCGCCATATCTACCGACCATGTCATCATTTCTAATTGTAGACTTAATTGTCTTTCCTATTAATGTTAGGACCTCGTCTCCCTTTCTGTGGCCATAAGTATCATTTACAGACTTAAATCTATCGATATCTAGCATAAGCAGCGAAAAGGAACCCTTTGTTGTTTTTACTCTGTTTAAAAACTCATCAAACATTAAATCGAAATATTTTCTAGTATAGACTCCCGTCAATTTATCAGTTGTTGCCATCAACTTCAATTTATTGTTTTCCAAATTTGTATATATCAAATAAGAACTTGAATTTACTGTTTTCATTCTTTCAGAGTCAAACTTATTAAAAACATTATCTGTTTCTAAGTAAATATAGCCTAAATTACTGTCCTCTGCATATAATCTGCTCCTTCTCTCCTGTTCAGTCCAAACCTTATCTTCCGTTGCTGATATGGGAACACATATAATGCCTTTTACTCCTCTAGGTAAAAATTCCTTATAATTAAAATCTTGGATTTCACACATGTTTTCGTTAATTAATATCCCCTTGTTAGCCCTATTTACTAAGTTTAAAATACTATCATTTACACTGTCATCGAAAATGTTATCTAAAGAGGAAATAGGATAATATTTTCTATTTATTTCATCGTATGTTAAAATATATCCTTTCTTTGCAAAGGTTTCTTTAGCTAAATATTTTAAAATCAAATCTAAATTGTATTTATAATCATCTCCTAATTTTGAAATCAACTCTTCCAAGGAGTTAATACTTAAGGCCTCTCCATAGTAATCAAATTGAGTTATACCAACGAAGTCTTCGCTACCTATGATGTCGATAATTGGAGTGATGTCAAAGTAATTATATATTCCACTTTCTCTTATTTGATCAAATGGAATATGACTAATCTCCTTATTAAAGACCTTTTCAATTGCTAAGTCGAGCCTATCCTTAATTTTATCAATTTTTCTACTATTAATATAACTATATTTCATTTCTTCGTCTTGAATTTTTAGGACATTTTTATATGCTATATCCAAAAACTCAAAGAAGTATTTCAAAGAAAGCTTATACTGTCCAAATTGCTGCAATTTAATGCCAATTGCCGCCGTCAATAAAAGAACTTCGAATTCAGTATCCTCTTTCAAAAACCTTTCCCTATAAGAATTTAAGGTATCTATGGAGTCCCAGCTAGTATCTAAAAATGCCAAAATTGAATTTCTAACGAGCTCTAAATATTCGTTCTGACTGAGGACTATCATAGATTTGTCTTCTTCCAATAGTTCCTTTGCGTATTCAAGTTCCCCTTGTAATATACTAATAATTGAAAAATACAGTAAGAATCTTCTACGAACTAGTGAAATACTTGCCTTTTCAAATTCCAGTCTTAGTTCCTCTATTTTGTTCTTGTTAAAATAGCCGTTTTCAAAAAATCTTAAGAATAGAATTCGTGTTTCTGCCCATAAATAATCCTTTATATTGAAATCCTTGCACAATTCTTTTGCCATCGTAGAATATTCAATACCTAATTTCCAGTCGCCTAAAAGTCCAAAAAATTCTCCTAGAAAATCATAGTATTGAGAAGTTATCTCTAAATTTTTAATCTGTCTTGTATCAAAGAAGTTCTTTAAATATATATACAGTTCATTGGCCTTGTCGAACTTTGATGTAGCATTATATATCTTTGCCATATTGACATTAGCTAAAAAAATCATGCTGATATCCTGCAGCTCATGTGCACCTTTTTTAACCTTTTCAATGTATTCAATTGATTCCTTATATTGATGATTTTCAAAGTATATCTCTGAAATATTATTCAAGAAAACGATTTCTGCATCTTGTACTCCAAATTTTGATGCAATGTCAAGGCCTTTTTCGTAATATTCCATACCTTTTTTTAAATCGTCATAGTGACCTGAATAAATGTTCCCAAGATTGTTAATTGGTCTAGTGGCATCTGCAATATTACCGCTTTCAGTGAAGTATCTAATGCTCTTTCCGTAGCACTTTACAGATTCTTCCATGTTTCCATTTAAAAATTCAATAATCCCAAGCCTATTATAAATAGTGCCTAAGTGGGTTTTAATGTGAGAGTTTAGGGAAACCTTTTTTGCCTTTTTCAATTGTTCTTCTGCTATATCCAGTTTTCCGCTGTCAATATTTAGCCTAGCCCTTGAGATTAGGGCAACTATTTCACCTTCTAAAATATTTTTTTCTTTTGCAATTTGTTCGATTTCATTGATTTCATTTATTTCCTTATCTATTTGCACTTTTCTATGATATATATCAATTAAAAAACTTTTGCTTTTAATTATATGGTTGTAATCTTTTAACGTCATGGAATCTCTCTGGTATTCTTGCAGTAGTGCATTTCCTATTTCTGTTTCACCTTTTAAGGAGTTTATAGAAATTAAGTTGTATAAGATATTTAGTTTTGTAAGGGAAGTCACTGTTTTTTCGATGCCATAAGCTCGTTCCCATAAAAATTTTGCATGGGTGCTGTATTTGTTGTCCACTTGCTTTAATTTTCCGAATATAATCTCTAGAGCCTCATCGGTCTGATTAGATTTTATTAGGTGAAATAAGTATTCTTCAAAGACTAAATCCATGTTTCTAGTATTCATTTTGCCTATAACTTCTGCTGCTTTCTTATGGAGTACTATTCTTTCTTCATTTGGTATTTCACTGTATATTGCTTTTTTAATCTCGTTACTATTTATACTGTAGCTATAACCAAAATCCGCTAACTTCTCGTCTATAAGGCCAAGTATAATCAGTTCATTAAGCTCCCTTTCAATTTTTTCAGGGGGTGCACCTGTCATATCTAATAATATCTTTTTATATAGTATTCCATCGAAAATAGATATAATTTTAAATATTTCCGAGTAGTTGTTTTTTATTATGCTAAGCTGTTTTTCAAAGGCGTCATCTATATTGGTGGGAAAACGTATGTCTGAGTAGCTATCAGCCTTCAGCAGCCACTTTCCAGAAGTCCCCATAAACAATTCACCATCTCCATACAGGTGCTTTATTATATATTCAATATACCTAGGATTCCCTTCACTTTCTCTAAATAAAACAGAAGATAAATTTTGAGGCACATAGGAGATACCTAAAATATTTTGTATCATCTGCCCTATCTCCTCTAAATCCAATTTTAATAGTTCTATATGCTTGATTAAATGAATACTTGTCCAAATATCCATTTGATTTTTAACTAAATAGTTGTTTTTATCGGATTTGTCATAAGAAAATATAAAAAATAGATTGTTTCCCTTTACATTTTTAAATAGATAATCTATGACAGTTAATAAATTTGGATTTGCATTTTGAATATCGTCGATTACTATGTATATGATTTCGGTTTTTGAAAGTTCAGTAAAATAATTGGCAATTCTATTATAAAGCCTAAATTTTTCCGATTTCTGATTTAAATCAGTTTTCATATCCTCATTTATAGAAAGTTTCATTTCAGGAAGTATTCTGGATAGTTCGTTTCTATACTTTTCAATTAAATCAGTAGGAGTGTCTTTCAATGCTTGTTTTAGTATATTTGAAATATCCAACAAATCATTTTTTTGATTTTTGGCAATCCCTATGCTGTATACAGCCCTGCCTTTCATCCTTAATCTATGGCTAATCTCCTTTAAAAACCTGGTTTTACCCATGCCAAAATCTGAGCTAATAACTAACCCTTTGATGTCAGTATTTTCCCCTGCTGCACTTTCATCAATTTCCAGTATTTCATTTATCTCTTTTCCCCTGCCTACAATCTTGTTTTTAAATAGCAAAATGTCCCTATTCTCTATTAGATTATAGGAGTAATCCAAACTAAATCGGTCAATTATTTCATTTACTATATTTATCAAATTGGCCTCTCGCTCTGCAAAGTTTCTCTTACTAAGCCCTAAAATAACGCTGTTCAAAAAACTTTTTTGACTATTATCTAATATTGAATTGTCCTTATATTTAAATAAATTGACATCATCCTCCAGAAAGTTATCTAATAATAAATATTTAATCACTAGTCCAATGGAATAGTAATCTACCTTCTTATGGTTCTCATTTTTGTTCACTAAAATTTCTGGAGAAATAAAATATCTTGTGAATTCATCGTAATACGATTCCATCCTTTTTTCTATCATGTTGGCTATATCGAGTAATTTAATTTTTCTATTCTCATCTACAAATATGTCTGATGGATTTAAAAGTCCATATGTTATTCCCCTAAAATGTAAAAAATCCATGGCTAAGCAAATATCAGATATGATATGAAGCTTTTCATTTAATGTTAAATCCTGTTCTATATCATTTAATCTAGGTGCACTGGTATATTCAGATATTGAATAGTATAATTTCATATTAATTCGCTTTGCATCTATGGATTTTACTAAATTAAAGCTTTCGTTTGCCAATATCTTATGGTTGTTTATATTATTTAATTGAATAAAGTTCTCTATCAAATAGTGAATTAAATCCTTTTGAATATCATAGTTATAAAACTTTAAGAACTTAGATTTCTCGTTTCCCCATAAGTCCAATACTCTGTAGGATTCAGAGTATACCTTGTAATCTATAGTATCTTCTATTTTATATCTATTATCTATGATTCTCATAGTATCCCCTCTTTTAATTACTCTTCTGAGTCAGCCTTCATTGCTTCATATATGGATTTTATTCCAATATGTAAATTATATTTGTCCTCATCGCTAAAATTAATAAGTTTATGAAATAGAAAATCAATACGTTTATCTAATACTTTTTCCAAAATATCAAAACCTTTTGGCAGTACCTCAACCCTTACCACCCTTTTATCTTTTTCGTCTTTTTTTCTGACGACCAGTTCTGATTTTTCCATTCTATCAATTAAATCAGTAATGGTGCTAAATGCCAATGCCATATCTTGGCTCAATTCACCTATAGTCATGTTTTCATGATTGATTAATATTTGCAATGCAGTAAATTGAGGAACTGTAATGCCAAAATCAGAAAGAATTTCCCGCCCTTTTTTTCTAATTATATAGTCAGTTTTTCTCAAATATTTTTCAATACTAGCCACATTATCTCTTTCTTCCATCTCCTTCATTGTAAACATTCCTTTCATAAAAATTTTCATATACTTAAACCATTATTTTAAAGACCCTAGGTATAACTTCAAAATTTGCAGGTAATAGGCCTCCATATTCTCCATCCACATCAATTTCCAGCTTTTCATCTGATTCAATCTTTAAATTAGCCGTTTTGAAATATTTAACATCAGGATGATTGACATGTTCCCCCCTAAAGATATTGAAGAAAATACTGGCTAGATTTTGTACATCGGTTTTTCTTATGATTATAACATCTAGGAGTCCATCCAAAATATCGGCATTTGGTGCAATCTTTTTAAATCCCCCAATTGAAGAACTATTAGAAACTAAAAATAGTAAAATTTCTTCCTCATTGTTGTAATCGTCGGAAGTTATCGTTACTTTTATGGGATCTATAATCTGCATCGCTAGTTCTCTTAGGCCCTCAATATAATATGCCATTCTCCCTAAGACCATTTTTGTCTCCGTCGGCACCAAATATCCCACTTTTGACAACAGCCCCCCTGCAGCTACATTTACAAAATACTCTTCGTTTACTTTGCCTAAATCAACATTTATTATATTTTCGCGCTTTATTAACTTGTAAAATTCATTTATATTTTTGGGGATATTTAAGTAATTGGCAAAATCGTTTACGGTCCCTGAAGGTAATATGGCTACAGGAATTTTTCTTTTACACGATATTATTCCCTTTGCCACTTCGTTTACAGTACCATCGCCACCGCTTACAATTAAAATGTCCCAACCTTCATTGCAGGATTTAACGGTTTCATTTAAAGCATCATTTTTTGCCTTTGTAATAAATTTATTTACGGTATATCCATCATCTAGCAGCAGCTTACATAATCTGTCAATTCGTCTCTCCATAGTCTGTCTGCCCGATGATGGATTAAAGATAATTTTTACTTTTTTCAAATGACTCACCTTTTAAAAGTATTTTAAAGCTATGTGTGAATTATAATACCATATTCTATTATAGCAAATAAACAGACCAATATAAAAGAGCTTTCACATAATTTATATAAAATTGAAAAGAATATTGAAAAGAACCCCGATTTAAGGGTTCTTATCTTTTTTTAATATAATTTTTAACGGTCTCCACGATTTCAACTACTAGTTTTATGTAGTTGTCAACACTCTTAACATTGTGTTGGAATGCAAATGCTGTTTCAGATACGCTATCAGTTACTATATCTAAAGTCTCTACAACTTTGTGGGTGGCATCATCTACGGAGTCGGTAATTGAGCCTACATGGTTCGAAATATCATTGACATTATGTACTAGCTCAGTGATTTCAGGTGCTAAATCGTTTAACGCTGTATTGGTAGTTTTAGTAATGGCATTGATATTTTGACTTATTTCCGGTAGTTGATTAGCCATGGCGTTGATATTCTTTTCATTAGCCTCAAAAGTAGAATTTACAGTATTTAATAGTTTGTTAATATTTTTAAAAACAATTATCAAATATGTCAGAGCTCCAATACCTAATAAAAATAAAATTAATTTAAATAAATCTTGTATTGTAAGAGCTGTGCCCATAATTATCCCCCCTTATAAGGAAGCATCATCCTCCGATTCTGTTACCTCTTCGGCAATTTCTTCCATAGTATCTTCAATAGCTTCTTCTACAATTTCCTCCAAATCGTCTTTCTTATCTTTTATATTCGTATACACCTGCTTTATTTCTGTTTTTACTTTCTGTTGTAATTCCTTTGCTGCCTCCATTTGATCAGTGACAGTTTCTTTAATATCTTCTGTTACCTCTTTAGTTTTATTTGCTATGTCCTCCCTAGTTTCCTTGCCGGATTTTGGAGCAAATAAAATCCCAGTAACGGCACCAATGGCAGTCCCGACGGCGGTTCCTACAGCTACATTTTTTGCAGTTTCCATCTGCTTTTCTTTCTTTGCTTTTTTCTTTTTGTCTTCAAAATACTTATTTATCACAATCATCTCTCCCCTCTTTTGAAGTCTTGTATAATTTATATTACCCTAAAAGCAATTTTGTAATCAAATATATGGTTCTAAAACTTTTCCTCTAGTATTTTATTTAGCCGTGCTGCCTGATACCCACTTTCCTCAGCAAATGTTTTAAATAAATCTGCTACTTCGCTGTCATTTACTTTCTTTGAGTGAACCTCATAATCTCTTACCATTTCCTCTGCATCCAATTTCATTTTCGTTACAATTTCTTTTGTTGTTAAATCCATTACTTTACCTCCAAATCTGTATATTATATATGTAATTCTCCCTCATTTTATAATATTTATACTATCTAATTTAAATATTTCAATTTAGACTTTAATTTATTTCAATTTCAATTATAATGATTATGAGAGATAATGTTTTGAGCATCGAAATATTTACAATAATGAGGTGAAGGTAATTATGACAGCTTTTATACCCTTAAAGGACTTTTTCAAAAAACATAAATGGAATTATATATTTGGCATTCTGTGGCTTCTATCCATTGATTCCATACAACTATTGGTACCCCAAATATATAGATCTCTGACCAATGATTTTGAGAAAGGTATATTAATTAAAGCAAATATAATCAAATACGTGCTGTTAATCGTCGCTACTGGATTAATAATAGGCGTAGGCAGATATTTTTGGAGAATTTATATTTTAGGTACATCCCGTGAATTGGAGTATTATATTAGGAAAAAGATTTACAATCACCTTCTAACACTTTCTCAAGGCTATTACAATACCCATAAAACTGGAGATTTGATGGCCCATGCAACTAACGATGTAAACGCTGTCCGTATGGCCATAGGTCAAGGTACTGTTATGATAGTTGACTCTTTATTTTTAATAGTTTTATCTATTATTATGATGATTCGTACTACAAATTTAAGACTTACTGCCATAGCCTTGTTTACCTTACCGTTTATTATTATAGTGGTCAGCAGATTTGGCAAGGTAATACATAAAAGGTTTAGAGTTGTCCAAGAGGCATTTTCAGATTTAACCTATACAACACAGGAAAGTTTTTCTGGAATCAGGGTAATAAAATCCTTTGTCCAAGAAAATTTAGTATTGGATCATTTTACTAAAGTAAATGAAGACAACTTAAATAAAAATATAAGCCTAGTATTGGTTTCAGGTACTTTCCATCCTTTTATACAGTTCATTTCCTCCATCAGTTTCCTATTGATTATATTCTTTGGTGGGAAAGAAGTAATTTTAAACAAAATTAATTTAGGTGACTTTATCGCTTTTAACTTCTATCTTGGTTTGCTTATCTGGCCAATGATGGCTCTGGGTTGGGTAATAAATCTTTTGCAAAGAGGAGCAGCTTCTATGGAAAGAATAAATCTAATCTTAGAAGAAAAACCTGAAATCTTTAGTTTGGAGGAGGCAATTCATTTAGATCAAATAAAAGGCAAGGTTCAATTTAGTGATGTAAGTTACAAATATCCAGGAAGCAATTATTATGCACTTAAGGATATTAATTTTACCATAGACCCTGGAAAATCCCTAGCCATAATTGGAAAAACTGGCAGCGGTAAAACTACCATTGTCAACTTATTGTTGAGACTATTTGACATTGATAAGGGGCAAATCCTTTTAGATGATTATCCCATTGGCAATCTAGATTTAAAGACTTTAAGAGAAAACATCGGCTATGTGCCTCAGGATAATTTTCTTTTTTCAACATCTATTGAGGACAACATAAGCTTTGCATTTGACGAATCCATTCAAATGGAGAAAATACATCATGCTTCAAAAGTAGCAGAAGTATATGAAAATATCGTGGATTTTCCCAATAAGTTTGACACAGTACTGGGCGAGCGGGGTGTAACTCTCTCTGGCGGACAAAAGCAGAGGACATCTATAGCAAGGGCCATTATCAAGGAGCCTCCTGTTTTGATTTTAGACGACAGTCTCTCCAGTGTAGATACAGAAACTGAGGAAAAAATACTTTCAAATTTAAAGAGCATCTTTTCCTATTGTACGACAATCATAATCAGCCATAGAATTTCCACAATTAAGGACTGCAATGAAATTATATTTTTAGAAGACGGGAAAATCGTTGAAAGAGGTACCCATAAATACTTATTATCGCAAGATGGGCCTTATAGAGATCTTTTTGAAAAACAGTTATTAGAAGAAAAAATAAACAATTAAGGGTGAGAATATGAGTGCAAATTTTCATGATGACGAAATTATGGGCAAAGCCTACGACAGTAGATTGATGAAGAGACTCTTAAAATATGCAAAGCCTTACTGGCACTATCTTCTTTTAGTTATTGCGATGATGGTTGTAATCACAGGTTTAGAACTTTTGAGACCTTATTTACTAAAGGTAACTATTGACGACTACATATCGGGATATAAAAAGCCAATGTATGAATTGGAATTAGATAGTCCTTACGAGGGCATAGCGTTCAATGGTTATAAATACGTAAAACTTCAGGAAATAGAAGAGGATATAGACTCGTATCCAATAGTGAACATCACAAATGTAGATGACAAATATTACCTAGGAAATATGGAAGACGACGATTTAAATAATAAAATCTTATTGAGTCGCGATGAATATTTAATGTTTAGGGAGCCAGATTTAAAGGGTATAGACCGCATAGCTATTATTTTTCTCGGTGCTATTATTTTTAGTTTTATACTAAATTACTTACAGGTTCTAATACTAAACCTTACATCCCAAAAAATTGTATTCAACATAAGACAAGAGATATTTTCTCATATACAGGGCCTTTCAATTTCTTATTTTGACAAAAATCCCATCGGTAAACTGGTCACTAGAGTTACAAACGATACGGAAACTTTAAATGAAATGTATACTTCCGTGCTGATTAATTTATTTAAGGACCTATTTATTTTAGTTGGCATAATTTTCGTGATGATGAGGATGGATATTACCTTGGCTTTAGTTTCCTTTTCTTTAATGCCCTTTATACTCATTGCGTCAATAATTTTTAGAAAGAAAATAAGGGTCATTTACAGATTAGGACGGGCTCAATTGGCTAGAATAAATGCCACCCTAAATGAAGATATAACTGGCATGAAGATTATTCAAATCTTTAACAAAGAAAAAAAGATGTCATCTAGATTTGATAAGATAAACAAAGATTACTTGAAAACGGCAAAGAAAGAAATTTCTCTCTTTGCAATATTTAGACCCAGTATTGAAATTATTCGTTCCCTGGGAATTGCAGTTCTAGTTTACTATGGTGGAGGGCAAGTGATTTCAAGTACTATAGAATTTGGTGTATTATACGCATTTATTGATTATATTCAAAGATTTTTTGAACCTATATTAGATTTGACTGAAAAATATAATATCCTCCAGGCGGCAATGGCCTCAAGTGAGAGAATATTTACCGTCTTAGACGACCAGACCCGAATTGAAGATAGCTCAAACCCAATTTCTAAAAAGGATTTAAGGGGCAAAATAGAATTTAAAAATGTTTGGTTTGCTTATGAAGAGAATAACTGGGTATTAAAAGACATAAACTTTACCATAGAACCAGGTGAAACAATAGCATTTGTAGGGGCTACTGGGGCTGGTAAATCATCTATTATAAATCTGATAACTAGATTTTACGATATACAAAAAGGCGAGATTTTAATTGATGGGGTAAATATAAAGGAATTTGACAAACACGTCCTCAGGAGAAATATTGGAGTTGTGCTTCAAGATGTATTTCTATTTGCGGGTACCATAGAAGACAATATTCGCTTAAATAACACTGATATTAGCCACGAAAAAATTGTAGAAGTGGCAAAGTATGTAAATGCCCACAATTTTATAAGTAAACTGCCACATAAGTACAATGAACCTGTAATGGAACGTGGCTCAACTTTGTCTTCTGGAGAGAGACAGCTTCTTGCATTCGCTAGGACTTTGGCATATAACCCACAAATACTTATACTAGACGAAGCCACATCCTCCATAGATACAGAAACTGAAATTTTGATACAGGATGCATTAGAAAAGCTTATTAAAGGGAGAACGACCATTGCCATAGCCCACAGGCTCTCAACTATACAACACGCAGATAAAATCATAGTTTTAAATAAAGGAGCCATTAAAGAGATGGGAAATCACCAGGAACTTCTCCAAAAAGAGGGCATGTATTTCGATTTGTATAAACTTCAATACAAAGAAAGCTTTGCTCAGTAGTTTTTAAATCACCCTTTACTATTTGATTTTTTTCTAGTACAATATCTTGAAAGATATATATGGGAGTGTTTTTTAAATGTATGATTTTCATCTTCACAGTGAATATTCCATCGATTCAAAAGCGTCAATGGAATCTATGGTAGCATCGGCAATAAATAATAATTTAAAGTCCATTTGCTTTACGGACCACGTCGACTACGATGCGACTACTACAGGCATGGATTTTGTTTTCAGAACAGCTGATTATTTTAAAAATATTAATCAGGTGAAATACAAATATAAAAATGAAATTGAAATACTGGCTGGTGTAGAAATAGGCATGCAGCCTCATTTGTTTGATAGATATAACACTTTAATTGAGAATAATAACTTTGATTTCGTTATTATGTCTTTGCACGCAGTGGAAAAGATAGATATACACACCGGTGAGTTTACAAAAAAATATGAACCTTTAGATGCCTTGGAGAGATATTATGGTGATATTAAAAAGTGTATATCTGGTTTCAGCAATTTTGATGTTTTTGGCCATTTGGATTTTATAGATAGATACTTTAATAGAACTGCTTCTATACCTAGATTTGAGGACTATTATGGCCTTGTGTATGACGTATTAAAGCTTTTAATACAGAACAATAAAGGTATTGAAATCAACACCTCTGGAGTGAGATATGGCCTTGGGTATTATCATCCGAAAGTATCAATACTTAAGTTGTATAAGGAGTTGGGTGGAGAGATAGTCACCATAGGTTCAGATTCCCATGCTCCCAATACCATAGGCCACGACTATAAATTGGCTGAAAAACTCTTAAGGGATTTAGGCTATAAGTACATCTTTATTTTTAAAGATAGAAAAAAATTCCCTATTAATATAGGGTAAAACATTGTAAAAATCCTCTTAAGGCGAACCCTAAGAGGATTTTAATCCCCACAATGCCGTCAACTAATCTAATTCACACCCGCCTATCTATAGGTGGGTTTCCTGTTACTGCTTTCAAACTTCCCCAAAGGGCTTGCTCTCCAACAGCAAACGTAGACTCCCGTGTCTTTTATGTCGGTTGAATTATCAAAGCCAACGCACATCGCAGAATGTTTTCTATATATATTATACTTCTTTTTCTAACTTTTTTCAAGAAACAGAGGCTTTATTTTTATTTTCCAAAAATTAATTGATTAATTTCCTCTTCACTGATGACTTCGTTAATTACCAAATTATCTGCCAAGGTTTTAAGTCTATCTAAGTTTTGTTTCAATACATCCAAGGTTTCCAAGTATAATTTGTCTAATATCTCCTTGGCCCTTTTAAGTAATATTTTATGACTTAGGTTGTTGTTTGCCAATATGTTATAATTCATAAGCCCTACTTCCTCGTCCATGCCAAATACTCCTATCATGGATAAAACCATTTCCGTCGCCTTTTCGAGATCAGATGATGCTCCTGTTGTCACCATGTCCTTGCCATAAATTATTTCCTCAGCTGCTCTACCGCCAAGTGCCACTTTTATATTAGATAAGATATCCTTCTTAGTCTGATACATCTTATCCTGAGGTAAATTTATACTAAATCCTCCCATTCCTCTCGTGCTAGGAATTATGCTCACTTTGGTCACTCTATTGTCCTTTGATATTAATTTTGCCACTAGGGCATGTCCCGCTTCGTGATATGCAGTAATTTTTTTGTCATTTATATTTATTGTCGACCTGTCCTTTTTCTCGTCTCCTACTAAAACGGAAAAATACGCTTTGTCAATATGTGAAAATGTGATTTCTTTTGACTTATCCTTTGCTGCTTTTATTGCCGCCTCATTCATTAAATTTTCCAATTTTGCACCGCTGAAATAAACAGTTTCCAACGCAACCTTTTTTAAATCCACTTCCTTAGAGATGGGTTTGTTTCTACTATGCAATTTCAATATCTCATATCTACTTTTTACATCTGGTAAATTAATCTCAACTTGTCTATCGAATCTGCCCGGTCTCAATAGGGCATCATCTAAAATGTCTACTCTATTTGTAGCTGCCACGACAATAATTCCTTCGTTGTCGTTAAACCCAGACATTTCTGTCAATAGGGCATTTAGAGTTCTATCTCCCTCCTCGCTGCCTGATGGGTGATTTCCAGATTTTCTCTTCTTCCCGAGGGAGTCAATTTCGTCAATAAAGATTACTGACTTCCCAGCTTCCTTAGCATTTTTAAATAACTCCCTTATTCTGCTAGCCCCTAGCCCCGCATAAACTTGTACAAAATCAGAACCTGAAACAGCAAAAAATGGAACTCCTGCTTCACCTGCCAGTGCCTTTGCCATTAACGTCTTTCCTGTACCTGGAGGTCCGTATAACAATATTCCCCTTGGAAGTCTGGCACCAAATTTCGTATAAATTTCAGGGTTTTTTATAAAATCTACCATATCCATTAAAGATTCCTTTGCTTCCTCATTTCCAGCAACATCCTTAAATTTTATTCTTTTCGAATTTTCATCTTGTATGTCAATCTTTGACAAGTCGTTCATTTCTTTGGCTGCCTGCCTAGATGTATTTCTACTTAAGTGTATTACCATAAAACCCAATACGGACAATATTAAAATAGTTGGTATTAGTTGGCTTAATTGCTGTTCTTTTTCTATAACATTTACCTCATATAATAAAAGTTCTTCTTTAAAGTTGTCCTTCCTTGGATTGTCAGTCTCTAGTATTTTCCCATTATTAAGCTTTATCTTTATTTTATCATTGTTGGACAATTCAACTTCCTCTACTAGGCCCCTCTCCAAATGAGTCAAAAATAAAGTATAAGGTAGCTGCTCTACCTCATTATTTGACCTAAAAAAATAAATCCCCACAATTATTATAGAGATAACTATGGATAGGATAATTATTCTTTTCCTATTTTTCCCCATTTTTATCCTCCTCTAAGTTTACATAATCTATATTTATTATAGCATTAGGTCAAGTTCATGTCTATTTCCTTCATTTGTCATTTAAAATACTATTTGTCATTAAGATGTTCGACTAATCTTTCCATATCATTTGGCAGGGATGCTATAAATTCTATATCCTCTTTATTTCTTGGATGTTTTATTTTAATGTAATAGGAGTGTAAGGACTGTCTTTCAATAAATGGGCTTTTCTCACCGTATAGTGAATCTCCAATTATAGGATGGCCTATATGGTGAAAATGTACTCTAATTTGATGGGATCTCCCAGTCAATATTTGTACATCCACTAAAGTCGCATCTTTGTATCTTTCAATGACCTTGTATTTGGTAATTGCCCCTTGTCCGCCATCTATTACCGTTTTTTTTATACTATCTGTTTCTTCCCTGCCAATTGGCAAATCTATGGTTCCAGTATCCTTTTCTACAATACCCCTGACTATGGCCTTGTATCTTTTTTCTACTGAAAGACTTTCAAATTGCAAGGCTATTTGTTGATGGGCAAATGGGTTTTTAGCGACTATTAAAATTCCCGTTGTGTCCATATCCAATCTGTTGACAAATCTTATCTTTTTTTTAATTCCTTTTTCCTTAAAATAATACGAAAGCCCATTGGATAAAGTTCCATGTTGATGGGATTTTGTCGGATGAACCACCGTATTTGAATCCTTATTTACAATCAATAAATCAAAATCTTCGTATATAATATCTAGATCCATAACTTCTGCATCTGTATTTTCTTCTTCGTCTTCAAATAGTAGTGAAACTAAATCGCCTTTTTGTAAAATTAAGTTTTTTCTCATCAGTTTTCCATTTACATATATTTTCTTGTCTTTATATAATCTTCTGAATAATCTACCTGATAAATCCTTGTGATATAGAAAGTCCTGCAAGTTTAACCCATCTTTCTCTACCTTAAATAAAACTAGATTTTCACTTTCTTTAAACAAATCCATAAATTCCTCCAAAATTTCGAATTTTTATTATATAATAGTTATATCAATTATAACAGATATTATGATTTTTAAAAGTTTATACATTTAGGAGGGTAATTGTGAGCTCAAACAAAAATAGGATTATTAACATCATATCTAATTACAATGCTGAATCAAAAAAAATTGCTGAAGTTTTATCGGACAAATTAAGGAAATCAAAGTTTCTTATCCCTGAAAAATACAATAAAAATGCTGAATTAAATATATGTATTGGTGGCGACGGTGCTTTTTTAAGAGCCGTCCATAGAAATAACTTCCCAAATATTCCCTTTGTAGGAATCAATACTGGCCACTTAGGGTTTTTTCAAGAAATATTGCCGGAAAATATCGATGAGTTTATAGATAATTATTTAAATATGAATTTTACCATTGAAGAGATTTCATTGGTTGATGCAGATATTTGCACGAGGGACAAATGCTTTTTCCTGACTGCAGTAAATGAAATTGTCGTAAAGGGCACGAAATCTAAGGTTGTTCATTTGGATGTGTTTATAGATGGTAATCATTTGGAGAAATTCAGCGGCGATGGAGTCATCGTCTCTACGCCAGTTGGCAGTACGGCATATAACTTTTCATCAGGGGGCAGTATCATATATCCTACATTGCAAACTTTACAGCTTACCCCTTTATCGCCTATTAGCTCAAAAGCCTATAGGTCATTGCCCAATAGTGCTGTAATACCTGGAAATATTGTTGTTTCCATTAAGCCTGAACTGAGATACGAAAATTCAATTTTAGTAATTAACGATGGAGTTGAATTTAAATACAGCAATATAGAAGAAATAAACTTAACTTTGTCAAATAGGGTAATTACAAAGGTTAATTTTGACAAGAACATGTATTGGAACAACCTGAAAAGCAAATTCTTATAGGTCAATAAAATGCCTGGTCTGCTGTTTTTTTAGCAAACCAGGCATTTTTTTACTTCATTAATTGCTCCATTTCCTCTACTAATTTGGAAAATAATTTCATAGCATTATCCACTGGCTCTTTTGAAGTCATGTCAACTCCAGCTTTCTTAAGGACCTCCAAGGGGTAGTCGGAGCTACCGCTTTTTAGAAAATCTAAATACTTCTGCACAGCATGTTCTCTGTCCTCTAATATTTTTTGTGAAAGGTCCATGGCAGCAGAAAAACCAGTTGCGTATTGAAATACATAATAATCATAGTAAAAATGAGGTATTCTTGCCCATTCCATAGATATTTCATCATCTATGACTACATTGGAACCATAATATAGTTCGTTGATTTTTTTGTAGGTTTCACATAAATAATCTGCGGTTAAAGATTCCCCTGATTCTAAATGCTCATTTATGATTTTTTCAAACTCTGCAAACATGGTCTGCCTAAAGACCGTCGTCCTAAAGCTCTCCAAGTAATGATTCAACAGATATAGCTTTTCATTTTTGTCCTTTACATTGGCAAGCATGTGATTTAATAATAAAGCCTCGTTAACTGTTGAAGCTACTTCAGCTACAAATATTGAATAATTGCCATAGATATACGGTTGATTTTTTCTAGTAAAATAACTGTGTATTGAATGTCCCATCTCATGGGCAATCGTAAATACATTGTCTAAGGTATTGTGATAATTCAATAGTATATAAGGTTTTGAGTCATATGAACCACTTGAATATGCCCCTGATCTCTTCCCCCTATTTTCATATATATCTATCCATCTGTGGTTAAATCCCTCTTCCATTACCTTTGTATATTCTTTTCCCAATGGGCTTAAGGCTTCTTTAATAATCTCTATACCTTCTTCATAGGAAATATTGAAATCTACCTCTTTAACTATAGGAGTATATATATCGTACATATGAAGTTCCTCTAAACCTAATGCTTTTTTTCTAATTTCCATGTATTTGTACATACTGTCCAAGTTATTGTGTATTGAATTTATTAAATTATCATATACTGACAATGAAATATTATTTCTATCCAGGGAAGCCTCCCTGCTTGTTTTATAATTCCTAACCTTTGCGTTTATTATATTCTTTTTTAAGTCCCCGTTTAAAGATGCAGCAAAAGTATTTTTGTAGCCCTCGTAAGTTTTATACAAGCCTTCAAAGGCTCTTCTTCTGACTTCTCTATTTCTTGACTCCATTAATGGTATAAAATTGCCATGAGTGATTTCTATATCCTTATCTTCTTCTCCTGTTATGGTGGGAAACTTTATATCTGCATTATTTAACATTGAAAAAATCTTATGAGGTGAAGAGGCTATTTCTCCCATTTTTGCCAAGAGGGCCTCTTCTTTTATTGATAAGACATGGTCTTTTTTTCTTAGGATGTCATCTAGATGCTGCTCATATAGTTTTAATTCAGGTTTTTCCTTATAGTATTTGTCTAAAGTTTCCCCATCTAACTCCAGTATCTCAGGAACCATAAACGAAGTAACTCCTTCAACTTCTACATACAAACCCAATCCCTTGTCGGACAATGCCTGTGAAGAACCCTCCCTAGTGTCTTCATCTAGTTTCATATGGGTATACACGTATAAGTTTTCAACTATTCTATATAGTTCTCCTTCATCATTCAATGCGTTGTATAAATTTTCGCTGCTTTTTATTACATTGCCCTTGTGTAATTCAAAGGATTTTACCATTTCTTTTGCTTTCTTGAAATCTTTTTCCCAATGGTCAAAGTCATTGTACATAGACTCAAGATCCCATTGATATTCTTTTTGAATGTCTTTTCTTTCTTTAATTTTTCCACTATTACCCATTTCTTTCCTCCTCTTAATCTTTAATATTTTCAATGGTGTAAAGCATTATGTCCCTAGCTAATGGAGCTGCAGCTTTTCCACCAGTGGAGCCGTCTTCTTCCAATACAATTGATACTGCTACTTTGGGATTATCTGCTGGTGCAAAACCTATAAACCAAGCGTGATTTTTTCCCGACGAATTTTCCGCAGTTCCAGTTTTACCTGCTACAGTTACGTTTTTGATTTTGGCATTTACCCCTGTACCGGATTTTACCACCTCTACCATCATGTCCTTTATGGTATTTGCCCCGAGGGGATTTATGCCCTGTGACAATATCTCAATATCACTTTGCTTTAAAACTTTTCCATCTTTAGTTACTATTTCCTTTACAAGTATAGGTTTCACAACTTCCCCTTCATTTGCAATACCTGAAGCAATTAAAGCCATATTCAAAGGTGTAACTAGAACCTTTCCCTGTCCGATTGATGCGGCAGCAACCTCCACATCGGTTGTCATTTCTTTATAAGGAAACTGGGAGCTCTTGACAGGTAAATCAAAAGGTATTCTAGAATTGAAGAAAAAGCGTTCTGATATTTTGCCAATTGTATCCTTTCCAATTTCCAAAGATTTATTTATAAAATAAGTATTGCAGGATTTTACTAAGGCACCTTTCAGGTCAATGGGCCCATGGGCCTTTCCCTCGTAATCTTTAAATACGTATCCCTCTATTTTTTCACTACCGATACAATTATATTGTGTTTCATAACTACTGTTTTCCAGTGCAGCCATGGCAGTTATCACCTTGAACACAGAACCTGGAGCATATAGACCTTGAATTGCCCTATTTATTAAAGGACTTTCCATATCCTCCGATATTTCTTTCCAATTCTCATTTAAATTGGATATATTAAAATCAGGGTAACTTACCATGGCATATATTTCTCCAGTAGTAGGATTCATAACTACTATGCTGCCTTTTTTTCCGTCTATTAAGGATCTCGCCCTAGATTGAATATTATGATCTATGGTCAATACTAGGTTATTTCCCGTTGTATTTGGAATGACTATGTTTTTTATTTCATTAATTGGAGTGCTGTCACTTATATTTAAAAGTGAATTATTATAGTATAATTCCAGACCAGATTTACCGTATTCTCTATAGCTATATCCCACTATGTGGCTATATAAACTTCCATAGTTATAATTTCTTTTATATGAGTCTCCTTCTTTTTCGCTGTAGGCCAATACATTTCCATTCCTATCTAGAATGGAGCCTCTAAGTATTGTCTGTTCATTAATCCACAACCTTTTATTATAGCTGTTATTTTTAATTGCAGAAGCCTTAAAAATTTGAAAATAACTGATATAGACTATAAGACTGATAAAGGTCATACAGAGGACAGTTAGTATTATTATTATCCTTTTGATTTCCTTATTCATCAGTATCCTCCCTTGAGGTCATATCCTCTGAACATATTTGCAGTATGGAAAGTGCTATAAAACTGGATAAAATAGAACTACCGCCATAGCTAATAAAGGGAAGTGTTAATCCCGTAAGGGGAATCATTTTAAGTACTCCACCGAGAATTATAAAGGATTGTATTCCAAATAAGGTGCTGATTCCAATGGCCAATATTCTATAAAATCTATTTTCTTGAGAAATGGCTATCTTAAATCCCCTGTATACAAATATCATAAATAGCATTACTATACCTATTCCAGTGAAGATGCCCATTTCTTCGCATATAGCTGAAAAAATAAAATCCGTATACACAACTGGTACAAAATCCGGATGACCCATTCCCAGACCTTTGCCGAAAAAACCACCTTCCGCAATGGCAAAGAGGGATTGGGTTATTTGGTACCCTTGTCTTTCAATGTAGATCCATGGATTGAGCCAAGCCTGAAATCTAATCTTTACATGGTCAAATAATACGTATCCTAATACACCACTTCCCAAAAACAAACCAATATTGTATAGTATAAGTTTTCTATCTTCCTCGTAAATAAACTGAATGGATGCGAATATTATATAAAAAACCAATGCTGTCCCTAAATCTTTTTGAAGAAATAAAAGTGCAATAAAGGAATAAACAACTCCCATAATATAATAGGACGAATATTTTATGTGTCTCCACTTCTCAGTATTAGAATAATAAGAGGCCAACAGAAATATTAAAACAATTTTAGTTATCTCCCCGGGCTGAAAAGCAAATCCTCTAAAACTAACCCAATTTATGGCACCAAACTTCCTATCTCCAAAGGCAAAAGTAATTATGAACAATAAATATGCCAGTACTAAATAAAGGTAAAGCCAATCGTCAATTTTTTTTAATCTTTTCACCATAAAATACACTAAAAAGAAAAGAAAAATCCCAAGGGAAATCCAAGTTAACTGCTTTATTCCCAATTTTTCATCAATTCTATAAATTACTATTATTCCAATGGTGATTAACATTGTCACTATGAGAAAAATATAATTGTCTCCTGATGATATTTTAATAAGGAGATAATTTGATAAATATATGATTAATATCAAACCCATAGCCATGATAAATATCATCTTATCAGCATGCATTTGTTCATATGCCAGCAAAAGTAGCAAGGCTAGAATTTGAAAGAGCAACAAAAGATTTTTTGGCGATTGTTTCCTTATCTCTCCCTTAAACATCATATCCCTACTCTCTATTTACAAATAAAAATTCGATTTTTCCTATTCTAATAATATCTCCGTCTTTTAATTTTACTATATCATACAATTTATCCCCATTTAAATAAGTGCCATTTACACTTTCAAGGTCCTCTAAGTAGTATTCCTTCTCATCCTCTACTATTTGAAAATGTTCTTTTGAAACGTACTGATCTTTGATTACGATATCGTTGTTATTTTGCCTTCCCAATTTTATATCGCCGTCTATAATGTAATGTTCATCTATTTTAAAAGGTAAGGAATCCTTTCTATTAATTAGCTTTAAATACGCCCTGTCCTCAAAGGAAATAGCATCCATACTTTTAATATCTAAGTAAATAAGTCTGATAATACTAAATATAAATAAGTATATGACAATAATAAAGATATATTTAAAGATTAGGGCCAATATACTGTACATATGCAAACCTCCAAAATTCTTATCAAATCTATGTTATCACAATCTTTTACTATTGTGAATTATTTTAAACCTTATAGAGAAAATAATTGTTTATTTATAGTAACAGGTATTTGAACATTGGTTAATATCTGATACAATAAATCTAGTACATAAATTAGAGGTGATAATCTTGAGTAAGCTAAAGCGTTCATACAAAAATAGGGTTTTTTCAGGTGTATGCGGTGGAATAGGCGAATATTTTAATATTGACCCAACAGTAATTCGAATTGCATGGGTTTTAATTTCTCTTCGTTCTCTAGGTACATCCTTTATTATTTATTTAGTCAGCAGCTTTTTAATTCCAGAAGACGATGGAATTATCTACGAGGAAGAGTATGACAGGGACAATAACGAAAAATTTCGCCGCAATACCCCAATTTTTATTGGCCTGGGATTAATACTCTGGGGTGCAGTTTTAATGGCCAACGTTTTCTTTCCATGGCTCAATATCAGAATACGTCATTTATGGACTTACTGGCCAATTTTGTTGATTTTACTTGGCCTATATATATTGTTCTCTCAAAGGGACAATTAGAAAGAGTGATTACATGAAAATTACAAGCATTGAACGGCAGAAAAATAAAAACAGGGTCAATATTTACGTCGACAATTTATTTTCCATTGGAATTGACGAAGAAATAATGCTTAAATATGGTCTTCATGTGGAAATGGAAGTAGACGATGAATTTATTAAGGAAGTATTGGCTGCTGAGGAACTTAACAAGACCATAAATCACGCATTAAATCTGCTTTCTTATCGTCAGAGGTCAGAAAAGGAAATATTTCAAGCACTTATGCGCAAAGGCTATAATGATTCCAATATCCATAAGGCCATAGAATATTGTAAAGAATTAAAATATATTGATGACCTAGCCTTTGCGGAAAGCTACGTTAGGGATAAAATTAATCTATCTAAATTAGGTTCAGAAAGAATTAAATACGAGCTAAGCCTAAAGGGGGTTTCTAGAAATATCATCGATAAGGTCCTCATCATTGACAAATCTGATCAATATGAGGCGGCACTTGAATTAGCACAGAAGCAGGTAAAAAAATACGAAGGAGATTCTTCCAATGCAATTTATAGAAAACTTGGCGGATATCTTCAAAGAAAAGGATATAGTTTTGATATAATCTCAAAGGTACTGAGGCAAGTGCTTAAGGACTAGGTGATGATATGTGTTATGTGTATATTTTACTTTGCGATGACAATACTTTATATACCGGTTGGACAGTAAACTTAGACAATAGAATTGCAGCTCATAATAAGGGCAAGGCATCTAAATATACTAGAGGAAGACTTCCTGTCAAACTTGTTTACTACGAATCTTTTGACGATAAAATCGAGGCACAAAAAAGAGAATATGAAATCAAACAATTCAGCAGAAATAAAAAGCTCCAGTTAATAAAAAATAGTCATAAATAGGTGATATAATGAGTTTTTTTGATAGAGTTATGAAAAATCCAATAATATGCAGCATCCGAAATTTAGAGGAACTGGATATTGCACTAGACTCCCCCTGCGAAGTGATATTTCTCAACACAGGAAATATCTTTAATTTAAGGGAAATCTCCCATCGCCTCCAGGAAAAGGACAAGGATTTGTATATACATGTTGAATCAATAGATGGGTTTTCGAGGGATACTTGGGGTCTCGAATATATTGTCAAGAATATCCATCCCCATGGAATTATTACCGGTAAAAGCGACCTAGTAAAATTAAGTAAGGATATGGGTATATTCACTATTCAAAGGATTATCATATCTGATTCTATGTCACTTCAATACTCTATCGACTCTATTAAAAAAAACCGTCCCTCAGCTGTAGAAGTTCTGCCTGGTATCATACCAAAAATCATCGAAAGAATTATAAAGGATACGAGAATATCCGTAATAGCCAGTGGCCTTATTACGGATAATCAACATATAATTTCCTCTCTGAATGCAGGTTCAATTGCTATATCCTCTTCAAGTAAGAATATTTGGTATATTTAATCTGATATTGTACTAATATGTCTTAGGACCTCCTCTTCCCATAGTGGAGTGTATCTGCCTGTTGACCACTCTGCCATTACTACTGAATCGGAAGCATCAAGTTTAATTTTCCCCAATTCCCTTGAAGATATTTCATTATCCTCAATAGGGTATACCAATATATTGGCCCTTGTGACGACTACGACGATGTCTTCATTTGGGGAAGTAAATGCATCGATAGCTTCTGGTATCTTTGATTTAATTCTATCCCAAGGTATGGCAAGGACGTCGTAATTTACTAATTCTTTTGGGGGTATGGCTTTTATATTATAATCTTTATAATATTGCTCTCCATCGGATTCAAAATTTAATCTACCTTTCATAATCCAATAACCATTTCTCCTAGTTAATCCAAAGCTTTCTTCACTTAAAATTGCTGTGCTGTCTGATTTCATTATACTTTGGGCCCCTTCGACAAAAGTCTGAAACCCTTCATCTCCAATTAAGTCTGATATCTTAATGGCTTTATTGTCTTTTAAGTAATCCACATGGTATACCTCTAATGTCTTTTCTCCATCTTTTAAGTCTATTACTTCTGAAGAAACATAATCATTCCCAATATATAGAATGTTTTTTATTACAGAATTTTGAACTGGTATAATCCTTTGCTCTTCAACTGACCTTAAGCCAAAAAAGTTTAAATCTACAACTTTATCATCTTGATATTTTTTCATCTCTGTAGCTCTGATTTCATCTCGTATTATATTATAGTCGCTGTTTCTACTGACGTCTACCATCCAAAAACCTTTCTTCCTAGGAACTAAAAGGTTATCTATTTCGTAAATTGACGATACAGTTCTGTTACTGGCTCTTATCCAAATCGTTCTATAATCCCATTTATCTACCTCTGCTTCAGCATCATATCCGTATGATTTTATACCCAATAATACACCTGAACGAAGGGTATCTGCCTCTTGAATGTTGGAAATCCTCATTATGCTTTTTTCTACATTTATATATCTATGGATTTCATCTTTGCTGACTTCATCGACAGTCTTATCTAAAAAATAAAACCTATCATCATCGTATATTATCATCTTATCTTCATCGTATTTTATAAACTCGTAAAAATATTGGTTGTCACTAATAACTGTTATTATGTCTACCATAGTATCTTCTAAATCTAAATATTCAGGGTCTACCTTGTACTTATATAACAGATAGTCGTAAATATTGACATTTTTATATTTATATTCAGGGTCCAAGGCATAATCTCCCCCAACTATAACTGCATCCTTATGAAATAAAACATCCATATCTACTAAGGAATCCTTCGATAATCCAGCACCCTTATTATATGGACTGTCAATATATCTATCGATAGTCCATTTTCCATGTAACGGAGGTATATTGTTATCTGGAGCCATTATGCTCTCTTTTACTTGAAACCGACTGCTATTGCACGACACTAAAAAAGTCAAAGATACTATAGCAATAAAAATAAGTCCTATCTTCTTCATATGTCTTCCCCCTTTGAGGGTAATTCTATGATTACCTGCGTTCCTTTGTTTACTTCTGATAGTATTTCCATCTTCCCATTATGCATCCGTATTATTTCATCGGATATGGACAATCCGATTCCACTATGGGATTTGCTATTTCTTCCCTTATAAAATTTATCTTTTACTTTGGATAAATCTTCTTCTGGTATACCTACACCGCTGTCCTCAATTTTTATTGTTAAAATGCTATTTTCTTCGTAAGCTTTTAGAATTATTGAACCACCTTCCTGAGTAAATTTAAACCCATTGTCTAAAACATTTATCAATACCTGTTTTATTCTATTTTCATCACCTACTATAGGGCTTAAATTTTCCTGAATGTCAATATCAAACTGTATTCCATTATTCAGAGCCCTTGGCCTTAATTGTTTCCCTATCATAAGAATAGTATCTTTTATATCAAATAAATCTTTCTCAAGGTTTATCCTGCCAGAAACAAATCTAGATAAGTCTAAAAGTTCTTCGACCATTGTCGTAAGCCTATCGCTTTCCTTCTCTATTATTTCCAACCCGTCCAGTACTATTTCATTTTCAGTAAAATCTTCAGATTTTAAGGTCACTGCCCAGCCTTTAATAGATGTCAATGGGGTTCGGAGCTCATGAGATATGGAAGAAATAAAGTCGTTTTTTAGCTGTTCTTTCTTGATTAATTCTTCTGCCATATAGTTTAAAGTATTTCCTAGTCTGCCAATTTCATCTTCTAATCTAATATTGCTCCTGACTTTTAACTGACCATCGGCCATTTTTTCTGCTACTTTAGTAACTTCCTTCAAAGGTCTGATTATTGAATTAGCTAGAAAAACACTTACAATTCCCGATATAAATAAGACTGCAATTCCCATAAGCAGCAGAAACAAGGAAATAGTTCTTATTACATAATCTGTTTCTTTAAGGGAGGTTATAAATCTGATGATTCCTATCTCCCTACCCTCATATTCAATTGGAGCTGAAATTGCCATTACTAAACTATCAAAATATTTTACTTTCCCAACCCATGTCCCCATCTCTCCGTTTACGGCCATTTTTATGTCAGAGGCAATATTATACTCATCGTTTATTACGCCAAGGGAATCCGTCAATAATCTGCCTTGAGGATCTAATAATTGGACTTGAGCAGTGGTATGCTGCCAAAAAACGTCTATATCATCTATTATAATGTCTTCCAATGGATTAGAAGAAAAGTACCTTAGATAATAATCAATTGAGAATTGTATTTGGTTATGCAGTAGAGATTCTACATTTCTATAATAGTATTCCTTCACTCCATTTATCAACACAGTCTCTAATATCACTACTGTAATTACAATAATCAGCATAAAGTTTATTACCAATCTAGTTTTTATACTTTTTCTCATTAAATCCACCAATTATCTTTCTCTAATAATTCATAGGTTATTTATCGGTTTTCCACCTATATCCTATGCCCCAAACCGTTTCGATGAAATACGGTTCTCCAGGATCGTTTTCTATTTTAGATCTTAATCTCCTGATATTTACATCTACGATTTTCGAATCGCCTACAAAATCGTATCCCCATACTATGTTCAATATTTCATCCCTAGAAAATGCTCTTCCCTGTTGCTCCAAAAATAGTTTAGCTATTGAATACTCTGTGGGAGTAAGCACGATTTCACTGCGATTTTTATAAAACTTCCGAGAATATACGTCTATTTCAAAAGGCCCGGAAGCTAGCAGTTTATTTGTACTGTCCTCGGGCGAAGAGTCTACCCTTCTGGCTAGAGATTTAACCCTTAATACCAATTCAGTTGGATTAAAAGGCTTTGTCATATAATCGTCAGTACCGTATTCCAGACCCATGATTTTGTCGATATCCTGAGATTTTGCAGTCAGCATTATAATTCCCATATTTGGATACTTATCCCTTAGGGTTTTGCATACTTGAAAACCATCTATACCTGGAAGCATGACATCTAATACGGCAATATCAATTTTTTCTTTGTCAGCAATATCTAACCCTAATTCTCCGTTTTCCGCCTCAAATACTCGATAATTATTGCGTTCTAGATTTATCCTAATAAATTTTCTTATGGAGTCTTCGTCCTCTACTAGAAGTATGGATTTTTCCATGAAATCACATCCTATTATTAATATGTTTAATATCACACTATCTATAAATCAATTTTAGCATATAATAAATTATAATTCTATTGGTTACAAATTTATTAATAAAGGGTTACAAATCTTATATATGACTTTTCCAAACAAATAAAAATAGGCACATAGCCTATTTTATACTGTAATATTTTGTTTTCTTCTAAAAAGCTCCGTGATAATTAAAATACTTATTAAGTCTTTTACAACTTTGCCCCTACCATAAAAGGATTTAAGCTTGTTTTTTTCTTTAGCTCGATACCTTCTTTCGCTAGGGTCTCCATGTATTTCAGGATGTTCTTGTACCATCTTTTTATATACGGCGTGGACTGCAATTTCTATTTCTTCCCCCGATATATCTTCTATGGTACGGGTTTTCTCAAAATATTTATCTAAGGCCTCCACTACCTTAGGATAGATTATATAATGTAATTCTGGATAATCGTAGTTCACAAAAAACACCTCCCCTTGGCCTTCTCTTACATAATATGAATAAGGAGATGTTTTTGATACTCTTTATTCCACAAGGTCCTTGAATTGGGACCTATACAACCTGGCATATAATTTATTATCTGCCAGTAATCTTTCATGGCTACCTCTTTCCGCAATTCCCTCTGAAGTCAATACTACTATTTCATCTGCGTTTTTGATAGTGGACAACCTATGGGCTATGACCATGGTCGTTCTACCTGTAGACAAATCCTCTAAAGATTTTTGAATCATTATTTCAGTTTCGTTGTCTAAAGCAGATGTAGCTTCATCGAGAATTAACAAGGGCGGGTTCTTCAAAAATAATCTGGCAATGGATATCCTTTGCTTTTGCCCGCCAGATAATTTAACACCCTTTTCCCCAATATAAGTGTCATATCCTTCTGGTAAGGTCATTATAAAGTCGTGGATACTGGCATTTTTAGCAGCTTCTACCACTTGATCCTCTGAAGCATCTGGATTCCCATAAATTATATTGTCATATATAGTACCTGTAAATAGGAATACATCCTGTTGAACCAAGCCGATGTTTTTTCTAAGGGACCTAATCTTTATATCCCTAATATCAGTACCATCCAGCAGTATTTGCCCTTCATCTATCTCGTAAAACCTTGGTATCAAATGGCATAATGTCGTCTTTCCAGCACCAGAGGGGCCTACCAAAGCCACAGTTTTTCCAGGTTCTATGGTTAAGTTGAGATTTGACAATACAGTGTTTTTACCGTTTTTATAGCTAAAGGAAACATCCTTAAGGACTATTTCGCCCCTTACATTTCCTAGGTCAACTGCATTTTTGCTGTCGACTATATCAGGTTGTATATTCATAATTTCCACAAATCTTTCAAAACCAGTCATACCGTCTTGCAATTGTTGAGCAAATTCTGATAGCCTTCTAATGGGCTGCATAAAAAAGTTTACATACAGAGTAAAAGAAAATAAATCCCCAAGGTTTATAATCTTTTTGTGTACAAAAAATCCTCCAAGGCTAATTACCAACAGATTAAGCACACTAGACATAATTCCTATGCCTGAGGCAAACTCCGCCATTACCTTGTACGATTCCCTTCTGGCATTACTAAAACTCAAGTTTCCCTCGTTAAATTTTTCTATTTCATAGTCTTCATTTGTAAAAGACTTTGCCACCCTAATTCCAGAAATACTGTTTTCCAATTGGGCATTTACATTGGCAATCTTTTTCCGTACTTCCCTAAAAGAATTTGACATCCTATTTCTCTTAATGATTACAAACCAAATCATTAAAGGAATAAATGCAAACAATATTAATGTCAAACGCCATTCAATCCTAATAAGAACGACAAAGGAACCGACAAGCATCACCATTGATATGAACAAATCCTCTGGACCATGGTGAGCCAGCTCGGTAATATCCCTTAAGTCATTTACTATTCTAGACATTATGTGTCCTGTTTTATTGTCATCATAGTAGCTAAATGGCAATGATTGTAAATGTGTAAATATGTCTTTTCTCATATCGTGTTCTATCCTAACGCCTAGGACATGACCCCAATAAGATACTATATAGTTACTTATATACCTAAGGATAAATAGAAAACCCATTATAATCGTCCATCGCAGCAGTAAGTCCATCCTTCCCGCAGGAATAATATCATTTATCATTCTCCTAGTAAATACAGGAAAAATTAAATCCGATGCGGAAATTAAAAGTGCAAAAAACATGTCTATAAAAAACAGCCTTCTGTGCGGTTTATAATAAGATATAAATCTCTTTAACAATAAAATCCCCCCTACTAATATACTTCGAGCCACGAATATTATATAATATTTTTCGTTAATTTTCAAATTATTTTCTTTAAAAGAGTATTATTCTCCTAAAAGGCAAAAATCCTTGTGTTTGCAGTATTCGTTGCATCTTTGAATTTTTCTATACTGCGATAATTCTTTGTTATTGGATACAAAATTTATAAATCCGACGATATTATCTAAATTTTTTTCTAAATCCTCATGACTCAACGGAACATCGAAATGGTCTCCATTTTCTAAAAACACAATTCTGGCTCTTTCAACCTCGATACCCATTATTTCTTTGACGACATAGGCGTAAAGTTGTAGCTGTGGAATATACTTTTCTGCTAATCTTTCCTTGTTTACTACCTTATTGGTTTTGTAGTCTACAATTTCGGCCCTATTGTCTTTTATATTTATCCTGTCTATAAACCCCTTTATATAGGAATTGTTCAGTTTTAAATAAAATGGCCTTTCTATATATACCTTTTCATAATCATCCCTATATTGTTCAATATAATTATCTATATAAATCTTTAGCTGGTCGTAAATTTTCCTTTCGTATGGAATCCCATGGGATATACAAATCTTTTCCAATAAGGATTCTGGATTAGTTCCAAATCCATAGTATTCACTAAACTTATGAATTAAATTGCCCTTATGCAGACTATCTAGAGTAAAGGCATCAGGCATTTCCATAGTATTGAACTCTTGAGAGCCTAATTTCCAATAATAGTCTAAGTAGAACTTTCTATTGCATTGAACAAATGTCAAGTATTGGCTTATACTAAATCTTTCAATTCTCCTCCTATTGAACTGGGGCACTTCAAATAATAAGGGTAAGTCTATACTACTTTTGCTCCCTTTTTTTAGAAATTTATTGTCTATTAGTCTTACGGAGGCAGATACTTCTTCCGCCATTTGAATTTCTGAAATAATTTTATGTGGCAGAGGGTGAATTATCTCTTTAATCATCTTTTTAAATCCAGCATTTTTTCCTTGAAAACCTAAAATTAACATCTCCTCTGCCCTTGTCATGGCAACGTACAGGACTCTTTTCAATTCTTCACTTTCCCTATGACTAAAGTCTTCCCTTATATTGTCGTAAATCTTCCTTCCACTGTTTAATTTTATGCCAATTCCTTTATCCTTACTAAATAATATATTTTCAAATGTGCTATTTCTCGAAGTTGCCATCTCGGGAATTATAACTACGGGAAATTGAAGCCCCTTAGACTTGTGTATAGTCAAAATATTGACCACATCGGCATCTTCAGATTCAACTCTTCCTTGTGCTTCATCTAGCTCTTTTAATTCATCAAATAAGTCCACTAGGTCCTCCACTGATCCTATATTGTCTTTCTCGTATTGCTTGACCATTTCCTTTAGTTTATTGATATTTGCAGCTCCCTGTCTACCTCCTTGCTTCAACAGCAAAGATTCAATAAAATAAGTTTTAGAGATGATTTCATTTATTGTCTCTGATAATCCATGGAAAGTTTTATAATCTTTTAGGTATTGGATCGTACCTAAGGCAACTTTTATCCTTTCTGTCTCTTCCCCTTCCATGGTTTTATCTTCGATTATCTTTTTCATGGAATTAAGGACTGTATTTTCTCTTTGTCTGAGTATCCAATAAATTATCGTATCAGACATACCTATCATAGGAGATCTTAAAAAACCAATAAATGCAATAGTATCAAGGGAATTGCTGATGGCTTTTAATGCGTTGATAACATCAAGTATTTCCTGTTGTTGAAAAAATCCTTTTCCGCCAAAATTGTAATACGGTATACCGTACTTGTTCAAGGCTTTTTCATATATGTGATTTCTTGTGGTGGCCCTAAAAAGCATCGCAAAATCTCCGAAACTGTATGTTCCAGACTCAACTAACTGTTTTATCCTTTTAGCGATTAACTCAGCTTCGTAATATCTATGATACGAGGAGGCATCAATGCCCGAGGGTATCTCCAAATCTTGCTTTTCTAATATTTCTACATCTATCTCTCCCTTAGAGCTTTTAAAACTTGCTAATTTTGTATATCCCTCTCCCATCAAAGATGTAAATGTATGATTGATGAAATCCAATACTGTGTTTACAGTCCTGTAGTTGACCTTTATAACTATGGGCTCATCGCCAGTAGTATTTCCTATATCCCCTACTACATCATAAAACACACCTAAATCTGCACCTCTAAATCCGTAAATCGATTGGTTTGGGTCTCCTACAATAAAGAGGTTTGATTTATCTAGTTTATCTTTCTCTGTTGCCAGCCTATAAAATATATTTTTTTGCAATTCGTTGGTGTCTTGAAACTCGTCTACCATAATATACTTAAATTTTCTTTGGTATCTTTCCCTTATGTTTTTATTGTCCAGCAAATTTAGAACCTTAATTTCCAGGTCTTCATAGTCCAATGCTTTAAGTGTATCTTTTTCATAACTATATCTCTCGTCAATTTCTATTAATAGATTTAAAACCACATCGTAGATAGGAATGTTGTCGTATTCCCTTGATAATAAATATTCTTCTATAGTCTGCCGTAAAAAGTCCATTTTTTCCGGTTCTTTACTGCTGCCGCCCATATTGTCGTACAAGTACTTGATTATTTCAAATTCTTCGTCTCTATGGTACCGTCCTCCTTCAAAATCCATCCATATAGGGTCATTCCTCAACTTATAGATTTTTGTATTTTTGGGTAGCCTGTCCATTAGATAAATAAAAGTATTCTTAATATCATCCGTATCAACAACTTTTTCCTTTAAATCATTTAAGTATTTCAAGCTCATATCTTTGACTTTTGCAAAGGGAATCCCTACAGTTCGTATTTTTACGTATAGTCTATGAAATGTGTTTACCAAAAGTTCAATATTTACTATTTCAAAGTTTTTTATGACATCGTAGGCTCTATTTTCTTCTCTAATATTTGTCTTTAAAGTATCTCTTATGTTTTCTTTTAAAAGTCTAGAAGCCTTATTGTCTTCCAATACCTCGAATAGTGGGTCTATCTTTGCCTCCACAGGATTTTCTCTTAATATCTTTGCACAAAAACTATGTATAGTAGATATATTGGATTTTTCCATATCCCTGTAGTACCTTCGCCATCTTGGACTTACTGGGAAATTTTTTCGTATTTCGGATCGTATTCTATGAATCATCTCCTGGGTGGCTTTTTTGGTGAAAGTAATGGCGACTATGGACTCTATTTCCTTTCCCTCATCAAGGTTTCCATAATCTAATATCCTAATAAATCTTTCTGTCAATACTTTCGTCTTTCCCGTCCCTGCCCCTGCTATTACTGACACATTCCTATTTATGGATTCAACAGCTAGCTTTTGATCTTTATTTAGTTCCATTACTCCACCTCCGATAAATTTTCATATCTGCATATATCTTTATATATACAATAAGGGGAGCACTCTTGAGGATTTACAGGGAAATTTCCCATTAATATATCTTCCAACATTTCGTAAACACGCTCTTTAACTTCATCGATTACTAAATTTAGGCCGTCCTCATCTAAGGCTCCTTTGTGTCTTTTGGTAATATGCTTTGTTTCATCCATAAGACCCAATTTTATATCAAACTTCGAACTAGATATTAAACCATATAGCCCCCCTACGATTTTTTTATCCTTTTGAGAAAGCAAATATACGGGCAATTGTAAGGACAGTCCTTTCCTCATCTGTTCTATGTCATAAACCCCATAGGAACTGCTTTTATAGTCCATAATCAAATATTTATCTTCCCCCATTACCTTATCTATTCTATCTATAGTCCCCCTAAATTTAATCTCCTTATGGTGGATGTTTATTTCAAAGTCTCCATATTTCCCAAAATCAACCTCAAATGCATAGGGCAGAAGCCTTTCTTCCGATTTTGTTATTCTTTCTAGATCCTTTTCTATAAAATTCTTTATCTTCGCAAACGCGTTTTCTATTATCAACAAATTTAGTTTGTCTCCTAGGTCAAATCCCAATTGCCTTGCCTTCTCCTCAGTTATATCTCTCAAATATTCAATGGTATTTCCTAGTATAAATCCTTTCTTGCCCTCTACATAGTTCCATATACTTTCCCTATGGTAGGTATAGTACTGCCTTAGGACCTCATGATAAAGGATTCCTATATCCATCGGACTATATTCTTGAAATATTCTTTCCATTTCCTCTACATTTAGGACCTTGTTTAGTAGAAAATAATATGGACACCTGCCATATGCCTCTAGATAAGTAATAGAATACACCTTGTTTTCGTGAATTTTATACAGGTCTTCTCTAATATCCTTCTTTGATAATACACCACTATATTCGCCAAGGCTATTATTGCTTCTCTCAAATTCGCAGAGGAATCTTTCGTTGATGCTCCTAAACTTATCCTGAAAATTCTCATTATGATATGAAAAATAATCCTCTACCTGCTCCTTGGGGAGTTTCCAATGGTTCAATATGAGGTAATTCGCAAGTTCATCTGAGGTTGTAATGCTATGCTTGTCCTTAAAATAATATCCCATATCCACATTGATTAAGCTCTGTCTCAGGCACTCAGGCTCAATCATATTCAATAGTTCATCAAGAAATATGGATTGTATACTGTCTTCCTCTTCTCCCTGACAATAAGACAAATATAATTTGTTTTCTACAGAAGATAATATAGATGCAAATTTTATGGCTTCATTATTTAACCTATCTTGATAATTTTTAAATTCTATTCCTATTTGCTTCAATTCCGAAAAGTTAACGTCATTTATTAGAAAGTTATTTTCTCTTATATTTGGATAGTAGGTCGAAGATAGCCCTGTAACAAATAGTATTTTATGATTTATACCTCTACTGTTTATTGGATTTAATACTTTTATTCCCTCTATATTTCTATCCTTTTTTAATATAGCTTCATTTTCTATTAGCTCCATTAAGGCCCTATGATATTCTACTAAGGTCACCGTATCTACTATTAAGGATAGGCTTTTCATCTTTTCCAAAACTTCCATTAGTTTTTCTAAGGCTGATATATCTCTATAATATAAATCAAAATCACCATGAGCCAAATACCTATTGTTTACCTTTTCCATTACGTTGTAATCTTCTATTAATCTACTAAAAATCCTATTGTAGTCTGTTACTAATCCTTCTTTAGGTATTATTTCCATTTCTTTTATGGTTTTGTCAACGACATCTATCAAGGTTTCAAGATATTCCATAGTGATATTTAATGATTTAGAACTTGACAATAGTAGGTCCAAATCGTAAGTACTAACAAAGCCAAGTTTACGAATTATATATTCCAGTCCGTCTTTGCTTTTAAAATCCACTGTATCAAAATAATGTGATTTAATCCTTCTTATAAAATTTTGCTTATTGCCATTATAAATCTTCATTTCTATAATATTTAAAAATTCCCTAATCAGCGGTATTTGGATTAAAGGCTGTTCCATCGCCATATCTACAGGTATCTTTTCTTCAAGGGATACCTGAAATAGATAATGCTTGTATTGGTCGTTTAACAGTATTATCCCCACATCATTGAGCTTTGTCCCTTCTCTAATTTTCTCCTTGATAATTTCAAAAACCTTTTTCAATTCTAAATATATTGTCGGCGCCCTAATTAAACTAACTGCATCTCCACTGTTTAACTTCATATCTCTATCGTCAAAAAAATTATAGCTTAGTTCGGTAAAGATGTCTATGTCCTCGGTTTCAACGTATTGTAGTTCGAATCCCAGCCCTTGAAGCATCCCTAAAGTTTTCTTTACATTTACTATCTCCGAGCTCATTTCAAAGGGCATATTTATGTAAATATCCATATTGCTATGACATAACTTTTTCAATATTTCTATTTCAATAGGTCTAAAATCGTAAAACTGATCTATTATTATAAAGTTTATGTCTTTAATTATATCTATATCTCCTTTTAATATGTCTATAACCTTAAAATAGGTCCCTTCTCTGTCAATTAAATTTAATTCCTCTAATTTCTTTTCATATTCTTCATAAATCAACCCTATTTCTGTATATTTCATTTGTCTAGGACAATTATTCAAAAATTCTTCAGGGTTTATTAGAGATTTTTTTATCTGTCCAATAATATAATTTAACTCCTCTACGAAGCCATCTGTCTTTCCTATATCCTTATAATAATTTATCTTGCCTTCAGAACTCAAATTATTAATTATCCTACTGATTATTAAGTTTTTAATGGAGTCGTCAATTGAGAATAAAAACTTTTCCCTCAATATATTGTCTACGATATCGTCAAAAGTAAATAGATTGATTTCAAAGGATTTTCCGATTTCCCTTATTATTTTTCTTCTATAATCAGATAACAGCTCTCCATTGGGCAACAGATAATAAAAGTTTTTGCCACCATCTTTTTTTAATTCCTCAAGGGCCATCGAAAATAATTCGCCTTTTTTGCCATTGTTAAATGGTCCTATATATACAGTTTTCATAGCTAACCCCCTGTTTATCTCTGAAGTTTATTGTTGAACTCTTTCGTAATATCGTTTATCCTATGTATGCTACTGTCATATATTTCAACATTGTCTAATCTATATTTTTCTTTAAGCTCCAGTATCCTATAGACCTTTTTATCTATTTCCGATTCATTTAGTTCCCCGTTTTCTACAGCTTCCAAGATTCTATTTATAGATTTTATGGTGTTGTCTTTCCCATGGCAAATAAGGGCAATATCGCCGCCGGATTGTAAAAATTTCAAAACTCCTTCCTCTACGGTAAAATTATTTACTACAGCCCCCATGGTCATGTCATCTGACAAAACTAATCCGTCAAATTTAAGTGTATCCCGTAAAATATCATTTATTATAATACTAGACATTGTAGCAGGAAACTTCAAATCTATCTTAGGATAAAGAATATGAGCCACCATAATGGCATCTACTGAGTTTTCTATGGCTTTTGCAAACGGTATTAATTCAAACTCCAATAACTCCTCAAATGATTTATCTAAACTAGGTAAATCTATATGGGAGTCCATCTCAGTATCTCCGTGACCTGGAAAATGCTTTACTACAGAAATAATATTTGTGCTCTTAATTCCGTCTATGACCTGTACGCCTACATTCGATACTAATAGTGGATTAGACCCAAAGGCCCTATCTCCAATAACAGGATTTTTAGGATTGGAATTTATATCTAATACTGGTCCATAGACCATATTGAACCCAAAGGGTTTCAGTCTATTGCCCAAGACCTTGCCGAAATCATAGGAAATCTTATCGTCATTTTTATCCCCTATTGTTTTTGCACTGGGAAGTCCCACTATGGATTTGGGAAATCTACTTACTCTTCCACCTTCTTCGTCTATGGAAAATAGCAGAGGTATCGAATTAGACTGATTTACTATTTTAATCTGGTTTATCAATTCTATTGTTTGAGAAGTATCTTCAATATTTCTAGAAAAAAATATTACTCCACCAACATTGTATTCTTTAATGTATTGAATTAAGTCTTCGCCTAGGGATGTACCCTCAAATCCTGTCATTATAAGCTGTCCGATTTTTTCATCTATCGCCATATTATCTATCTTTTTCTGTATTAAATCCACTTTTATATCTTCGTCATTTTCCTTTGGCATTTTTTCTGCCGGCTCTTGTATACCCAAATCTCCACCTCTTTCCCCATTGTGCTTACATCCTGTGGCTAATAAGATGCCAAGCATTAACAATGCAAAAATCCTCAGTTTTATTTCCATAAAATCATCCTTTAGTTCTTCATTTTTAGTTCACTGCAATTTTAATAAACGAAATGAAGGGTTTACCCTTCATCGCGAAAGTATATTTAGTTTAAGGTGCTGAGATAAATCTCTTATGATTCCATACCCTACAGATGAATTTCCGTACCTATCTAGGGCTGGTCCATATATACCTATACCATAATTCCCAGGGACAACGCCAAGGATACCCCCTCCGACTCCACTTTTTGACGGTATCCCCACATTGACAGCGTATTCCCCACTGAAATTATACATACCGCTGGTGAACATAATCGCCGTTACAATGGCTGCAATCCTAGCATTGTCTATTAAACCCTTTGTCTCAAGGGGACAGCCCTTAGCTATGAAAAGCCCAATTTTTGCTAAATCAAAGGAGGTAACCTGAATTGAGCATTGCTTAAAATAGGTATCTAAGATTTCTTCCACATCACCTGATAATATACCCTTAGACTTTAATAAATATGCCATTGCCCTATTTCTATTGCCGGTTTCTTTTTCAGATAAATAAACCTCTTCATCAATTGAAACATTTGGATTTCCAGTCATCACTTTAATTAGGTCCAATATTCTATTTATTTTTTCGTCTCCGTTGCCTTTAATCAGGGAGGTTGTCACTATGGCACCAGAGTTTATCATGGGGTTTGAAGGTTTGTTCCAATTAAAATCCAGTTTGTAAATTGTATTAAAAGGTTCGTCTGTTGGTTCATAGCCTACTTTATTAAATACCTTTTCTTCGCCGTGGTCCAATAAAGCCAGAATAAGGCTTAAGACCTTCGATATACTTTGAATTGTAAATTTTTCATTATAGTCCCCTACATTGTAAATATTGCCGTTTAAATCTACAATCGATACTCCAATATTATTTGGATTTGCCTTGGATAGTGCAGGAATATAGTCGGCAACAAAACCTTCTCTAACTAAACCTTTATTCTTTTCAATAATTTCCATAATCTTATCTTTCAAGTTTACACATCTCCATTATCTAATGAATATCAAAATAAGTTTTACCAATAAATTCCCGAAGGATTGAATTAGAAGGAATATAATCTTCGTTTTCTATGTCTCTAAAATACTGCAAAAACTTAAGAAGCTTTTTTGCCTCACCAAAATGAATACTAGAACTGTCTATTTCCTCCAACAATGGCTTAATATATTTTTTGAGGACTGCCAACTCATATACTAAGGCAGAGTCAAACATAATATCTGCCTCTTCCTGAAATGGAAATATATATTTTTCCTCACCTGCTCTTACTCTATCCCACATATCCAAAGTACTTATGGCATCATTGCCCCTGTATTTTATATCCCTCACTATTCGCCTAATCAATCTTGTGTCAGTAGTGGGTATTCGATTATGTGCGTCAATATTTAATTGTGTCAATGCCGATATATAAATTTTATACTTGTTTTTCTCCGGAATCAAACTTGTCATCTTTGGATTCAAACTGTGAATACCTTCTAATATTATGGGGTGACCTTTGTCTACCTTAATTATTTTACCCGATCTTTCTCTTTCACCCTTGATGAAGTCAAATTTAGGTAATTCTATTTCTCCCCCCTCCAGTAAAACTAGTAAATCTTCATTTAGCTTTTCTAAATCTATGGCATCTATGGTTTCAAAATCAAAGGTCCCGTCGGGATTTAATGGTGTTTTATCTCTATTTACAAAATAATCGTCTACGGAAATTGATGCAGGCCTTTTGCCATTTACCTTTAACTGCACTGCCAATCTTTTTGAAAATGTCGTTTTCCCAGATGAAGAAGGGCCAGCTATTAGAACTAGATGGATTTCGTCATCTTCACATATTTTATCCGCTATATTAGCAATCTTCTTCTCGTGCAAGGCCTCTGATACTCTAATAATCTCCGGAATTTCATTATTTTTAATCTTTTCATTTAAGGAACCTACATAAGCTAAATCTAAGATATCCCCCCATTTACCTGTCTCTTTGAAGACCTTAGAAAGTTTTTTCAGTTCTTTAAATTTTGGCAATTGATAGTTTGATTTCTCGCTAGGAAATAGGATTAAAACCCCTGGATAATAATACCTTAATTGAAAAATATCCACATATCCAGTAGTTGGGGCTAAAAAACCGTGATATGTATCCTTATGCCCACCGATGGTATACACATGTACATCTTCTCTATCGAGGGAATTAAATAGCCTGATTTTATCCTCGTATTTATATTCCTCAAATAATTTTATGGCCTCATCCTTGGGCATCTTTTCCCTAGTAATTGGGTAATTCTCTAAGATAATTTCTTTCATTTTCTCTTCAATCTTTTCGATTTCTTTAAAACTAATTGAATATTCCTTTTCAAACTCTACATAAAGACCTTCCCCTAAAAAATGCTGAATACGCACTACCCTTTCGGGAAACAGTTCTCTACAGGCCATTATAAATACTGATGAAATAGTCTTCGTATATATCCTATATCCATCCTTATCTGATATATCTAAAAATTTGATATACATATGGTTTTCAATTACCTTATTGAGGTTAAATACCTCGTTTTTAATTCTGGCTCCTAAATAACTTTTGTAATCCTTTTGAAAGGCTACCTCTGAAAGATCTTTTAAAGTTGAACCCTCTTTAATTGATATTTCACCTACGCCTTCGACAAAAACAGTTAACTTCAACTATATCACCTCTCTAATTATTCAAATAAATCCTTTTCAATTGTACCTAGTTTCCCCTTTTGTTCTGCAACAAAGCTCTTTCCATTCAGATAACCCATGGGTCCATCTAAGCCTCCAAATTTTATCTTATAAGCATGTAACCATTGATTTTCCAGACCGTAGTTTTCTCTAAATCTGGAGTTTTCTCTTTGATTGCCATACTTCCTATCTCCTATAATGGGATAACCTAGTTTAGATAAATGGCTCCTTATCTGATGGGTCCTGCCAGTTATTAATTGAACCTCAAGTAATGTATACCCATTTTTTGATGCAAGTGGGCTTATTCTTGTGACAATCTCTTTGGCACCATTAAAATCATCTTCGTAAACTTTTACTATATTTCTATCTTCATTTTTCGAGAGGAATGCCTTTTCTTCAGTTGACTTCTGAACTATACCTTTTACAATGGTTTTATATAATCTTATAACATGGCCATCTCTTATGGCTTCATTAATGGACTTTAGTGATTGATAATTTTTTGCACCTATGATTATTCCCGAAGTATTTCTATCCAATCTATTGCAGATGGACGGAGTGAAGGACTTCTCTATTCTAGGTACATACTGACCGCTGCGTATTAAATAGCTTATTAAACTGTCGACAATATTTTCCTCAAATTTTTCTCCAGTACTATGGGATAGTATACCCACTGGTTTATTTATCAACACAATGTTATGATCCTCATATAAGATATTAGGAAATAAGCTTGACTTTACTTCTACTTTTTTTGTTCTGAATTTTTCTATTGTTTCCTCCGATAGATACAATTGTATTGTATCTCCCTCTTGTATTATATCCTCTGGTTTTGCCCTGTTGCTATTTAACTTTATGTTCTTTTTTCTAATCATTTTATACAAAAAACTTTGGGAGGCTTCTCCTAAATATTTTTTGAGAAATCTATCTAATCTCTGCTGAGACTCATTTTTATCAATTATTATTTCTCTCAATCTTTTCTCACCTTTTCTCTTTTTTGTGTTATAATTATATTATACACGATTATTTCGTTAAAACCTAGCTTAACAAAGTACCTAATGAGGTGAAGACATGAAGAGTTTCTATGAGAATATTAAAGACTTTCTCTATGATTTTATAGATTACATAATAATGATTGGAATAGTTGTAATTGTAATAATAGTAATTGGTTGGAGATTAGATCTTTTATTTGCAAAAGATGCTTTAGATATCCCCGATGGCGAAGATGTCATAATCGAACGAAATAACGGATATGAAGATAAAAATGAAAATCCTGATTACGATACGGACATATATGACGACGAAGAAATCAAAGAAGATGATGAAGAAGAGCCCGCATCAAAAGAAGACATCGAGGAAACAACTATTGTCGAGGGCCGAGCAGTGAAAATTACCATCCCTTCTGGATCTTTACCTTCCAGCATAGGAGATATTTTAGTAAAAAATGGACTAGTGCCCAGTTCCAATGAATTTGTTGAAAAATCACAGGAATTAAATCTTGACACTAAATTAAAGTCTGGAACCTTTGAAATTAAATTTGGCAGTTCTGTAGAAGATATAGTAAAAATAATAGCAAAATAAAGTCTTCCAATTGGAAGACTTTAATATTTTTCATTTATGTATTCATCGATTAAAGATGTCCTTTTATTCTTGAAAAATACACCCTTTTCCTTAAGTATATTTAATAGCCAATTTGACTTAGAGTGAAAAATTGCCTCTTTATAATCGAGAAGTACTATTTCATATAAATTATCATCAAGCCTTTTAGAATTTAAGTTAATATAGTAAGCTTCTACTCCTTCAAATTTTAAATAATTTAATAGATTCAATGCGGCTTTATCTTTTTCGTGATAATAATTATTTCCTTTATTTAAATAATACCTATAATACCTTTGACGTCTATTAGTCTCTTTTACTTCCTTTGCCAGCATGGTAAAATATTTAGCCAAAACATTATAATACTGGTAATTATACATGCCCATCTCAAAATTATCGATTCTCAAAAATGGTTTTATGTTCATTCTCATTACTAAATCGTAATTATATTCTAAAAACTGTCTTTTGTTAATATTGCCACTTTCAAATTCAAAAATCAAAGAAGATCTTCTATTTAAGAACTCCTCAAATCCACTTCTAATTATACTATTGTACTCCAAATTATACACCCTATCTAATATTTAGTTCTAAACAATTATATCATAATACTATGAGTTTCTTAATACATTTATTTCATATTCAGTTAATTCCCTGTATTCACCAGGCTCTAATGTCTTATCTAAATTTAAATCTCCCATGGAAACTCTCTTTAAGTATATTACTTTCATCCCTATGGTGTCAAACATCCTTTTAACTTGATGAAACTTTCCCTCTTGTATAGTCAAATAAACTCTCGATATAATACTAGAATTGACGACTTCTAATTGTGAGGGCAAGGTTTTATATCCGTCATCTAATGTTATTCCTTCTGAAAATATATTTATATGTTCATCTTCTATATAATTATCTACTTCTACATAATACTTTTTGTTGACTTTCTTTCTTGGGGACAGTAACTCATGGGCCATTTTACCGTCATTTGAAATAATCAATAAACCTTCGGTGTCTTTATCTAGCCTTCCTACAGGAAAAGGTTTAAAAACTTTATACTTATTATCGATAATATCTACAACAGTTTTACTTCTGGAATCATCTGTAGATGAAACTAAACCTTGAGGCTTGTTCATCATCAAATATATAAACTTTCTATAATTAACCTGTATATCGTCAAAATGAATAATATCTTTTTCCGGGTTTATTTTTAGTTCGTTATTGCGTATAATTTCATTGTTTACTTTTACCCTACCATTTTTTATATGTTTTTTAACATCTTTTCTGCTGCCATAACCCATGTTAGCAACAATTTTATCTAGTCTTTCACCATTTTTCATAGCTTTCACCCTGTCCTTTTGATTTATACCAAATATTTGATTTTAAAAACTGAATAAATGTAATATAATTTGTCAAACTAATATTGAAGAAATTTTTAGAAAGGAGAAGACTATGGCAGAAGAAAAAATCACCGAAGGTGTTAAATGCGTCGTTAATACTTGTAGCTTTTATAAAGATGGCGATCTGTGTACTGCTGGTCATATAGAAATCAAACCTAGAAATGCATCGACTTCTGAAGAAACAGATTGTGCCACATTTACTACAGGAGAGACTACAAACTGGACGTAAAAGGCAGGATTTAATCCTGCCTTTTTACTAGATTGCATAGTCAACTTCTATTTCAATACAGTTATCCCTTAAGCTTTCTGGAATATCCTCCAATGTATAATCCACATTAATGAAAAATTCGGTTTCGAACTTTTCTCCTATCTTGTTTAGTTTTTCAAGCAAGGTTTCCAATGTTTCAACATCTAATTCTACAACTTTATATATACTATCAACATAAATTTTTTCTAAATCATAGTCCATGCCTATTATTCCACACAAAAAGCCATAGAACGACTCAATATTTATTATATTGAATTCCATGGCATTAATTAATCTAACATTATGATTTAAAGAGAAAATATGATTGTCATCCACGTCAATGAAGGCAATATTACCGTTGCCCTCCCCCATATCTTTATTGGCATTGTCTATAAGCCATTTTGTCTTTCCTGAACCTTTTTCACCTAAAATAAATTTAACCATGGCAACCACCTTAACCTTTCTTAAATTATTTAACATATAAAGCACAAAATTAATAACTTTCCTGTGCCTTTAAGGGACTTATTCAAACCTTCTCAGACCTTTTCCGTGTAAATAATTATATTCCATCCCCTGAGTAATATTCCTTTCCTCCATTAGGGCTACTATTTCATCCCTAATCTTCCACCAAGATTCATTCCAATTTACGAATAACAAGTTTTCCTCTGGTGCCCTGCCAATTATTCTTTGAACCACAATTTGAGGATCTAAGTATTGTAGAAATAATATTATCCTTTCCATGTATTCCTCTTTTGACAGTAATTCTATCTCTCCCCTTCTATACATCACTCCAAGAGTCGTCCCATCTACAACATATAAGGCATGAAGCTTTACTTCGTCAACCTCTAAAGCCGAAACAACTTTTGCATTTTCTAAGACATCAGTTCTATCATCCCAAGGAAGGTTTAATATTAGATGGGTACAATTTCTAAGCCCATATTTCTTTACTTTCATACTGGCATCGATATATTCTCCTAGTGTATGTCCCCTGTTAATTTTCATTAATGAATGATAATTAACAGTCTGCAATCCAAGCTCTAAGGTAATATCGATATTATAAATATTTTGAATCTTTGAGAGGTACTCTAAATACCTTTCATTAACGCAATCTGGCCTTGTGGATATGGATATACCTACTATATCATCTAGGAGACTTTCTTCAATAAAAGATTTAAAATCCTCAAATGGCATATAGGTATTAGTGAAGTTTTGATAGTAAGCAATGAATTTTTTCGCTTTGTACTTATTTCCTATATACTCTTTATTTTGTTGTATTTGATTTTTTACAGCCATGGTCGAGGAAAGATTTTCAAAGGCTCCACCCTCTTCTCCACAAAAAATACATCCGCCAAATCCCAAGTGTCCATCCCTATTTGGACATGTAACAGGTAAACTAATAGGTAGTTTATAAACTTTTTCACCGTATTTTTCTATTAAATATTTTGAATAGGTATTATATACTGTAATTTGCTTCAAACTCTTCCTCCTTTCTTCTATATATTTAATACCCTTTTTAATTCAAAAGCAACACCAGATTCATTATTGTCTTTTTTTGTTATTATTTTAGCTACGGATTTCACCAAATCACTGCCATTTTTCATAGCTATGCCAAGACCTGAATTCTTTATCATGCTGACATCATTGTTGTTGTCGCCAATGGCAATTATCTCTGCAGGGTCAATATTCATTCCCGCAGCATATTCTAAAATAGTTTTCCACTTGTTTCCATCTGGATTCATTATTTCAATCATCGACTCCACTGTATCAAGGTTTTCCATTATATGAATATTGAAGTTCTTTGAATAATTTTCACTTATGAATTCGTAAAAGGGATAAAGAGCTTTTTTGAAATCTCCATAAACTATGGTCAATATCTTTTCGTTTTCAACTTCTAAAAAAGACTTTACTTCCTTAAATCTACCCCCTCTCATTACGTATTCGCCATACTCTCTTCCAGTCTCTATTATTAAATCTATACCTTCATTATAGCCATCGATGTGTATCACTGGATGCAAATTTCTTTTGATACCTTCTTCAATAATTAATTTATAATCCTTCGTATCCATGTATTTTGAGATTAACAACTCATCGTTTAAAGAATTCCTAACTATATTTCCATTATTTGCTATTATTGTAATATGTCCATGGATTTTTTTCGTCAATTCCTTTGCGGACCAATATCTCCTTCCTGTAGCTACTACGACTTCATACCCTTTCTTAATTAATAAATTTACAGTATCTAGGTTATCTTTTGGTATATCTTTTTTGTCATCAAGCAAGGTACCGTCCAAGTCAATTGCGATTAGTTTGTACAAATGTTATCCCCCCAAGGTTATATAAAAAGCACCTCGCAAAGTCGCAAAGTGCCTTTAAGTCATATTTAATCTTCAAAATCGTCGTCTTCATATTCTAGAAAATCGTCGTCTTCTAGGAATAAAGCGTCAAAGGCTTCAGATACAATATCAAATTCTTCTTGGTTTTCAATTGGAGACAATTCAAAATCTTCGTCATCTATTTCATTGTATCTATATAATAAAACATCTTCTTCATCAATAGGTTGTAGTGCAATATATTCTTCTTCTTCTACTTCAAACACTCCAAGTATTAAACATTCCAGTTCCGAATCATCATCTAGTGTCAAGACAATTATATCTTCATTTAAATCTTCGAAATCGAATTCATGGTCGTGGTCGTGATCATGGTCATGATGGTGATCATGGTCGTGATGATGATCAAATTCTTCTTCCTTTTTCTTATCCATTTTCTATTCTCCTTTGAAATTTATTTGTTATTATATATAATATCCTATTTTGACAAAGAAGTACATATATAATTTACAAATTTACCTAATCTTTTCCAACACCTTAAGTAAAAAATCGTAGGTTCTGCTGGTGGATGATATACTTAGTTTTTCACCAGGAGCATGAACTCCATACATATTTGGTCCAAAAGAAATCATATCCATATCTTCAAATTTCTCGTCAAAGAGCCCGCATTCTAGTCCTGCGTGAATTGCAGATATGTTCAGGTCCTTATTATAAATTTCCCTATATGTCTCCTTTAACACTTCTCTTATATAGGAATTCTCCTTATATTGCCATGCTGGATATGCTGATAAACTTTCGCTTTCAATATTCATGCATTGACACAATAATTTAATTTGATTTGATATATGAGCCTTTAATGTCCCTAAGGACGATCTGATGGAAGACTCCAAAGTTACATTTCCATCAACAGTGTTTACGACACCTAAATTAGTTGAACTCTCTACTAGGCCCTCTATGGCACCACTCATGGTCTGAACCCCATTTGGTATCAATACTAAGGCTGAAATTACTTTGCTCAATGTATCCTTGGTAAATACCCTTTTGTCATTTTCTACAATGGGGGATATATTGATTTCAACGTCTTTATCTGTATGGGATAATTCCGTTTTTAATTCTTTTTCTATATTTGATACAGCTAAATTCAATTTATCAACATCTTCTTTTGCTACTACAATATTGGCCTTTGAAAATCTTGGTATAGCATTTGATTTTGAACCTCCTTCAATATGCCATAGGTCCATATCTATTTTACCGACTAAGTAATCTAGGACCCTTCCCATGATTTTGTTTGAATTTCCTCTGCCTTTATTTATTTCCATACCTGAGTGTCCACCTTGGAGCCCCGATATTGATAACTCGAAATGCTCTTTGTTTGTCGGCAAGTCCTGCCACTTAATGGGAATACTCACTATATTTCTTTCCCCACCAGCACAGCTTACCAGTGCGGTTCCTTCTTCTTCGGAGTCTAAGTTAATTAACATTTTACCGTCAATATGATTTGGATTAAGTGCTAAAGCACCGGACATGCCCGATTCCTCATCGGATGTAAATAGAGCTTCTATTGGAGGATGAGGTATATCCTTTGATTCCAATACAGACAATATCATGGCCAGTGCAATTCCGTTGTCTGCCCCCAATGTTGTTTCCTTGGCGATTAAATAGTCGCCTTCAACCTTAATTTTTATTGGATCTTTAAGAAAATCATGGCTGGAACTCTCTGTTTTTTCGCATACCATGTCCATATGTCCCTGTAATACAACTATAGGGCTGTTTTCATAACCTGAAAACCCGGGCTTTTTGATTATTACATTTAAGGCTTTATCTTGGATAACTTCCAATCCAAGATCCCTTCCGACTTTTACAAGATAATCGCTAATTTGCTTTTCTTTGTGGGAGCATCTAGGTATTCTTGTTATTTCCTCGAAATAATACATTACCCTCTCTGGTTTAATGCCTTCTAAAACTCTCATCTTTTTTATCCTTCCTTTCTAGTTATATATAATATGTAAATCATATATTATTCCAATTAATATTTTCGTTTAGTATTTCAACAAGCTTAATAAAGTATTCTTCTTCTAATTTAGTAAATCTACTTTTTTCTGGACTATCTAAATCCAAAACTCCATAGACCTCATTGTCCTTAATAATTGGAATCACAAGCTCTGAATTTGAAGCATCGTCACAAGCAATATGCCCAGGAAATTCATGTACATCAACCACTCTTTGTATCTTCCCAGTATGGGCGGCTGTACCGCATACTCCTTTCCCTATTTCAATTCTATTGCAAGCTGGCAACCCTTGGAAGGGGCCTAATACTAGTTCATTTTCCCTTAGAAAATAAAAACCAGCCCAGTTTAATTTTTCTACGCAAGCCATTATTATTCCGGTAATATTGGAAATATTGGCTAAGTCGTCATTTTCAGAGCTTAGCTGAGATTTTGCTAGTAAAAGCATATACCTCAATCTTTCTCTTTCATTCATGACTTCAATTCCATCAAATTTAAACATATTATTTCCCCTCTCGAAATATTATAATTCTATATTATCAAAATCAAGGAAATTATACAATATAAAAGTGCCCTTGGGCACTTTTGCTTACGAAGTCTACAAATTATTTACTTAGGTCAATGTGGCAGTATCCGCCAGGATTCTTCTTTAAATAGTCCTGATGGTAATCCTCTGCAGGATAAAATGAGTCTAAAGCCATGATTTCTGTGACAATGGGCTTTTTATGCATTGTTTTCTGCTCCTCTAAAGTCTTATTTATAGTAGTCAAATCCTTATCATCAATAAAATATATTCCTGTCCTATACTGGTTGCCTATATCAGGTCCTTGACGATTTAGCATAGTCGGATCTATTATATTCCAAAATTTGTTTAATAATTCTTCTAGTGAAACTATATTTTCATCGTATTTCACATAAGTTGTCTCCGAATGGCCAGTTATGCCAGTACATACTTCTTCATAGGTAGGATTCTCCTTTGTACCATTGGCATACCCAACCTCTGTATCCACAACTCCATTTATTCTCGACATATATTCTTCTACGCCCCAAAAACAACCTCCAGCTAAGTATATTTCTTTCATTTCTTCCCCTCCAAATTTTATTCAGTCTTTCCCATTAATAAAATATAATCTACTCCTTCAAGCATAATATTATTATCTCCCTCTACTCGCCCATTTACACTTAAAAATATAATTTTAAATTTTATAACTTTAGCAGAATCAATATAAGAGAACTCAAAAGTCATATCTTCCATATCCAAAAAGTTCTTTTTTATATCAATTCCCATATTTTCCTTTGCATATATTTCTTTGACGAAAACTCTTAAATCTTGCTGCAATATTTCTTCACCATTGCCACGAACTGTCAGTATAGACTTTTCTCTATTATAAGATATGGTATAACCACCTATTTCTTTTAGCTCTTCATCCCATGAATTCATATTCAAATAGTATTGAAAATCATTTATATCAATAGGTTCTTGAGAATTTGTGGCAAAATAAAAGTATCTATCTCTTTCATAGGGGTCTAGATTATATGGAATGTATTTGAAACCCATTACGTTCTCCATATCATCTACTGCAAATCCGTCAGGAAGTATTTTTATATCTCCCAGTTCATGATTTTGGCTAAAATAGTTTATTATATTGCTAATCTCTTTTTTATGCTCCTGAGAAACATCGGCATTTGGAATTATTGTTCCATTAACCAACATACTATTTCTTACTAGTATTTCCTGTAACCTCTTATTTTGACTGTATTTAGAAATGGCAAAACTACTAAAGGGTCCAAATACTGAAACCAGTACTAGCAAAGAAAGGCTTATGGGTATAATAGCATTATTGTAATTCCTTTTGGCAGAAAAATATATCATTATACCTAAAACCCAAAATCCCAAAACGACGATATAGTACCTGTTTTCTGTAATCCCATATTGAAATATCCTTTGAAAAATGGAAATAAACATCATCAGAAGTATTGGCAATACGGCTTTGGGAAAAATCTTTTTAAAAGTATTTGCCACCTTGTTTGAATTAATTATCGGGTTTAGCAAAAATATAACCCCTACTGAAACAGTAGAATACCAAATAACTAGATGAGAAACCAGGCCCTTAGGCCATTCCCTAATAAGTAAAATCTTTGCAAAATACACATACAAAATGGCAGAGTAAATACTTATTAATGGAATCACAATGAATGTCAGAAGCACTCTTAAGGACTTATTATATTGTGCATTCTTGTATTTTTCCTCAACTGAAGGAAGATTTGCCAAAAATAAAGATACAGCAAATACTAAAGATAGTATCAGAAATATGTAATAGTATAATTTCCCCGGTATCTCCACTTCAAAGAGCTGATTAATTGTGAGAAAAATTGCCGAAAGCCCAATAAATAAAACAAGGGCATATGTGACAGTTAAAGCAAATCCATAATACACGTCTAAAATATAATATTCGTAGTCGTCCTTTTCCCTAAGCCTTGGTATATATAAAAATGCCAAAATAAAAAATATAACTAGGCCAAAGTATCTCGATACCGCAGCAGTATTGAGGTTTTGTAAATAAAAGTTATAATAAAATACTAAAAAAGCTCCGCCGCCTAAATAAAGCATGGTGGAAATTAGTCTATTGTGGCTAAAAGTGATTTCAACAAAGAGTCCAATACATAAAGACAAAAGTATACTTAGACCTAAAACCATGTTTAGCCTGATTAGTTTATCTAATGTGTCTACGTCAACCTCTACTTCGTTCAAATATATAAGGCTAAGTGCCAAAACCGTAGATATGAGTACAGTAATGGGAAACCTTTTGATGCTTTTTCTAATACTTAGAAATGTAGATTTAATTCTTCTTAATATTTTCATATTTAATGCCCCTTATTATTATTTGCCTGTTAAGTGAATACGTTGTAATAAAAGTTACCTAAAATTCGTGTTCTGATACAATCTTATATACTTTATGTTTATGTATTTCCCATTCCTCAAAAGTATGGATAACTTTAAATTGTTCTTTGATTTTCTTATTTAAAGGCTTAATGCTGCAATCGCAAAGAAAATCAACATCCAGCTCTTTTATAAAAGCCAATGCTATTTCGTCCATTATGCTGTTTAGGATTTCATCTTTTTCTTCCGATGTCATTTCCTTCTCCTCTAATATTATTGCCAAATTTTCATAAAACCTATATCTGATGAACATCATAAAACCTTCAAAGTCCTCAGCCTTATTGCCTTCTTCTATCTCAAAAATTATCCTAAAAAACAAGTTCCAGCGAAAATCTTTGTTAATTACCTCCAGTATACTATTGCCTATGTTGCGAGTAAAACAATCGTTGAAAAATATTTCCCTTTCAAAATTAATATACGTATTAAAAGAAATTTCATTCTCCCCAATCTCGTTAAGCCTATTTAAAATCCTAAGGAAATTAGCACTGTAGTTTTCAGTTTCTTCAGGACCGCCCTTCATAAAAATATAGTTTACAATGACGTCAGTCGATTTTTTAAAATCTATAATAAACCCTATTTCCTTCCTAATCTTCACTATATATATATCGTGAATAATCTTTGACAGCAGTGATTGCAATTGATTTTTTTTATTCAAAGAATTACTAGCATCCATTCCATTCAAATGGTTGTATACCAACATCAATTGCCTGTCTATCATAGTTAAGTTGTCTTTGATAGAAGACATTATATCCCTAAAGAAATCTTCTGTAAGCATATAATTGAAGTTTTTATAGAGGATTCGATGATCTATTTCTCCCCAAAATAAATTAACCAAAGATTTAATTTGCAATTCAAAATTGACGACGATATTATCTTTCACGTATTTTCCATCTATTTTATATATCTCAAATCCATTTTTTTGTTTCTGTGGCTGCTTCATACCTAAATTTAGAATAATATTTGAATTTAAAGGATTGGTATAGAATCCATCCTCCAACTCAATTTCAAATAATTTTACAATATCCTTATATATTTTATCCTCATCTTCAATAAACCTACATTCTATCCTAAAACCTATGAGATCAGACAAGTTTGAAATTAGGTTTTCAGGAGTTCCGAATTTAATAAAAAAGTTGTGACGAAGTATCTTCTCCCTTAAACTCTCTGGAGACTTTATCCTATAATTGACATTTAAAAAATGGTCGTTGATAAAAAAACTATCTGTAAAAAACTTTTCTAGAATTGATGCTACAATGTCTATACTTTCCCTTCTCTCATCTATTAATGCCAATGTCTCATCGATAAAATCAAATAATTCAAGCTTCATTATCCATCCCCCTAGGATATAATAATTAGTAAACCAGCAATTAAATTATATCATAAAAGCTGCCATAAGAAAAAGAGAAATCAAATTGATTTCTCCTAATCGAACTTGTCAAAGTAAATAAATTCTTCTGGCATTCCCTTTGCCAACAAGGCACTGACCATGGTCTCTATCATTTTTACATTACCGCATAAATAAGCCTCTTTATTTTCTCCATCATTTAAGTATTTTTCTATGGCATTATTTACTCTACCGGTTTCCCCATGCCAATTGTGTTCCTCTGTTGTCCTAGTAAGAGTTGGAACAAATTTAAAGTCGTGGAGCGTATCTTCTAAGTCTTTGAAAAAATCTACCAAGAATAAATCGTCAGGTGTCTTTGCTCCAAAATAAAATGTGGCCTTTCTCTTGATATCGTAGGTTTTCATATATTTTAATATGGAGATTATAGGTGCAATTCCCGTCCCGGCAGCAACCAAAATTATCTCTCTATCGCTGTCAGTTTGGAAGAAAAAGTCTCCATAGGGCCCATTTACCTTTACCTTATCTCCAACCTTCAAATATTTATGTACATAAGTTGTACATATTCCATTGGGTACGTACCCAATAAATAATTCCACATGATTTTTGTCCAGGGGAGACGAGGCTATGGAATACGCTCTATATACTTCTTCATCGTTGCCGTCGTATTTTGGCGCCATTAATTGGATGAATTGACCTGGTTTAAAGCTTATCTCTTCTCCTTCTGGCAGTCTTACCCTCAAACGTTTTATCTCGGAAGTCATATCTTCCAGCTCTTCTACTTGTGCCTCAAATTCCTTAACATTAAATAATTCTTCAGGAATTTCTATCTTTATATCTTCTTTAACTTTACATTGACAGGAAAGCCTTACATGATCATCGAGTTCTTCATCGGTCATAAAAGGTATCTCTGTTGCCAGTACGGGGCCTCCTCCCTCTAAAACCTTTACTTTACAATATCCACAGGTACCTTTTCCCCCACAGGCTGAAGGAATGAATATTTTTTCATCAATCAGTGTGGATAATAGTGATGAGCCTCCCTCAACAGTGTATTCCTTATCTTCGTTGATTATCAGTTTAACCTCTCCATAATTCCCAATAGTTCTCTCCGCTAATGTAAGTAAAAAAGCAAACACTGCAGAAATTCCAGTAACAGCAATTGTGGTTATAATTATCTCGTTCATATTGTTGTCCCCCTATTGGATTTGAACTATGCCTGAAAAACCTATAAAGGCCAGGGCCATAAGTCCAGTGATGATTAATGTAATTCCAGGGCCCTCTAGTCCCTTTGGAACAGAAGCTCTTTTTAATTTTTGCCTAATTCCCGCAAGGGCAACTATGGCTAAAGTCCAACCTATTCCGGATCCTATGCTAAAACCTATGGATTGTAAAAAGTTGTATTTTCTAATAATCATAAATAAAGAAACTCCCAAAATAGCACAATTTACAGTAATTAAAGGTAAAAATATCCCAAGAGCGTAGTACAAATTAGGCAAATACCTCTCAACTATCATCTCCAATAGCTGAACAAATGCTGCAATACTAATTATAAATACAATAAATCTAAGATAATCTAGATTTAGTGGTACAAGAACATAGTGATATATCAAATAATTGATAATAGTGGTAAAGGTGAGTACAAATGTAACTGCTTGACCAAGCCCCAAAGATGTAGGAATTTCTTTTGAAACTGCAATGTATGAACACATTCCAAGGAAATTACTAAATATCATATTATTGGTAAAAATTGCTGCAAAAAATATGATTAATGGATTAAGTTCAATCATGAATTAACCACCTGACCTTTCTTATCGTCCTTTTCCTTATCTTGTATAGTTTTACTTATCCAGATAGCAACTGCAAGAAGGAAAAAAGCTGCTGGAGGCATAATCATTATGGTCCAAGGAGTCCACCAATCACCTAAAACCTTAATTCCAAATACCGTCCCAAATCCAAATAATTCCCTAAAAAAGGCAATTAACAACAATACTATTGTATAACCCATACCAGAAGCAACTCCGTCTAAAAATGAAGGTATAGGCGGATTTTGTTGTGCATATGCCTCTGCCCTTCCCATGATTATACAATTGGTAATTATAAGACCTACATATGGACCTAATGCCTTGCTCATTTCAGGCATATAAGCCTTTAGAAATATGTCAACTATGATTACATATGCAGCGATAATGAGGACCTGAACCATCATTCGAATGTGTTTTGGTGTGAAGGTCCTAATGGAAGATACGGTAAAAGATGACAGCCCAGTAACGAAAATTAATCCAATTCCCATAATTAGAGAATTCATCATTAGATTAGTCACTGCCAAAGCTGAACATATTCCTATGATTTGTACCAATACAGGGTTATCTTCCCAAAGCCCCATTCTAAAGATTTTCTTTGGACTATCCATTATCTAATCCCCCCTTCTTTGAGAAAACTAGCTAAATCTTCATTGATTAATTTACTGACAGATTTCGATGTCAATGTGGCTCCAGCTATGGCATCCACATTCCCGCCTGGTGAAGGCCTATAGATAATGTAGTTATCATCTGTTGCACCTGTCAAATCTAATCCTCTAAATTGCCCTTTATAGTCCTCTTCTGAAATTCTACCTCCCAATCCAGGCGTCTCGCTATGGGATATAAAATCCAGTCCCAATACCGTAGAATAATCTGCAGATATTCCAATGTATCCCTCGACGCTGCCCCAAAGTCCAGGACCATTTACAGGAACAGCATATCCTAAGACTTCACCATCTTCATTTTTATATGAATATATTTCATGGTCTCCGAATGGGGTTGATTCTATCCTATCCTGAAACATCTGTACAATTTCATTTGGATTGTTCGTTTCAGGTAAAATATCGAAGATATAAAGGATTTTTTTACTTAACTCAATTTCTTGGTTTAAGGCAATTTTATCAGCTGTACTATAATTCAAAAATGCCAATATAAAAGTAAAAAAGGCTGTAATCACAATCATAAAGATAATTGGGAAACTAAAAGACTTTTTCATGCTGTCACCCCTTCCTTTTTCGCCTTTGATTCTTTTTTGTATTTTTTATAGGCATTTACTCCCTCGTCTATAATTGGTGCAAAAGTATTGGCTATTAAAATTGCAAACATCATACCGCCTGCAAATAGGGCATATCCCCTGATAATTACAGTAACTATGCCAATTAATACTCCGTATATCCATTTCCCCTCCTTTGTCTTTGGTGCAGATATAGGATCTGTGGCCATAAATATAGCCCCAAATAAAAGCCCCCCTGCAAAGATACCAAATATAGGATTTGGTATTTGTATATTTCCCAATCCATATAACAAACTACTGAGGCCAGTAAATCCAATTAACACACCCGCCATTATCTGCCAAGATGCTACTTTCTTATATATTAGATATACGCCTGCAATAATTATCAATACTGCAGATGTCTCACCTAAAGAGCCAGACACATTTCCTACAAGTAAATCTGATAAACTGGCTAAAACTCCTGTTTCTCTAAATATTAGCATAGGCGTAGCCTGCGATATGGCATCTATGCCCTCCGTAATATAGGTGCCGAGTCCACCTGGAAATCCTAGACTAACCTTAGACCAATGTATGGTTAAAGGAGCAGGAAAAGTAACATACACAAAGGCCCTAGCCACGAGAGCAGGATTAAATACATTTTTCCCAAATCCACCAAAGACCTCCTTACCAAATAGTATTCCAAAAATAATTCCTATGGCTGCTATCCAAAATGGAGTACTGGGTGGCAATGTCAAGGTAAACAAAATGCTTGATACAAAAACAGCTTCCGATACCTTTCGGTTGTATTTTTTGCTGAAAATCCACTCAGTACCCAATCCAGCTACCATGACTACTACTAAAAGGCCTAAGGCCCTCCAACCGAAGAAATAGATTGAAGCCAGTACTATTGGTAGCAGAGATATTATAACAGTTCGCATCATTTTTTGTTTCGTGAAATGTTTTAAATAATCTTTGCCAAACAAAATAACACCTCCATTTTTCAATTTGTTATACATTTGATATATTCCCAATATTCAATTAAAATAACATAAATCAGCGAATTAAAGTAATCTAGTACTACAAAAAACAAAAAACCCCCAAGGTAAATCCCTGGGAGCATTAGGTATCTGTTTCCTAAAGAATATTGATGTTTTCAGCTTGTAGACCTTTAGCGCCTTCTACAACATTAAATTCTACTTCTTGACCTTCTTCTAAAGTTTTGAAACCTTCTTTGTTGATTTGTGAGAAATGAGCAAATACGTCATTTCCTTCTTCAGTTGTGATGAAGCCAAATCCTTTTTCTGCATTAAACCATTTTACTGTACCTTTCATTGCATATACCTCCGAAATTTTATTTCTTTAATTCTTTGTAAAAATACCAAACAATAAAATTTCTTTACTATATGCAGATAGTATCTGTACTTCTAGAAATTATTGTGTATTGATCATTTACTTCCGAATTAAAGCTACATTTTTATATTAACACACTCCAATACAGATTGCAACATGATTTTATTTCTTTTTGACTATTCTGTAAAAAATTATTTACAAATAATATGTTAAATTTATATCCTACTTTGCTTGTTTTATCTTTTTTTGGGTAAAATCATATTAGGTATTAGCATATTCAATTTTTCTTTGGAAAAATTCTGTATTTTGATTATAATACTAGTATGCTAATAAAATAATCAAAGTTAAAGGAGCTGTTAAAATGCATGCAATGATACAAAAATACGTAGATCAAGGTTTCATGACCGAAATTGAAGGAAAATACGTAGACGAGGCAATTAAAAAGAAAGAGTCGGTCATAGTATCTGGCCATAGATCCGCAGGGGTCAGGCCATTTGTCGCCACCTTGATGGCCGTTGGAAAAAGTGCTTTTGAATCAATCAGGGTTAAGGGGTTTGAGGATTTAAATAGTGATGGCATTGATTACTTTCTAATCCCAGGGATAGACGGTTTAGACTATGAAAAACTCATTGGCGAAGCTATGAGGGTTCCCGAAGCCTCCTTTATTGCACTAAAAGAGCCTGAACACCCATTTTCTATTTTAAAATTACTAAGGGAAGTTTTTAAGGAAAATGGAGATACTTCTAAAACATATCATGTGATTGAATGTGCAAAAGTAGACGATGTTCCAAAGGTTACAAAAGTAACAAAGATGAATATAAACGACAAGGGTAAAATCCTGAAGGAAGACCTCTAGTTATAATCCTGGCCTATAGTATACCATAGGCCATTTTTCATCTAGTTATAAACACATATTAGGTTACATTTTTTATCCATTTTCTTGACCTTATTCTCGGAAATCCAATGAAGGCCTTTACTATTTCCTCAGTGGATACTAGAACAAAAACTAAGTAAACTGGAAGTTTTAATATTAATGCACCGAAAAATGCTAAGGGAACCCCCACTAACCATACTGCTCCCATTTCGAGATACATGGAAAAAGAGGTATCTCCGCCGCCCCTTAAAACGCCAACTATTAATGTGGCATTAAAGGTCCTAATAAAATAAAATACTCCCATAAACATTAGAAGCAGCTTAGATAATTCGTATACATCTGGCTCTAGGTTTTTAAACAATTTCAAAGTAATACTAGGAGTCAATAGTAATACCAGTCCCAAGATTAATCCAGATACAGTGGATATTATTAAAAACTGAATGGCATAATGATACGACTCTTCCTCTTCTCCTGCACCAATTTTATTACCTACCATCACGGTACAGGCATTGGCTAATCCCCTCACTAAGACAAAGAAAACATTTTGTATTGTCGCTGCTACCTGTACAGCAGCTGTTGACTCCTCACCTATTTTTGCATAGGCGGCAGTATACATAACTTGTCCCAAGGCCCAGAGGGCCTCATTGATGATAACTGGGTATGTAGTCTTTAGATACCTTCCGACAAATTCTTTTGTCCATGATGTCAATTCTTGAAATGTAGCAGCAAGGGGATCTATATTTTTATAGACAAAATACAATATAAACACTATTTCTACTATTCTAGCAATTAAAGTACCATAGGCAGCCCCAGCAACCCCTAATTTTGGAAAACCAAAATGTCCAAATATCAACAAGTAATTAAACAATGTATTGGTTAAAAAGGATATAAAAGATACTACCATGGGCATCCTTGCCTGCCCGATGCTTCGCGAGGCAATGCTATATGAAAAACCAATTCCTGTTATCACATAGGATAAAGATACAATTCTTAAATATTCACTTCCCAATTGAATTACTAAAGGTTCCTTAATAAAAAATCTCATTACGTATTGTGGATAAAAGAATGCAACGATAGTAAAAATTAATCCTGCTAATGCACTTAGGCTTACTGCTAGTCCAAGAATTTTTTTGATATTTTCTGTGTCCTTCTTTCCCCAATATTGAGATATAAAAATTGAACCGCCGCTATTTATACCAAATATAATCAAAGTATAAAAAAAGAATAATTGATTTGCAAGGCCTACGGCAGCTATGGCGGACTTACCTAATTCTGAAATCATCAGGGTATCGACCATATTTAATGACGAAGTTATTAAGTTTTGCAATGCAATTGGCACTGCAATCAATAGCATATCACTTAAAAACTCCTTATTTACAAGTATTTTTTTCATTTCTACCTCCATTTTGTCATGTGTATAGCACTCATTTTTTATTATATATTATTTCAATGGGAATTCATACATAAACTAAAATAATAGCAAAAAATACTGCAAAGTTTTGAAAAGCATGACCCTTAAGTCATGTTATCATATATTATTTAGGTCATATATATCAGAAAACTCAATATTTATTTTATCTACATTTAGTTCAGGCGGCACAATCTCCCTGTGATCTGATACATTCTCATTTACAAGATTAATAGGCAGTTCTATAATAAATTCACTTCCCCTTCCTATATCGCTGTTTAATTTAATATTTCCATTGTGTAATTCTATCATAGATTTAACTATTGATAGCCCTATTCCGCTTCCCTCTTTGGGCCTCCTAAGACTGGAATCTACCTGCTGAAATCTATTAAATATGGTATCTTTCATATCAGTTGGTATTCCCGTCCCCGTGTCCTTTACTATGATTAAAACCTTTCGGTTTTTCTTCTTTATTCTAACCTCTATTCTCCCGCCGGGTTCAACGAATTTAGCCGAATTGGACAGAAGATTCAACATTACTCTTTCCATTTTGTCTGCATCACAGGCAACTATGATTTCCTCTTCATCTGTATCGAATACAATGGATATACCCTTATTCTCTATGAAGTCTACTACAGACAATGTTATATCCTCTATGATAGATACGATATTGTAGTTCTTTAAATTTATTTTTAAATATCCCGCATCTATTTTTGAAATATCGATAATATTGTTGGCTAGCTTTATCAGTCTATAACAGTTTTGTTTTACCATATTTATGTATTTATGATATTGTTCGCTATCCATGTTATTTTCAGATATATTTATATAGGGCATCAGCTGGACAACTCCTAAGATTATATTTATTGGAGTTCTTAATTCATGGGAGATAGTAGCAAAAAAGTTCGTCTTAATTTCATCTAATTCCTTCGTTTTCTCCAACAAGACTCTGTTGATTTCTATTTGCTTTTCCAGCTCCATGATTTGGTTACGCCTAGTAACGTCTCTGAAACTAAGTACCTTACCTTTTGATACTCCTTTATCGATAAAGGGAAGTATAATTGCTTCCAAAATCCTGCCGTTTTTTAAATGTATATCATAGGTAATGCTATTTTGCGCCCCTAACAATTTATCTGTGAAGATATTAAATTCCTCTCCAGAATTCAGTCTTCCTTTTATGTCATGAAGAAAATCATGGATATTTTCAGATGAAACCATGTCGTATGAGATGTCCCACATTCTTAAAAATGACTTATTTACATGAATAATACTTTGGTCATTGCCAATGACTAAAATGCCACTGGCGGAAGCTTCAAGTATTGCATCTAAGATTTCCTTTTTGCGTGTATTATCATCCTCTAACTTTTCCCTTTTTTCAAATTCTTCTTTAATTCTAATGATTAGGCTTTCTAAATTCTTGTTTTTATTATCTAATAGTTTATTTAATCTCATCAAATCGTAATGAGGCTCCTTTAGGCTAGTCTGTATTAAGGCCATGTAAATTAAATAATACGATACAAATTTAAGCAATAGACCTAGAACAATCACAATATTATCGAAGTTTAAATAATTCGCGAACAATATTTCAGAAATAGCAGTTAATGTTAAAGCATAAATTAAAAGCGTGTTCGTCCTATTGAAACCTTTGAATTTTTGTCTCGATATAAGCAAAATTGACAAAACAAATGTCCCTGTGACGAAATATTCACCTAATATTTTATAAAATGTAGTTCCAGATTCCTCAATATATAAATCGGGAAATATATCAAAGTAAAACACTGAAATCAATAAAAAAGCTGTAATTAACAAATAAGCAAAGAAAAATTGTTTAATGTTGCGCTTTTTGTTTAAAAAGCCTAAGACGTATATAAAAGATAGTCCTTCCATCAACCTAGCACCTAGCCACAACTGCATTGAAATATTATCTACGTTGTCAACGCTAATGGCCAGACTATTATAGGACAATAAATGAATAAAATCTAAGAAGCTGATAAAACCATAGGCAATACTTAAAAAGATTATACCCTTATCTTTATTTATGTCACATGTGTTCACTGAAACGATTACCATCATAAATGCGATGGTAATGCAAGCTAATTCAATAAAAGTATGGTAGAGCAAAAAGTTCTTTTTACCTATGAACAAACTGACAATCAGCAATAAAGTGAAAATCAATAACTTTTTTATTGCTCCGTATCTGTTCCAACCGAAATAGAAATGACGAATACCATCCATTTTGATTCCTCCCATTATAATTAATGATATATAATACATTATATTATATAAAATAGATATGTAGAAATATGTCGTATTGTAATTTAATTAAAATTTTCCAAAATTAACCCCTTAGGTTTCCCTAAGGGGTTTGCAATAACTATTAATTTAAATTCTCAAGTATGTTATCTATTATTGGTTTAAAAATCTCATCGATAGCATTGCTTGAATTTTCATATCCGTTAAAGGATATATTGCTTATCTCCTTTATCATAGGCATTTCACCCAATAACTTAAGGTCTAAATCGTCTATAAAACCATCTATATTTTCTGCATCGTACATTCTTATTTTTTCTCCACAATTAGGACATACGATATAGCTCATATTTTGAATGACCCCTATAACATCGATATTCATTTTCCTAGCCATGTTAACAGCTTTGGCTACGATCATGGAAATCATATCCTGAGGTACTGATACAACTACCATGCCGCTAATAGGTATAGAGTCCATTACCGTTAAAGCTACATCTCCTGTTCCTGGGGGCATGTCTATAATTAGGTAGTCCAAATCACCCCAGGACACATCGGTCCAAAATTGCTTCACAGCAGACGACACTATGGGGCCTCTCCAAATCACTGGCTGATTTTCGTCTTCCATCAACAAGTTAAATGATATAACCTTAATCCCGTCTTCCGTTTCTGCTGGATGGATAATATTGTCCCTAGACACCACTTGAGCGTCCTTTATACCCAATAATCTAGGGATACTTGGCCCAGTAATGTCTGAGTCCATTATGCCAACCTTGTGTCCCATTTTTCTCAATTCTTTCGCGATTAAGACGGACACGGTAGATTTCCCAACTCCACCTTTTCCACTTATTACCCCGATAACTTTCTTTATATTGTTATGTGGATTTAATTGTATTGTACATGTATCTGGAGATACAGAACAACTATTTTTAGAAGGACAAGTATTACAATCTGACATAAAATGCTCCTTATATAATGTATTTACGTTAATTAAGGATAACGCATAATCCTTTTTTAACAAATCTATACACTTTATTGTGTATAATAGTTTTATTAGATAGAGTGACATCGAACGCTCCTTGAGACTTAGA
>JALNZV010000067.1 GCA_023229175.1 Tissierellaceae bacterium | reverse complement strand
CTTCCTGTTAGTGTCATAACTGGAGTGATTATCCAATCACTTAAAGGATCAGTTGTATTTACTGAATACATTTGTAAAGCACCTGTTCCTGTTCTAACATAAGAAGAAGTAGTAGTTTTACGCCATAGATGTGTTGTACTTGTTCCTCCATTGATATTTACCCAACACCAAGGTCTTGAATCTGTACTAGTACCTAATCCATCTCCAACCCACCAAGCTTTTTCGAAGCCTTCATTCCATGGGAAGGTTGTTATTGGGTTACATGGCATTCCATAATTAAGAACATTTGAATGGGTTGTATCTCCACTTGTACATATAGCTCTTAATCTAATATTATAAACAATATTTGGAGAGAGATTTGAAAGAGTGTGAGGATGAGTCGCTGCAAATTCTGTTTGCCAGTTTTCATCTTCATAAGGTTTGTAATCAATTAACCATCCGAGACAGTTTGCATCATCAATACTATCCCAATCAAATGTCATAGAATTTGTAGTAAATGCAAGTCTTGTTAAGCCTGTAGGAATATCACAAGAAGGAGTAGTCATTAGTGTAATATCATCTATATACATTCTATTATATCCACCATATCCATCACATCTAAATGCTATGTATTGACCTGTTCCTGTATAAGAAGAAAAATCAACTGAGAAATTTTCCCATGAGCTTGTAGCAGAAGGGGAAAAGTTAGCGATAGAATCAAATGTACTAACATTTGCAGTGTCGCTCATAACTCCTACTGTAATATTACCATCAGCAGTTGTTTTTCTTAATTTAAAGTATATACTTAAATCACTTACATTTATTGAAGGGTCTAAGCCTGGTAATATTCCAATATTATAATTTCCTGAAGTTGCGTAGAAATATAATGACCCAGGGGCAGAATTATTTGTTGAATTTACATAAGGATAATAAGAATAAGTAGTTTTTTTTCCCCAACAAGGTGGGAATACATCTGTTCCTGTACCATAATTATCGAAACTTTCAGTATATGGTAATGAGGTGATTAATGAACAAGGGGTCATAAATGTCTTAACAAATGAAGGTTCTGACAATTCAGTACCACAATCAGTCCTAATTTCAATTTCATAAGTTGTCATTGGACTTAGAGTAGTAAATGAATAGGAATTTGTTACAGAATAAACAGAATCCCAATTACTTGTACCTGCAGCCTTATAATATATCCACCAAGCATTATCGGTAGAATTGCCAGGAGTCCAAGACACATCTGCACTTGTAGTTGTAATATTTGTAAATGCAATATTAGTAGGTCTGGCGCAAGCAGGGATATAATCAACAACTAAATCATCTATACGGAAATAATTAGTTGCAGTATTATATTCTGACTTGAATGCTATATATCTCCCTGTTCCAGTATAAGATGAGAGATATACCTCAAATGGTTCCCATACAGTTGTTGAAGACGAAGCAAGAGTAGCTATAGGAGTAAAACTTGTAGGGTCATTAGCATCATCCATAATACCAACTTCAGCAACTGAAGTAGAACTTCCATTTATTAAATAGAAAGAAATCTTAAGTGAATCCATAGCTATTGAAGAATCTATTTCTGGAAGTATTGCAATATTATAATTACCCGATGTTGCATAGAAATACAATGATGCAGGTGAGCTATAATTTGTGCCATTTAAATATGGATAATCACTATATGTTGTTATTTTCATCCAACAATTAGGATAATATTCAGCTCCAGTTCCCCCGTACGAATCGAAATTCTCTGTATACGGGATAGTAGTTATTGGTAAGCATGGAGTAGTAAAAGAAGCAGGTAATGTTGCTTCAGAAATATCTACTCCACAATCTGTTACTATATAGTAGTTATAAGTAGTATTTGGACTTAAATTGATTAAATTATAATTAGGAAGTCCTGAAACATATACTGAATCATAAGCTGTTGCTGTACTTTCCTTATAATATAACCACCATGCAAAATCGGTTGTCTTTCCAGGTGTCCATGAAATATCAACACTTGTTGCTGTTAGATTTGCTAATGTTGAGCTTGTTGGTTTAGCACAAGCGGGGATATTATCTACTACCATATCATCTATTTGATAATAGTATCCAACATCGTTTACTCTTGCAAATACTAATCTATAATCTCCTACAAGATTTGTAAGATTAAATATATATTCATTCCAAGTATATTGGTTTGTATCATTAATAAATGCAATATCAATAAATAAAGAAGTATCAGCAATTGAACTCATATCACCGTTTGTGGTAACATCATAAGCCTTTACCCAGATATTTTCAGGATAAGTTGTTGTAGAGGAACGACCCTTACCCCAAAATACAAGTTGTTGATTGCCTGTAAATGTGAAAGCAGGAGTTATTAAATAATCTCCCATAGAATTATTCGCTCCATAGAGTTGAGCTGCTCCAGAACCTGATCTTACATAAGAAGGAACTGTAGAAGTTGTGCTCTTCCTCCATTTATATGTAGTACTCGCTCCTCCATTGATATTTATCCAGCATGTTGTAGGTATAGCATCATTGCTTATTCCACTTGCAGTAGCCCATGTTGATTCAAATCCTTCACTCCATGGGAATGCAGAAATTGCAACACAAGGGGTAGTAAAACTAAATGAAATTGAAGGTAGAGATATATCGGTACCGCAATCTGTCTTTACATAAAAATCATATTGAGTATTTGGAGTTAAATTAGCTAAAGGTAGTGTAGATAAGGTTGC
>JALNZV010000010.1 GCA_023229175.1 Tissierellaceae bacterium | reverse complement strand
AAAAGAATTTCATCTTTTTTCTCTTTTCCTTTATCAAAAAACCACAGGGTAGCTGGAAGGGTTACTGTTATAAACATGTTAGATGGAAGGGCAACCATTTGGGATATTACTCCATCTTCTATTAAGGCTTTTCTTATATCCTTTTCACTATGCCCTGCATCTGATGCAGAGTTAGCCATTACAAGGGCTGCTCTTCCATTTTCATTTAAGGCAGTTGCAAATTGATTTATCCAAAGATAATTTGCATTGGGAACTGTAGGCTTTTTACCTTTGGTTTGTGGAACTCCGTAATGATTAAATCTTTTTTGCTCTTTTACTAAATCAAGCTCCACATTGTCTACATTAAATGGAGGGTTTGCCATTACATAGTCAAAGTTTCCAAAGCAGTTATGAGGATCTGCATAGTAAGAGTTGGCTTCTATTATATCTCCTCTTATATTATTTAAAAACAAGTTCATTTTAGCTAGATTTGCTGTTTCTCCTGTTATCTCTACTCCATAGGCCCTTAGGTTTATGGAATGATTTTCTCCATGCTTTTCTTTCTGTCTTTTAGCATAGTGAGCAGCTTGTACAAACATACCTCCAGAACCACATGCTGGATCAAGTATCTTTCCTTCTCTTGGTTTTAGAACCTCTACCATATATTGTACCACCGTTCTAGGAGTAAAGAACTCTCCTCCACCTTGTCCTTCTTTTAGGGCAAAGTTACCTAAGAAGTATTCATATATTTCTCCGAAGATATCGTTTTCTATATCTGTTGGTATATCGTTAAAGTTTCTAAGTAATCTATTTAATATTTTATTGTTATCTTCTTTGCTTAGATTGTGATAGCTGTCTTTTGGTAAGATCCCAACTAGTTCAGGGGAATACTTTTCTATGCCTTCTATAGCTTCTTTAATCTTTTTTGCTATGTCTTCTTCTTCGCTTAAATTTAATAAATAGTCATATCTTGATTCTTCTGGAAGATAAAACCCGCATTTTTCTATTGCTATTTCTTCCATAGGTTTTTCTCTTCTTCCACCTTTTAGTTCTCCATATTCTTTATTTATCGCTTCTTCATATGTATGGTATTTGCTATCAGCAAACTTTAAGAATATAAGTCCTAAGATAGGCGTTGAATATTCTGATGCTTTTAGTCCTGTATTTGCTCTAAGTTCGTCTGCTGTATCCCATAATCTTTTTTCTAAGTCTTTTATTGTTTTTGTGTCCAAGTCTATTCCTCCCGGGTGTTCAAATTTTCTTACCTATTTTATATTCCATAATGTCTTCTATTCCACAATCTAATACATAGCAAATTTTTGCTATTGTAGCTAAATCTAATCTCTTAACTTTATTGTTGCAATATGAATTGAGCTGAGTCCTCTGTAAATTAGCATCCTTTTCTAATTTGTTTTTACTTATCTTTTTTTCTTCCAAGACCTGATCAATCTTGAAAACCACCTGTCCAAAATCTTGCATATCCCTGTCTCCTTCTGTAAATTCAATCATTACTATAATTATAACAGACTTCCTTTCTTATTACACCTGTAAGTAGTTTTAAATATATTTTCTCAACAAGATATTCTGAATTTTTATCATTTCTCTTGATATATCATCATTTTCTTTTTTAAGATCCTCAATATCCTCTCTATAGATTACTCCTGTAGTATTTACTCTTTTAGCTATCTGATTAAGATTGTTTGCATTCCTCCCAATAAGGGTCTGCATCTTCCTAAACTCATTCATATCTATTACAAATATAGGAGCTTCAAGAACACTTTTCCTTATAAAATGTCCCATTGATTTTGATTTACTAAGTTCAAGTTTTTTCTTAAAAATTTCTTTTTCTTCCTTGGTTAATTTAATTTCTATCCTTTCATTCCTGTATCTATTGGCCATATTCTTCTCCTTTTCTTTTATATTTTAAACAGGGTCTTAGGGGGAACCCCTAAATCATTCTGATAGGAACAAGTAGAAAATTTGATTTGAAGAAAGCGAACCTTAAGGTCCGCTTTATCAATTTTTTCGTAAGTGTCCGTACACTTACTGTGCTTGCTATTAAAGTTTTAATAGGCACAGGAGATTTGTAACTGTAACCTACTATTTCAAAAGTCCTCAAATAAGGCATTGATTCTTATTTTGATTCCTACAAGCCTGGATATTACTAGACTTCCATTTCTACCCGCCTAATTCTAAGGGTTTTAAAAACTTGGTTACAAGTTACATGGTTACAGACTGTTTCTAGCCAATCACTATCGTTCTTGGGAAACAGGTTGCATTAGACCTACTAAAGCTCATTTCATTCGCTAAGTTAGGTCTTAAACAAAGTTACAATTTTATTCTTTTCCTGTGTCTATTTTTATTTGCTCTGGTTCTTGCCATTCTATTGGTAAATCAGCATTATCAACTTCTATAAAATTATCTTCTATCTTTTCCTCTCTCTCATAATATAATTTTACAGGTATAGATATACCACTAGGGGAAATTCTTTTAGTCTTTGATGATCTGATAGCCTTCCATTCCGGGAAGTAGTTGTCCATTATTTCAGAGAAGGATTTTGATTTTATTTGATAGCCTTGCATGGCTAATTCCTTGAAGCAGGTTACATTAGGTTCTTGACTTCTTGGCTTATATTCTTCTAAGAAGTACCTGATATCTTCTACATCTGGATTGAGGTATTTAAATTTTTCTTGCTCCATGTAAAAATCTTTTAATAGCTCTTTTGGTATAGTCCAGGAATGTTTCTTCTCTTTGTAGAGTTTATATCCATAGGCAAGGGCCTGGTTAAAATCTTCTTGGATTGAATCTAAATATTCTTTTTCTGATTGTTCACCTTGAAAATCCTTGTCGATATAAATGGCCTTTCTTCTATTTTCCTTATGACATTCTACTGGTAAATACCTTCTCTCGCCAGTATGGTCATTTAAAAAGGTTCTTTCATTTAAAGTACCAATTAAAATACAAGTCCTAGGAACATCTGTTGAAAATTTTTCATAGGGGATTCTTATTCTATCGCTTAATTTAGATAAAAATGATTTTGCTTCATTAGCTGATTTTGCATTTCTTAAGGCTACAAATTCTTCAATTTCTACTACAGTCTTTCCCATTAAGTTCATAACAGCATCCTTACCTTGAATATTTTCAATGGTACAAAACCAATCATCTCTTATAGCCAAATATCTAGCAAAAGTAGACTTTCCTATTCCTTGTCCACCTACTAAGACCATCATTTCATCAAACTTGGATCCTGGTTCAAAGACTCTTTTAATCAAACCTAAAATCATATGCTCCATAATCCAAGAATTAAGTTCTGTATCTTCAGCTCCTAGATAAGTTGGTAGGAGTTTAGCTATTGCATTTCTATCTCCCTTCCAAGTAAGATTTTTTAGATATTGTTCTGGTGGACTTATTTCATATTGATTAGCAACAAAGCGAACTGCATCCCACATTTTATTAGCATTGTAATTAAGTCCAAAATGCTTTTCTATTTCAAGTCCTAACCTGTTATTTAGGGAGTCATCCCATAGTCTAATTTGGTTTGGTTTTATACTTTTTTCCCCTATAATCTTGCCTTGAAATTTGATTTCATTGGTAAATTTATCATAGAAGATTTGTCCTTCATATATTTTCTTAGCCTTACAATATTTTGGATTAAGAAGTACTGTAACAATATTTCCTGTAATCTGTTTTACATCACCTTTGACTGTTTTCTGTAAATCAATTATAGAATAAGACTGATCTATCTCAGGGATAACTAGTTTAAACTCTTTCATAGGACCAATTCCTTGTCTTATATTCAAAATGTCGGCTCCAGTCAAAGGCTACAAAATTTCCAAGGCCTAAGACTTTATCTATTGTCTTTTCTAAATAGTCAAGATACTTTCTATCATCGCTTCTCTTTTGACCGCTTCCTAGACGGTTTAAAGGGGTCATTAAAAATAGGTCTTTCATTAACTTGTGGTCTCCACCTGTATAGTTTCTAGCTAAGACTAGAAAGGTAAAGTCATCCCTGCTATGGTCACCTGTTAGGCTAGCTCCTGAGATAAGCATACTTGCCTTGCTATTGGTTCTTTCCATGGTGGTTAGTATTTCATCTAGGCTTAAGTCATCAAGTCTAGAAAACTTGTTTAAAGGCTCATACTTATACTCTCTAATTTGCTTTAAGGTAGATGTTTTCTCCTGTGTCCATTTCTTATAAAGCTGCTTTAATTCATCTTCTTTTTCTAAAAGTTTATTACTTCTAGGAAAGAAGGATCCATCTCCTATATTTCCTGTAAGAGCTATATATCTATTTTTCTTGTATATCTCAATTCCTCTACTTGATAAGTTAAGATTATCTGGAATAGTCCCTTGGACAAAAATATGGATTCCCTTGCCTGATTGAGATAATTCCATATAAGTTCCTGTAAAACTCTCTATAATTTCTTTTGCCATAGGAGTTAGCTTTCCACCTTGAATCGCATGGTCTAGGTCTATACAGATATTCCTATCTTCCTCCACTAGAACAAAGCCTAGAGGTCTATTCTTAGTCTTAGCTTCATTGAAATCTATCCACCGTTCTGGATGATTCCAATCATTAGCTTTTCCATCAATTAAGGAAAAGGGAAGCTTGGCTACTTTGCCATTTAATTCTTCCTTTCTCCAACCTACAAATCTTTTCATTTTTTTCATTTCTTTTGGTAGATATTTATATTTTTCCATTCTTTTTACCTCCTCATGCTGTCCAAAACAGACCCCATATGGTAAAATGAATTTGGTAGAAACATTCCAAATGGGGTGTGCCTTTGGCCTTTGTGCTAAAGGTTTTTTTCTTTTTTGATTTCATAGTAAATCTCTATTAAAAACCTTAAAATCTCTTGATCTTCCTCTTCTAATCTTCCATATTTCTTTACAACTTTTGCTAGTCTAAATATTTCTAGAGCAAATTTATCTTCAAGTCTATAATCAGCCTTAATAGACACAGTAGGGGCAGTTAATGAACTGATTATATAGTCTTGCTTGGAGAGTCCACTTATCTCTACTTTCTTATCTAATAGGCCAGCTTCTTTTTCTGTTGCCCTAAAAGAAGTTATCTTATTTCTCTTTCTTTTAACTTGTTTTTTTATTTCCTTACTCATCTTCATCCTCCAATAATTTTTCCCATTCACCATCTAAGTTGCTTTTTCTTATAGTGGATAGGGAGTTAGCCATCTCATTTTGTTTGCTTGGGAATAAATGAGCATACCTATAAGTTATATCGATGGATTCATGACCTAATCTATCTGCTATAGCTATGGCTGAATAGCCTAATTCAATTAATAGAGATACATGGGAATGTCTTAGATCATGAACTCTAATTCTCTTAACTCCAGCTTTTTTGCTTCCCCTAGTCATTTCATGGTGCAGGTAGGACTTGGTAATTGGAAATAATAACTGATTATCCTTTAGCTTGTATATTCCAGCCATATATTTTTCTATTTCTTCTGCCAAAAAGTCTGGCATAACAACTGTTCTGATGCTTTTTTTAGTCTTAGGCTCTGTAATAATGTTTTCTCCATCTATTCTTTGTAGAGATTGGTTTACTCTAATAGTATTGTTAGTAAAATCAAATTTCTCCTTGGTTAAAGCTAGTAATTCTCCTGTTCTTAGTCCACACCAATACAAAATTTGAAAAGCATGGAAGGATAAAGGTTTGTCTTTAATTTCCTCTATAAATTTGTCATACTCTTTTTCAGTCCAGAACTTCATCTCAGAAGCTTCCTTTTCTCCAATAGATCCAACATCCCTTGCTACATTAGATTTTAGATTATAATATTTACAAGCATGATTTAGGACACTACTTAATTGAGCATGTATTGTTCTTAAGTAGGTCTGGGAATATTTTTTGCCTTTATCATCTTCCTCTTTCATTAATATATTTTGCCATTTAACTATTGTCATTTTAGTAATTTCATTAACTTGAAGATCTCCTATATAGGGAATAACCTTCGTCCTTATTATTTGTTCTTTAGTTCTCCAGGTGTTTTCTCTTAATCTTGGTCGCATATCCTTTCCATATACTTGAAAAAATTCAGTAAATGTCATATCAAGATTTCCAGCTTGCTCTCTTAAAAAATCTTCTTCCCATTTCAGAGCTTCTTTTTTTGTCTTAAATCCTCTTTTCTTCCTATTAATCTTTTCACCTCTCCAATTGGTGTAGGTGAATTTGGTAAACCAGGTGCCATTTCCACTTTCATCCCTATAAGCTCCCACTACTAGGCCTCCTTTCTTACTTGGTAACAATACTTGTCCAAGAAATATTGTCTATTAATTTTGCCTCTTTGAACCCTATAGCCTAGTTCAACTAGTTCTCCATTCATTTCATTTATTATTTGATAGGCTGTAGTTCTGCTAACTTCTAAAAAATCCTGAACTTCTTTTGCGTTCATAAAAATCTTATTCATTTTTTTCTTCCCCCTTGTGTTTTTATTTATAAGCTTCTCATCAATGAATAAATGACGAGCATCAATTTGGTTTCCTTATAATTAAATAGCACAATTTCGTGCTATTTAATTATATAATATCAGCACAGTTTCGTGTTGTCAAGACTAGTTTTAAATTATTTCTATTTATCTTTCCTATAACAAGAGATTTCATTAAATTTATAATCGTTCACTTCTGTTGCTATAAATGATATCTTGTGATAAAATAAATTAAAATACTACCAAGAGGAGTTTAAAATGATTTCAGGTGAAAAGCTAAAAAAGTTAAGATTACTTAGAGAATTGACACAGAAGGAATTAGCAATAAAATCAGGACTTACAGATTCTGCTATAAGGAATTATGAATTGGGTTATCGTTCGCCTAATAAGGATCAATTAATAAAAATAGCCCAGGTCTTAGACTGTGATGTATCTGCCTTAATTGACCATACTCCTATTTCTAATTTTGAATTTATGCAAATTCTTTTTGATTATGAAGAGGATTTAAAAATCAGACCCCTAGTAGAAGATTCCACAATAGGGCTACTTTCTCATGATATGAATTTAAATGATTTTCTAACTGAATGGGATGAAATGAGAAAAAAGCACTATAACGGAGAAATAACAGATGAGGAATTTGAGGATTGGAAGCTCTCATATCCTAAGAAGTCTAGACTGGAAAAATAATTATTAAACTATAAACATATAACCTCATTTTAAACTGGTCGAAATCGACTAGTTTAAAAATAATTCAATACTAAGCATATAATCCAATTTTAACCCCATCGAATTCGATAGGGTTAAAGTGTTTCATGAGCAAATTCATAACCCAAGTTTTAACCGTGTCGAATTCGATGCCTTTAGAAATCTGTTTAGATTAAGAAATAAATATACATACAAAAACACCATAGATTCTTTTAATAAGATTTCTATGGTGTTTCTATTTGTAATCCACTTGGCATTATTTATTCTATTATTCTAAAAAACTTTTTTACCCAATTTCGTTCCAGTTGATGATTTTATCCGCCTTACTCCAGCCGTAGGTTGCGGACTTCTAGCTCCTTACAGTCGCTACAAGCCTCGCCAACCCTGACAGGGGTAGTACCTACATAGCTTTCTGCGCTTTCAGCTTGAAACCTCTGGGTACTACTCCCACTCAATTGTTGCTGGTGGTTTTCCCGTTATATCGTATACTACCCTATTTACTTCTGGTATTTCATCTGTTATCCTCGTGGAGATTGTCTCTAGTATTTCCAGGGGAATTTTAACCCAATCTGCTGCCATGCCATCTACCGAATTCACAGCCCTAAGGGCTATGGTATGACAATATGTCCTTTTCCCATCCACTACTCCCACGGATTGAATATTTGGTAGTACTGCAAAGTATTGCCATATCTTTAATCCTGCTTTTTTTATCTCGTCCCTATATATATGGTCTGCTTCCCTTAAGATGTCCAACTTCTCCTTAGTTAGCTCTCCTAGACATCTAACTCCTAAGCCTGGCCCTGGGAAAGGCTGTCTACCTACTATATCTTCGCTTATCCCCAGTAGCCTGCCTACTTCCCTTACCTGGTCCTTATATAGTTCCCTTAAGGGCTCCAAGAGTTCAAAGTTCACGTCTTCTGGCAGCCCCCCCACATTGTGATGGGATTTTACTGCTACTTTGCCCTTGGTTCCAGACTCTATTACATCGGATTTTATGGTGCCTTGTATGAGGAAGTCGATATCCGTAAGTTTTGATTGTTCTTCCTCAAATACCCTAATAAATTCCTCCCCGATTACCTTTCGCTTCTTCTCAGGATCTCTTACTCCTTTCAGCTTCCCTAAAAATCTGTCTTCAGCGTCTACTACTATTAAATTCATGTGAAATTCATCCCTGAATACCCTCTCTACTTCTACTCTTTCATTTTTTCGAAGTAGCCCATGGTCTACAAAAACGCATACTAAATTATCTCCTATGGCCCTATGGACAAGTACTGCTGCCACAGATGAGTCAACTCCACCTGACAAGGCACATAGGGCTTTTTTATCTCCAATTTTGGATTTTACTTCTTCTATTTGCTTATCTATAAAACTTTGCATTTTATCCCTACCTTCTGCTATAGTTTGGCGATTCCTTTGTTATATGGATATCGTGGGGATGGTTCTCTATTAAAGATGCAGAGGTTATCTTTATAAATTTAGCTTTATCTTGCAGCTCCTCCAAATCTTTTGATCCCACATATCCCATTCCCGATTTTAATCCTCCCACTAGCTGATATATTACATCTCCCAGGGGTCCTCTGTAGTGGACTCTTCCTTCTACTCCCTCTGGTACATACTTTTTCACATCTTCTTGTAAGTATCTGTCTTTGCTGCCAGCGTCCATAGCCCCTTGGGAGCCCATTCCTCTGTATTCCTTGTATCTTCTGCCCTCGTAAAGCACTTCTTCCCCTGGGCTTTCGTCTGTTCCTGCAAATAGGGAACCTGCCATTATGACACTTGCTCCTGCAGCTATGGCCTTTGTCACATCTCCTGAATACTTTATTCCTCCATCTGCAATTACTGGTATATCATAGTCCCTGGCTGCCTTTGCACAGTTCATGACTGCTGTTATTTGAGGTACCCCTATTCCCGTAACTACCCTCGTAGTACATATGGAGCCTGGCCCTATGCCTACCTTAATAGCATCTGCTCCTGCATTGATTAAGTCCAATGTAGCCTCTGCTGTGGCCACATTTCCTGCTACTACTTGTAAATCTGGGTATTCTCTCTTTACCTTACCTATGGCATCTATGACTCCCTTTGAATGTCCATGGGCTGTGTCTACTACTATTACGTCCACCTTAGACTTTACCAGGGCATCTACCCTCTCCATCATATCTGAGGTAACTCCCACTGCTGCACCAGCTAGCAATCTACCTGTGCTATCCTTTGCAGAGTTTGGATATTGAATTGACTTTTCTATGTCCTTTATGGTTATGAGCCCTGCCAACTTATACTCTTCATCGACTAGGGGAAGTTTTTCAATCTTATACTGCTTCATTATTTCTAGGGCGTCATCCATGGATATGTCGATTTTAGCCGTTACCAAATTGTCTTTGGTCATTACATCGTAAATTTTCTTTGTTATTTCCCTTTCAAATCTAATATCTCTATTTGTTATTATCCCCACTAGTCTTCCATCTTCATCTGTTATGGGGACACCTGAAATATGGTATCTCTCCATTAATTCCAATGCATCGGATACTATATGTTCTGGAGATAAAAAAAATGGATCAGTGATTACCCCGTGTTCTGATCTCTTTACTTTATCTACTTCCAGAGCCTGTCTTTCGATGGACATATTTTTGTGTATAATTCCAATGCCACCTTCCCTAGCCATTGCAATAGCCATTTTAGACTCTGTCACTGTATCCATTCCTGCACTCATTATAGGTATATTTAATTTTATAGCCTTTGTCAAATAAGTACTTACATTGGTGTCCTTTGGCAGTATCTCTGATTTTCCAGGCAGCAAAAGTACATCATCAAATGTTAAACCTTCTCCCACAAATTCCAAAGCAAATTCCTCCTTCATTAATTTTATTTGTATTTTAGGTATTAATACTATATTGTAAATTAAATCTCCCAAAAATACAAGGAGATTTAACCCATCTTTAAATATTTGTCCTTCTCAAAAACAGCATATAAGATATTATATTAAGGATTATCCTGTAAATTAACCCAATTAAATAATACTGCTTATATCCCTTATGGTGTCTTCCCTATTTGGCGAATACCTCAATCTCAAATCTTCTATTCGGTACATCCAATCCCTCATTTCTATCTTTTCCTTATTTAAATTATCTATGTAACTTTGTCTTTGGTCAATTAGTATTTAAAAAAGGATGGGAAATCCCATCCTTATAAAATCACTTTGTTTTCAGTTGTTGATTGTCAACCCTTAGGCCTATTCTATCTAATTCCTTATCTTTTTGACGTTTCCAAGAGTGAAGAATTAGTGCCAATGTAACTACTCCATAGGAGAAGAACATCCTAAAATATTCTCCTATCATAGCCTGACCTGTCAGGTATTTACCTGCCACTGGCATGACTAGGAACATTAAGTGGAACAATGCCGTACCAAATAGTGCATTTGGAATTGTGGCCTTTACTACAGAAGCACCACCTACCAATAGAGAAGCTGCTGCAAATAGGGCAGCTTGATCTGCACCATTATATGTGTTTAAGGTACCAATATTTTGCAAATATATTATTTGTCCATAGGCTGCCAATACAGTGGATACTATAATGGATTGAATACGTACTCTTTCCACGTCTATACCTGCTGAGTTGGCCACTACCATATCTTGGCCTACAGCCCTCATATCTTGACCCAGTTTTGTCCTCTTAAACCATACGGTAAATAGAACTATTATCCCTATAATCGCAAAGGTACCCAAGGGAATATTCACTCCATTAATCTTTAATAGGAGCAATTTGTCAAATCCCTTTGCCACACCTAAATCTATGGCATTACGGACTCCAAATCCTCTGGACAGAATAAGTCCTTTGCTCTTAAATGGTATTATAGCACCGCAAAGATATAGTAGGAAAAACTGATATACTCCAGAGATGAATAAACCCAACATCATGGAAGTTATCATTTCTCTACCCTTGGCCCTATTTAACACTTTACCGCCGAAGTATCCTAATACTATGGCTATGGGAGTCGACAACAATGCTGCTAATATCAGACCCAAAGCACCACTTACTCCCCAGTCTGTAATAAATATCAGTCCAATTTGACCTGCCATTGCACCTAATATCATACCAAAGTTTATACCCATTCCCGCCATTATCGGAAGCAATAGGGATAATACTAAGAAGGAGTTCCTTACCAATCTAGTTATTATCTGGTCTACTAAATAGGTCCCTGTAAACCTTGAGAGGGGTATTGCTATTCCACTAATTACGAGAAATAGCAGGGGTACTGCACTACTGGTTAATATCTTTCCTAGTTTTCTTTTGTCTTTAAACATTATTTACCCCCCTTTCCCCTAGTTAAGGCGTATACAATAAGACCATTTGTGACTATTATCCTGATTACCTCTGATACATCAATGTCGATGGCATTATTGATAACAGATGGTGTCATGGTAAGTATACCCTGGAACAGGAGAGTCCCAATGATTACATTTGGTATCGTGGCCTTATTTACAGTAGCTCCACCAAGTAATATGGCAGCCACTGAAGGAAATGAAAACGCCAATGGCGAATTGTACATCTGTATAAAACCAAAGCTTTGTTCATATACTATCATTCCTATAGATGCAATCATAGTAGATAGCATAACGGATATAATACGCATCTTGTCAATGCTGATACCAGAAGCCCTTGCATAGTCTGGATTGGATCCTACTGCTGTAATGGCTGTACCTGTCTTTGTCTTGAAAAATAGCCAAACGAATAGTGCCACTATTGCAAACAGTAAAATCATTCCCATGGGAACTGCAAATCTCTCGGTAACTGGAATTTTAGCTAAGTCGTTGAGGACATGGTACCAATAGTCCTTAACGCTTATGGTAACCCTTAGACCCTCTCCCTTAAAGCCCTGTACAGAAGCAGGATTGCTAAAGGGCAATATGGTCCACATAATATTCATAAAAAACACAAAGGAGAATCCCACGTAAGTAGCGATAATCATCTCGTCTCCCTTTACCTTATTCAATAGAAGTCCATAGAAAAATCCAAAAATTGCAGCAAAAAATAGACCTATTATCATGGCCACTGCTATGCCGGGAAGGCCTGTTAAGTGAAACTCTAAACTTATTACTGCTCCTAACATTCCTGCAATTAGTCCAACGGGTATTCCAAAATTTAGACCTGCTCCCGATTGAATCATAGGTACCATGGATAAAACCATTATTGCATTCATACCAAAACGTACTATAACGTCATTTATAGATGCATCTACTCTAACTCCAAATACTGGAGCTGCGATGAATAATCCTAATAAAAAGAGTCCTATTATTATTCTTGCCCATCCAAAATCCCGTATAAATTTATTTATCTGAGCCATATTTTCTCACCCTCTTCATTAATCTTGTATTCTCCAGACATTAAAAGTCCGAATTCTGTTACATCGGTTTCTGGAGGTACAATACCAAAAATTTCACCTTCACAGATAATAGCTATACGATCGCTTATGGACCTTAATTCCTCCAATTCAGACGATACTATGACTATGGTAGTGTTGTTTTCTTCGTTATATTTTCTTAGGGCATTTAATACCAATTCCTTGGCTCCGACATCAATTCCTCGCGTAGGCTCAGAAACAAATAATAATTTTGGATCCGTGGCAAATGCTTTGGCCAGGCATACTTTCTGTTGATTTCCTCCTGAGAGGTTTCGTGCCAATTGTTTTTCACTGGTACATTTGATTTCCAACTGTTCTATATATTCATTGGCGACATTTCTCATGGATCTGTCGTCCCTCAAGCTAAATAGTCCACCTAAATACTTCTTTATAAATTTATCTTGAACTTGCATTGCATTAAACGCAATATTCCAATCTATAGGTTCATCTAGTAAAAGGCCTACACCCCTTCTATCTTCCGAAACAAAGGAAATTCCTCGTTTCAATGCTTCAAGGGTATTGTTTAGTGGCAGTGGTTTGCCTTCAAAAAATATTTCTCCGCCTGCATCAAAAAGCCCCATTATACCATTGGGAAATCCTAATTTCCCTTGGCCTGCTAAGCCGCCGATGCCTAAAATCTCGCCCTTACGTACCTTTAGTGACACATTTTTTATTTGCTCACCGGGCATGTCTACCCATAGGTTTTTCGTCTCAAATATAATGTCGTTTTCATCTACTATGGAGACGTTTTTGCTTTCCTCAGATTTTGTATCTATATCTCTGCCTACCATCCATTTGGCTATTTGGCGAATATCTACGCCTTCTACTGGCCTTTCAACTACTACATTTCCATCCCTTAGGACTACTATAGTATCACAGGCTGTAGTTATTTCCCTAAGTCTATGGGAAATAAATATAATAGATACTCCCATATCCGATAGCCTTTTCATAGATTCTAGCAATATATCTGCCTCAGTCTCAGTAAGCACTGCCGTAGGCTCGTCTAATATTATCATCTTCACTTGATCTCTTTTGATTTCACGGGCAATTTCTATGAATTGCTTATAGCCCACTGGTATCTCAGACACTAAGGTATCAATATCCAGAGAAATACCCAGTAGATCTATGGCTTTTTGTGCTTCTTCCCTGATAACGGGCATATCTACTGTTTCGTATTTCTTGCCGAAGGTCCTGGATATGATGCTGCTCTTAGTCTTTTCCATATTTAATAGTACATTTTCTGCCACAGTAAACCCTGGAATAAGGGAAAACTCCTGATGTACCATTCCTATGCCAGCATTTAATGCATCTACAGGATTCTTAAAATCTATTTTTTTACCTTCAAAATAAATTTCTCCTTCATAGCCGCCAGTTTCTACGATTACATTCATTCCAAATAAGATGTTCATCAGCGTGGATTTACCAGCACCGTTTTCTCCAACTAATCCAAGTATCTTTCCTTTTTCCAACGTAAAGCTAATATCTTTTAGTACGACGTTTTCATTGTATTTTTTCCCAACCCTCGATACTTGAAGTAATGCGTTTTCTTGGGACATCATTTCACCTCTTATCTATAATACATTTGGAACGGTCTAAAAGACCGTCCCAAAATTTTATTCTATAAATCTTTGTATTTATCTGGCACTACTTCGTCTGTATTGCCTATATAGCCTTCGCCAAATACATAAGTGTCTTGGTAAATCATGACGTGGTTCTTGGCTTCTTCACCTGTTACCTTGTTGTAGAACCATGAACCGTTCCACTCTGCACCAGGTGTGTACATGATGAATGCCTCTAGGACATCGTCTAGGTTTCCTGCTTCCATTGTACCTTCCACCACTTGCTTACCATATTCAACTAAAGCTTGAGTTCCAGTATATCCAAATGAATAGGCCCATGTACCCATTCTGCCTTCGCCGCCTGCTTCTATTACAGCAGCTTCGACTTTCTTAAGGATTGCTGGCCAATCTCCAGCTTCTTCCTTTAAATCTATGCCGAATGCTCCTGGATAGCCCATTATTGGTGAAGGTAGGTCAGGCTCTACGAACATAGCGCCTAGTTCTGCTGCCATCTTTAGTAATGGTTCAGTATGAGCGTCATTTGTTGGGAAAAATACAGTATTCTCGCCGTATTTTTCTACCCATGCTGGCATTTGTTCTAGTATGAATTGTTGTGCTCCTGGTATTCCAACGTCACTCATTGGGTCTGGTGCTGTCTCGTCTGCAAATTCAAGACCTAAGTCCTTACAAGCTTCCTCCATGATATTTCTTCTTTCAGACAATAGTTCTATACTCATATGTCTTGGGAATGATACGTGAACGAAGGTTTCTGCGCCCATTTTCTTTGCTGCTAATATCATAAGGTATCCCCTGTTGATATTGTCTGGATCTATAACCAAGTCAGCTGCAGCCTCTATCATAGCAACATCTTCTTGTGATGAATTAGCTAATAGGATAATATCAGGACGTCTTTCGCGAATTTGCTTGAAAGCTGCTGATGTTCCAGGTACTGCTTGATTTACTACGATAACCTTCATATTTGGGTCATCAGAAAGTCCTACAATTTGTGCAATTGTAGTCTCTTGTTCTTGCATGAAGTTGTCTGGATAAGTAACGTGTTTGATCATGCCGCCCTCATCAGCATCTCCATACTTTGCAATCATTGCCTCAGCACCACGTAGTTCGTCTTCCCCTTGTGATACTGTACCAGTAACGATACCTATATGAATCTTACCTTCATCTCCACCGTCTGCTGGTAAGTCGGAACCTTGATTACATGCTGCAAGGCTCAATACCATCATTAGGGTTAGTGCAACTAATAACACCCTTTTAAACACAAAAATCTCCTCCTTTTCAATTTGGCCTTTTAATTTGGCCAGTATTATACTTCGAAACTCAAAGTATCTCACTCTTAATATATTACTCCTCTGGCTGTTTAAAGTCAAGATATAGTTAAAGTAAAACTGTTGACAATACTTGTCAACAGTTTTACATGTCTTTCCATTATTAAAAGTTAAATGATTGCTTCAAGCTATAATCCTGCAATTCTCCTTCGTATATAAGGTTGAGTTTTCTACATTCCCTAAAGTCCCTAGGGGATGTGAGGGCCGCCTGCTTGTTAATTAATTCAATGCCGCTATTGGCCAATAAAGATGATACAAACTGGGAACAGAAGTAATTATATTTCCTTTCGACAGGATAATTTACCATGACTCCAAAGAGTCCAATGAAATTATAGCCGTACTTTTCTCCATCCCTCTTAAACTTTTCCAATTCTAAAAGTAATTGTTCGTATTGCCTCTGATCTATTTCCAATGAATACAAGGCGCAAAGGGTGTTTGGAAACCTAGCATATGTTCCATTCACTATATCTTCTTTTACAAAACCTCCGTAGATTGGGTTCTCTGGCCTAAGCCTTCCAAAACTATATAATTCCTTTAACTCCTCGTCAAAAGCTATGGATACATGAGTATAGGGCTCTTTCGTATAAATGTTGATAAATCTAGCCAACCAGGAACCACTATGGGTAAGTAATATATAGATTTTATGCTTGTTTATGAAAATGCACCTCCACTTATTATAGATAAAATGTATTCTTTTATTAATATTACATCCTTTTTGTCAATTTTTCAAGAAGAATATTTTTTTCACAATTCTAAATATTTCGACAGTGGAAATATCTCCAAGTAAATAAAAAAGAGGCTTCTCAAAAGTTTTCAAATCTAATGAGAAACCTCCAATGTTAGCAAGGTGTTAGCAAACTATGTTTGCTACATCATTCCGCCCATTCCGCCCATGCCACCCATTCCGCCCATGGCTGCCATTGGGTCTTCTGTTTCTACATCTACTACGGCTCCCTCAGTAGTCAATACCATAGCTGCCACAGATGCTGCATTTTGAAGGGCAGATCTAGTTACCTTTGTTGGGTCGACTATACCTGTTTCTATCATATTTACATATAGTTCGTTTAATGCGTCAAATCCCATTCCATCATCTTCTGCTCTTACTTTCTCAACGATTACAGAACCTTCAAGTCCAGCATTTGCTGCTATTTGTCTAACTGGTTCTTCAAGTGCCCTGACTATTATATTCACGCCAGTTCTCTCGTCTCCATGGGTTTCTTCTAGGAGTCTAGCAACTGCTGGGATGGAATCCACTAATACTGTTCCGCCACCAGGTACAATTCCTTCTTCTACTGCTGCTCGGGTGGCAGCCAAAGCGTCTTCTATTCTAAGCTTTCTTTCTTTTAATTCGGTTTCTGTTGCAGCACCTACCTGAATAACAGCCACACCGCCAGATAATTTTGCAAGTCTCTCTTGTAATTTTTCTGCATCAAATTCTGAATCTGTTTCTTCAAGCTGAGCCCTTATTTGTTTTACTCTATTTTGTATCTCTTCTTGCTCACCTGCACCGTCTACTATTACGGTATTTTCTTTATCTACCTTTACCTTTGCCGCTTTACCTAGCATTTCTATGGTAGTTTCTTTAATATCGTATCCCAATTCCTCAGATATAACAGTACCGCCGGTTAATATGGCTATGTCTTGTAGCATTTCTTTTCTTCTGTCGCCAAAACCAGGGGCTTTTACTGCCACACAGTTAAATGTACCCCTTAATTTATTGACTACCAGTGTAGCCATAGCCTCTCCTTCAATGTCTTCAGCTATGATTACTAGTGGTTTGCCCATTTGTACTATTTCCTCAAGTATTGGCAATATATCTTGAATATTGGATATTTTTTTGTCTGTTATCAATATATATGGCTCTTCGTATTCTGCAATCATCTTTTCTGTATCCGTTACCATATATGCAGATACATAACCTCTGTCAAATTGCATACCTTCTACGACGTCAAGGGTTGTACCCATGGATTTTGATTCTTCAACTGTTATTACTCCGTCATTTCCTACCTTTTCCATGGCGTCAGCTATCAATTTTCCTATTTCTTCATCTCCCGCTGAAATGGAGGCAACTTGTGCAATTGAGTCTTTTGATTCTACCATCTTAGAGAATCTCTTTATTTCATCTACAGATGAATCTACGGCTAATTGTATACCTCTTTGTAGAATCATAGGATTCGCACCTGCAGCTACGTTTTTTAGTCCTTCCCTTATAATTGCCTGTGCCAGTAGTGTAGCTGTTGTAGTCCCATCTCCTGCAACGTCTTGAGTTTTTGTAGCTACTTCTTTAACCAATTGTGCGCCCATATTCTCATATTTGTCTTCTAATTCGATTTCACGGGCTATGGTGACTCCGTCATTTGTAATAAGTGGGGCACCAAACTTCTTGTCCAATACGACGTTTCTGCCCTTTGGTCCCAATGTTACCTTAACTGTATCAGCTAATTGATTTATTCCTCTTTCCATGGCTCGACGTGCGTCTTCGCCAAATTTAATTTCCTTTGCCATCTATTCACACACTCCTTTTTAAAATTTACTCTACAACTGCCAATATATCCATTAGTTTTATTATGGTCAATTCTTCTCCGTCTACCTTAATCTCAGTACCTGAATACTTTGAAAACAGCACCTTGTCGCCAACTTTTATTTGTTCTTTCTTCTTTTCGTCCTCGGCAATATCAGGGCCAACAGCAAGTATTTCAGCTATTTGTGGCTGCTCCTTTGCTGAATTTGGCAGTACTATACCACCCTTTGTCTTTTCTTCGGCTTCAACCTTTTTGATTATAATCCTATCTCCCAAAGGTTTTAAATTCATTTTACTACCTCCTTATGTTAATAAAATTTTATTTCTTTATTTTATTAGCACTCATTGCTAGTGAGTGCTAATGTGTACATAATATATGTTACTTAAATCAAAGTATGTAATCAAGTTTCAAATTTCACCATAATAAGGTATTATTTACTAAATAATACCTTATTATCCATTTATCTTTATGTTTCTTTATTTTTCTCTCTTTATCTTATTATATTACTTATATTTACCAATGCGTAGTATAAAATGGGAATAAAGATTGCTGGAAGCATGTTTCCCACCCTTATTTTCTTCAATCCCAATATATTTATTCCGATAGCCATGATTAAAATACTTCCTATGGCAGACATTTCATTTATTACCTCTGGAGTCAAGAAATCTTTTACGAAATTCGCCAACAATGCTATGCCTCCCTGATAGATTAGTATGACTATGGATGAGAAGGCAACTCCAATACCCAAGGTGGACGCAAATATAATAGAAGTAAATCCGTCTATAACAGATTTGGCAAACAAAGTTTCATGATTCCCCTGTATACCCGACTCCAACGCCCCTACTATGGCCATGGCTCCAACGCAAAATACTAAAGATGCCGTGACAAACCCCTTGGAAAAGTTGCTGTCTTTACCTCCAAATTTCATTTGCAGGGAATTGCCAAGGTTATCTAGTTTATCCTCTATACCTATGATTTCCCCTACTACGCTCCCTATACCTATGCTTCCTATTACTAAGATTAAATTCTCAGATTTTATACTTCCCATGATTCCTATGACTAAAACTGCCAAAGCTATTCCATCCATTACGGTATTCTTATATTCTTCCTTAATTCCCTTCTTCAGCAAAATGCCTATTATGGATCCTCCTATAACTGCTGCTACATTTACTATTGTCCCTAGCATAATTATCCCCCTCAATCTTTTGCTTATGGTTGTTCTTTGTTAAGGATACACCATTTTAGGGGAAATTTCCACATAATTATTTAAATTTACTTTCCTATTCCCAACTCCCTAGCATAATAAAATAAATACTGCTGTGCAAATCCTGCAAGATCCCCAAAAATCTCCGCTCCATAGGATCCGATTAACTTTACATTTGTCTCCTTTTTTAGATAAAAGTGTTCCATTACCCTTTTGACCCATACGTCTACGGGAAATGCATCCCCTTTTCCGTAGGCAAAGAGAAGTATACAGTCGGACACCTTTGGCCCCACACCTGGCAATGTCATCAGGGCTTCCTTTCCTTGGTCTTTTCTTAGCCCAAATATACTGTCCAAGTCCAATTCACCCCGGGCAATAATCTTTGAAGTCTCCACTATTCGCTCTGCTCTAAATCCCACCTTTGTCAATTCCTTTAAATCCTTTGGATCTGCCTTTGATAGGGCCATAGGGCTGGGGAAACTATAGAACTCACTTCCTTCTATTTTCTCCCCATAGTACTTGGATATGAGCTCAATGGATTTTTTAATCCTAGGTATTTGATTGTTGGCAGATATGATAAATGATATGGTGGTCTCAAAGGGCTCTTGATTTAATATCCTGATACCATGACCAAATTCCATTGCTTCCCTTAATATGGGGTCCCTTGACAATCGGTTTTTTATCTCTTCATAATCTCTATTTAGGTCGAAGTAATCCTTCCATATAAGGTCAAAGTCGTATAGGTTGCTACCCTTTAAAATAAGGTCTGGACCTTCTTTTTTGACATTTAATACTTTCCCATAGGCTATGGTAGTATAGGATGTATTTTCCTCTGCAGTCCACCTAAAGGCCTGACCACATTCAAATATATGCTTAGGCTCAAAGCTTTTTATATCCTTTAATATCAATTTGTCGTCTTCTGCGATTATTTTGTATTCCATGTTTTTCTCCTTTTAATCTACATAGTATTTCTAACTTAGTGACTTCAATAAAATCTTATAGGCCATGTCCTTAGCATCCTCTGTAGTCAATTTTTTATGCAGGGATTTATTATTATAGTAATAGGAGAAGGAGTGCATACTGCCTATTACTGCCATTATCTTGTACTCCATAGTCTCCTTAGATTCTATTTTCTTTTCTTGTATTCCCAGGTTTAAAAGCTGGACTATTTCCCCATTTATTAAATCTATAAAATCCGATATGGCACATTCCTTGTCCTTTAGGGATTCGTAAAACTTATCTATACCCCCTGAAGACAACAGCATACCTAAGGTTGACAATTTCTTTTTATGGCTTTCCCCTATGATTTCAAGTATTGCATAGTACCTATCCTTAAATTTATCCTTATCCCTTACTTTTTCAGTAATCAGCCTAATTTCTTCCCCTATGCTATATACAATGGCCTTGGATATAACCTCTTCTTTGGAATCAAAATAATCGTATATGGTCCCCTTACCTATGTCAGCTGCCTTTGCGATGTCAGAAACCTTTATTGCATATGGATTTATTCCCTCTTTCATCAGATTTATCAATCCGTTGAATATGGATATTTCCTTTTCGGAGTATTTTATCTCTGCCATTTAATTCTCCTCCTCTAAGGAATGCTTCCTTATTTTTTTCTTATGGAATACGCTGTACATTATGGGCACCACAACTAAGGTCAATATTGTTGCATAGGTAAGTCCACCAATCGCCGTAATGGCTAAGGGCTGAATCATTTCTGCACCGACGCCGACTCCCATGGACAAGGTCGATAAACCTAAAATAGTAGTCAAGGCAGTCATAAGTATTGGCCTCATCCTCGTCTTTCCAGTCAATACTAGGGCTTCCATTAGTTCCATGCCTTTTTCCCTTAACTGATTGGTGTAATCCACAAAAACTATTCCATTGTTTACGACAACCCCCGACAGTACTAGAAAACCTAACATGGATATGACGGATATGTCGTATTTTGTAATGGAAAGGGCTATAAATCCTCCCGTAAATGCCAAGGGTATGGTAAACATCACTATAAATGGAGACAATAGTGACTGAAATTCTGCCACCATGATTAGATAAATAAAGGCAATGGCAAGGGCAATCATCAATACTAAATCCCTCATGGCATCTTTTATCATCTTGTTCTCACCTGATACCTCTAGGCTATACCCATCTGGCAACCTATAGTCTCTTAATTCCCTTTCAAAATCCCTAGACACTAAGCCGATGTTGTAATCCTTGTCTATGGTTCCATTTACAGAAATATATCTTTCTTGGGATTTTCTCCTTATGGATGTTAGGCCCTTTTCCTCCCTTACATCAGCTATATCCCCTATTTTAATTTCTTTTTCTTCTCCATTTTTATTTGCTATAATGGTTAGGTTCTCTATATCCCCTTTCCCTATTTCATCTTTTTCTCCGTCTACTACTATTACGGGATAATCCTTATTGGATAAAGACAATGTTGTAGCCGACTTGCCCGTAGACAACAGGGAGCTTAATTCTCCAAATACTTGTGCAACTGTCAATCCTTCTTCCATGGCCTTTTCCTTGTGGACAGTAATTCTAATTTCCTCTAAACTGACATCTGCCCCTATATTTACTTCTTCTACTCCCTCAGTATTTTCTAGGATTTGTCCTATTTCCTCTGCGTATTTTCTTATATGGTCTATTTCTCTCCCCTTAACCAATACCTCGATACCTGAGCCACCTAAAGCACTCATGTCCATATCTGAGGAATGTACAGTTACGTTTACATCTAGGTCCTCTGTTAGTTTCATTATTTGATTTTCTATATCCCTATTATCTATCTTTTTATCTTCATCTAATATTAAATACATGGACACAGAATTTCCGTTATTTCCTCCTCCGCCGCCTAAACCTGCCATGGACATTCCATTACCCTGATATGCCCCAATGGTGTCTATATTGTCTATGGTACTAATCCTGTCAACTATTATATCTGCCATCTCTGTAGCTTCTTGGAAGCTGCTGCCCTTTGGCATTTCCATACTTAGGGACATTTGAGGACTATCCATCTCTGGAATAAATGCAGTGCCCATATTGACAGCTAAAGCTCCGGACAAGGCCAATAGTCCCACTACCAAAACCATGACTATGAACCTATGGTCTAATGACCATCTCAGTATCTTTTCATAGGATATTATAAATCTATTAAATAGTTTATCTTCTTTCTCCTTAGGGTTTTTAAGCATGGTAGATGCCATGGTGGGAACCAGTGTAAGGGCTACTAACAATGAAGCTAATAGAGAATAGAAAATGGTCAGACCCATGTCAGTAAATAGTTCCTTCGATATGCCCTTTGTAAATACTATGGGCAAAAATACGGACACCGTAGTTAAGGTAGATGCTATTATGGCACCTGATACTTCCCTTGCACCCTCTATGGAGGCCTCTATGGCATTCATGCCCTCATTTCTGAGCCTGTAGATATTTTCTATTACTACAATGGAGTTATCCACCAGCATACCTACGCCTAGGGCCAATCCACCTAGTGATATGATATTTATAGTTACTCCCGTAAAATACATCATAGCAATGGCAAATACAATACTTATTGGTATAGACACAGCTATTATAAATGTAGGCTTTATATCCCTAAGGAACACTATAAGTATTAAAATGGCTAGTATTCCACCGTAAATTAGGTTTTCCAGTACTGAATCCACTACTATATCTATATAAATCCCCTGATCCATCAAAGCAGTAAAGTTTAAACCTGCATTCTCATTTTCTAAATCCTTCATCTTGCTGGAGATGTTTTTGGAGACCTCGGTGGTGGCAAAATTGCTTTGCTTTTGGAAGGTCAGTATTACGCCGTTATTTCCGTTGATTTTGGCGTATATATCCTCAGAATTATCTATATAATCTATATCTGCTACATCCTTTAAATATATCTTCCCTACAGCTTCATCCCCTGTGTCAAATAGGAGCAAATTTCCTATTTCCTCAATATCCTTAATCTTATCTCCTATTTTCACTATATAATCGGATTCTTCTTCATATATATAGCCTGCAGGCATGGAAAAGTTTTGAGCTGCTAATATGCCCGATATCATCTTTTCTGTAATTATCCCATCTAAGGAGGCTTGTTTAAAGGCCTTTTCTTTGGCATCTTCAAATTCCCTAGTCTTCTCTTCTAAAGTTTTCTCTCCCTGCTCCAATTGTGTCCTTGCTTTTTCCATTTCCCCATCTAGCATAGCTTTTCCTTGTGCTATTTGCTCTTCTTGGCTTAATAGCTCATTTTTGGATTCAATTAATGCAGATTTCTGCAATTCCAATTCAGCCAGCTTTTCATGTAAGGACAGGGCCATGGTTTCTCCCATTTTCCTCTCCTCTTCTGACAAACCCGGTACCTTTAGTCCCTCTTCTATTAGGGATATATTTTTATTTAATTCATCTATCCCCGCATTTAAGGCCTGCTCTCCCTCAGCCATCTTTTCCTTGGCCGCCAGTATGGCCTTTTCCCCTTCAATTAGTTTTTCTCTTTGTTTTCTTTCTTCTTCTGCTAATTTTGCCTTTCCATCTAAGATTTCTCTTTTAGCCTTGTCTAATTCATCTCCTGCTTTACTTAATTCCCTATCCACCCTATCTAATACTTTGTCGTTTAGTTTTTCAATCTTTTCAGATGACAGATATACTTCTATTTTTTCATCTATAAGCCCTACGGCAGACACCGATGCCACTCCAGATATGGACTCCAATTCAGGAGTTATTTTTTGCTCCACAAAATTCGACACTTGAACTACATCCATATCTTCCATGTCCACAGAAAAAATACCTATGGGCAGCATATCTGGATTCATCTTTATTATCATGGGCGATGATATGGAATCACTCCACATTCCCTTAATCATGTCTAGGTTACTATTTATCTCGATAATGGCCGAATCCATATTTACATCGTTATCGAATTCCATTATTACTATGGAAGAGTTTTCCCTAGATATGGAATTTATGTTTTTTATATTGCTGGCAGTAGCTACTACCTGTTCAATAGGCCTTGTGACTACCATTTCAACTTCTTCTGGGCTGGCTCCTATATAGTTTGTCATTACAACTAAATAAGGCAACTCGATACTAGGCAATAAATCTGTTTGTAGATTGATAAAAGATATGCTACCTAATAATAATATTAAAACTACTGCTACAACTATTGTATACGGTTTTCTAACGCTAAATTTTGATAACATCTTCTGCCTCCACTCTAAGTAAATTAGTGACCGACTGGTCGGTCGCTAATTTAGTATATTCCATTTTAATCTGTTTGTCAACGCGTAAAACTGCATAAAAAAAACTGGCCTAAGCCAGTTTTTTAGTACCATCCTCTTAATTTCATTACTTCTGCTACTTTCTTTACTGAAAGCATATATGCAGCTTCTCTTACGGTAACATTGTATTCGTCTTTTAGTTTCCAGATGGCGTTAAATGCCTTAACCATTTCTACTTCTTGTTTTTCTTCTACTTCTTTTTCTGACCAGTAGTATCCGTATTGGTTTTGTACCCATTCAAAGTAGGAAACTGTGACTCCACCTGCGTTAGTTAGTATATCTGGTGTAACTGGTATTCCTCTTTCCTTTAAAATGGCGTCTGCTCCTGGTGTTATAGGTCCATTGGCTGCTTCACAAATTAGCTTTGCCTTAACTACTTTTGCCACGTCTTCTGTAATGGCATTTTCCAATGCTGCTGGGATAAGTATGTCTACATCCAGTGCCCAGAACTCTTCAAGGGTAATCCTTTCAGCATTTGGATAGCCGATTAAGTTCATGCGTTTCTTTACGTATTCTGCCATATCTTCAAAATCTAAACCGTCTTTATTGTAAATTGCAAAAGGTCCAACTGCTGGTGTCCACTCTGCTAAGGCTACTATCTTTGCGCCTTGTCCTTGAACGTTTTTAACTGTAAATCTACCTACATTTCCAAATCCTTGAATTGCCACTGTAGATTTAGTTATGTCCATGCCTAGTTCTCTGGCTGCTTCCCTAGCTATTACAGATACACCAAAGCCTGTGGCTTCATTTCTGCCTTCTGATCCGCCCCATGGCACTGGTTTTCCTGTAATAACTCCTAGCTCGTCATAGCCCTTTAATTTAATAAATTCGTCTACCATCCAAGCCATAACTTGACCATTGGAACCTACGTCTGGTGCTGGGATGTCCAATTTTTCTCCTAAGAACTTGTGAAGCCCTTGGATATATCCCCTAGATAGTCTTTCCAATTCTCCTTGGGATAATTGCATTGGGTCAACTGTAATTCCACCTTTTGCCCCACCGTATGGTACTCCCATGACTCCGCATTTAAATGTCATCCAAACTGATAATGCCTTTACTTCATCTGGGTTTACTCCTGGATGGAATCTAATTCCGCCCTTGCCAGGCCCTATAGCTGTATTGTGAGCTGCTCTATAACCTTTGAATACCTTAAGAGTTCCGTCATCCATTTTAACAGGGATAGAAATCTCAATCATTCTTTGTGGTTCTTTAAGTAATTCATATACGTCTGGTCCTAGGTTCAATGCATCACAAGCCTTCTTGACTTGAATTTGAGCACTTTCCAAAGGATTTAAGCTTTCTTTTGACATTGTACAAAACCTCCCCCATTAATTACTAACAAGTTTTGTTAGTTATTATCTTTTCAATGAAATTATAACATAAGGGTTTTTTTTTGTAAACATTTCAGAAAATTAGTAATTATTGCTCTTTATCCCTATACATCTATTCCATCTAGAGCCTCCATAAATTCCGGGATTACTTCGTATAAGTCCCCTACTATTCCATAGTCCGCTATTTTAAATATTGGAGCATCGGGATCTTTATTTATGGCGACAATGACCTTGGATTCCTGCATACCTGCTAAATGCTGTATGGCACCTGAAATACCACAGGCAATGTAAAGGGATGGCCTGACCGTCTTTCCTGTCTGTCCCACCTGATGCCCCTGCTCAATCCACCCAGCATCTACTGTGGCACGGGATGCACCCACTACTGCGTTAAATTTATCTGCAAGGGATTCTATTAGCTTAAATCCCTCAGGGCTTCCCAGTCCCCTACCTCCAGATACTATTACCTTTGCATCTTCCAATTGAACTTGTGCCTTTGTCCCCTTTACTATTTCCAGCACCTTAGTTCTGATATCCTTTTCTTCCAGTTCTGGAGTGAATTTAATTATTTTTCCAGCTCGATTTTTGTCGTATTTAGACTTTTCCATGACCCCAGGCCTTACGGTTGCCATTTGAGGTCTATGATTTGGGCATATTATGGTGGCCATTAGATTTCCACCAAAAGCAGGTCTCGTCTGCATTAGCCTTCTATTATCCATGTCTATATCCAGCTTTGTACAGTCTGCAGTTAAGCCCGTGTGAATTCTGGAGGATATCCTTGGTCCCAAGTCCCTGCCTATGGTAGTGGCTCCTATGAGCATTATCTCTGGTTTTTCCCTATTTATTAAATCGCAAATTGCCTTTGTGTATCCATCTGTATTATATATATCCAGCAGTTTATGGTCTCCATAATACACCTTATCTACTCCATATTTAATCAATTTATCTGCTATTTCATCTACTTCATGTCCTAATAAAATTGCCGTCAAGGGAAGTCCTAGAGTATTGGCTATTTTCCTTCCTTCACCTAATAATTCCAAAGCTACATTTAATAATTGTCCCTGCCTTTGCTCGGCAAATATCCAAACTCCCCTATATTCGTCGACATTTACAGCACCAGCTTTAAGGTTTTTTGTTTTTTCTTCCACTTTTATTCCCCCTTTAGGATTATATTAGGTATTTACCTTTTAATTTCAAAACCAATTGTCCTGCTTTCTCCTTTGGGCTTCCACTTAAGATTTCACCTTCTCCCGACCTTCCAGGAGGAGTAAATGATTTATTTACCTGAGTTGGCGAACCCTTTAGTCCCAGATTGGATAAATCAGCCTTTATATCTTGTGCTGACCAGTTCTTCACCCTATTGCCTTCGTGGGCTTTGTAGACTCCCCTGATAGATGGGTATCGCGGCTCATTTAATTCCTTTATGGCTGTCAATAGTATGGGCATTTTCCCCTCTATTACATAGTATCCATCTTCTATGGCTCTTTTCGCAACGACCTTATCCCCAATTATCTCTAGTTCCTCCACATAAGTTATCTGAGGTATGCCCAGGTGCTCTGCTATCTGGGGACCTACTTGGGCAGTATCTCCATCAATTGCCTGCCTTCCGCAAAGTATTATACTATAGTTTCCAATATGGTCTATTGCCGTGGCCAAGGCCTTGGACGTAGCCCATGTATCCGAACCTGAAAAGGCTCTATCGCTTAGGAGTATGGCCTCATCTGCACCCATGGCTAAGGCTTCCCTTAGAGCCATATCCGCTTGAGGAGGTCCCATGCTCAATACTGTCACCTTGATGTCCTCATTTTCTTCCTTTATCTTCAATGCCTCCTCCAAAGCATTTTTGTCATCTGGATTTATGATGCTGGGTACGCCGTCCCTAATCAACGTGCCCCTTACGGGGTCTATTCTCACTTCATTTGTATCCGGCACTTGTTTTAGACATACGATTATATTCACTTTTCTCCCCTCCATTATTTTAATACTGCAGCAGATATTACCATTTGCTGCACTTGAGATGTACCTTCGTAGATTTCCGTAATCTTGGCATCCCTCATCATTCTCTCCATGGGATAGTCCTTCGTATACCCATAGCCTCCAAATAACTGAAGGCATTTGGTAGTCACATCCATGGCACATTGGGATGCAAATAACTTTGCCATGGCTGCCTCCTTCCCATAGGGCAAATTGTTTGTTTTATTGTATGCCGCCTTATATACCAACAGTCTGGCAGCCTCTATTTCAGTAGCCATATCTGCTATAATCCATTGAAGTCCTTGGAATTTGGACAAGGGCCTGCCAAATTGTTCCCTTTCCTTTACATATTTTATGGTTTCATCTAAGGCACCTGAGGCTATACCTAGGGCTTGGGCTGCTATGCCTATTCTACCTCCGTCTAAAGTAGTCATTGCTATTTTAAAGCCTTCACCTTCTTTACCTAATAGATTTTCCCTGGGAACTATGCAGTCCTGAAATATTAGTTCCGCTGTGGAGGAGGCCCTGATTCCCATCTTTTCCTCAATTTTACCTATGGAAAATCCAGGTGAATCCTTTTCCACTATAAATGCTGATATTCCCCTTGTGCCCTTGGACCTGTCAGTCATGGCAAATATTATGTATATATCTGACTGTCCTCCATTGGTAATAAAAATCTTTGTGCCATTCAATATATATTTATCTCCATTTAATACCGCAGTCGTTTGCTGACCTGCAGCATCTGTTCCAGCTCCAGGCTCTGTCAAACCGTAGGCTCCTAAATACGTTCCTTTGGCTAGGGGAACTAAATATCTTTGCTTTTGCTCCTCCGTTCCATATTTCCATATGGGCCAACAGGCCAAAGAAGTATGGGCAGACAATATTACTCCCGTTGCTCCACAGGCCCTAGATATTTCTTCCACAGCTATGGCATAGGCAACTTCGTCTCCTCCTGCCCCTCCGTATTCTATGGGAATGGATATTCCCATCATGTCATGGCTTGACATTTTTTCTACAGTCTTTCTTGGAAATTCTTCCGTCTTATCGATATCTGCAGCAATTGGCTTTACTTCTTTTTCTGTAAAATCTCTCATAATTCTCCTAATCATCTGTTGTTCCTTTGTCAAATTAAAATCCACAGCTCATTCCCCCTTAGAGATATTGCTACTACTCATACTATTATTATACTCTAAGATTGTTAATTTTTCTACTATTATTGTTAATATTTTATCAATTATTTTAAAAAAAATACTTAACTGTAATAGTTAAGTATGATTTTTATTGTTTTTTTGTTTGAGATAGTTTAAATACTATCTATTGTATTTTTCCTTCAGGAAATATGAAAGTATGAATAGGCTTTCATTGAGCCTTACATTTTCCACTATCATATCATCTGGCAAATCTAAATCCGTAGGAGCAAAATTCCAAATACCCTTTACTCCTGCTTCTATATAGGTTTCAGCCAATTCTTGGGCACTTTCCCTAGGGGAAGTGATAATCCCTATTTCTACGTCGTTTTCTTTAATAAAATCCACCATAGTATCCACGTCTCGTATTTCTATGTCTCGTATTCTCAGACCTATTAGCTTTGGATTTTTATCAAATAAAGATAATACCTTAAACCCTGCGTCTTCAAAACCTTTATAGTTAGCTATGGCTTGACCTAAGTTTCCAGCTCCGACGATTACTGCATTATATACGGAATCTAGTCCTAGGATTTTGCCTAATTCGCCATGCAATTCCTCTACATTATACCCATATCCCTGCTGACCAAAGCCCCCAAAGTTATTTAAATCTTGTCTGATTTGAGACGCTGTAAATCCAGTCATTTTACTTAATTCTTGCGATGAAATTCGATTAATTCCCTTATCTAGTAAATCTCCTAAATATCTGTAGTATTTAGGTAGTCTTCTGATAACAGTAATGGAAATCTTATTCTCTTTATCAGTCCTGTAATCTTTATCCAATTGCTACACCACCTACTATATTTTGTGTTTATTATAACATCATGATACAATTATGTCAATTTTATATGTGACATTTTTCTCCATTATTTTTCAATAGGTTATACTAATGGGGTAATTACGTGAAAAAACTCCCTTTTTAGGGAGTTTTACAATATTAATCCATCTACTGCTAAAGATTTCATCCAGAGAATTTTGCCAAAACTGACCCTAAGTCTATCGTCTTGTGCTCTCATTCCTGCATATACATATACGTCTATATCGCCGCTTTTATATTGCTCAAAGTATTTTTTGTTTCTAGGTTCTCCCATTTCAACGAATGGTTGATATGATGAACATCAGCCAGCAGTTACTTTTCTTGCCATGATTTTAATGGAATTATCTAGAGATTGTCTCTTTATATAATCTGCTGCTTCTTTATCTATTATTATTTCCATAGTCATCCCTCCAATGCAAATATTTCATATATTATACTACACTAGGGTAGGGACTGCAACAACATAGTGAAATTTTGTTCTTTTTTTGATACAATGAATTCAGATAAAAAATTTAAGGAGGCAATTGGATGTTAGTCCTTTCATGTACCAATTTGACTAAAACATATGTTGTAGATACAATTTTAGACAATCTAAATTTCAATGTAGAAGATGGAGATAAAATAGGAGTTATAGGGCTCAATGGCTCCGGAAAGACCACTTTATTCAATATATTGTCGGGAGAGCTGGATTATGACAATGGAAATATATATATACGAAAAGGCGTAAAAATAGGATATTTAAAGCAGCATACAAAAATTGAAAGCACCGACAGTTTGTTTGACCAGTGCCTGGAGGTATTTAAGCCCCTTATGGAAATGGAAGACTATTTAAGAAATCTGGAAAAAGAAATTTCTTTGGAGGGCGACAAGGGAGAAACTCAAAGACTGGCTGCATTGATGGATGAATATTCCCATAAATCAGAGGAATTTATGACCTTAAACGGATACGGATATAAGTCCGAAATCAGGGGAACATTAAAAGGCCTGGGTTTCCAAGAAGAAGACTTTGAAAAGGAAGTAAATATTTTGAGCGGCGGGCAAAAATCCCGTCTAGCCTTGGCTAAATTACTTCTAGAGAAACCTGATATCATGTTGCTGGACGAGCCTACAAACCATTTGGACATCGACGCCATCAGCTGGCTAGAAAAGTTTCTGAAGGACTTTAATGGGGCTGCCATGGTCATATCCCACGACAGGTATTTTCTGGACAATGTGGTAAATAGGATATTTCATATTGAAAACTTAAAACTCAATATTTACAATACAAATTACACCAATTTTATGACTCGAAGGAAAAGGGAACTGGAATTATACAAAAAACACTTTGAAGATCAGCAAAAGGAGATAAAGAGACAAGAAGAAATCATATTGCGATTTAAGTCCTATGGGGGAGAAAAATACCATAGGTTGGCTCAAAGCAGGCAAAAACTCTTGGATAAGATGAAGGTCCTCTCTAAGCCTATGGAAGAGCAAAAGAGCAAAATCAGATTTGAACCTAAGGTTAAATCCGGGAGAGATGTATTAGCTGTGGAAAATATAGGCAAATCCTTTGAAGATTTTACACTTTTGAAAGATATAAGCTTCAATATTTATCGGGGAGAAAAAGTCGGTCTCATCGGCCCAAATGGCATTGGGAAAACCACATTATTTAAAATAGTCCTTGGACAAATCCAAATGGATATAGGAAGCGTGAACCTTGGCCATAATGTGGTATCGGGATATTTTGACCAGGAAATGTCTAAGCTAAATCTCCACAAGGCAATCATAGATGAAATATGGGATGAAAATCCGACATTTGATCATTTTAAAATAAGGTCTATCCTAAGCCAATTTATGTTTATTGGTGACGATATATTTAAAGAAATTGCCGATTTAAGCGGTGGAGAAAAAGCCAGACTATCCCTGCTAAAACTTATGTTATCTAAGTCCAATTTCCTCCTAATGGACGAGCCAACTAACCACTTAGATATAGATTCCAAGGAGGTGCTGGAGGAAGCCCTACTGGACTACGACGGCACAGTATTTATCATCTCTCACGACAGATACTTTCTAAATAGAGTTGTAGACAAAATACTGGAATTGACATCGGAGGGCATTGCCGAGTATTTGGGAAATTACGATTATTATTTGGAGAAAAAAAGCGAAGTACCCTATGAAGAGGAAGAAGAAGGTAAGACAAGAACCCAAATTCGACTGGAAAAAAAGAGGGAAAAGGAAATATTGAGAGAACAGCGTGAAAAAAGAAAAGTCATGGCTCAGCTGGAAAAAGACATAGCTGCGGAAGAGCAAAAGATAGACGAAATAGATCTATTGCTATGCAAGCCGGAAATTTACGAAAACCACGAAAAAGTTGTCGAATTAACAAAGAATAGGGAAACAATAGAAAACAATATTGAACACCTATACAACCGATGGATTTCCCTAACAGAAGGATAACCCCACAATTAATCCACAAGTTACGCACACTATCCACAGAGTTGTCCACAGTAAAATGCCTAAAAATCCATATTTTCTATGGTTTTTCCACATTATCCACAGATTTTTCAAATTTGTTTAAAAGCCAATCTGTGGACAAAATGTGGAAAAGTTGTTGAAATTTGTCAATTAAAACCAAGATTTGGAACTACATTTAGATATAGGTCGTCCACTTTCCCTGCCCTGTAATTATAATAGGCAGCGGAACCTATCATGGCAGCATTGTCAGTACATAGTATTTTAGAAGGATAAAATATTTTAATGCCTTCTTCTAATCCCCTTTGCTCCATCATATTCCTTAGGCCTTGATTTGCAGCTACCCCTCCCGCTAATACTATTTTGTCCATTTTACTTTCCTTGGCAAGCCTAAAGGACTTCTCCACAAGGACGTCTAATACTGCCTGCTGGAAAGATGCTGCCACATCTTCTATGATTATTTCGTCGCCTTTTTGCTTTGCTTGGTTCAAATAGTTTAATACTGCCGTTTTTAGACCGCTGAAGCTGAAATCGTAAGATTTGGGCTCTAACATAACCCTTGGAAAGGCTATGGCCTCTTTATCTCCTTTTTGGGATAATTTATCTATTACAGGACCACCGGGATATGGAAGTCCAAGGGCTCTGGCTACTTTGTCAAAGGCTTCTCCTGCTGCATCATCCCTTGTTCTGCCTATTATTTCGTATTCCGTATATCCCTTTACCTGAACTAGATACGTATGACATCCTGCTACTATGAGCCCTGTAAATGGCGGCTCAAGGCCCTTATGCTCTATATAGTTTGCACATACATGCCCTTCGATGTGATTGACCCCAACTATGGGGAGTTCTAAGCCATAGGCTATTGCCTTTGCCGTAGATATGCCTATTAGAAGAGCCCCCACAAGGCCAGGCCCCTGGGTTACACCTATTAGGTCTATGTCGTCAAACTTAACATTTGCAGCATCTAAGGATTCCTGCACGATTTGGTTTATACTTTCTATATGTTTTCTCGAAGCCACCTCTGGCACTACTCCCCCAAATTTTCTGTGTATCTCTATTTGGGATGATATAATATTTGACAATACTTCTCGCCCATCTCTTAAAACTGCAACGGAAGTCTCGTCGCAGGATGTCTCTATTGCAAGGGTAAGCATAAAATCACCTCTATTTAAATTTCTTTCCACATTATTAGGGCATCTTCATCTGCATAGTAATTAGGCCTAATGCCCGAGTCCTTAAATCCGTATTTTCGATATAAGTTTTGGGCAGATACATTGGTTCTTCGCACCTCTAAAGTCATGGCCTTAATATTGCTACTTCTGCATATATCTATTAGTCCTTCCACCAACTTTTTACCTACTCCCAGACCCCTATACTTGCTTTCCACAGCTATGTTAGTTATATGTCCTTCGTCGATTATAATCCATATTCCTCCATAGCCTACAACTACTCCATCTAACTCTGCCACTATATACCTAGCCAATTGATTTGACGTGATTTCCAATAGAAATGAGTTCTTTGGCCAGGGGGTGGTAAATGCATCCTCTTCTATTTCCATTATCCTATCTAAGTCTCTTTCCTCCATTCTACGAATGGCTATTTCCATAACAATTACTCCTTTTCCTTAAGGTCCCTTTGAGCCTGAGATTCTCTTAAATACTCCGGTACCAAAGTGTAGTAATTCATAGTCTCCCCCAATTTATATTTTATATATGTTATCTCTCCAATGCTAGTAGCTCTACAATATCCATTACCCATGGTTGATATCTGGACCTTATGCTGTAAAGCATCCTTTATTAAGTCTTCATGGAGTTTTACACCATCTCCATTTACTACTACATTTTCATAGGATTTTAATATTTCTAGTAAATCACGTATATTCAATACATCTGGCTTCATTAAAGTGTTCAACTTGCCATTTTTCCATGTATATATTCCCGTATATACCCTTTCCCTTCTGGCGTCTATCATGGGCACCACTATTTCATTGAAAGGCAAATTATAAGCCAGAGCCTCTAGAGTGGAAACCCCAACAACAGGTTTGTCAAACAAATGAGCCATGGTCTTTACTGTGGACACACCTATTCTAAGGCCTGTAAAAGAACCAGGGCCTAGGGCTACTCCGTAAACATCTATATCCTTTACCTTGAGATTTAGGCTATCCAGTATTTCCTTTATCATAGGCACCAACTTTTCCGAATGTGTTGCCTCCTGATTTAGGGAATATTCTCCCAATACCTTATTTTCATCCATAACTGCACAGCTAGCCATCATAGTGGACGTATCCAATGCCAATATCTTCAATTTTCCCCCAACTCCTTAAGCATTTCTATATATCTATTTCCATATGCTTTGATTTTTATTACTCGTTTGTCTATATCATTGCCCTTTTCAATATCCAATACTAATCTATGTTCAGGTAGAAGTCCCTCTATCTTTTCTGCCCACTCTACTATGGACACCCCTTTGCCGTAAAAGTATTCGTCAAAGCCTAAATCGTAAAGGTCCTCCACGTTTTCTAATCTATATACGTCAAAGTGATAGACGGGCAGCCTTCCGCTGTACTCATTTATCAATGTGAATGTGGGACTGGTGATATAGTCATTTACTCCTAATCCTATGCCTATGGACTTTGTCAAGGTAGTCTTTCCCGCTCCCAACTCTCCATTTAAGCAAACTACATCGCCGCTTTTTAAAACTTGACCCAATTTCACGCCAAATCTTTCAGTATCTTCTAAACTTTCCAATCTAATTTCCAAAAATATCAACCTTTCATATTGCCATATTTACTAAGGAATGCTATATACTTTACGCATCTTTATAAGATAAGATGTTTTGAACTATATGCTAAATAAATATTATATCACAATTTGTATAATCTAGATGGAAAATTAGACAAATTTTTAGGACCCTTTCGGGTCCTAGTTTATTTGTGAAGTATGGGAGATACTCTTTTATATATTAAAATAGTAATAGCTGTAATGCCCAGTCCCTTTAATATATTAAATGGGACAATTGACAATATCATCAAAGATTTAAGATCCGTAATGTTTTTATTTATGGCAGTTCCCATATCTATAAACACCTGTAAATCTAATCCCATTAACCTTCCATATAGTGGGAACATGATGTAGTAGTTGGATAAAGTCGCCACAAGGGTCATAGCTACTGTTCCAGCTAATAGACCTATGACTGCCCTGTTAAATGTCTTTTTCTTGAAATAGATATAACCTGCTGTGTAAGCCATTATGGAGCCAATTATAAAGTTGGAAAGCTCTCCTACAGCTGCAGTTGTTGTACCTTCAATTACTACATTTAGTACATTTTTCAACAACTGTACCAAAACGCCAGCCATGGGCCCTAAGGCAAAGGCTCCAATTAGAGATGGAACATCGCTGATATCCACCTTCATAAATGTAGGTGCCAACCAAGGAAGTGGCAATTCAAAAAACATGAGTATAAACGATATTACTCCCAATACCGAAATCTTGACCATGGTCTTAGTGTTCCATGTGTCTTTGCTTAATGTGTACATAGATGAATCCCTCCAAATTTTTTAATTTCTTCGGGATAATTTATTTTTATACAAAAAACCCCGAAGACAATCTTCGGGGCACAAAAATAGACTGATTAAATAGTCTATACATCTTCTTTCATCCAGACTGTAACTGTCGGCCTTGGAATCTAACCAAGTCAGCCAAATATTCGGCTCGCGGGCTATACCGCCGGTGAGGAATTGCACCTCCCCCTGAAGATATATCAATTTAATTATAAATGTTTAAAAAAGAATTGTCAAGTAAAATTACGACGATACTTTGTGCCACCGGGGACGGTTCTCTGTGGCACATGTGCCACGGAGAACCGTCCCCGTGGCACACTTTTGTATTATAGTCCTTGGACTTTTAATGCTGTTTCGGAATAGTATGTGTTGATTACCCTTATATATCCGTTGAACATACTATTGACCTCGTCGTCACCTGTATCTACCAATAGGGGCCTATCTTCCAATGAACGAATTTTGTTGTCTGAAGCTACTACTATGATGTTTTCTTTGCCGACTTTTTTAATTACTTCGCCGCTGATTTGCTGGTTTCCCCTTCCAAATATATATCCCTGTCCTCCAATTACGGTGACTACTATTTTTGCCTTGTGTCCATCTATTATATCTAATATTTGTTTTTCGTTTACGTCAGAGCCTATTAACTCCCCATTTTTTACTATATCGATGCCTAATAAGGTATTGGGCAGCTCTAAGGCGTTCATTATGGGTCTAGTTGACGTGCCCGATCCGATTATATAATAGGTGTCTGGGTTGTCTTCCATATTGTCCATTACTGCCTCAGCTATTCCCTCTAAGGCTTCTTCCTCTGGTGTCTGCCCGCCTGTTGACTTTGTAGTCTGTATTAGTTCAGGTTCTAGGGGTATATTCATATATCCATATAGCCTTGCCGTAACTATGCCGTCCCTAAATGCATCTTCGTCTATATCCATTACTTCTGCCTCTACTATATTCATTTCCTCCCCTTGGAGGAATTTAAGTGCAATTTGCCCTGCAGCCCTTGGATGGCTTGCATATACTCCTGAGTGTATTTTCACTCCTGCTGGAATTCCTATGACAGGAATCTCCGTGCCTATGGCGGAATAAATATTCCTTGCAGTACCGTCTCCACCTGCAAATAGTATAAGGTCTACGCCCTTACTTACCATTTCTTTTGCCGCCTCTTCCGTATCCTCGGACTGGTATTTTTCCTTTTCATTGCCCAATACTATGGGATTGAAGCCAAGGGATTTTGTCTCCTCCTCTCCCATTACTCCTGGATACGTATATATTTCTATCTTATCCTTAATAGGAAGTAAAACCTTTAGAGCCTTTTTTGCCTTCTCAGGTGACTCTGGTATGGCCCCTAGATTTAAAGCCTTTTCAAGTATATCCGGTCCATCTGTCCCCTTTAGTCCTACTCTTCCGCCCATACCTGCTATGGGGTTTACTATGAATCCTAATTTCATTTCAACACCAACCTTTCTACAAGAACTCTACATAATATTATCTTACCCTCTTTGTCTGAATTGAACCAAGGTATATCTTAGTTTAATCCCTTCATACTTAATGAAATCCTGCTTCTATTTATATCTACGTCCATTATTTTCACCTTAACTACATCTCCAACCTTGACTACTTCCTTAGGGTGTTTTATATATTTGTTGGAAAGCTGGGATATATGGACTAAACCGTCCTCTTTCACTCCAATATCCACAAAGGCACCAAAGTCCACTACATTCCTTACAGTTCCCATTAATTCCATATCCTTCTGTAAATCTTGGATTTTCAATATATCCTGCCTCAATATAGGCTTTGGCATCTCGTCCCTTGGGTCCCTTCCAGGCTTTTCTAGTTCCCTAATTATATCCTGCAATGTTGGTATGCCTATGGCCATTTCCTCAGAAATCCTCTTTATGTCCTCCTTGGAATAATCCTTGCCTATGAGCTTCTCTGCTACTTCATAGGACTCGGGGTGAACTCCCGTATTGTCCAAGGGGTTATCCCCCTCTGGTATCCGCAAAAATCCTGCACATTGTACAAATGTCTTCTCTCCCAATCCTTTGACTTTTAGGAGTTCTTTTCTATTTTTAAACTTTCCATTTTCCTCCCTATACTTTATTAGACCATTTGCCACCCTAGTAGTTATTCCCGCCACGTATTTCAATAGTGACGGACTGGCAGTATTTAAATCTACACCTACGGTATTTACACAATCTTCCACTACTCCCGTAAGGGCTTCGTCTAATTTCCCTTGGTTTAAATCGTGCTGGTACTGGCCTACGCCTATATGTCTTGGCTCTATCTTTACCAACTCCGCCAAAGGGTCCTGAAGCCTTCTGCCTATGGATATGGCTCCCCTAACGGATACGTCAAGGTCAGGAAACTCCTTTATTCCTACTTCAGATGCGGAGTAGATAGATGCCCCCGCTTCGCTAACTATTATATAGGAGACTTGCCTATCTATTCCTTGAATCATTTCCGCCACTACTAGTTCTGTCTCCCTAGATGCAGTTCCGTTTCCAATGGAAATCAATTCCACTGAGTGTTTTTCTATTAATTTCTCCAATATTTTCTTTGTCTCTTCTACTTTGTTTTGTGGCTCCGTAGGATAAACCGTGACGAAGTCCAGCATCTTGCCCGTGTCGTCTACGACGGCTACCTTGCAGCCTGTCCTAAACCCTGGGTCTATGGCCATTACATTCTTTCCCTTTATGGGCGGTTGTAGCAAGAGAGGTTTTAAGTTTATGGCAAATACTTTTATGGCTTCTTCCTCTGCCCTTTCTGTCAAGTTATTTCTTATTTCCCTTTCCAGTGATGGGAATAAAAGCCTTTTGTATCCGTCCTCAATGGCACCTTCTCCATAGATAGCCGTATCTGCCTTTTTATCTTTTATGGTCCTATCCACAAGAAGTCTAACTAGGTCTTCCCCATCTATATTTAGGGAAACCTTTAACTTTTTATCTCTTTCCCCCCTGTTTATAGCCAGTACCCTGTGGTTTGCAATGGCCTTTACTGGCTCCTTGTAATCGTAGTACATTTCGTATACGGATTTTTCTTCTTTATCTGCTGCCTCAACGACTATGATGCCTTTGTCCCATAGGATTTTCTTTAGTATCTCTCTGTTGTCTGCATCGTCTGATATTATTTCTGCTATGATATCCATGGCACCTGCCAATGCTTCTTCTTCGTCTTTTACTCCCTTTTCTTCGTCTACAAATTTTCCTATGGCAATTTTAAATTCTTCCCTATCTAAGGTCTGGTTAAATATAATATCTGCCAAGGGTTCCAATCCCTTTTCCTTGGCTATAGTTGCTCTCGTCCTCCTCTTTGGCCTATAGGGCCTGTACAAGTCGTCTATTCTCTGTAAAGTCTCCGAGCTTAAGATTTCTATTTTTAGTTCTTCTGTCAGCTTGCCTTGTTCTTCTATTAGGCGTATGACCTCTTCTTTTCTAGCCTCTAAATTTCTAAGGTAATTTAGTCTATTGGCCAAATCCCTTATGACCACGTCCTGCAACTCCCCCGTCTGTTCTTTTCTATACCTGGCTATAAACGGGATGGTGTTTCCTTCATCCAGTAAAGCCACAGTATTTTTTACCTGATGCGGCCTTAGTTTAAATTCATCGGCAAGTGCTTTTAAAATATCCATTCTATTTCCCCTTTAAAATTTATTTATTGTATTAAAGCCCTAGTTAAGGGCTTTTTGCTTTAGGTATTCATTTATAAATAGGTCTATATCGCCGTCCATTACACGATGAACATCCCCTATTTCTGCCTCAGTCCTGTGGTCTTTTACCATGCTATAGGGGTGAAATACATAGGATCTGATTTGGGAACCCCAGGCTATTTGATTGTAACTGCCCTGTAGGTCTTCGATTCTCTCCTTATGCTCCTCTTCCTTCAATTGAATTAACTTTGCCTTTAGCATGTTCATGGCTGTATTTCTATTGCTTATTTGAGACCTTTCATTTTGGCATTGGACTACTATACCTGTGGGCAAATGGGTTATCCTGACGGCAGAATCCGTGGTGTTTACGTGCTGCCCTCCAGCTCCTCCCGACCTAAATGTATCTATTTTAAGGTCTGCAGGGTCAATTTCCACCTTTATTTCATCGTCTATCTCTGGAAATACGTCTATACTAGCAAAGGAGGTATGCCTTTTACCAGCAGAATCAAAGGGGGATATTCGCACTAGGCGGTGAACTCCCTTTTCTGACTTCAAATACCCATAGGCATTGCGGCCTTTTATCAGCAATGTAACGGACTTTATGCCCCCTTCTGTATCAGCCAGTATGTCCAAGGTATCAACCTGAAATCCTTTAGAATCTGACCATCTTCTGTAGAGTCTAAGAAGCATTTCTGCCCAGTCTTGGGCTTCCAGTCCTCCTGCTCCTGAGTGTATGGAAAGTATGGCGTTATTCTTATCGAATTCCCCTGATAACAGAGTATTGAGTTTAAAATCTTCGGCTCTGAGACTTAGCTCTTTTAAACCATCTACCAGTTCCCCGTACATTTCGTAGTCCTCTTCTTCCTGAACTAAATCCAGCAAGTCTTCCAAATCTTCTGCATCGGTTATAAGGTCGTCGTATTCCCTCACTTGATCCTTTAGTGCCTTTACTTCCTGCATTATCCTCTTTGCCCTAGGAATATCCTGCCAAAATTCTTCTTCGTATGTTTCGCCTTCCAGTATCTCACTTTGCTGCCTTAGGCCTTCTATGTCAAAGGGACACACCTAATTCTCTAACTACTTCTTTTATCTCGCTTAATCTTTCTTTATTTAAATATATGTCTTCCATATTACCCACCTTTTATTCATTTCTTCCACAACATTTTTTGTATTTCTTGCCGCTGCCACAGGGACAGGGGTCATTTCTGCCAATTTTTTTCGTTTTCCTAACTACTGTTCCACTTGTTTCAGGAGTATTGGTAGCTATGGGCTGTGCAACCTTTTTTCTCTGAACTTTATCGGGATTTTCCACTTGATATAAAAATCTTACTGTGTCCTCTGAAATGCTGCGGGTCATTTCATTAAACATTTCAAAGCCTTCATTTTGGTAGGCCCTTACAGGGTCTTCTTGACCATAGGCCCTAAGTCCAATACCTTGCCTCAACTGATCCATGGCATCTATATGATCCATCCACTTGCTGTCCACTACCTGAAGGAGTACCACTCTTTCGATTTCCCTGAACCTTTCTTCTCCAAAGTCCATTTCCTTCTTCTTGTACTTATCCTCTGCTGTTTTCATTATGGCCTCTATTAACATTTCCTTTGTCAAGCTCTCTATATCTGTAATGGGCATGAATTTTGCCACATTAAATAAATTTCCAATGTAATTTTCTAGCCCTTCTAAATCCCATTCCTCTGGGTACCTACCTTGGGAAGTATACATGGCTACACTTTCTTCAACTAGATTTTTAGCCATATCTTGAATATGGGAGCGAAGATTTTCTCCAGCCAACACCTTTTTTCTCTCTCCGTATATGACTTCTCTTTGCTTGTTCATGACGTCATCGTATTTCAGCACGTGTTTTCTGATTCCAAAGTTGTTGCCTTCTACTTTCTTCTGAGCATTTTCTATGGATTTTGTAAGCATATTGTGCTCCAATGGCTCATCTTCCGGCATCTTTAGAGTATCGATTAAGTTGATAATCCTCTCTCCACCAAAGAGCCTCATTAAATCGTCTTCCAAGGAGATATAAAACCTAGACGAACCTGGGTCTCCCTGCCTACCTGCACGTCCCCTTAGCTGATTGTCAATACGCCTAGACTCGTGCCTTTCAGTGCCGATAATATGAAGGCCTCCTGCCTCTATTACTTTTTGATTTTCCCTGTCCGTTTCTACTTTATATTTGTCGTGGAGTTTTCTATATCCTTCTCTAGCCTCTAGGACTGCACCGTCATCTGTGTCAAAATGACTGTCCACCAAAGCCAATATCTCATCAGCAAGGCCCTTTTTCTTCATCTCTTCCTTTGCCAGAAACTCTGGATTTCCTCCAAGGACAATGTCCGTACCTCTACCTGCCATATTTGTGGCAATGGTAACGGAGTTAAATCTGCCTGCTTGGGCTACGATTTCCGCCTCTCTTTCGTGATATTTTGCATTTAGAACCTCGTGAGGTATGCCCTCTCTTTTCAAGAGTTTAGACAGTATTTCAGATCTTTCAATGGATATGGTACCTACTAAAATAGGTTGACCTGTTTTATGCCTTTCCTTTATTTCATTTACAACTGCTCTAAACTTTACGGCCTCAGATCTGTATATGACGTCGGGAAAGTCCTCCCTAATAACTGGCTTATTAGTAGGTATTTCCACCACGTCCATATCGTATATCTCTCTGAATTCCGATTCTTCTGTCTTGGCAGTTCCTGTCATACCTGATAACTTTGTGTACATTCTAAAGTAATTTTGAAATGTAATGGTGGCCAAAGTCTTTGACTCCGACCTTACGTTTAGCTTTTCTTTAGCTTCTATGGCTTGGTGCAGACCGTCGCTGTATCTCCTGCCGTACATTAGCCTTCCTGTAAATTCATCTACTATGATGACTTCTCCATCCTTCACCACATAATCTATATCCCTTTTCATTATACTTTTTGCCTTTAAAGCTTGGTTTATATGGTGAGCGATTTCCATATTTTCTATATCAGAAAGGTTCTCTACGCCAAAGAAAGATTCCGCTTTTGCCGTACCTATTTCTGTAATGGAGCAGGTCTTTGCTTTTTCATCTATTAAATAATCTACGGTTTCTTCTTTTATTTCCCTATTAAATGGATCGGATTTATCTTCGCTGGGATCCAATACCCTACTGGACAGAGTCCTCGCAAAGTTATCTGCCATTTCGTATAATTTTGTAGATTTATCTCCTGTGCCTGAAATAATGAGAGGTGTCCTGGCCTCGTCTACTAATATGCTGTCCACTTCGTCTACGATGGCATAGTATAGCTCTCTTTGTACCATTTCTTCCTTATATATGACCATATTGTCCCTGAGGTAGTCGAAGCCAAATTCGTTATTTGTACCATATGTTATATCGCAATTGTAGGCTTCCCTTCTCTCCTTATTTGTGATGCCATGGACTATGCATCCCACCGTAAGGCCGAGAAATTCGTAAATCTTTCCCATCCATTCCTTATCCCTCTTTGCAAGGTAGTCGTTGACTGTAACTATATGGACCCCTTTGCCTGTTAGGCCGTTTAAATAGGCTGGCAGTGTGGCAACTAAAGTCTTACCTTCTCCAGTTTTCATCTCAGATATTCTACCTTGGTGGAGGATTATGCCGCCGTATATCTGGACCCTAAAGTGTTTCATGCCCAGAACCCTATGCGATGCTTCCCTGACTACGGCAAATGCCTCCGGCAAAATGTAATCTAGGGTCTCACCACTTTTCAATCTATTTTTAAATTCTACTGTCTTAGCTTTCAATTCATCATCTGTTAATTTTTGCATTGCTTCATCCAAAGATTCTACTTTATCCACCAAACTGGTTACTTTTTTCAGCTCTCTATCGCTATAGGAGCCAAATATCTTATTTAACAAACTCAATTAATTAACCACCTTTCAACTTCCATGTCTTGATTGTGCTATCATAATATTTTATCATTTAATATGTATAGTTTCAACTACTGAAAATTCCATAGAAAAACAGGGCCTTAGCCCTGTTCTCATCTGCTATATATTAAAGCTCTGGCTCTATTAGCCCGTAATCTCCGTCTTTTCTCTTATAGACAATGCTGACACCGTCATTATCTGCATCTAAAAATACAAAAAAGTTGTGTCTAAGTAATTCCATTTGAAGTATTGCTTCTTCTGATGACATTGGTTTTAACCCAAATCTCTTTCTCTTTACTAATCTTGGCTTTTCATATTCCTCTTCCTTTGGCAGAGGCAATACGTTTTCAAATCTAATTGTTTCATTGTTTTGGTATCTCTTCTGTAGCTTTGTTTTGTGCTTCCTTATTTGTCTTTCCAATACGTCGACGGCCCTGTCTATGGATGCGTACATGTCATCTGTAGACTCTTCGGCTCTAATAATTGTACCTGGTAGGTTTATGGTTACCTCAATTATCTTTCTATTTTTCTCTGAACTGAAGGTAACATTTCCCTCAATGTCCCTTTGGAAATACTTGTCTAATTTTCCTAACTTTTTCTCTGTTACATCCCTTAGTGCATTTGTTATCTCCATATTCTTTCCTGTAAAATTTAATTTCATAAACCCAACTCCTTTCATATAAACCTTTGAGTTTATACTATTTGTTATATATATTACCCTAAAACATGTCAGAATAACATTATATTCCTATATAAAATATTTTGGCGATATTAAAACACTATCAACATTATATACACAATTAGAAAAAAGTAATCCACATTTCCACATAAATAGCCTGTGGATAATGTGTATAAGTCTGTGCAAAACCGTAAATAATAAAGGTTTATCCATTTTTTTCTGTGGATAAAATAACTGCATAAAAAAATAGAAGGTCCCCCTCCTATTTCTTTTTATCTATTAATATGCTGCCAGATTCCTCGTAAGAATAACCTTTGTAGGCTCTTTGCACTTCCTTTACCTGCTTTAAATCTGACTTAGTCTTATTGAGGCTATCTTTCATATTTTCCATATTTCTCTTGTCCAATTGAGTTAATTTATCCAATATGCGGTTTATTTCCTCCACTACGTCCTTTAAACCCTTAAGGGATTCGTATTTGGTGACGTCAATATCTCGGAAGTTATCCACATTTTCCTCAGCCTTGACTCTCTCGTATAAAGATACAAATTCTTTATCCAGGTCGTCAACGGATTTCATCAACCTATCTTTTTGGACTAAAATCTTGCTTAATTCCTCAGTATTGTCTTCTTTAATGGCCTTTTCCTGAACATTCGTAAAATCGAGTATCTCCACTAGCTTGTTCTTTTTATCCATAGACAGTTTTATCATTTTATTTATATTGTTTTCAGTCACATAAACACCTACTTAGCTTGATATACTCTTTGTTTTATTTGCTTCATTATTTCCTTCCATGTATCTCTCATGCCGTTTACTACTTCAAGGGCATCGTCTATGGATTTTGGATCTTTATGGATATTAGCTTCTACTAATTTCGATTCTATAAAGTCATACAAGCTTCTAAGATCCTTAGACACTTCATAGTTCATATCTAAAGAATAATTAAGCTCTAAAATTATATCCTGTGCCCTTACTAAAGAGAAGTGAGATTTTTCCACATCCTTATTTTCCATGTGATACTTAGCTATATTCATAAATTTAATTACCCCATCGTAAAGCATAAGGGTCAATTCCTCTGGAGTCGCAGTCAATACCGAATTTTGTTTGTATCTGTTTAAAGCCTCATAAGTCATTAATCTCTCTCCTTAATTATCTCATTAATTGTTGTGAAAGCCAATTGCTTTGACTGTACATCTGCTGCAGCATTTGCTCCATATTTGCAAATTTTGCATAATAGGCGTTTTCTTTTCTGAGAAGAGCGGCATTTAAATCGTCTATTCTCTTGTTGGTATTTAACACCTCTCTGTCTATGTCGGATATGCTGGATTTTTTAGTGACAAAATCTATGAGTATATTAGATTTTACATTCCTCAATAGATCTGCATCTTGGCCTGGACCTGATTTATCTATGATAGATTTCATTCCATCTATAATGTTGTCATAGACACCTGTAAATATTCCCTTTGAGTCCTTTACGTCCTTGTCTTCTTCTTTGAACAATAGCTCCATTACGCCCTCTGGGTCCTCTAGTATGGCATTTCTTAGCTTTTCCTCATCGATTTCTAGCTTGCCACCTGTTGCCCCTCTGGCATATTTTTCAGTAGTTATGCCCAATTGAGTTATGTGATTGAATTTGCCCCCTAGGCCCTCTACAGTTTTATATAAATCATTTCTAATATTTTGAAGCATCCTTTGAAGGCTCTCATCCCTGTTTAATAAACCTGACCTTGATTTTTCTTCCCATAGTTTTACATCATTCTCGTGCATTGAATTTTTCTCTTCCATGGAAAGAGGGTGATAACCTGAATATTTCTTTTCGCTTACTGCACCTGAGACCTTTTCCACCAACTCGTTGTAGTCGTCCACCAGTTTTTTAATCTTGTCCATGATGCCCTCAACATTGGTCTCCACCTTGATGTCTACTTGGCCAATATCTTTAAGCTGAATATTTACTCCATTTAATTTTATATTGTTGGAGTTATAATTCATTTCTACGCCATTAAATAGCACTTTGGCATCTTTGCCTTGTACAGAAGTATTCTCAAATTGATTTATAAAATCTAAATCTCTTTCTCCTGACACGACATTTGAAACCTGCAGGTTAATTTTTGCATTTTCTCCAGTTTCAGCTGTCTGCAATATCAATGCGCCTTTCCCATAGGAGTCCACCTCAAAAGATGCAGATATGCCTTGATTTGCGTTATTTATGGCCTTTGCTATATCCTTCATATTGACGCCATTTTCATTTGATACTACAATTTTCTCTCCGCCATTGCCTAAATCTAGTTCCATATATGTGCCAAATGTATCTCCTTGGGATACTTTTTCACTGGTTAGACTGGCGCCCTTAGCCAATTCTTGTATATCCAGTGTAAAGCTGCCATTGACTGCCTCACTGGTTGCAGATACTGCGGCCTTTGATTCGTCTGTGGCGGATACCTTTCTCACGTAATCCAATCTAGTGTAGGAAATCCCCGTGGCTATGCCTGTTATTCCCACCTTTGTGAGACCCATATCTTTCCTCGTGTTCAATATGAAATTGGCAAATAGCCTATTCATATCGTTGTATGCCTCTTGTTTCCAAAGGGCCAATTGCTTAGCCTGCTCGTATCTATCTACTTTTAATCTCTCTACTTTCATCAAAGACTGTACCATTAGGTCTGTATCCATGCCTGAAGCCAATCCCGATATTCTCAAATCTCCCATGTTCTCACCTCTATATCTTTCTATCCACTATGATACCTGCCACTTCCCAAAGGGCTGCCACCATGTCCAGAATCTTCTCCGGCGGAAGTTCCCTGATTACCTCATCTGTATTTACATCGATTATCTTTACCATTATCTGCCTTGTGGCATCGTGTATGGAAAATTCAAATCTCCTATCGTATACGACAAAATCCTTATTGGCCTTTTCAATTAAGTTAATGGCATCTTCCTCAGTTATTCTCTTTTCCTCAATAATCTTTCTCTCTTCGCCATGTCTAGGTTGCTGTTGAGTTCTCACTTCTGGCCTTTGAACTACTTGCTCCCCTGACTGAACTGGCCTTACTTCACTACTAAATTTACTGACAACAGAATTAACACCTTCTACTAGCATCCTTGCTTCCCCCTTGCATAACTTTCTATGAATTATATCGGCTTATGGCTACTATTCTTTAACAATTATAGGAAAACAATTTATTAATTCTGTGTTTTTATTAAATTTTTATGCAATTAGTTCCTAAATACTATATAATATAATACAAATGTAAACTAATAAGTGAAAGAGGAGGTACTATGGAAAGCTTGTCTTATGATGAAGTGCGAAAAATCGAAATGTCAGCAACTAAAAAGTTGTTAAAATATATATCTGAAGGAGCCCATGACGAAAATATATTAAATAGTTTAGAATTTTATTACCCTGATTTTGGCGGTGATAAACATAGAATAGCCTTTAATATTTGGTTTAGTTTGGATTTTGCCGATAAGGAGGGCAAAACCTTTATCCAGAAATTTCTAGAAGAGGGCAATGTAAAGCTTTCGTCCAAGGAAAAAAAAGTGCTTAAGGATCAAAGTAAGTCAACTGTGTCCCTTTTTGAGGTTGTCTTTATTGAGGACGAAAAAATCAAGGTCCTGGACCTTCTTCTCCACGAAACATACGAACTATGGGAACCTGAACTAACTGGTGCCCTAGCCATAGGCGACTTTATATTTGCAAGGATTGGCAGGATATTGGGCAATCCAACATTCATAGGGGATGTCAGCTATCTGCCCCCATCAATGCGGGATGTATTTGTAGAGGACGTACTCTACGATTTCAACAGAGAGAGACAGAACAACCCAAAATTAACTATGAAAAAATACCTTAAGGTCAATAGCATAAATTTGTATAGAATCTACACGGATATCATTTACGATGCCATGGAAATAGACGATGATATAATCTCCACCATATACGATGAATTGGATGAATTCGACAATTTTCTGCAGTTAAAAGGCAATAGACTCTCTGCAAAGAGGCATTTAACCAACTTAATGGAGTTTTTTGAATACTATTTAGCAGATGAAGATTTGACCCTATACGATATGGACAGAATAGATTTTCATTTATTTTTCCGTGAGTCCATAAAGGAAGGATTTTTAATTTCTCCAGAGGATATCAACTCCTATATTTCCACATTTAAGGCATATCTAGGTTTTTTAAGCAATAAAAACTCTGAATACAAAGAAAAATATATGGAGATTTTAGATGTCAGTAAAAAAAGGTTTAAGTATATGAGAAAATTTAACGAGGTTCAATCTCCTTTCACCATTGATAGGAGGATATCGGAAATAGTATCCGACGACTCAAGCGATGAAGCATTTTCCTTAATTATGGATTTTGATAAGTTTTTATTGTATGTTTTAGACTCCCCCTTGGTTTTAACCAATAAGACGAGGCTCATAAGAAAGAAAAATCTATTGGAAATAAACGAATTTTTAACCTTATCTCAAATAGTGGATAAAAAAGTTCCTATACAAAAAGATTATGTGGTAATCCACTTGTTTTACAAGTTTTCCCTTTATTTAGGTTTAACTTCCATGGAAGAAGGTCTACTGGCCATTACAAAGAAGGGAAATAATTTCCTACGGCTTAAGGACGAGGACAAATTCAGCCTATTTTTTCAATATATATGGAGCCCTGATTTCTTTAAGGAAATCCTAAGCCCCAAAAAGGCAGCTATTTCTGCCAAGTTAAAAGGTAGTTTAATAGATATGCTCCATGGTCTGAAAACAAACCACAAATACAATATTATAGACTTGCTAGAAAAACTTTCACTACATCCTTTGTTTTTCTTTGACTATTATGAATACCTGCAAATTCTAGGGATGATTAAATACGTACTATATCCAAATTACGAACTAATCATCACTCCCTTGGGAAAAAGCCTGATAAGTTTTTTAAAGGTCGTAGACGAAGAGAGAGAACCGGGCACTATAGTTGAATTAGTTGACTATAGAAAAAGTTCTTACGATGCCGTTGCTAGAAAACCATAGATTTTTTACAAAATCAGTATATAATAATATTTAGATACACTAAATAAAATGGGGGGAGAAATTTGGATTACTTAAAGTTGGACGATTTTACTAGATACAAATTTTTATCAGGTATTAGATTTTCACCAGATGGTAAAAACACGGGTTTTGTACTTCATCAAATGGACTTAGAAGAGAATAAGTATCTATCGAACATCTATGTTTACGACCATGAAAAAAAAGAAACCATGAAACTGACATCCTTGGATGAAGAAATGTCCTTTATGTGGAAAGACGAAAATACAATTATATTTCCTGCCCTAAGGGATGAAAAAGACAAAAAAAGAAAAGGGAAAAAGGAGGAATTTACCGCATATTATGAAATAAATATAGACGGCGGTGAGGCAAATAAGTCCTTTGAAATACCTATCAATGTCAGCTCCCTAATGTATATAAACGACGATAATTTGCTGATAACTGCTGCTTTTAACCTAAACAAGCCCAATTTAGATGGACTGTCCGGTGAGGAAAAAGAAAAGGCCCTTAAAGAGCTGGAGGAGGAAAAGGACTACGAAGTTCTCGACGAGATACCTTTTTGGTTTAACGGCGTGGGCTTTACAAATAAAAAAAGAAATAGACTATATATGTACAATATAAGCGAAAAAAAGCTTACTCCTATTACAGATGAGTTTACAGATGTAGCAAGTGCAAAGTTAAATTCCAATAAATCCATGGTAATCGTAGTGGCAAGCTCCTTTACAGACAAGATGCAATTAAAATCCGATCTCCATATATATCATATAGGAGAGAATAAATTAGATAGGCTTACACATGAAGAAGTATTTAGCTACTCCTATGGAGACTTTTTAGGTGACAAAATTATATTTGCAGGCAACGATATGAAATCCTATGGTATCAACGAAAATCCCCATTTTTTCACAATGGATTTAGATGGCACCAATGTACAAAAAATATCAGATGACGACTTTGATTTTGGCCTCTGGAATTCTGTGGGATCTGATTGTAGATTCGGCATTAGCAGATCTATGGTTGTCGACGAAAATTACCTATATTTCACTACGACAGAGGGCTATAACTCCCATATAAATAGAATCGACAAAAAAGGCAAAATCGAAAAATTGACTGAATCCAATGGATCCATTGACGGCTTTGACGTCCTAAATGGCAAGATAAACTTTATAGGTTTAAGGGGATTAAAGCTTCAAGAGTTATATTCCTTGGAACAAGGGGAATCCCAATTAACTCATTTCAATGAATGGCTAGTGGAAGAAAAGAAAACCTCAAAGCCTGAGTACCTTAGTTTTGAAATAGATAACGTAACCATAGACGGTTGGGTTATGAAACCTGTGGATTTTGAAGAAGGTAAAAAATATCCAGGTATATTGGATGTTCACGGCGGTCCTAAAACTGCCTATGGAGAAATATTTTATCACGAAATGCAGTATTGGGCCAATGAAGGCTATGTAGTGTTCTTTTGCAATCCAAGGGGAAGCGACGGTAAAGGCGATGAATTTGCAGATATCAGGGGCAAATACGGCACCATAGACTACGAGGATCTAATGAAATTTACGGACTTAGTATTGGAAAGATATTCCTTTATTGATAAGGATAAAATTGGCGTCACTGGAGGCTCCTATGGAGGTTTTATGACAAATTGGATAATTGGTCATACCAATAGGTTTAAGGCCGCAGCATCTCAAAGGTCTATTTCCAATTGGATTTCCAAGTTTGGAACTACGGATATAGGATATTACTTTGTTGAAGATCAAGGGGCAGCAACTCCCTGGTCAGATGTGGAAAAACTTTGGTTCCACTCCCCTATGAAATATGCCGATAAGGTAACTACCCCTACTCTGTTTATCCACTCTGAGGAGGATTACCGCTGTTGGCTGCCTGAGGGCATCCAAATGTTTACTTCTCTGAAATATCACGGCGTGGAAGCAAGGCTTGTAATGTTTAGAGGGGAAAATCACGAGCTCAGCCGCTCTGGTAAGCCAAAGCATAGAATTAGAAGGCTGCGGGAAATCACCAATTGGTTTAATAAATTTTTGAAATAGAAACTGGTCTTTGACCAGTTTTTCTATAATCAAAACATCTTATCGGTGCTGTAGGATTTTGTATTGGAATGAGGCGTAGAACTTTATGGGACGAAACCGAGAACATTATATTTGTTTTTACACAAATCGAATATTTAACTCTCATATCAATACATATCTGTGGTAAAATATGAATACATCTTAATGGAGGTGAGGGCAGTGATTTGGTTAGACAAGTATAACAACAAGTATGCAAGATTTCTAAAACAATTCATAGCAAGAGTGAGAGAGGACAACGTAACAGCCATAGGTGCACAGCTATCCTATTATTTAATACTTTCTATTTTTCCCTTTATGATATTTTTACTAAATATACTTAGCTATACCCCCATTGCTAGGGAGGATGTATTACATAGCATTATCGTCCTAATGCCTACTGACACCCAAAGAATAGTGTCTAATTTAATGGTAGAGACCATAAACAAGAGCAGCGAAACCTTGCTGTCTTTAGGCGCCATTACAGGTATTTGGGCTGCCTCCAAGGGGATTATGTCCTTAATCCGCGTCTTGAACAAGGCCTACGACGTAGATGAATCTAGGACCTATTTTCAGCTAAGAGCTTTGGCAATCCTATTTACCTTGGCATTACTGGCTTTGCTCACCATTGTACTTCTCACCTTGGTATTTGGAGAGGTCCTAGGCAATAGACTATTTGAATTCCTTGGGATAACTCAAAAGTTCATAGTATTTTGGAGGTTTCTTAGGGTTGTCATATCCCTTTCCTTTATGGTATTTATATTTGCCCTGTTATACAGGTACTCCCCTTCCATTGGAAATGGCAGCAAAATCCAATATAAACACGCCATGCCAGGGGCAGTATTCACATCTCTGGGCTGGATAATCACATCTACTCTTTTCTCCTACTATGTAAATAACTTTGCCTCCTATGGAAAAACCTATGGGAGCCTTGGGGGGGTCATAGTCCTATTAATATGGCTGTATATGAGCAGTATCATAATTATAATGGGCGGGGAAATAAATGCCACTTTAAAATATATGAAGGAATAATTTTAATAATTTAATATATTTCCATTACATTCTTCGACAAAATGCCGATATATATGGTAGAGGTGATGAGGATGAGGGTAGAGAGTGTACAAAAAACTGTTTCCGTGGCTAAAACGGAAAAGGTAGAACAAGAAAAAAAAGCTCCCGAAAAATCTGAAGTTAAAGAAACCCCAGCAGCTGTCTACGAAAAGGCCAAAAAAAGCGAAGACAAAGGCCATATTTATGACAAAGCTGCCGTAGATAGGTTGAAAATGGATTCTGAGAGGACCTACTCTAGTTTAAGAAGAATAGTCGAATACCTATTGCTACGCCAAGGCAAGACCTTTGATACGTTAAAAGACAGCGATATCATAGAGGTGGACCAGCAAGCTCGCATGGAGGCCCAAGAGTTAATAGGCCCCGAAGGAGAACTAGGCGTAGAGAAAGTTAGCCAAAGGATAGTCGATTTTGCCATAGCCTTGTCAGGAGGAGACAAATCAAAGCTAGACAGCCTTAGGAAGGCCATAGATCAAGGCTTTAAAGAGGCAGAAAAGGTCCTAGGGGGACTTCCTGAAATCTCCAAAGAGACCTACGATAGAATAATGGAAAAACTAGATGCATGCGAGAATGAAGAATAAGGCCAGATTTGGTCTTATTCTATTTTTTTGCAAAATTCGACTGTACTTGCCATAAATTTATGTTATAATATTTACAAGCACTTTATTGAATTTGTTCAGTTGTAGGGGGTTTTGGACATTAAAGGGGGGACCAATATGACACTTAAAATGAAAATCTTTTTGGGGTTCAGTATTTCTGTACTGATAATTTTTTCACTGCTGTCTTTTTATACCTTTAGGGAAACAACGAAGACGATTGTAGAAAAAGAACAGGAAATGTTGGACACGCTGACACATTCCATAGACATCCAAATGAATGGACAATTGGAATCTGCAGAAATCGGTGCATTAACCATGGCCGAAAACAAAGAAATACAAAGACTATTTGCAGAAAGGGACCGAATTTCATTGGAGGAGATGCTTCTATCTTCCTTCCAAAGTATTTCAGATAAAGTAACTCAGGTCCAATTTCATTTACCGGATTCTTCTTCCTTCCTTAGACTTCACCAACCTAGTAAGTTTGGAGATAGCCTAAGGGATTTTAGATTTACTGTAAATGAGGCAAATGAACGAAGGGAAATCATCCGCGGTTTGGAAAAGGGCGTTGCGGGTTTTGGATTTAGGGTAGTTGTTCCCATGTCCTATGGAGGAAACCATATTGGAACAGTAGAATACGGATCTGATTTTGGAGAAGGTTTCCTGGAAAAAATAAAGGAGCACTACGGGGGAGAATATTTTCTATATCAATTTGACAATGGAGATATACAGACATCTGAATTATTAGCCTCCACCTCCCATGAAGACTTATGGGAGATTGAAATTGACGGCTATGCAGAGAGCATAAGGAATAATACAGTTTCATATTCTCACTCAAAGGACAGCAAGTCAAATATTACACTTATGCCCTTTAAAGACTACAATGGTGAAGTATCAGGTTATTTTAAAATTGTAAACGACAGATCTGCTTTAGTTGCCAGGCTAAATTCCATTAAAAGAAACGGTGCCATGGTCACAGTTGGACTGTCGGCAGCTTTGTTATTGGTCTTGTACTTATTCTTAAATCACTCTTTTAAGCCTATTTTGGCTTTGGTGGATATAATGAAGAGCGTATCCGACGGGGATTTGACTAAGACCATAGATATAAATACAAAGGACGAAATATCCTTCTTGGGGAACTCCTTTAACCATATGATATTTAGCCTTCGCCAAGTTATTTCCCAATCGGCCCAGGTATCGGAGCAAGTAGCTGCCACCAGCCAAGAATTATCTGCCGCCTCAGAGGAGGTAACAGCTTCTTCTGAGCAAGTCTCCAACACCATAGAGGGAGTGGCACAATCTGCCAATATACAAGCGGAGTCTATTGGCAAATCCAACGAGGCTATAGACAAAATGACTGATAATATTGAAGCTGTAGCGACAAATATCGACAATATAAATTTGTCCACTAAAAATACCTTGGATTCTGCGGAGAGAGGCATAGTATCATCTAGGGATGCCGTGGAGAGAATAAATAGATTAAAGGATTCTACAGCGGAAACCTCCAAAGAAATATATAAGTTGAACGACAGCTCAAGGGAAATTGAAAAAATAGTAGACACCATCGGTGCCATAGCCGAGCAGACAAATTTATTGGCACTAAATGCAGCCATAGAGGCCGCCAGAGCTGGGGAGGCAGGAAGGGGCTTCTCAGTTGTGGCAGATGAAGTCAGAAAGTTGGCAGAGCAAACTTCCAATTCATCGGCACAGATTTCCGAATTAATCCTCAATATCCAAAGTGAAATAGACAATACTGTAAACTCCATGGAATTAAACAATTCAGAAGTCGACGAGTCAGTTAAAATCGTAAACGCCTCAAGCAGTAGTTTTACAGAAATACTAAATGAAATCAACGCAATTGCAGAACAAATAGACGAGGTTGCTAGATTAACTAGAGAAGTATCTAGGAGTTCAAAAGATGTGACCGAAAGCTTTGATATGATTACTAATCTATCCCGAAGAACCGTTGAGGCATCTGGAGATGTGGTCGGTTCAGCGGAGCAGCAAACAGCTGCTATGGAAGAGATTGCCAGTTCTTCAATGGACCTGGCTACACTAGCCAGCGAACTAAGGGATTTTATATCCGTATTTAGATACTAAATTCCCATAAAAAAATCCTATCTACAAATTGTAGATAGGTCCTTTTTATTTTACCAATTCCCTAGAGTAGAACTTACCTCTTTTACTTATCAATTTTTGTATCTTAACTACCAATTGCCTGTTGTCAGCATTGTTGTCGTCATTGGGAACATAAGAAACATACCCCTCTTCTACCATTAGGTTTATTGTCTTTAAAGAAACACCTGTATCTATGATGATGTCAATAACCGTAGCCTTGGGGTATTTTTTAATGTAGTCTATTATTAAATCAAACTCCTTATTTAACTTCTGTGTACAACTATCGCAATATTCCTTACCATTTCTTTCAAATAACTCATTACATCTTTTACAAATGGAATAGTTCATATTACTCACCTATGTTAATTATACCATAGGTACTGCCTAAATAACCAGGAGTCTAGTCCTATTTTTGCTAAACCGATGTATATTCTTTGCACACCTCAATATAGTGGTCCACAAGATTTTCAATTGAAACGATGCCTATAACTTTGTTATTCTCTACCACAGGTATTGCTATTATGTTTTTCTTCCTAAGCCTTCGGGCCACGTCAACTATTTCATCCTCCGGGCTAGCAGTGAGTACCCTCTTTGTCATGACCCATTCGACGGGACAATATTTATAATGGCCTGGATCGATTAAAAATCGGTAAATATCAGCCCTAACGACAAATCCAATTAACTTCTCATCCTCATCTACGACGGGCATGCCGTTGATGCCGTCCCTATACATTATTTCCAATGCTTTTTCAATGAGTTCCTCTGGCTTAATGGCTATGACTGGCGACCTCATTATATCCCTTACTCTCATGAATCCCCCTCCTAGTATCGTTTTCAATTAATATATACCCATATTTGCAACTTTTATCCTAAGTAGAATTTCTTTTATAAATTCTGCTTAAATGAGCTGCTTTTTCTGCCAATTCATCATTCAGACTAGATTTATCCACTCTCCATACCCAATTGCCGCCAAAAGTTGAGGGAGTGTTCATTCTTCCTTCCGAGCCCAATCCTAATAAATCCTGCATGGGAACTATTGCCAAGTTTGCAATAGAGCTCCAAGCACCCCTAATCATTCCCCAATTGTATCCCTCAACTTCACTAAGCTTTAAATACTCTATGGCATAATCCAATTGGTCCTTAGAGACTGTTTCAATCCATTGACCTATGGTAGGGTTATCGTGGGTACCTGTATATACCACAGAGTTTCTTTCATGGTTATGGGGAATATGGTCGTTGTCTCCCCAGGGATTAAAGGCAAATTGAAGTATTTTCATGCCTGGAAAGCCCGTAAACGCCATTAAATCCTTGACATCCTCCGTTATAAGTCCTAAGTCCTCTGCAATTATATTTAATTCCCCTAAGCTGTCTCCAATCTTTTGAAATAGCTTCTTTCCCGGTCCCTTGACCCATTGACCATCTTTGGCGTCCATAGAACCATAGGCCACCTCCCAATAGTTTTCAAAGCCCATAAAATGGTCTACCCTCAAATAGTCAAATAGTTGGAAGGAGTACTTAATTCTCTCAATCCACCACCGATAATCATCCTTTTCCATGGCAGCCCAATCGTATATTGGGTTTCCCCAAAGTTGTCCTCCCTCTGAGAATTCGTCCGGAGGATAACCTGAAACAGTTTTAGGTACCAAGTTCTCATCTAAGTTAAATAATTCTGGTCTGGACCAAATATCAGCACTGTCCTGGGAAACGTAAATTGGCAAATCTCCAATTATTTGTATCCCTTTTTCCTCAGCGTATTTCTTGAGCTTTTCCCACTGAGATAAAAAATAGTATTGGGAAAATACCCAAAAAAAGATTTCTCTTTGGTTTTCCCTTTCAAATTCCAATACTACATGGTTATTGTGTTTTCTATATTCTTTATCCCAATGAATCCAAGATAAGCCTCCAAACTTAGTTTTAATCGCCATAAACAGTGCAAAGTCCCGAAGCCAACTTTTGTTTTCTTGATAAAATAATAATAATTCCTCCTCCAGGTCATCTTTAGCTATTTCATAGGCCATATTTAAAAGTTTCATCTTGTTTTTGTACAATAAGCCATAGTCCACTACATTGGGATTTTGTCCAAGGTCGTATTTACCCATTTCCTCCTCATTCAAATACCCTTTTTCTATAAATTCATCTAAATCTATGAAATATAAATTGCCCGCAAAGGCAGAGAAACATTGGTATGGAGAGTCTCCAAATCCCGTTATTCCCAATGGCAATATCTGCCAGAACTTCTGCTTTGCCTTTTCTAGAAAATCCACAAATTCGTATGCCCCTTTGCCAAAATCCCCTATGCCGTATTTCCCAGGCAAAGAAGATATATGCATTAGTATTCCGCTTCCCCTTTTAATATCTTTCAATTATATTCCTCCAACATAGCAGCTCCAATGACCCCAGCGTCATTTCCTAACTTCGCCAACTCTATTTTCCCGTACTTTATTTCCTTATATAAAATGAACTTTGACAATTGTTCCCTGACCCTCTTTAAGAGGAAATCTCCTGCCTTTGCAACTCCCCCTCCCAAGACTATGATATCTGGGTCTATGATGTTTATTATATTTACTATGCCGATTGCCAAATATTTTGTCATCCTATCTACAGCCATATTGGAGAGTTTATCCCCTTTCTCTGCCCCCTGAAATATGGATTTTGTGTTGATATTTTGTCCGATATTTAGGAGGGTAGTGTCCTTAAATCCATTTTCTATTTCCATCTTTACATAATTCTCTATGGCCTTGGACGAGGCAAAGGTCTCTAGGCATCCATTGTTGCCACAATTACAATCGTAGAAGTTTTCCCCCACTATTGTATGGCCTATTTCTGAGCCAATACCGTGACTCCCTTTATGGACTTTGTGATTTATTATGATGCCCCCTCCTATTCCCGTGCCTATGGTAATAAATACTGAATTGGCGTATCCCTTGCTTACGCCCACGGCGGACTCTGCTATCCCTGCCACGGTAGCGTCATTCTCCATATATACAGGTAAATTGAACTTGTCTTTTATATCTCTTCCAAGGGGCACATTCCTCCAATTGAGATTGGCACTATATATGACTGTATCGCCTTTCACATCTGCAATACCTGGTATACCAATTCCCATAGATTTTATGCCTCTATTTAATTCCCTTGCTTTCCATATCATACTTTCAATAGAAGAGATGATTTGATCCCTTATATATTCGTATCCCCTATGCCCATTAGTAGGCATTTCCTCTTTATATACTAAATCTAAATTTGAGTTTACGAGCCCTATAATAATATTAGTGCCCCCTATGTCTATGCCAATTTTCATAAATACTTCCCCCATTTCTAATCTTCGGGCTTACCCAACAATCTAAACATACTTTTCTTGTAAGATTCCACACCAGGTTGATTAAAAGGATTGACCCCTAAAAGATAGCCACTCATACCACAGGCCTTCATAAAGAAATAGACCATATACCCAAAATAGTATGGTGAAATCTCTGGAATGTCTATTCTAAGGTTGGGCACTCCTCCGCCTACATGGGCTTCTACAGTCCCTTCCATGGCTTTTTTGTTGACAAAGTCTAAGGACTTCCCCTCTAGGTAATTTAATCCATCCAGGTTCTTTTCCTCTCCTTTAATAATCCGATTTACAGGGTCTTCTTCAATATTTAAGACAGTCTCAAATAAATTTCTTCTGCCTTCTTGAATGTATTGTCCCATGGAATGGAGGTCCGTGGTGAAATTCATGGAAGAAGGAAATATCCCCTTATGGTCCTTTCCTTCGGATTCACCAAATAGTTGTTTGTACCATTCGCTGAAATAAAATAGATTTGGTTCGTAGTTTACCATTATCTCTGTAATCTTACCCTGATTATATAAAATGTGTCTAAGGACTGCGTATTGATAGGCCATATTGTGATTTAAACTATCGCTGGACAAATCCTCCATTGCATTGCCTGCACCTTCCATGACCTTATCTATATCTATGCCCGAGACTGCCATGGGCAAAAGTCCTACAGGTGTAAGGACAGAATACCTGCCTCCCACATCGTCGGGAATAACAAAGGTTTCATAGCCCTTTTCATTTGCCAACTCCTTTAATGCCCCTCTGACCCTGTCCGTAGTGCCGTATATCCTCTTGCTTGCACCTTCTGCTCCGTATTTATCTTCCATAAATTCCTTTATTGCTCTAAAGGCTACAGCAGGCTCTAAGGTTGTGCCCGACTTGGATATTACATTTACAGATATATCCCCTTCTATAGTCTCCAACAAATCCTTTAAATATCTAGAGCTAATGTGATGTCCTAAAAAATATATCTTTGGTCCATTTCGCTTTTCCCTTGGCAGCTCGTTATAAAAGCTGTGGTTTAGCATCCCCATGGCTGCCCTAGTACCTAAATAGGAGCCTCCTATGCCTATTACTATGAATACATCAGTATTCTCCCTTATGGCCTTTGCCGCCTCTTTTATCCTTTGATACTCTTTCCTGTCATAAGTTCTCGGCAAATCAACCCAACCTAAAAACTCCTTGCCCAATCCAGTCTTCTGGTGGAGCATATGATGACACTTGCTTACTTCTTCCTGCAAATCGTAGATGTCATTTTCCCCTACAAAATCTAAAGCATTGGTATAATCAAAACTCATTTTCCTCATAATATCCCTCTTTTCTACTGTTTTACAATTCTACCTCCGTGGGTAATCTTTCCTTCTTCAATGCGAAGTTCCCAAAATATGGGGAATCTTTCGCTGATTTCCACCTTTATTATCCCTGGGGCTGCAAAGCAGATTAGCTGAAAATTTAACTTATCTGCTATTTCAAATATGGGATCTAGTACATGCCTGCCTGAAGCTTTGCCAAAGGGATTATCTAATATTAATACGGTAGATGGATTTTCATTTCCTATGTGTTTTTTCCTAAAGCTCATAATCATCATAGTGACAAAGGTGGTGATGGACAACGTCTGTCCCCCGCTACCTTCTGTGGATATGCCTTCCCCTTTGTTTATAGCTTCCCAAGTGGCATAGTGTTCATCTCTAGCCTTTGCATATTTAAATTCGTTATTTTCTGTCATTTTATATACTAAAAGTACTGGATATCTGCCTTGTAGAGCCTTGGAAAATATGGTATTATCCCCCATGAGTTCTTCTACAAGTTTATTGTCCAAATTTTCCAGATTTATATCCTTCCCTAAAACCCTGTTTATGGAGTCCACAAAATGCTCCTCAAGTAAATAGGATATTTCTCCTTCTTCTTTGGGCAATCTCTCCATGCCCCTTAGCTTCACCAGTGGAAATACGTATCCGTTTTCATTTACGTAGTTCATGGAAGATATCATATCCTTTAATGTCTCCACCATTCTAATGACGTAAATAGAAGCCCTGCTTACCCACTGTTTCATAGCTTCCTCTGCCTTTTTCTTGTCCTTGGAAAGACCTATGAGCTCCTTGTTAAAGTGCTCCCTCATACTAGTAAAGGAATCCCTATTATTTTTAAAATTGTCAATATTCACTTCCTTTACTGTAGATATGATTTTATCCCTTAGTTTTTCTTCTCCCAATCCTTGCTCTATTTGGTTTATGAATTTCGCCCTAATTCTCCCCCCTTCGTCAAAGGTCTTATTTATTTCCAATTGGTTGTTCCATAGCTTTTGCTGCCATTCATCCACTATTAAATCCATGTTTTCCAAGAGCCTTTCCCTTAGGATTTTGTCTATCTTCCCTTTGCTAAGGTCCAGCTCAGGTCTATGGCTCAATTTACTAGTATTTATCTCCAGTCTATTGAGTATCTTTCCCTTTTTTTCTAGTTCCGACATACAAAGCCTTATGATTTCATCATTGGATTTTAGATCTATATTTACGCCGTTTATCTCTCGGTCCAGGTCTTGGATGTCCAACAGCCTAGGTGCCCTCTTGTGCTCCTTTAAGATTTGCCTTTCCATGGTGTCCAAGTTTTTCTTGATTACTTTCATCTCGCCCAACAACACGTCTAAATTTGATTTTGTTTTATTCCTCTGATCCGTCTCATATTTTATATCCCTTTCGATTTGGTTAATTATTATCTCTATTTCAATCTTTGGCAAATCTAAATACTTAAATCCTTTCCAGCTTTCGTCAAGGGTATTTAGCTCCGCCATTAGGGCTTCCACTTCCTTATATAAGTATTCTAAGTCCTTTTTCAGTTCTGCTAATTTGGCATTTTTACTGGTTATATCCTTACTTACTGCATCCCTTTCCTCCAAGATTAAGCTAATAATGTCCAAATTCAAGTCAAATTTTGGGCTTAGTGATGTCTTATAATCCTTTTGAATTTCCCCCTTGTAGTCCACATCCTCTACGTAGGCCCTTAAACTTCTTGTCAAATTTTCCATAGAATTCCGAAGTCCGTAGTGTTCATCCCTTAACCTACTAACCCTATATTCTATTTCATCCAAGGTCTCATCCATATGCTCAATATCCCTTATCAAGCCCTTTAGGTCCTGTATGACTCTATTTACTTTTACTTGATTTTCATCTAACTCCTTTAAGTCGTGAATATAGTCCTCTAAGGCATCTATGTCCCCTTCCAAATTTCTAAGGTCCTTGTGGTGATGTGTTAGTTTTGTCTTCTCCTTCTGAATTCGGACAATTGTAAATCCCAATTGTCCGCGAAGTTCCTTTGCCTTTTCTTCGTATTTAAGAATAGAACCTTCCAACTCCCTTAACTCCAAGCCTAAATCCAGTATAATCCCCTTGCTCCTTAGGAGAATAATGCTTTCTCTAGCGGTGTTAATGGATTCTATGTCCTTTAAAATATTGTCCTTTGTCTTCACTATGCTTTCAAATTCCATCTTTAGGGATTCTTTCCAAATCTCATATTTCCCTTTGCCTACTAAATCCTTGGCCTTACCTTGTACTACATAAAAGCCAGTAGGCTCTTTGTTCATCTCACCTCTGATGTAGATTGGCACCATATTGGTTAAAAATATTTCTTCCCCGAGGTTTTTCTCTAGTATATCCCAATCCTTGGCACTGCCCATTACTAAGGAAAAGATAAACCCTAAATGTGTATTTAGTATCTCATCTGCTTCTTCCTGCCCCAGACCTTGCAGGTACTCCAGTCCCGTCTCCACATGTATACCAAGCCTCTGTATTTCTCGTTTCAATTCCAATATATCCCTATTAGGCACAAAGTAATCTTCTGTATTCAAGGAGATTTGAATATTTTTCTCCCAAATGGCATTTTGAATTTCCTCTAGGTTCTTCGACTTTTGTCCTAGAAGCCCCTGCAACTCACTTAAGGAATTGTCATACCATTTACCATCTAAAATACTGCCGTCGTAGGACCTGAAAAGGATTTGAGATACGTCCTTAGCCAATTCCAGCTCTTCCCTTTCCTGTTTTACTATCTTATTTCTTAGTTCTTCAGCTTTCTTTTGTTTCTGTCCAAATACGTATTCTATCTTATCTATTTCTCCTTTTATTTCCACTACCTGGCCTTCTAACTTTTCTATTTCCTCAGCACTTGTAGATATGTTTTTTTCCACAACCCCCTTTGAACTTTGTAAATCCTCCAGTATCCTTTCCGGAAAACTTAAGCTCAAGGCATCGTATTTTCCTCCCAGTTTTTCCTTTTTCTTTTGTAAATTGTCTTTTTTCAGCTCGAAGAGGTTTATTTCATTTTGCAAACTGTCCCTTCTCATTAGATACTTTTTCTTTTTGTTCTTTTCCTCATCTTCTAGGTCCCCCAAGTAATTTAAATATCCCTTATAGTTAATCTCCCCTTGTATCCATTGACTCCTTACCTTACGCCATTCTGACTCCAATTGGTTGTCTAGTTCTTCTGCCCTTTCTCTAGTATCCTGTAGATTTAGGCTCTCTAGGGCGATTTCTCTCTCCGCCTTCTTGTTCTCGATTTCCCTTTCCTTTTCCTTCTTATGCCATAAAACTTTGTTTATTTTATAAAGCTTTAATTCATCAGATTTCTTTGCCAAAAGAAAATCCTTTTCCTCTATTGTGTTTTGAAACTCCTCCCCCTGAGATTGCCTTTGAACGAAGTCGTTTCTAGATTTATTATATTCTAAATTATGCCTTTTGTATTCCAGTTCTCTTTTTTCTTTCAAGGCATCGTCGTATGAAGTGCTCCACTTTTCAATCTCTCCATTAATGTACATTAACTGGTCGTTAATAATATAGTATAGGTCGTTTCCCTCGCCTATTAACCTATTCCGTCGCTCTATGAATCTGGTGCCGCTGTCGGCATTTTCAATTAAGGGACCTATGCTTTGCACCAGTTCCTTGTAGTCTCCTTCCCTTTTTAGCAGTATGGGCAAATCCTTTGTAATAGAAAGATTGCTTTTGAACATCTGAATTAGGCTATTTTCTTCGTCTCCTGAATAATTTCTAATATTCTCCCCAATGGCGGGAATAATCACCTTGTCGAATATGGCTCTGTTGTCGCTGGCCGTGCTGAAGTAATCGCTGATACCGCCTTCGGACTTATTTATTGCCTTTAGAATAAGCCATTCACTTCTATAAATCCCCCTGCTCTGTAAATACCTGTAATAGTCTGAGTCTTTCCTTCTGCCGCTGGATTGGCTATACCTAATGATGTCCCTTTTGTTGTCCCTTAAAAAGTCCTCCAAATCCACTAAATCTATGGCTTCTTTTTTTCTATTGTTGTAAAGGGGTAGATTTTCTATGGTGTAGTGACCGTTCCCGTTGTGCTCATAGGTATAGAGAACGTAAGAAAGCCCAGTATTTTCTTCTTCCTCTGGACCTGTGTTTTTAATTACAGATTTTACAGCAATGCCCGTAATTAAGCGTTTTTCTGGAATAGTGTCCAGTAACCATTCCAATGCTACGTGAAAAGTATTGGGATGCAAATTCATCTTCGTATCGTAAAACATGGATATTACTTGATTTCCATTGTTTTTTCCCCATTTGGTCTCTGGAAGAAGCAGCTGAAATATGAGCTGCAGCATGACTCCTTTTCCCCCATTGTTTTCTAATGTAAATAGGCTATGGTCAGGGGCTTCCCCCTTAGTTAAATCGAAGATTGAGTTTTCGTGTTCTTTTCGCAGCCCATCGTATTTGCAGCCTGTAAGCCTGATCTTAGATAGTTTAGGCATTCTAATCCTCTCCTCTAGTTTCCTTGATTAAATCCATTATCTCAGTATACCTGTCCCCTCCGTGATAGAGGTAATCCAGCCTCTCATATAGCTCCTTCTTTGGAATTATGGTGAATTCACTTTGTAAATTGATAATCAACTTTTCTTGCTCCAAAGGCCTTAGGGCTTCGTTGATAAATCCAATTCTATTGCCAGAAGAAAAACTTAGGCTACCATCCTTATTGACCTTGGAGTGTGACATCTCTACATTCCATAGGTGGTATATCTCCTCTATGGCAATGGCAAAATCTTCGGCAAAGTTTTCCACTTCACTTCGTTTCTTCCACGAATCCAAAGTTTCCGACACCAATTCTTCTAATTTGTAATAAGAGAGGGCAGCATCTTCAATTCTAAAAGAGAAATTACTCTCCCTGTCTATTTCTGCTAAGTACACCGAAATGATAATATTGGCCAAGTGAAAATGCCTTTTCCTTATTAGCCTATTATATCTTTCTTTCATTTGAGTATAAGTGGTGGCAAATATAGAGTTTTCCTTTTCTGAAACTAAATGTAGGTTTTCCCTTGTGCTAAATATATGTAGACCTGCCTCCCTAGCCATGGTAATGACGATTTCCCTAATTTGGCTGTTGTCGCCGTATTCTGCAGCTAACGTATCTGAAAGGGGAAGTATCCTATTGTTCAATAGATAAAAAAACAGTTCACTAGCCAATCTAATTTCCTCAGATGTATAACTCATATCTTTTCACCTCTCGTATATATAGTATATGGGGAGATATACAGCTCCTTCCACATGAAATATTCCTTTGTATCTTCTAATTTTGAATATATCCACATGCCTTCTAATTCCATAAATGCAGGGTCCCTGCGGCACAATAATTCATAAAGCTTTAGCCTCTCATCGCCAATATTTGAATTTCTTCGAAGGGAAACAGGTGAGATAACAAACATCATAAATAAATCTATATTGGCTCTTTGAATAAGCCACTTTTCCCGTTGAACTTGGTCCTTATTGTTGAGGGACAATATATTAAAAGAGCCTGTGTACAGAAGGCTTCTAAATACCTCTTCCCAAAGCTCTAAAATTAAATCCCAGTCAGTCTCCTTAAAACTCCATTTTTCCTCAAGCAACTGTTCTTCCAACACATTACTTTTCCTTCTCTTGAGAACTTTTTGCTCCGCCCAAGCCCAAGGCAAAGGATAGATAAACTCCATCTTCGGGGAGAATAAAGGACCCAGTATAATCTCCAAATCCCCAATGGAATTTAAACCGTTTTTTACAATCTGATTTTGCCATATGTCTTTTTTGAAACTAAAGCGAGAAATATTCCAAAAACTCTCAGGATAATTTACCCTAATTTCCATTTCCAAAGCCAAGTTTTCCATTACATGCTTTGCCAAATTATCGTGGAGAGCCCTAGCCCTTTCCAGTTTTGCAAACATTTCCTCTGCCTCCACTTTTTTATCCTTTGGCAAGGAAGTGTATCTGCTTTTCCAAGAAAACATCTTTTGAAACAGTTCCTGCTCCTCTTCAAACTGTTCCTTGATTTCTACATCGGATTTCCTCCCTCTGATGCTTCTGTCAAAATAAATGTTTTGTGGGTTCCTAATTATATGGTGCCTGTAGTCCCTTTCTCTATTGATTAACGTCCGAACTCTAGCAATTAAACTATCTATACTATTTTGAGCCTTAGATAAATTTCCAGACTTTATAAGCTGCAAGGTATAGAACTGTTCCAAGTCAAATCCGAATTCTTCAAGTATTTCCCGAGTGATAAAGATCATTTCCTGAGATTCCTCTGTCAACATATAGACTGTGGCACCTCCTTGTTCCCAGTGGCTGTGCTCCCTGTCTATGGTGAAATATCTGAAACTATATCCTTCCTTAGACAAAAGGTCTTCGTTGTAAATACCGACTTTAAAGCTCTCCTGCTTTGTGGGATCCCTATACCAAAGAGTACCGTCGACTATTCTCTCTACCATATCCTGCGTACTCTCTAATTTCATATGCTTCAATATAGAGTCTACAATGGCAATCATATCTCCCCTAGTCCTATTGGGATTTTCCCTAAGCTCTCTTTTAAAGATATTTTGGATTAGGAGAAAGCTAATCTCGTGGGAATACTCGTTTAAATCTCCAAGATCCATACCTGCTCCCAACATCCGAATAGGCATTATCTTTTTCATCCTGTTGTGAAATCCCTTCTCTATAATCATGAAATCACCCTTAGCAAGTATTCATAGTTGATCAATTCTTGAGGTATCCTGTACCCTTTGTCCCATATGTCCACCAGTTTATCCCTTTGGAATTTACTCAGTACGCTTTCCATTTCCTCTAAAAAACAATCTAGATATAGGGGGTTTTGCCTTTGATTGCTGGGATAATCCCTATGACAAAGGGATACTAAATCCACATATGCATCACTTTGGAGTCCAATGTCCACATCCTTATACCTCTCCCTTAACCTTGCATATATGCCAAATCCCTCGGAGTCAATGTCTCCAAAGTACAGGACCTTTACCTTAAGCATATCTGCAATTTCTTCCATAAAGGAAAAGGAACTTTCAATCTTTTTCCCCTCTCCGTAGATTAATAGGTCGGGGTGAAACCCGTAAATGGCCTTTCCTTTTTCAGCAATTCTTTTGTATGAGAAGAATGTAGAATGGTTCTCAAGGATAATTACATTTTTAATCTCCTTGGTCCCTCTATTCCAATATATAAACATCTCGCCATATCTCTTCATCTTTAAATCTTCGTGGGACAGCTTTAGCCTTTTCAATATGCCATACTTCCCCTTGAGGCTTTCCTTTCTCTTTGTTAGGAACTTTTCATCATAAAAAAGTTCTAGACTTCTTTCCTCAAGGCTTGCCCATTCTCTCGTATCCCTCAACTTTAAGAATTCGTAGATATTCTCCACATAGGCCCATTCCATTTCCGTCTGATATAAAGGATTATTGATATAGTAAGTCAAATCTAAAAGGTCGGAGTATTTTAGGATTCGAGATTTATCCCAATTGGGCTTTACCCTATCTTCCATCAGCTCCCACTTAAGTTTAAGGGGTGGGTTTAGTCCATTGTAATCCGATGACTTTATCTCCTTTATGACTCCCCTATCCCTAAGGTGAACCAACGACTTTGAAAAGCTAATATATCCCCCTTTTTTCAAGTAATTGCTCTCTCCTTTCAGGATATTTATTACATAGCCTTCCAGATCTAACAAATTAAATCTTTTTCTGTTTTTCTTTCTCAATTCCCCTAGGAATTTCCCCACTACTTTATCCATTTTATCACCTTAAAGCTATTATATATTATTTGTAAGATAATGTTTAGTGGTAATTGACTAAAATATCCAGTTACTATATAATTTACTTATGTATTAGTCGAGGACAGGCTTTGTGCTTTAGCTATATAATAAAATTGGAGGTGCATAATATGATATCGTTGTTTAAGTCAAATGACGGTGAAATTCAGCTTTTGAAGGATAAAATCGACGAATTAAACGGTAAACTTAGTGAAAAGGATGATGAATTTCAAATATTCTTAAATAATCTGCATAAAGAAATGTTGTCGACCATCGAGCAGCACGAAATAGTCAACGATCAGCACGACGTTTTAGGTGATATGGTCAAATCATTATTAAAGGAATTTGACATCGTGAGAAACAGTACTGTAATGACCCATGACGTATCAGAGGATGTCTTGGCAAAGGGTCAGGAACTTATATCCACATCTAGTGAAATGGTGGATATATCCCAAGATGGAAAAGAAGCAGTAGATCAAGTACGGGATTTGATTGATGCCTTAGGGGAGCAATCGAAAAAAACATCCCTCAGTATGAATCAATTGAGCGACAGATCAAAGGAAATAGAGGAAATAGTCACGGTCATAGAAAGCGTATCAGAGCAAACCAATCTATTGGCCTTAAATGCCAGCATCGAATCGGCACGTGCAGGAGAAGCAGGAAGGGGCTTTTCTGTAGTGGCCGATGAAATTCGTAAGCTAGCTGAAAACACAAGGCATAGTACCGTAAATATTACTGAATTGACTAAAACCATACAGCAGGAGGTCTCAGAAGCCTTTGCGGAGAATCAAACCAATATAAAACTGATTGAAGAAGGTTTCGAGAAAATCCACAACACCTCTAATCAAATCAATGTACTCATGGAATTTGTACGAGATGTGCAGATGGAAATAAAAGAATTATTAAAATCCATAGAAGAACAGAAGGTATTAAGCGAGGATGTGCTGAAAAACTTTGCCAAAACGACAGAAATGTTTGACAAGGCCAGCGATGCCCTAGTAAATCACATAGAAGAAGCGGAAGTTGTAAGTCAAAAGTTGCTAAAGACATTAGATATGGTAAAAAAATAATTGAGTCTTTGTATTCATATATAATCGTCGATAAATAGGGTATAATGTAATTAATACTGGAAGGAGGAGAATATATGAGCCTATTGACACTAGAATATATTACCCACAAAATTGAGGATGTGAAGGCCATACCTGAAATTATAACGAGAATTATTGGCCTGACAGATAATCCAGACTCCACAGTAACAGACGTAGAAAAATTAGTTTTACGTGATCAAGCCTTGACGAGTAAAATTCTCCGCCTTGCAAACTCCGCCTATTATGGATACGCAAGACGAATATCTACTATTTCTGAAGCTACTGTACTCCTTGGATTTCAAGCGATTAAGGGAATTGCCTTAGCATCAATGGCAAAAGACTATATGTCAGGTGAGTTTAAGGGATATTCTTTAGAAGAAAAACAGCTTTGGAACCAATCACAAACCTGTGCAATTATATCTAGATATATCGCAAGGGAACTAAAATATCCAAATCCCGAAGAAGCCTATATCGCTGGACTTTTAAGAGATATAGGAAAGACAATATTAAATGAACATATGGAAAGTGAATTTAAGGAGGTACTATCTAAGGTCAGCAGCGAAGGAGTTACATTTCTCGACGCGGAAAACGAAATATTTGGATACGACCACGCTGAAATAGGTGGAATTGTGGCAGAAAAGTGGAATTTACCTGCAGTTTTAATAGATGCCATTAAGTACCACCATACTCCAGACTTATCGAATATAAACCCCGTTTTGGTCTCCATAGTACATATTGCAGATGCAATGACCATGATGATGGGGGTGGGAATTGGCCTAGACGGTCTTAGCTACAACTTCTCCGAAACTGCCCTGAATACTTTGGGCCTTGACGAAATGGAAGTACAGAATATTATATCCGCTGTGTCGGATTTGATTAAGGATACAGATAGTTTTTAAGGACAAGGGGAACCTTGTCCTTATCTTATCCCTTTTATTTCATTGACAGCTTCCATTGTCTACCTAATTTTAATATTAATCCTTCCTATACTTTTGCTTTTTTGGCCAAATCCAAGTGCTTAAGTTGTTATGAATAACTATATAGGATATAATATAAATATCAATTTATAAAATGATGTTTAATTGAATCATTTATTTACAATAAGGAGGAAGTTAAATGCTTACCTATATCAGAGGTGACTTGTTCAGTAGTCCAGCACAAGTTTTAGTGAATACGGTGAATACAGTTGGAGTTATGGGGAAGGGTATAGCTCTAGAGTTTAAAAAAAGATATCCCGAAATGTTCAACCTATATCAAAGTAAATGCGATGATAAATCTTTTGGTATTGGTAAACTCTTATTGTGGAAAAAAGATGAAAAGTGGATTCTACTTTTCCCAACAAAAAAACATTGGCGCTCACCTTCTAAAATCGCAGATATAGAGCAAGGGTTAGAAAAATTTGTGCAATCCTACGAAAAATTAGGGATTGAATCTATTGCATTCCCGAAGCTAGGATGTGGCAATGGTGGTTTAGATTGGGAAGAAGTTAGACCCTTAATGGAAAAATATTTAAAGAATCTTCCAATTCATGTTTATATATATTTAGATAATTACAAACCATCAACACCTGAACATAAAAAAACATTAGAAATTGAAAAGTGGTTAAGAAATAATACTGAATCAATTGGATTTAACTTTTTAAAAGAAGAACTACAAAAAACTATTAACGAAAACAATAATCATTTAATAAATGGTAGTTTATTAAAGCATGTATCTTGGCAGGATGACAGTATCCATTTAGTCAGTGATGATGAAATAATCATACCAGAAGAAGACTTATTTGATTTTTGGAATTACATTAGAAATGTAGGGATTATCGATATAAACAGCTTACCCGAAAGGTTTGCAAGATATAGTCTCATAATGTTAGACATACTAAAACGGCTAAATTATGTGCAACCCATTATAATAACGAATAATGGAATCAATTCCATCAAAACTAGTAATGGATATCAGTATACGAGTTCATAGGACGGTGAAATTTGATGATGAGTTATAGAAAAATAATTGAGGGGGAAAGGGCAAAGCTTAATAAAAGTATTAATTGGTGGCCATTATATTTATATCATTTTACAGATGTGCACAATGCAATCAGTATTATTGATAAAGAATATATCTTTGGTAGAAAGTTGGCGAGTGATGAAAATCTAATGACTTCTGATAATGCTAGTTCAAATGTAATAGAGATTACAGATGAAATGGTGTTAAGATATGCAAGATTATATATGCGCCCTAAGACTCCGACCCAATTTCATAACGAAGGATATAAACCAGAAGCTATCAGAGACCAAGGAATCAATGCTAATTGCCCGGTACCAGTTTTCTTTTTTTTAGATGCAGAAAAAGTTTTATCATTAGATGGAGTCCAATTTGTTGAAAAGGGTTTAGCTGGTCATCATATTGATAATTCGTTATTATTAAGTGGAGAAGAACAATTTTCTAAGTTGAATTTTGAAAAAATATTTCATAATGGATCATTTCCACCTGGAAGTGATATTAAACAATTTAGACATACTGAAGTAATTAGACAAGACGGCATTCCAATTTCAAATCTTATCAGGGGAATTGCCTGTAGAAGTATTGCTGAAAAGCAAACCTTATTATATATGTTGAAAAAAACTTCAAATGAAAAATATAATAAATATAAAAATATAATAAGTTATAAGCCAGAGATAGATATATTTTATAATAATGGAATATTTATTAGAAAGGTAGGGTTTATCGATGGAACACTTTATCTAGAACTAAATGATAGCAATAATAGATATAATCGATTTTCTAATAATAGAATAGATGTAGACATTCAAATTCATATCACCTGGTTAGGGAATAATTTAGAGGTTTTAGGTAGATCTTCTGGTTCAGCAACTATTGATTATAGAGAAGTTTTAAGAATAAGCTTTACGCCAAAAACAAAGATTAATAAAAATTATGCATTATTAGATGTACGATTTGATAATTATTTGATGTATAATAATATAATTCAAATAAGGGAATTTGAAATAATATAGTTTAACTATATCTTTATATATAAATTTAAGTTATTAGCTTACCTAAATTATTTACACACCCAATTATCTACTTAGCTATGCATTTACCATAGCCAAATATAGGCCTTTTCCGCCAATGCTATAGCTGCTGGAGAAAAATCCTCTGTAGGCATTGATGACATCTACGATGAATAAAATTTAGTTAGACCTATAGGTTTTATTGCCCATAGGTCTATCACACTTATAATATATATCTGAAGAATGTCTCATTCCATATTACCTGCTATGTCCTTTACTTCCTCTAGACTTAGGTCTGTATATTTTGCCACTAATTCTATATCTAGACCATCTGCTAGAAGTTTTTTTGCCAATTCCTGGTCTCTTTGTTTTTTGCCTTCCTCTATACCTATTACTTTGCCTTCTTCCATGCCTATTACTTTGCCTTCTTTTTTGCCTTCTTCTTTTCCCTCTTCTCTTCCTTGTCTTCTTGCATATTTTAATTTGGATACCATATCTAATCTAGCTTTTTCTCTTGCTCTATAGGCTTCTCTCATCTTTTCATCTGCAGATATTTCTTGCAGCTTATTTATTGCTCTAGCCATGACCTCACTCCTTGAAAATTAAACCCAACATGGGGTCTAAAGTTCTCATTCTTTACCTCCAAAGTTTATTTATCCTTCTACTTATATAATACCATAAAATTTCGTGCGTGAGGAGGCGGCGGTTCACAGTCCTAAAGGGTGCAGGTATTTAGCCCCCCAGGCTACAAATAATCTTTGTACCCCCGGATGCCCCCTTTGGTTTAAACTAATACCTATTCTTCATAAATGACTAATAGGTATGCTTGATATCTTTAGTAACTACTTGGATACTATAGTCAACTCTAGGTCTAGTCCATCTAATATCTTTATAAAGGTATCCATCTTAGGAATATGCTTCTCTAATTCCAATCTTGATATTGCCTGTTGAGATACACCTACTAACTCCGCTAATTCCTTCTGTGTTATATCCTTTGCCTTTCTTGCTTCCACAAGCTTTTCAATCAATTTATATTCCTGCCTTATTTTCTTATATTCAGAGTCAAATTCTTTATCCATTCTTTCTTCTTCCACAGCTGACTTAACATCAATCCTCTTAAATGCCATAGGTATCTCTCCCTTCTTTATAATAAAATCTCCTTAGCTCTGTTTCTCGCCTTATCTAATTCATATTTCTCTGCCTTACCTTTTTGCTTTTTACAAGCATGTAAAAGATATAAACTTTCTTCATCTAATAGAACATAAAATATCCTGTTGTGCCTTCTAAATTTTATCTCCCAAATCTTCCCCTCTATTTGTCTTGTATTCAAATTATCAAAATATACTGCTCCCTGTGTTTCAAGCATTTCTAAAATAAAATATCCTTCTGCCTTTTCAGACTTTGGTAAATTATCAAGATATACTTTAATTAAATCCTTACCTCCAGAAGTAAAGTATGAGTGTATCTTCATTAATATTATTCTCCCTAAAACATTTTTTGATATACGGTGGTTGTTAATATTATTATACACCATATTTGATGTATTGTCACTAAAGTTAATAAATATTATTTGAATGAAAAAGACCCTAGTAAAGAATCTTAGACTTTTATATCGATATTTCCACCTAAATGTGTATTTACTGACTTTTCCATTATCTCTGTACTGATTTCCATGATTTGAGTCATCTGTGCAGATTGTAGCTCTGCCATATCCATTGCCATTTTTAAAACAGAAACTCCTGCTTGAGTTGATGCACTGCCCTGATTCATAACTACTGACAAGCCCGCTACATCCATAGAATTGGCCTCCCTTATTTGTTGTTACCCCGACATTAGAAAGCTAAACTGACAAGTTGTAGATAGTTTTTATATTGGGTTGAGTATTGCCTTCATATTAGACCACCTATGCCTATTTTCAGACCAACTAGTGCCTAGTATTAGGCCAGCTAGTGCCCGATACTAGACCAAACTATGGCAGGCCTGAGATTGTGGCCTGCCACAGCAATTTATATTCTATCAGGCTTCCTTACCCT
>JALNZV010000039.1 GCA_023229175.1 Tissierellaceae bacterium | reverse complement strand
GCATTGTTTTGGCATGCTGTCAAGGGTGGCGGTGCCCCAAGTCTAAATATATTTTGCAATTTTTTAGGTTCATTTGAGCCTGATTTCTTTGACTCTATCTTTTCATAAGCTACTTTACACTATCTATGTTCTTTATAAATATTATATCTTATGCTGTTAAATACTTACCCATATGTACTATTACCCAAAATATATATCTTTATATCTATTTTGTGCGACAAAAAAGGACTAGTCACCAATACCTTTTAAGCTATATTGTTTTCAGCATTTGTTCAGTTTACTGTGATATAGTAAAGTATTAATAGCTAAGGGGTTGATAATATTGAAAACATTGAAAAGGATTATTTTTCTTAACTTTTTATTTATCTTTTTTATTAATCTATTCATACCAGCTTATGCAGCTAAAGCTGAAATAAACTTTTCCAAAGAGGAGCAGGATTTTATTTCTGACAATCCTGTAATTCGCCTTGGAGTCGATCCTAAGTTTGTACCGTTTGAATTTTTTAATAAAGATGATGAATATCTTGGTATTGCTGCTGATTATTTGAAGTTAGTATCTGAGCTAACTGGCTTAGAATTTCAGGTTGAAAAAGGTCTTACCTGGAATGAGGCCTATGATAAGGTTTTAAATAAAGAGTTGGATGGGCTGCCTGCTATTGGGATAAATCCAGAAAGGGAAAAGATTTTCATATTCTCTAAGCCCTACTACAATTTTAAAAGGGTGGTGGCTATCAAAGATGACAACAAAAAGATTTCTGGAATGGACGATTTAAATGGCCTTACAGTAGCTGTGCAAAATAACAGTTCCCACCATGGTTATTTGCTCGACTTTAATCATATAAATATTTCATTATATGACGATGTAGAATCTGCTCTAGTATCTGTATCTACTGGAGAGGAAGTCGCATATGTTGGAAATCTTGCCACTGTAGATTATCTAATTCACGCCAATGGAATAACAAATTTGCGACTGATTTCCTTTGAGGCAGAAAAAGATCAAGCCCTTCATTTTGCCACTCATAAAGACAAGCCCCAATTAATTAGTATTTTTAACAAGGCTTTAAACGCGATTACTGAAGACCAAGAGGCGAAGATTAAAAGCAAGTGGATTAACTTAGATACAGAATTTGATAGGGCAGTTATAGTACAGACCATTATTAAAACTGTTGCTATTTCTATTCTGGTTCTTCTGGTTTCTCTTTTATGGATTATTCAGCTGAGAAAAGAGATTGACAGAAGGAAGAAAATCCAATCACAATTGGAACTAGCTAATTTGGAGTTGGAAAAGATATCAATGGTTGATGGCCTTACGGGTATTTCCAATAGAAGGTATTTCGATAGCTTTATGGATGCTATTTGGGATATTAATAAAAGGGAGGATTTTCCTCTGTCCGTGATTATGATTGATATAGATCATTTCAAAAACTTTAATGACACTTTTGGCCATCTCAATGGCGACATTTGTTTGAAAGTTGTGGCTAATACTATTAAAGAAACTGTTGGAAGACCAGGAGACCTGGTAGCACGATTTGGTGGGGAAGAATTTATTGTACTATTATCTAATACAGATTGCAATGGTGCTACACTGGTTGCAGAAAAAATAAGGAAGGCTGTTGAAGAGGAGATTATTGAGTTGGAGGATGCTTTGACATCTGTTACTGTAAGCCTTGGCGTCTCCTTTATTGATGAAATAGGTGACCAAGTTCCAGAGGATTTAATTGCTAAGGCTGATGAGGCTCTATATAGAGCTAAAAATTCTGGCAGAAACAGGGTTGAACTATCTTGCGATTAATTGTACTAAAATAGGGCCCTGATTATCAGAGGCCCGTATTGATAATGATTTGGAAATATACAATATTTATTCCTCACCTAAATACGCTTTTCTTACTCTATCGTCATGTAGCAAATCCTTAGCATTTCCTGTAAACAGTATTTCACCTGTTTCTATTACATATCCCCTATGGGCAGTTTGCAGTGCAATATTGGCATTTTGTTCTACCAGTAAAACTGTAAGCCCATTTTCTTGATTTATTTCTTTAATCGCTTGGAAGATTTCCTCTATTACTATGGGTGCAAGTCCCATGGAAGGTTCGTCTAACATCAATAGTTCTGGTGCCGACATCAATGCCCTACCAATTGCAAGCATTTGTTGCTCTCCTCCGCTCAATGTTCCTCCATACTGTTTTGTTCTCTCCTTTAATCTGGGAAATAACTTATAAACATATTGAAGATCCTCTTCTATCTTTTCGTTGTCTTTTCTTAAATAAGCCCCCATTAGTAGATTTTCCTCTACTGAAAGAGCTGTGAATATTCTCCTACCTTCAGGTACTTGTATTAGCCTCATGCCGACAATCTTTTCTGCATTTAAATCGTTTATCTCTTGATCCTTGTATTTTATACTGCCTTTAGATTTAATTAAATTAGATATTGCCCTTAGTGTACTTGTCTTCCCTGCTCCATTGCTGCCAATTAATGTAATTATTTCTCCTTTTTCTATTTGAAAATTTAATCCCTTTAGGGCGTGAATTCCACCATAATACACATGCAAATCTTTGACTTTTAGCATTATTCATTACCTCCTTTGCCAAGGTAAGCTGCTATGACTTTTTCATTGTTTTGTATCTCCTTTGGCAGCCCTTCTGCTATTTTATTTCCATATTCCAAGACGTATATCCTGTCGGAGATGCCCATCACAAGTTTCATATCGTGCTCAATGACTAAAATCGTATATCCCTGGTCGCGAATCTTTTTTATTAAATTTGTCATTTCAATTTTTTCACCGGTATTCATGCCCGCTGCTGGTTCGTCCAATAATAGAAGGGTGGGATCCGTTGCCAACGCCCTTGCAACTTCAACTCTCCTTTGATATCCATAGGGCAAACTTACAGCAATTTCATCTTTTAGATGAGTAAGCTCTAAAAAATCTAATATGCCCATGACCTTTTTTTCGACTTCTTTTTCCTCTCTTATTAGTTTTGGAGTTTTCAATATGGTTGCCAAAAGGTTTGATGTAGTCCTGCAATATTGTCCAACCATAACATTTTCAAGGACAGTCATACTGCTAAATAGTCTAATGTTTTGAAAAGTTCTTCCTATGCCAAGTTTCGTGATTTCAGAGGGCCTAGACTTCTTTATGGTTTCTCCTAGAAATCTTACCTCTCCCGAGGTCGGTGGATATATTCCAGTAACTACGTTGAAAAATGTGGTTTTACCCGCTCCATTGGGACCTATCAAGCTTACTATTTCCCCCTCATTAATATGAAAATCCACATTATTTACCGCAACTAGCCCTCCAAATGCTTTAGTTACTTGATTGGCTTCTAGAATTTTCATTTCCTCCACCTCCCTTTAGACTTGCCATACTAATAATTCCCTGGGGTCTTACTATCATCATCATTGCCAACAAGATTCCATAAATTGCATATCTATAAGTAGAAATGCCTCTCAATGCCTCTGGCAATATAGCTAGTACTGTAGCCCCTACAATTACACCTGGTATGCTGCCTACTCCGCCCAAGACCACCATGGTTAAAATGACTACGGACTCCATATAGGTAAAGTTATCTGGATTTACATAGTGGATGAAAGAGGCAAATATTCCTCCTACTATTCCCGCTATTGCTGCACCGAGGACAAATGCCAGTATTTTTAAAAATGTTGGGTTTATCCCCATTGCTTCCGCAGCCACCTCATCATCCTTTATTGCTATTAATCCCCTACCTAACCTTGAATTTAATAGCCTATGAGAGATGAAAATTGTAATCAAAGCTAATATATATAAGATATAGAAGTATCCCGTATTTGTATTTATGGTATATCCAAATATAGTTGGAGATGGAATACCTGGAATTCCAGCAGGTCCCCTTGTAAACGAGGTCCAATTTATTAAAATCAACCTTAAAATCTCTCCAAATCCTATGGTGGTTATGGCTAGATAGTCTCCTTTTAGTCTCAGTGTAGGTATACCTAGTAATAAACCAAAGATTGCCGCCACCAATGCACTAAATATTAGTGAAATCCAAAATGGCACATTGTAGTTTACTGTCAGTATGGCAGTAGTATATGCTCCTACTGCATAAAAGGCGGCATGGCCCATGGAAAGTTGTCCTGCAAATCCTAGCACAAAATTCAAACTTAGGGCTAAAACTATATATATCAATACTAATATGCTAGTTCGAAGTGCATAAGTGTTTTTTGACAAAAAAACTGGAATCAATCCTGTAAATATTAGAAATCCTATTGAAGCTACCTTTTTCTTTTTCTCGTCGAAAACAAGAAATCTTTTCGTACCAATATCAAATACTTTCGACAGTATAATAATTCCTATATATAATATTCCCGAATATAAAGCTAAGTTTAATAGAACTTTTATAATCTTGCTCATACATACCACCTCCTATATTTTTTCTTTTATGCCTTTCCCCAATAGGCCTTCTGGTTTCAGGAGTAAAATTATTATTAAAATTATGAAAGCTATGGCATCCCTGTATCCCGATGATATATATGCTGCTCCCAGACTTTCCGAAATGCCCATAATTAATCCTCCAAGCATTGCCCCTGGAATGCTACCTATTCCCCCGATTACAGCGGCTATAAATGCCTTTAATCCAGGTACAAATCCCATCATAGGATATACTGCCTTATAATACATGCCTACTAATGTACCTGCTGCTGCCCCCAATCCCGAACCCAATGCAAATGTCAAATACACTATTCTGTCAGTATTAATCCCCATTAGTTTTGAAACGTCCATATCCTGTGAAACACATCTCATGGCTCTGCCTAGTTTCGTATATTGAACTACATAAGTTAATATCCCAACTAACACAATAGTTGAACCTAATATAATTAGCTGGAGAGAGCTTATTCTGATGCCAATAAAGCTATACACTTTATTATTTATCACACTTGGAAATGATTGTGTCTCTGGTCCCCAAATCAGCATGGCAAAGTTCTCCAAAAAAATTGCTATTCCAATTGCAGACAAAAATAAGTTGATTCTTGGAGCCTTGAAAACTGGGCTATAAGCGAACTTTGCAATTGCTATTCCAAATGCTGCAGCTCCCACCATACCAAACAAAAATGATGGAACAATTGGCATATTGAATAATGTAAGCCCAGTATATGTCAAAAATGCACCTATCATATATAAATCCCCATGGGCGAAATTAATTAGTCGAATTATGCCATAAACCATTGTAAAACCAATGGCGGTCAAGGCATATATACTGCCCAAAGCTATTCCATTGCTTAACTGTTCCATAAACATATGGATCACACTCCTTATATAATTCTATGGGGCCATAAAGGCCCCCATAGTTTAATCAAGCTGGATATCAGCTAAATCAATTTTTCCGTTTTTAACCTCAAGTATTAGAATATTTCTAGTTACGTCATTGTCTACAAATGATATTGGTCCCGCGACTCCTGGGAAATCTTCTACATCGTTCAAATAGCTTGTGATACCATCTCTAGTGGCTCCATTTTGTTTAATTCCTTCCAGTATAAGCTTAGTAGAGTCATATGCAAGGGCTGCATAGTTGTCAGGTTCTTTGTTGTACTTTGACCTAAATGCCTCTACAAATTCCTTTGTCCCTGGAAACTCCACTTCTGGATGGAAGAATGCTGCAAATCTGATACCTTCTACGGCATCTCCACCTAGCTTGATTAACTCTTCAGAGCTAATTCCCTCTGTTCCAATCATAGGTACGTCTAGTCCAATGGGACCTGCCTGCTGTGCAATCAATGCAGTCTCTACATAGTATCCTGCAATAAAGATTACATCTGGATTTTGTCCTTTTATCTTCGTCAACTGGGGACTAAAATCCTTTGATTGCCCTTCAAAGTATGTCTCTGATGCCACTATTGTACCGCCTAATCTTTCAAACTCGTCGGTAAAGTCATTCTTTAATCCTGTACCGAAATCATTGGCTGTAAACAGGATTGCTGCGTTCTTCTTGCCAAGCTTGTTAAATGCATATTGAGCTAGATTATATGCTTGGGTTGTATCGGTCAATGAAATTCTATACATATGTGGAGTCGTACCATCGGTTATTTGCTTGTTGACGGAGTCAGTGATTACTGGCAAGCTTGCAGCTTCGTAAATTCCCCTAGCTGCCAAAGTACATGAACTGTTCCAATGACCAATGACTGCCAAAATCTTATCGTCACCTGCAAATTTTTGTGCCACGTTGGGGGCCTCCTTAGGATTTCCTGTATCATCTCCTACGATTAGCTTAACATTTTTACCATCTATTCCCCCTTCTTCGTTTATCTCATCTAATGCTAGTTCTATGGCCTTTACTTTCATATCGCCAAATTGTGCAGAATCACCTGTCATAGGGTTAGCAGATGCTATAAATATTTCAGATGCAGAATCTCCACCTCCATTACATGCTGTTGCTGCAATAATAATTAGTACCAACAAAACTGATAGTAACGCCTTTCTTTTCATAAATATCCTCCTTTATTCTTTTAAAGTTTAGATTAGTTTAATACGTTACAAATCCCATCGCCATATATTATTGCAACTATCGTGCCAACAATACTTTCGGTGATAAATCGTGAAAATACCCCATATTTCAACAATTTTCTGCTTAGATCTAAAACCATACTATGAAATTATTTCATAGTATGAATTTTTTTCACATATGTGCTATAATTAAATTATTAGATAAATATAGAGGTGCCCTATGAAACTTAAAAATCTGCTGTTTAGTTTATTAATCTTTTGCTTAATTAGTTATCTTTTTATTCCCACCATGTCTTTTTCCGAAGAATTTTATAAAAGACCTATAAGGGTAAGCGGCGATAACAATTATCCCCCCTATGAATTTATAGACGATAACGATAATTTTAGGGGATTTAATGTGGATATCATCAGGGCTATTGCCATTGAGCTAGGAATCGAAATTGACTTGGTGTCAAATAGCTGGGAAGATACTATGGATTTGTTGAAAAAAGGTGAAATAGATGCGGTTCAGGGCATGACCATTACACCTGAGCGGGAAAAAACTTACGACTTTACCGATGAAATAGTGATGAATTCTCAAAGTATATTTGTGCTCCGCAGCACAGAAAACATTTCTAGCCTTGACGACCTTATAGGTAAAAAGATTGCTATTCAATCAGAAGATGTCACAAGTGAAATTGTTTCTGCAGTACAAGGCATCGACGTTACAGAAAAGATAAATCAAAAAGATGCCCTCCAATCTTTGATAACTGGTGAAGTAGATGCATATGTAGGAAACAGATTAACTGGTATTTACTATGTGCAGAGTTTTGGATTGACAAATACAGTAAAAATAGTAGGTGAACAACTTTATCCTACAAAGTATTGTATTGCCGTCCAAAGGGGCAATGATGAACTATTGCATTTACTAAATTCTGGTTTAAGGGCTATTAAGGAAAATGGTACCTACGACAAAATCTTCGAAAAATGGTTCGGCGAAACGATTCCAGACATCAATCTAAGGTGGAGAAAACTACTTTATGTATCCTTAATCGCTTTATCAATTTCCATAGTTTCCATCTTTATCATTTATTACTGGAACAAAACCCTTAAAAAAGAAGTGGAGATACAGACCAAAGAGGTTATTAAATTAAATAATATGATAATGCACAACGATAAAATGCAGGCCCTAGGGAAATTATCTGCTGGAATTGCCCATGAACTTAGAAATCCTTTGACATCTATCAAGGCCTTTGTGGATTTACTGCCCTTAAAATACGAGGATAAAAGCTTCAGGGACGAGTTGATTAAAATAGTACCTAGGGAAATCAGCAGATTAAATGATTTAGTGGAGACCATGCTGGATTATTCCAAACCAAAAAACCCTAATCCTAGAAAAATCTCACTTAATGAACTGTTGTCTGACATACTAACCCTATTAAAGCAAAAATTAAATGAGAAAAAAATCGTAGTTTCTTTGAGAAATGTTGACGTGTTTTTCTACGCAGATGAATCCCAAATGAAACAAATATTAATAAATATAATCTTAAATAGCATCGATGCCATCGAATCTACGGGGCAAATTTGGATTGAAGGAAATGTTTACTTTTCAAGCGTTTCCATTAGCATAAAAGACGATGGCATTGGAATTCCCGATGAAGAAAAAGATAAGCTATTTGATCCCTTTTACTCTTCCAAAAAAAATAGTTACGGCATTGGCTTGTCAGTGACTGATAGGTTAGTAAGGGACAATAGAGGTGAAATTCAGGTTTTTAGTCAGTTGAATCAAGGGACAACTGTCCTTATAAATATGCCCATAGGGCCAGAACTTGGGGAGGATGGTAACGATGCATAATATCTTAGTTGTTGACGATGAGATATCCATATTAACTGCTTTAAGATTTGCTTTAGAAGATCATTTCAACGTATATGTCACAGCAGATGTTCCCGAGGGTTTAGAGATAATAGAGACGAAAAATATTGACTTAGTTCTACTGGATCAGTATTTAGGGGACTATAGAGGAATTGACGTACTAAACAACATAAAGTCAATTGCACCTAGGGTATTGGTCATAGCCATGACCGCCTATGGCTCCATTGAAAATTCCATTGAAGCCATACAAAGAGGTGCTTATCACTATATAACTAAGCCTTTAGACATCAACGGTTTAATTTCTTTAATTAATAAAGCCCTTGAATATCAGTCTTTATCAGATGAAGTGGAGGATCTTACAAGAAAAATCAACGAAAGCAATCTGGACTTAAAATTCGTATCTTCCAGCAATGCAATGAACGAAGTTTTTAAGATGATTGACAGAATAAAAAACGTGGATATTAATGTGCTAATATCAGGTGAATCTGGTACAGGTAAGGAACTAATAGCCAGAGCCATACACAACACCTCAAAAAGGAGGGGAAAGGTTTTAGAAATCATTAATTGTGCCGCCATCCCCCATAATTTGCTTGAATCCGAACTCTTCGGATATGAAAAAGGTGCTTTTACTGGTGCCAACTCCAAGTATAAAGGCAAATTTGAATTGGCACATGGTGGAACTCTCTTCTTAGATGAAATTGGCGATATGGACATTCAACTACAAGCAAAGCTCCTTCGCGTCATCCAAGAGAAAACCATAACACCTTTAGGTAGTGAAAAATCCTTTCCTGTAGATTTCAGGCTTATTGCTGCCACAAATCTAAACCTTCCTGAGGAAATAAAAAGTGGAAACTTTAGGGAAGACCTTTTCTTTCGCCTCAATGTAGTAAATATTGAGGTCCCACCCCTTAGATATAGAAAAGAAGATATACCTGCCCTTACAAAACATTTTATAAATATGTACAGTAAATCCTTTAACAAGGAAGTGTCTAGAATAAGCAGATCTGCCATTAATATTTTGGAAAACCACGACTACCCTGGCAATGTAAGGGAACTTCAAAATATTATAGAGAGGGCTGTAGCCTTAGCTGAGGGCAATGTCATTGAAATACAAGACTTGCCTAAGGAGATTATACCCAATACACAATTCGTATCTACCAATGAAAATATTTCCATTTCCGTTGGAGATACTTTAGAATCCGCAGAAAAGAAGTTAATTTTAGCCACCTTGGATTATTACCAGAACAATAAACGTAAAACTGCACAGACTTTGGGCATGAGCGAAAGGCATCTTTACAATAAACTAAATCAATATGAAGGGGAAGGGGAAAAATAAAAGACCTGACAATCAGGTCTTTTATTTTTTATTCTTTATTATTTCATTAAATGCGTCTCTAGTATTTGATCTAACCTTAGGCCTTGCAATCCTAGGTAATGGTCTAAGTTGTTCAGTAGATATTCTAATTTTACTGGTCCTACTAGCTCTGAGCCAGTGACGGCTATGCCGTATTTTTGTGCTTCAAGTTTTACTAGTTCAAATGCCCTGTAAAGTGGGGTTTGAGCACAGTCAAACATATTCATGGATACTACTACTCCTTCCCTTTCCGGAAACTTGATACCTACTGCCCTGATAGTTGAAAATCCTCCGCTTGGTCCCCTTACTGCCCTGGCTATTTGCTTTGCTATGCTTACGTCTTCTGTAGCCAAAAATACATTGTAAGCTGTAAGGCCTTCCATGTCGGCAGACACTATTGTCGCACCATACTTTGGATCTAGTTTCCCATCTACTGAAAGGTCAGGTTTTCTCGCTTCTCTATCTGGATGGTTTTCATCGTCCAATAATGCCTTTAAGCCTTCGTATTGTCCCTTTCTAATGAAGGATATGCTTTTTTTGTCCTCTGTTCTGCCATTGGCACCTGCAAAGAATACTGGAACTTTATATTTTTCAAATAATTCCTTTCCTATTTCTTCTGCCAATTCCTTAGTCTCTTCTAAGTCTATATTTCTAAATGGGAATAGAGGTATGGTGTCTTGACCTCCTATTCTTGGGTGAGTGCCTTCTTGTTCTCTCATATCTATTAGTTCGTAGGATTTACCTGCCATGGCAATTAGGGCTTCTTTTAAAGGCTCTGGCTCTCCCAGTAATGTGACTACTGTCCTATTGAAGTCGTGCTCTGGCTCTACACTTACTAGTGTCACTCCTTCTCTTCCTTCAAATACTCCTGTGACGGCGTCTATTACCTCTTGTCTCCTACCGTCGCTAAAATTCGGTACTGCTAAGATGTACTTTTTGTTATCCATTTATTTTCCTCCTTTTATTTTGGTTGTTGACTAGTGTTTTTGATGCTATCTTTCATATGTTTGAGGCTACCGTCGTTTTTTACTAGGAGCACTTCTGCCATAATACTTACAGCTATTTCTTCTGGACTTCCTGAGGAAATCTCTAATCCTATGGGGGCATATACTTTATCTAAGCCCTCCACGGGAACTCCTCTTCCCATTAAATTCTTTCTCATGGTAATTATCTTTTTCTTGCTCCCCATGACGCCTACATATTTTGCTTTTGAGTTCCATACAGCTTCCAAGGCTTCTTCATCGTATTTATGTGCCCTAGATGCCAGTATTACATAAGTGTTCTCATCTATAGGGTAGTTTTGTAGTTCCTCTTTTGGATCTCCGAGGATTAATCTCTTAGCTTTTGGAAATCTTTCCCCGTTTAAATACTCATCTCTATCTTCAAATACTATTATATCAAAATCTAGAGTAGAGGCAATCTCATATATGGCGTGTCCCACATGGCCTGCACCTACAATTAAAAGTTTCGCCTTCACTTTATAGACGTCGATGAATATTTCCACACCGCCGCCGCAAATCATTTCTACTCCTTTGGCGTTTAAAGGTATATTTACTACTTCATTTCTGCCTTCTTTTATAGCTTCTAGACACAGCTCTATTACGTATTTTTCCAGGGCTCCTCCCCCTATGGTGCCGTGGATAGAGCCATCCTCCACTACTGCCATTGATGTGCCATTACCTCTTGGGGTCGAGCCTTGGGACCTTATTATGGTGGCCATAGCTACTTCTTTTCCTCTGTCTATTTCCTCTAGAACTTTTTTCATTATAAATAAATCTGCCATTAAATATTCCTCTCTTTTCTGAGATACATTATGCCTTCCAAAACACCACCGCCTACTGCCCTGGCCTTTTCAGAAATCGTAAAGGCGTGTTCTTCTATACCGCGGGGATCAATATCTCCAATCTTTAGACCTTCTTTTACGTAAATGCCGTCTTTAATCAGCCCCCTTAAAATACCTGATATATTGGCTCTGACTTCCACTTCACCTGTGGTACATATTAATTCGCCCACTTTTACTCTGCTTCCTATTTTGGAAAAATGAGTCACTATGCCATCTGCCACTGCCCTTACTATTCTCTCCTCTTTGTATCCCATGGTATTTCCAGGTATTCCTGTATCCTTTTCCGCCATTCCTCGGTGTATTACCATGCCCAAATAATGTCCCCTATTGGTTTCCACCACTAAATCCACGTCTTTGCCAGCATAAAATCCAGGGCCGATACCTATGGTTATGGGAGCTAAATCCCTTGTAGTCCCTAAGTTTTTCTTTGCCATAATACTGTCAACTACGGCCAAAGGTTTCAATTCTTGGATTATATCGCCTTTTGGGTCCACATATACTGGCATATTTCCATTGTTTAATATTTCATAAATTTGGTTAAGGTCTTTTGCCAATGAGGCCTTGACTCCCTCTACCACAATTTCTCCGCTATATACAGCCTCCGCAAAAGATACTTTCCGCCTTATAGCCAAGGGCTCACTTGTCTCCAGCACGACTACCTTAAATCCAGCTCTATTGAGCCTATGGCCAATTCCTGTAGCCAAATCTCCACCTCCGCGGATAATTACTATTTCCAATTCCTCACCCTCTTGCACGAATTTTAAGTAATTATTTTTTCTAAATCCTTTGGCATATCTATATCTATGCCTTCTATGGCACTTTCTATATTCACTCTCTTTACCTTATCTTGGTTTTCCCTGACTATATCTCTGCCTCCCTTGTCCCCGACCACTTTCAAAAGCTTATCTTTATATATGGAGGACATAATCATTGGCATACCCTGCTTCCCATCATAGTAGGGTACCAAAATCGGTAGATTGGATTTTTTATATTCCTCTATTAGGTAGTTTATTAATTCCGTAGTCAAATACGGTTGGTCTCCAACGAAAAACATATAAGCATCTGCATCATGGACATTTTTTACCCCAAGTTTTATGCTTTCACTTTGGCCCAAATAAGCCTTTCCATTGTATACAGTCTTTAATCCGTATTTTTTACCCAATTCTCTTAAAACTTCATTTCTATACACTAGTATTAACTCATCTAGATTTGATTCAATTGCCGCCTTTATTACCCTTTCCACTAAGGGAATGCCTTCTATTTCCATCAATAATTTATCCCTTTTCATCCTCCTAGAAAATCCTGAGGCCTGGATAATACCTGCAATCATGGACTCACCTATTTCATCAATGTAATTTTTCCGCCCTTTATGTCGGTTATATATGCATTTTCAAAGTTTAAATCCTTAAGTAATTTTATAATCTTTCTTCCGCTTTCTATTTGGCTTTTTGTATTGGCCTTATTTAGAAATAGAAACCTCTCTCCATGGCTGTTTTTAAATAAGCCGTTCTTATCTACTACAAATTTGACTATGATCTCCTCTTTTAAATTTTCACCTATACTTTTGCCAAATAATCTTGAAAATACATCTGCTCTATGAATATTTTCATCTGTAATGGGTTTTCCTACGCTGTCTAGGCCAATAATCCCTAAAGTTTTCGTAGTGAAATCTCCTACTACAGGTTCCCCCAGTCCGTGGGCTTTCATAGGCTTCATCTTTGCCCCATCTGCTTCTATTAATATGAAGTGGAAAATTCCCCTGAGATATATATCCTCCAGTTCTCCAAGGGTCATTCCCAGGGCCTTGTCTCCCAATACTTCTTTCCCAAGACCTGTTATTGAACCCCTTGGAGGTCCATAATCTTCAGGTATTGAGCCATAAAAGGTCCTATGGCAGAATTCCAGCTGATTGGCAAATAGCTTTGTAGTTGTGCTCACAAGTACCTTTTTGCCTTCCTCCGCAAATTCCTCTGCCAAGGCCTGCATTATTGTGGTTTTTCCCCCTGCACCTACGATTGATATAATATCTCTTTTCCCCTTGTTTATGTTAAGTACCTTATGGACATCCATGGACTATATATTTTTAAATAGGGAATCTAACCCCAGACCTACTTCGTACAGCTTATTTGTTTCATCGGCGATGGTGAGAAATTTAAATAGTTTTCCGTCTTCTACCCTTTGCTTTATGGGCGTCACCACGTATTCTTCCTTTCGGTTTTTCAGCACGTTGAAAGCTGGATCAGCCTTATATAAGTCAAGCCCTATGGCAGCTTTTTCGTTTGTATATTCCACCACTCCTGACGAATCCGTTATATAGATGGCATCTACTCCCACAGTCTCTAAAAGTTCATATATCATGGAATCGGTTATATTGCTGTGGTTTTTAAAGTATTCTCTTACTTCATATGTTTGTTTTAACATCTTTTCCTCCATTACATTGCCCACTACAAATTGCTGCATATTGTGCACATGTTTTCTTATAGCCTCTGTGGAATCGTATAGGTTTTTTGCCATGGCGTGTTGGTCCATGACTCTGCTGGTAGTCTCCTCCATCTGTGCCGTTGTCTCCTCTGAGAATTCAGATATCATAACTATATTGTCAATTATGCTCTGTATCATAGAACTGTTTTCCTGTGTTGAATCCTTTATAATCTCTAAACTTTCCATACCGAGGTTCAGGCTGTCAATTATGGATCCAAATTCTCTATTTGTCCTTTCGATGATTCCATAGTTGTTGCCCATATCTTCCATTTCTTTGTCCATAGTCTCCGATATGAAAACTATCTCATTTGTCAAATTTCCTATTACTTCTTCAATTTTCTTTGACACGTTTTCAGTTTCTGAAGCTAATTTCCCCACCTCTACAGCTACGACTCCAAAGCCTTTTCCTTGTTCTCCTGCTCTGGCAGCTTCTATGGATGCATTTAAAGATAGCATTTTCGTTTGATTAGATATATTATTTATGAGGTCCATCAGGTTTACAACCTCATGGGAATAATCCCTTAGCTCTGCTGTCTTGTTAGATATATCCTGTAGGGTATCCCTTGAGTTTTTTATCATAGTTTCTATATCTGTGATGCCTTCTATGCCACCTTGGGCAGCCACTATGGAACCTGAAATAAACTGAATCTTATCTATTACTTCTTCTCCAATTTTATCCATGGATTGATGTATTTTGCCTGTCAAATCCTTTGTATCCCTTAACATTTTGCTTTGGTTTGTAATATTTTCATCGGCTGTTTCTACTGAGACTGCTATGTTCTCTGACGTTTCTAAGCTTTCAGTTGCCAAGGTATTTAATTTCTCGCTTACGAAAAACACATCTGTGGATATTTCTACTTGGGTTTTTAATTTCCCCATTATCCTCTTGTTTAAGTTGTAAATCTCTTCCCTTAAATCTTTGGATATACTCGCTCCTTCTGGTATGTGGAAATCTACGCTGTCTATGCTGACCATGTAATCCATCATTTCCCTGGCTTCATTGTGTTTTTTTCTAGCGGAAACTAAATTCCATCCTAAAAATAATATGACAACTACTCCAATTCCAATAATTATACTTTCAGGGGTCAAGGCTATAATCCTCCTTTATTTCTATTTTTCTTTGTCTTCTCGGAGTGCCTTCATCAATTTCTCGGGCGTTGCAGGTAATTCTGTAATCCTAACTCCAACTGCGTCGTATATTGCATTTAATATGGCTGGTGCTATGGGAATCAATACTGGTTCACCTATGCCCTTGGCACCATAAGGCGATGTGCCTTCGGGGTCCTCTACGATTATCTTATCTACGTCTATCATATCCATGGCTGTGGGTATAAGGTATTTGGAAAACTTATTGTTTTTTATAACCCCATTTTCCAGTTTAATGTCCTCAAATAGGGCATAACCCAAGCCCATGGCAAATCCGCCGTCCATTTGACCTTCTAATAAATTTGGATTTACTGCCCTTCCTGCATCTTGTGCAAAACTAGCCCTCAATAGGCTTACGATGCCCGTATTTGTATCTACCTCTACTTCAACAGCTACTGCATTAAATGTATAAGGCCAATATGGTGCTCCCTGACCCGTCTCTGGGTCGCTTTCCGTAGTTTGTCCTACGAATTCTCCTTCCGCCTCTATTATATTTTCATCTTTATATATTTCTGACAATTCTTTAAAAGAAATTCTTTTCTGTGGAAAAAAACTTAGAAATACTTCTCCATTTCCCAAGGACAATCCTGCTGTGGAATTCAATCCTAATTCTACCTTTGCCTTTTCAAATAGCTTTTCCCTAAGGTTCTCACATCCTATTTTAATGGCATTTCCCGTGTTATAAGTTTGCCTAGTGGCAGCAGCTGTACCTGAGTCGGGCATTCTGGAAGTATCTTCATTTACCAATAGGATATCCTCCATATTGACCTTTAGAGTTTCCGCCCCAATTTGTATCATGGCAGTCTTGGCTCCTTGACCTACTTCAGTTACTCCAGAGTATATGCCAATTTTACCATCAGGTAGGAGTCTCACCACGGATCTGGAAATGTCGGGAAAACCATTGCCATAGCCTATGCCATAGTATGAAAGCCCCAATCCTATTCCTTTCTTTTTCATTACTTCCCCTCCTTCCACGATTCGGTAGTGTCAAGTTTGACACCCCTATTTTTTATTAAAACCTTATATTATCAAGGGTTACATAGTTTTTTATAAAACAAAAACAATGACCCCCTATTTTCTGTTATAATTTGAGTTACCAGACACAAA
>JALNZV010000066.1 GCA_023229175.1 Tissierellaceae bacterium | reverse complement strand
TCTGCTTTTTGGTCCAGTCTTATCACCTTCCATCTCCCCCTAAAAAGTTATTCATAGGGGTATTATATTTTAAAGGTGGACCAGTTTTCAACTGAAATGGTGGCCTACTTTTAGATTAACATAAACATCTTCTTCTAACACACTCAATTTTTGATGGATTTAATACTGTATATTATAAAATATCAACATTTGATAGAACTAATGATCTAAAGTATAAAAAACACTTAAATATCTATATTGTTCCATTTCCATGCAGCTACAAAATCCTTGAATTTTTTTTCTGCTGGAGAAAGATACCGGTTGTTACAATAGACCAAACTAAAATGCCTATTAAGATTTAAGTCCTCAATTTCATATTGCTTCAGTCTTCCAGAGGCCACCTCACATTTTACTGAGATATCAGACGCAAAACTAATACCAATATTTAATGACACCATCTTTTTTAACGCTTCCAAACTATAATTAATTGTCCGCGATTTAAATATATTTATATCAAGTTTTTTTTCTTTCAAAGCTCTTTCTATAAGCAGCCTTGTTCCAGATCCTTCTTCTCTAAGTACAATTTCTTCTCCTATTAAGCTCTTAATACTAATAGAATCCGTATTAAAAGATTTTTCTGGTGAAGTTATTAATACCAATCTGTCCTCAAAAAAATCGATATATTTGATTCCTTCATTAGGATATTTTGCTCCAATAAATCCAAAATTAGTCTTTCCTACCAGTATTTCCTCAGCTACTTCCTTTGAATCCTTGTGTCTAATAGAAAACAAAACTTGAGGATAAGCTTCCTTAAATGCCTTTATAATATGAGGAAGAAGGTACTGTTCTGGTATTGTACTTGCACATATTTCCAGTACTCCTTCAATTTTCTTATTATCCGGGTCAAGCGCCATCTTAGCTTTATCGCGGGCATTAAGTATTTCTAAAGCATGAGGGAAAAATTCTTCTCCGCCTTTAGTTAATGTTGTATTTCTATTTCTTCTATCAAACAATATAATTCCAAGTTCTTTTTCTAACTTTTGAATGTTACTAGTGATAGCTGGCTGCGACAAAAATAAAACATCGGCTGCCTTAGAAAAACTACATTTTCGCGCTACCGCAACAAAGCACTCTACTTGTTTAAACTCCATTTACTTCACATCCTTTATCATGGAAATATAAGTCACTTTTATACTATTTCTCAGCAATCAAAATGTTTATTTTATTAAGCATCTCTTCTGAATTTATACTATACTCCATTGCAATGGTCTCAATGGAATCGAATAAGTTGTTACAAAGCAAACACTTACCTGCAATATCATCATAAGCTCTAAACACTTCTTCAGTTTCTGGATAATTTTCTATTATTTCTAACATAGTCATGTTTTTTGTTATCAATTAATAGCCCCCTTAAAATCATATGTTCATAACTTTTCCGTTGTCTTTTACTTATCATACTATTTGTTTTAGTGATATTTAGGTTTTTAGATATAGATTTTATCTATTGGTAATACAACCCTATCAGTGATATTTTATAGTCATACTAGTATTATACCAAATTTAATGGAGTAAGGGGGATTTTTGATAATATGAAAAATTTATTTGCAACAAAAAAAGGAATTGTTGGAGTTGGAGTAGTTATTGGCATTTTAGCTTCACTCTTACAATTGTGGGGTAATCCTGCAAATATGGGTATTTGTGTAGCTTGTTTCGTAAGAGATATGACAGGAGCTCTAGGTTTACATCGAGCGGGAGTTGTTCAGTATCTACGCCCAGAAATAATGGGTTTTGTTTTAGGCTCTTTTATAGCAGCTTATGCTTTTAAGGAGTTTAAATCACGCGTTGGATCAGCACCTTTAGTAAGATTTATTCTAGGATTCTTTGCTATGATTGGGGCACTAATATTTCTTGGTTGCCCTTGGCGAGCGATACTTCGTTTAGCTGGAGGAGACTTAAATGCAATTTTAGGATTACTTGGTCTTGCCGTAGGTATCTGGGTTGGTACACTATTTCTTAAATCTGGATATAATTTAGGATCAAGTCACAATACTTATACCTCTGTAGGTTGGATTTTCCCAGTAGTTATGGTTAGTTTTCTAGTTCTGTTATTCTTCAATCCAATGATTTCAGGACAAGCTCAAAGTGGTGTCCTATTTTATAGCCTTGAAGGGCCTGGATCAATGCATGCACCACTACTTATATCTCTAGGAATTGGATTAGTAATTGGCTTTATAGCACAAAGAAGCCGCTTTTGTACCATGGGTGCTATCCGTGATGTAATACTATTCAAGCAGACACATCTTCTTATGGGATTAATAAGTATGGCAGTTGCAGCATTTATAATGAATCTTGTACTTAGTCAGTTTAAACTTGGGTTTGCAGAACAACCCATAGCTCATACTATGCATATATGGAATTTTGCAGGGATGGTACTAGCAGGATTAGCCTTTACTCTTGCAGGTGGATGCCCTGGGCGTCAACTGTTTTTATCAGGTGAAGGAGATGGAGATGCGGCAGTATTTGTAATAGGAATGATTGTCGGTGCTGGCTTTGCTCATAATTTTGGACTTGCTAGTTCTGGTGCTGGTGCTACATCGGCTGGAATAATTGCACTTTTCATTGGCTTAGTATCTTGTCTATTAATCGGTTTTACAATGAGAGAAAATTTTTGATAGTGTAAAGTAGCTTATGAAAAGATAGAGTCAAAGAAATCAGGCTCAAATGAACCTAAAAAATTGCAAAATATATTTAGACTTGGGGCACCGCCACCCTTGACAGCATGCCAAAACAATGCTG
>JALNZV010000038.1 GCA_023229175.1 Tissierellaceae bacterium | reverse complement strand
GACCAATGGAGTTGGTGCCAAACCAGAATTCCGAGTCAGGTGGATTATTTTTAAGTGGTAGTTGGTTTTCGTCGTTTATATGTATCTTAATAGGCGACTTTTGATTGGGTAAATATGGTTGAACTATTGTAAATATTAAAATACCAATTATTAAAATCAAAAGAAATGCTGCCAACCTATTCTGTATAAATACATTCCAGGTGGATTTCCAGTAGGAGTAGTTAGAGTATCCTCCCCGCTTCGCTTCTTCTTCATCGTATATGGCAAATTCAAATAAATCTTCATGATTTTCCTTAGCTAGTTTTTTTATTGCTTGCTTTCCCACTATCTGGCACCCCCTTTTCTTTGTAGATTGATTCGAGGATCAAATAAAGCCATCAAAATGTCCCCAAGGAATAATCCCACAATTCCTACTGATGAATAAATAAGGACTAAGCCCTGAACTAATGTATTATCTTGCCGTTTAATTACCTCTACTAAAAGCCCTCCCATTCCAGGTATTGAATATAAGGATTCTATGTAAATGGAGCCTGCAATTGTAAAGAGAATTGTAGCTGGCAAATACTGTGCCAATGGCACAAAGGCATTTCTAAATACATGTCTTACCATTATGCTCTTGTTGCTGAGGCCCTTTGCCCTAGCTAGCTTTACATAATCCTTGTTTAGCTCATCTACCATATACCTTCTCATCCACATGGCATAGCTGGCTATCCCACCTAAGGACATGGATATGGTAGGGAGTATCCAGGTCTTAGGCTTATCTATATCAAACAGCATAGGCAGCTTGAATATCCCCGTAATAAAAATCTGCAAAAATAAGAAATAAACAGCGGCTGGCACAGCCCTTATAAATACCACATATCCCGTACCAAATTTATCCCAAAACTTAGATTTATTTCTAGCCATAGCTATGCCCAAAAATATGCCTACAAATAAAGATATTCCGATAGATGCCAGACCAAAGTAAAGGGAATAGGGCACCTTGTCTTTTATGATTTTAGTCACGGGAACTTTTGGCCTAAAGGTAATGGATTTTCCCAAATCTCCCTTGGCTAGTTTAATATAGAAATTGAGTAGTTGCTTTGGCAGGGGATCCCTAAGGCCCATACTAGTGAGTATTGCCTCTCTTTGGGAGACGTCAAGTTTTTCATAAGCGTCCCCAAAATATCCTTCTTCTGGCAACAGCCTCATAAGTAAAAATACTACAGTAATGATAATAAACAGGGTAAGCAGAGATTGTAACAGCCTTTTAATCGAATATTTTAGCATTTTTCTCCCTCTTTCCATATGTCAATTGGTTTTTTATAAACCCAAATATGTAATAAGGCTAAAGTAAACTTCAGTATAGAACCTAGGAGTTACTAAAAGTAATCCTAGGTTCTTTACCTTATTTATTGTATTATTGATTCTTTAGAGCCTCTGCACGTTCTTTTTCCCATTTTTCCAATTCACGTACATAATCATCTGTATTCATGGGCTTATCCAGTACTTTTTGGCCCTTGTATCTCTCAGCAGAAACTCCAAATGGAGAATATAGAGATTCAAATGGGTTTAACCTACTGGCAGAATACCCTCCTCCACCAAGGGAGTATGGCACTACAAAGGCTTCTTCGATTAAAAATGCCTCTGCTTCTGCAAATAACTCATATCTCTTTCCTATGTCGTGGACCTCTGCCCTTGCAGCAGTTGCCAAATTTGTATAGACTTTCTCTCCATTTGCTTCTACATATCCCTCTGCAAACTCTGGGAAGTTGTAAGTCCCGCCTGGGAAGAATGGGTCTGTATAAGTTTCAGGGTCAGCATAGTCTGGTCCCCAGTTACACTCTAGGAATGCATATTTTCCTGACCTTCTAACTTCAGCTAGGAAGTTTGTAGGTGGTTTTGCATCTATTCTAATATCTATATAATCTGTTCCAAGTAAGTTCTCCATTTGTTGCTCTATTACTTGTACCCTATTGGCCCACTCAGTACCACCTGAGTTAAATGGCATATATACAATTACTGGGAACTTAACTTTTCCTTCTAGTTCCTTCTTCGCTTCATCTCTGTATTTCTTAGCTAATTCCTCGTCAAAGGATTCTGTGTTCGTAAATTCCTTTAAGGGGTCTAACTCTGTATAGTCAACTCCGTCTAAGTCTACAAAGCTCTTAGGTGTAACGGTGTTTGACAATTTTTGCTCTGGACTATATGGCTCTTCAGTAGTCATAGCTGATAGTCTGTTTAGACCGTGGAACAGCGATTTACGGAAATTTTTGTTATTTACAGCAATCTTCCAATTTTCAGGCTCGTATTCAGCTTCGAATTTTGGGTCGAAGTTCAAAGCGTAGAAGTATGAGTAGAAGCTAGTTCTATTTGGCCTAATCATGTCTTTCTTTTCTGAATCCTTCATCCACTCTTCTACTAAGGATGCAGGTACATCTGCATAATCGATTTCTCCACGTAAGAACAACTCTGGCCCCAATGTAGCAGCCTCTTGGTTGTAGGTCATCTTGATTTTATCTATAAAGACATTGTCCTTATCCCAGTAGCTTTCATTTTTAACTAGTACTCTTCTAGTTTGAGGCTCAAATGTTTCCATTATATAGGCACCATTGTAAAGGAAGTATTCATTATCTGTGCCAAACAGCTCTCCCATTTCCTCTAGGAAATCTCCATTGGCAGGCAAAAAGCATACGTAGTTAAGCATGGAAACAAAATATGGTGTAGGGCTTTTAAGAGTGTATTCAAGAGTGTAATCGTCTAATGCCTTTACACCTACTTGTTCAAAATCTGTTATCTCGCCTTCGTAGTACTCTTCCGCATTTTTAATTACACTATAGAATATGTTAGCAGTTTTTGATTCATTGTTGGGATCTAGTAAGTATTTGGCGGCGTCGACGAAGTCTTGGGCTTTCATTTCTGCATATTCTTCACCTTTGTGAGTAACCCATTTGACTCCTTCCCGCAATTTTAATGTCCAAACTAAGTCGTCTTGTGAGCTTTCCCATTCAGTTGCAAGACCTGGTACTGCAACGCCATATCTGTCAAAATCTATTAAACTATCTACCATGTTTGCAGCTAAACCAAACTCTGAAGTAGTGGCAGTCACAAGATAGTTTAATGTAGTTATCTCACCTGAATATAGAACAGTATATTCTGATGGCTCAGTTGGTGCAGGTGTGTCTGGAGTGTCTGTTGAGCCTGGAACCTCAGGTGTAGATACTTCAGGTGCCTTCGGTGTACATGCTGATAAAACCATGACAACTATTAAAGTCAATACTAATAACTTTTTCATTTTTCTCCCCCTTTTTATAATTAGCTAATCCTATAGAAACAAACTGCCCTCCTTCCCCAATAATTTCATATTACCTATAGATTTGAAACCTAATCCTGGGCCCTCACTAAGAGTAATGACGGAGTCCCTAAAACTAGGTCCTCCCTCAAAGGGATCCTCTTTGCATAGCAAGGGTCCATCTAAGTCTATTTTTGTAATTATAGATTTAGCTGCTGCTAAGTGTACTGCTGCACTTACGCTGAGTTTACTCTCCAGCATACATCCAATCATACATTCCACATCGTACATTTCCGCTACGGAAATAATCCTAAGGGCATTGTGGATTCCACCAGTTTTCATCAATTTTATATTTACTAAATCTGCGGCCCTATTCTGTATTATTTCCATGGCATCCCTTGGAGAAAACACAGCTTCATCGGCTAATATAGGCGTATGTACATTGTCTGTCACGTATTTTAAACCTTCAATATCCTTCGCAAAAACAGGTTGCTCTATTAGTTCAATATTATATCCTTTGTCTTCCATTGTCCTGATTAACCTAACGGCTTCCTTAGGTTTCCAGCCTTGGTTTGCATCTAGCCTTAAATCTACCTCATAGCCTACGGCTTCCCTGATGGCTTTAATTCGCTCTAAGTCTATTTCTGCACCTAGGCCAACTTTAATCTTTAAGGTCCTATATCCCAAGTTTACTGCCTCCATACTGTCCCTTGCCATTTCTTCCGGCGAATTGACGGATATGGTCAAATCTGAGATTATTTCATTTCTATACCCTCCAAGGACCTTATATAGCGGGGCATTGAGATATTGTCCAAATAAATCATAAATTGCAATATCTACTGCGGCTTTGGCACTGCCATTGCCAATTAATGCCTTATCTATTTTCTTCGATATTTCCTCTAAATTCTCAATTTTTTGGTCTAACAGCTGTGGCTTTATATAGCCTTCAATAGCAGCCCTTATGGAGCCCAGTGTATCCCCAGTAATTACTGCAGTAGGGGCGGCTTCTCCATAGCCTACATGACCAGTATCTGTGGTTATCTTGACGACTATATCCTCAATACTGTCTACTGTCCTAAGGGCTGTTTTAAAAGGCTTTTTAAGGGGTACTGAGATTAATCCAATCTGTATATCTTTAATTTTCATATAATACATCTCCTTTAAATACCTACAAACCACACATTTATTATATCATATACTTTGGCGAATTAAAGTAGTTATATAAAATTCTAAAGTATAAACATCCTTGCGGTAATTAGATCCATCATATCCACTGCTGTGTATTCAACAGTATAGTCGTCGATTTCCTTTACACCCGGGTAGTACTTTGCTTTGCTAGCATCCTGATGGTATCTAAACCTTATTTCCAGCTTTGGATTTGGTTCTAAGTCTATTTTGCATTTGTCTATGTTTTTAAGTCCTTTTTCTACCCCATCTCTTATGAGTTCACAGGCCAATTCAGGATGGATATTAAATGTGGCTCCTCCTGAACCCGATTTCACAGCAACAGTTTCTATATTGGGAACCAATTTTTTTGTATTTTCACAAAGCATTTTATCCCCAGATAAAAATACTACTGGTACTTTATGATATGCGGCTATCATAGTATTTAATGTAAATTCCGATGCTATTTCTCCATTGATTTTCATCCAAGTACACCTTTGGCTATCCATGGTATGAGATAAAGGGTTGCCATTTTCTCCTGCTGCAGCATGATATCCTATGAATACTGCCGCATCAAAGGAATTGTCTAAACCTGCCATCATGGATTCAGGTGAAGAAGTCCATCCTCGAATTACAGATGCTTCCTTGGGCAATTTGGAGAAATCCAGGTTTCTGGCCGAATCATGGGCATCTTTCACTATTATCTCTGTGGCCCCTGCCTTTAGTGCACCTTCGCAAGCAGCTATGGTCTCCTTTGTCATCTGTTCCACAGCCCAAGTATACTCGTTGTGTCCCAATTCCGTTTCATTCCAGTTGGTCACGCCTGTTATCCCTTCAATATCTACACTGATAAATACCTTCATTTTACGCCCTCCTATATATCATTTCTCAATAAATCCTCATATGTTTCCCTCTTGACTATTACCCTATCCTTTCCGTCCTTTATCATAACTACAGCTGGCCTAGGAATTCTATTGTAGTTGCTGGACATAGAATAATTGTATGCCCCAGTAGATAGGACTGCCAATATATCACCTTTTTCCACCTTTGGCAGCATTATATCCCATATCAATATATCTCCCGATTCACAGCATTTGCCTGCTATGGTTACCAATTGTTTTCTTTCCTCGCTTATTTTATTCGCCAGCACCCCCTCATATTTCGCTCCATATAGGCTAGGCCTTGGATTATCTGGCATCCCTCCATCTACAGATACGTAAGTCCGTATTTCGGGAATCTCCTTAATGGCTCCAATGGTATATAAGGTTATTCCAGATTCCCCTACGACCCAGCGTCCCGGTTCAATGATTACGAGGGGTCTTTCCAATTGGTATTCCTTGCAGCCTTTTTCAATTTCTTGCATTATCTCATCTGTAAAGTATGATAGGGGTTTTCTCTCCTCTTGGTCTGAATAGTGAATGCCATAGCCTCCCCCTGTATTTAGTTCTCTTGTGATTAAACCATATCTATTTTTAACGTCATTTATCAAATCCACCATAATCCTAATGGCCTGTATATGGTTTTCATTATCCGACAATTGAGAGCCTATATGAAAGTGAAAACCTAAAAATTCTATATTTTTTGCCCTTAAAGCCCTTTCAATTGCTTCATTGATTGTCTTTTCCGTCAGGGGGATTCCAAATTTTGAATCTACTTGGCCCGTTTGAATATATTTATGGGTATGAATATTTAACCCTGGGCTTATTCGAAAAAGTATATGGGCAATTTTATTTTTCTTGCTTGCTATATCTTCAATCATATCTATTTCTTCCCCGTGGTCTACTACTATTCTTCCCACATCGTTATCTATTGCCAGCTCCAATTCCTCATATGTTTTGTTGTTGCCATGAAATATTACCTTTTCCATTGGAAAATCCACTTGTATGGCAGTATATAGTTCGCCGCCTGATACTACGTCTATTCCTATTCCCTCTCTCTTGACTATTCTAGCCATTTCCTTAGTCAGGAAAGCCTTAGATGCATAGACTGCCATGGTATTTTGATGCTTGTTTAAAAAGCCCTTTTTTATTTCATTTAATCGATCTACTATAAAATCTTCGGACATTAGATATAGGGGGGTACCGTACTTTTTTGCCAATTCTACTGTATCGCATCCAGCAAATATTAGATTGTCCATTTCTCTCATCTCCTTTGCTATTAACTCCTATATAATATAAAGCAAGAATTGTGCCAAAAAATACCCCTTATTTCACCTCATTTCTACTAGAAATTTGCTGATTTGGTTATATTATTCCTTATTTTCGAATTTCCTTCCCATTTTCCGTACAAATTGCTTAAAAAAACTACCAGAGAATCTCTGGTAGTTTAACTTCTTAAAGTTTCTCGGCAAAACTCTTTCCAAATTGGATACATCTTTCTATTGCTTCTTTGTCTGGATTCCAAAGCTCTTTTATGCCGTCCTGTACTATTTCAATTTTAGATCCTTCTAGTTTTTTCTGAATTATGGCTGTCGACTCTCCAGACCAACCATAGGAACCAAAGGATGCCCCTTTCTTGTTTTTAAATCCTATGCCGCTAATCATTTCCAATAAGCCGCCTGTGGCGTTGATTATCCCCTTGTTTACCGTTGGCGAACCAAAGAGCATTGCCTTTGATTTAAACAATTCTGTGATAACATCATTTTTATCTGTATGGGAAGCATTGTAAAGCTTCACAACCACTTCACCATCCACTAAGCGGATGCCCTCGGCAATAGCCTCTGCCATTTTTCTCGTGCCGTTCCACATGGTATCATATACTATGGTTATTTGATTCTCTTGGTATGCATCTGCCCACTCAAGATATTTTTCAACTATCTGTGCAGGATTATCTCTCCAAATGATGCCATGGGCAGTGGCTATCATATTGAGAGGCAAGTTGAAACTCAATACTTCCTTAATCTTATTTGTCACCAATTGGCTAAATGGAGTCAAAATATTTGCGTAATATTTCATCGCCTCTTGATATAGCTCACATTGATCTACTAAGTCGTTGTACATCTTTTCAGAAGCATAATGCTGTCCAAAGGCGTCATTGGAAAATAGGATGTTTTCACCACTCATATAGGTCATCATATTGTCAGGCCAGTGAAGCATTCTAGCCTCTACAAATGTCAAAGTAGATTCCCCGATGTTTAGTGTATCCCCCGTTTTCACCTCTACAAAATTCCAATCTTCATGGAATTGGCCCTTTAGGATTTTCTTTCCGTTATTTGTGCAATATACTGGAGTCCCTGGAATTTCCTTTAACAGCAAAGGCAAGGCACCACTATGGTCAACTTCTGCATGCTGTGCAATGATATAGTCAATTTCATTTAGGTCTATTTCTTTCTTTAACTTTTCGACAAATTCCTCTGCAAAGGGTGCCCATACGGTGTCAATAAGGACAGTTTTTTCATCCCTAACCAAGTATGAGTTGTACGATGAACCCTTATTTGTCGACAATTCTTCTCCATGGAAGGACCTTAATTCCCAGTCGATTTTCCCTACCCATGTAACCTTATCCGTTATTTTAAAGCTCATCTTCATTCCTCCTTTTTTAAATTCATGTTATTTATACCCAACTTAACTAATCTAATCTAAATAATCTACACTTTAAGTGCTAAACTGCTAAAATAATAAAAATCTACTATTTTCAGTTTCGTCCCATAAAGTCTACTTATGGATTTTTATTACTTTTAATCGCACTACATTTTTTCAATTTTATAGTATTCCTATTCTCCTGATAAATATTTTAGGTATGGTGAGTCGATTGGTATCATAATAAGTGTTTCATTGTCTATGGAGGTCCTATATGAGTTCAAAGTTGTGTATAATTTGAAAAAATCTGGATCTTGGCTGTAGGAGTCGTTATATATCTTGGCCGCTTCTTTTTCCCCTTCTGCAATTATCTCCTGAGCTCTAGAGCTGGTCCTAGCAATGAGCTCTGCCACTTCTCTGTCTGCATTGGCCATTATCTTTGTCTTCTCCGCATCCCCTTGGGACAAATATTCCTGGGCTTTACTTGCCCTTTCAGATATCATCCTTTTGTACACAGATTGCTCATTGCTTTCGGGGAGGTCTATTCTCTTCATTTGAATATCTACTATTTCTATGCCATTTAGATTATTCCTAAGTATATTGTTGATATTATCCTGAACCACCAAATCTACGCTTCCCCTTTTGTTATCAGCAGGATTAATTATCTCTCCGTATTCTAATTTCCCCAGTTCATTTCTCACACTTGAATACATAATATCGCTGAGCCTTGCCTCGGCAGCCTCTATTGTCTTTAAAGTCTCCAGCATGGCAATGGGATCTGTAATCTTCCATAAAGTATAATAGTCAACTAAAATCCTCTTCTTGTCGAAAGTATTTATTTCTGTCGCTGGTACATCGTAAAACAATATATGCTTTGGCAATTTAGATACAGATTGAATAAAGGGTATCTTAATTTTTAGTCCTTCTTCTTCTATAACCTTTACAATCCTGCCAAATTCCTTGATAACTCCGTATTCATTGGGCTTTATAATGAAAGTGTTTGCCAATATAATACCTGCTATTAAAATAATGGGCAAATAAATGAATACTATTTTTTTAAATGTCTTTCCTATATTTTGAAATACGGATGTTTTCTCTTTCATTTACTCTACCCCCTTTTGCAAAACATTTTCTATAGGCAGATACCTTACCGTATTGCCGCTGTCGTCAACTATTATCAATTTTGCACCGCTAAAGGTGGACTCTATGGTTTGTATAGTGAGCCTTTGCCTAGTAATATTTGGGTTATTTTTGTACTCAGAGTAGGTTGCATTGAATTTTGCCACATCTCCCTTGGCCTTCTCCACTATGCTGATTTTTTCTCCCTCGGCCTTGCTAAGTATGGCTGCTTGTTCCCCTTCCATCTGATTTATCTTTTCATTTCTATACTTATTAGCTTCATTTATCTTTGTTATTCTCTCTTCCCTTGCATCAGTTACAGATTTAAATGCAGCATCTACCTCCTTAGTAGGTAAATCCACATCCTGTAAGTTTACGTTTATTATGGAGATTCCCAAATTGTAGTGGCTAGCTAATTCTACTAGATTTTCCCTGATGTCGTTAATTATCTTCGTCCTACCGTCTGTTAAAGCATCGTCTACTGTAGAGCTGCCTATTACAGTTCTTAGAGAAGATGAGGTTGCATTGTACAATATGGTTTCCGGGTCGCTGGTATTGTATATAAATGATATGGGGTCTACGATTTTCCATTGAACCTCCAAATCTGCCAATACAATATTTTCATCTCCAGTTATCATCTTTGACTCTGCTTCCATAATTTGAAGCTGATCTCCCTTTTCTCTATATCCCAAAGTCAATGAAAAGGTCTCCTTAGATAGCTTCTGGACTTTCTGTATGGGATAGGGAAGCTTAAATTTTAATCCAGATTCCACAATGCTGTCGCTGGGCTTGCCAAAGGTAGTGAGTACAGCAAACTCTGTCTGGTCCACAGTGTAAAAACTTGTGAAAACAATCAATGCACCTACAGCAACTGCCAACCCTAGCCATATGAACTTCATATTAAAACTCAGCCTTTTTTTGGGGTTAATATCAATTACATCTTCACCTCTAGCCCTTCTTTTTTTGATAAAGTCTATTACCAAATAAGAGCCTATTAGTATTGCTAAAATTGCATATTTCAAAATATTTCCCTCCTTTTACGATTTAACTTATACCCTAAATGCCAATATATTAACAATTTATTTAGTTATTTATTTGGTAGTTTTGGGTAATAAATAAGATACTTAATAATAGGTGAGGTGAAATATATGGAATCTATTAAAATAATGGTTGAAGAGCATGAAAATATTAGGAGAATGCTTAAAGTAACTCGAAAAGTTTGCTACGATCTGATGTTAGACCCCAAAACAGACACATCTGATTTTCCAAAGATTATTGATTTCGTGAGAACCTATGCCGACAAGCACCACCACGGCAAGGAAGAGGATATTCTATTTACTACCATGAATAGGGAAATTGAGAAACTAGCAAAGGCAGGAGCTATTACTGGTATGTATATTGAACACGATATGGGAAGGCTATACATGAATAATTTAGAAAAAGCCCTTGAAAAGTTCAAGGGCGGAAATGATGAGTGGCGACTTGACATCATTGCCAATGCCATCTCTTATACGGACTTGCTTGAAAGGCATATTGAAAAGGAGAACACTGCAATGTACAAATTTGCAGTGAATATGTTAGACCCTGATAGCAAATCCTATGTAGATAATAAATGCAGGGATATCGAGAAAAAGGCCGTGGATGTAGGCCTACAGGACAAATACTTGGGCCTATTGAAGGAATTGGAAAATAAGTATCTGCACAAATAACTGTAACAACCCTAGGATGCTCTGGGGTTATTTTTTTTGATAAGACTTATGGCCTTTTCGGCAGAAATGGGCCTGCTAAAAAGATATCCCTGCATGACATGACAATTTTCAGAGAGAAGGTATTGCTTTTGCTCCTCTGTTTCTACACCTTCTGCTACGACCTTGAGATTTAATTGGTTTGCCAATATTATTATACTTTTTACAAAAACATCCTCTTCATAGGGATTTATTATATTTTCAATAAATATCCTGTCTACTTTTAGCACATCTATATTCAAATTTCTCAAACGAGCCAAGGAGGAATAGCCTGTACCAAAGTCATCTAAGGCAATGGTAATGCCAAGCCCTCTCAATAAATCTAGTTTCCTATTATTCTCTTCATAATTATACATGAACTTGCTTTCAGTTATTTCCAATTCGATTTTTTGTGGTTCTATCATTTTTCTTTCTACGGCATTTGCTAAATAGTCTATAAAATCGTCCTGCAATAATTGTATAGCTGAAATATTGATAGCCAAGTATATATGGTTTAAACCCACACTCTCGAGTTGCTTTAAAAATTCAAGGGCTTTGAATATAACCCATTCTCCAAAGGGGATTATAAGCTGTGTCCTCTCTGCAATCTCTATGAACTTATGGGGCTGCACCATCCCCAATTCCTTGTTATTCCACCTAGCTAAGGCTTCTAATCCAATGATTTTATTGCTTTTAGATTCCACTAAGGGTTGATATTCCAAATAAAATTCTTCATCAAATCCGACATGGGCAGCCTTTCTCAATTCCTTTTCAACTAATTTATCAAATAGGATTTCTTTCTGGATTTCATCGCTAAAAAACCAGTGCTTGTCCGATTCTAGGTCTTGAATCTTATTTATGGTAATCTCTAAATGCTTTATTATATCATCAACGTTTTTATAGTTTTCTCCCATTTCCAGTATCCCAAGCCTCCTAGCTATAAAAGCATCACAATCCATTTTATGCGTTGTATTGTCCAATAAGGCTAAGATTTTATCCCCTATTTTCCTAAGGCTGTCCTCGTTGTGGTAACCGGTGATATATACTAAAAAACTGTCTTCCGAGTACCTAAACAAGTTACGTTCATCGATATTTAACTTTTTCAACGCATTGGCCTTTTCCAACAATAGCTGATCTACCATCTTCCCTTCGAAAAATTGCTTCATCAATTCTATAGTGCCGCAGTTTATTAATATAATAGCTTTTTTATCATTTTTATTGCTTTTAAATTCTTCTTCTAATAATCTTATAAAATATGCCTTATTGTACAAATTCGTCGCTTTATCGCAAAATGCTAACTTTTCAATTTCTTTATTTTTGCTAATTATTAGTAGCACCATGTATGTCTGTCCTAGAACCAATGCAATAAATATAACTATAGTTAACAGACGTAATCTGTTTGTTAAAATGTTTAGATTTCTAAACTGGGAAAATATATCTATATGTAGAATAACAAAATATCCAACCAATGACAACGACAAAATCGTCATGATTAATTGAGCTGTATGATTTGTGTGGATTGTAGTCTTTTTATTTATTTTTAGTTTCAAGGGTACACCCTCCGTTTTACATACCTATCATAAATGCAAACTTACTTTAAAAAAAATATCAGCGCGGATTATATCTTTATCCCAACTGATTCTATTAATTATATCTTAGTTGAATTGCCTTTTAGAAAATATACCTCTATATATCTATGTTATGTCCATTGGTTATATTTGTCAATAAGTATTTTAATTAGTCATATTTTGTCGGCAATAATATTAATAATAATATAATGAAATTGGGGTGATTTAATGTTTGCACAGCGACTTAAGGAGCTCAGAGAAGAAGCTGGCTTGACTCAAGATGAATTGGCAAAAAAATTAAATTTAACGCAAAGTACCATAGCCTATTACGAAAACGGCAAAAAAATGCCCACTATGGAAAATGCAAAAATCCTAGCACAAATATTTAATATTAGCCTTGATTATTTATTTGGAAAAATGGACAAAACGAAAACAGCTCATTTAGAGGAAAGTAAACTATCTCTTATTGGCGAAAGGCTCTCACATGATATAAATAATCTATCTTCTGAAAGCCTAAAAGATTTAGAGGATTACATTAATTTATTAAAAATCCGCGATATGCAAAAAAGAAACGGAAAACTGAGTGATGAATTGACAACTTTAGATTGAATAAGGGGATAGAAAATGTGAAGCTAATGTTACTTAATTATTTAAAATCTCGTTAACGACATATTAAGTTCTGATATTTATTCTATTTGTTCAAGGGCATCCCTATGGATTATTACTATTTTCCTATGGCCTGCCAGCTTTATTATCCCCATGTCTTGGAATGCCGTCAGCTTTCTACTGAGGGTCTCTTGACTCATACCCAAATGAGATGCCAAGTCTTTTTTGCTCATCTTTAAATTAATTTCCGCCCCACCCTTTGACATTTCTAAAAGAGCCTGAGCCAATCTTTTTTCTACCCCATAAAGGCTTATATTTTCTATTAGATTTTCCGCTTTTTCTAGCCTTTGGCCTAGCTCTTCCATTGCTTTCAATGCTATGGTAGGATAACTCTTCATCAAGTCTTTAAGTTTCTTCCCGTCAATTACGCATACTATGGTCTTTTCCATAGCTTCTCCATTATCCCTTAAATCTGCATTGCTAAAAAGGGACAATTCCCCCATGAACTCTCCTGTCCCCAATATTCTGATGACTTGTTCCTTGCCATTATCTGTAATTCTAGATATCTTGACCTTGCCTTTGTGAATTACATATAACTTGTCTCCTTTGTCCCCTGCCATATATATCATTTCGCCCTTTTCAAAGGTTCTATCTTTAGTTATTTTTGCAATTTCCAGCATTTCATCGTAATTCAAATTGCTAAATATGGGCACCAGCTCAATACAGTTCTTCCCATCCCTATCAAAACAATTACAATTCATAGGATCCCTCCACAAATAAAATTTACATCTATCTACTCTATTATGTAATTAATTTGTAACAAATGCAAATACTAAATATGTTATAATGACCATATGAGGACGGTGATAAGATGAAATTTAGAATTAAACTGCTAGCCCTTCTTATGATTTTGATGCTGACCTTAGCTCAGATAGCGGGATGCACTTCGGAGGAAGAACCGCCTAAAGAAGACATAGACGTGGAAAGAAACGTCATATTACCCTCAGAAAAAATTGATATATCCGATTATACTCTATTGGATTTCATTACCATGGATTTCAATGAAGACGGGTATGAGGAAACCATTGCACTATATACTTTGGCAGAAAGACTTCCTAGCGGTGAAATTGCCTGGGATGACGGACAGAATTGGGCATTGGTAGTCCACGGCGAATATGAAGACTTTATTCTATTTAATGAATATGTCCAGCTGGGAGCTCTTGGATTTTTCGCTTATTTTCAAAATGACGACTTTGTCATAAGTGCTATTCATTCGGGTACAGCAAATTTGACCCTCTATGAATACAAATACGAAAACGAATCTTTTATAGAAAAAATCAGATTTGCTGCTGAAGGGGATATAAATATGTTCCATCATTTACCTTTTAACTACGATAAAATTAGCGATTAAAAAAAGCCCTATGCGGGGCTTTTTTCATTTATTATCTCGTCTATTTTGTTTACTGGAACTGGCCTATAGAAATGATATCCTTGTGCCACATGACAATCCAGTTCCTCCAATATGGTTAGCTGCTCTAAATTTTCCACTCCCTCAGCTATTACCTGTAATCCCAATTGTTTTGCCAATAGAATTATGGTATTGGATATCATTTTATTTTTTTCATTCTTTTCTATGTCCCATATAAAAGATTTGTCTATTTTTAATTCATTTACATTCATATCGTTTAAATAGCTAAGACTTGAATAACCTGTGCCAAAGTCGTCTATGGCAACGGATATTCCAAGACCCCTAAGGCTCCTAAGGATTTTTAAAGTGTGGTCCATATCTGATATAGCTATGGATTCTGTTATTTCCAATGTCAGATTTTTTGGATTTACACCTGATACATAAATTGCATTTACCACTTCATTTAAAAAATCCCTATATTGGAATTGCTTTGAAGATATGTTTACTGATACGACAATATCGTGACCTCGTTCTTCCCACCTCTTTGCATCCACACAAGCTTTTTTTAGTATCCACTCTCCCATGGGTATTATTATCCCACTTTCCTCTGCAAGGGATATAAATTCGTCAGGGTACAATAGACCTTTTTCAGGATGCTGCCACCTGACTAAAGCCTCCACCCCTCTAATCTTACCTGTGGATATTTCTATCTGCGGTTGATAGTGGAGTACCAATTCATCGTATTCCAATGCGTGGCGAAGCTGATTTAATAGCATCATCCTATCTAATCCCTTTGATTCGATTTCTTCGCCGTAAATGTAGTAAGTGTTGCCTCCCAAGTCCTTTGACTTATACAGGGCAAGGTCTGCATTTTTAATTAAAGTGTTGGTATCCATTCCCCCATCTGGATATGTGGCTATTCCAATGCTGGTAGTCAAATAGAGGGTATACTCCTTGATAAAATATGGCTCCTTAAAGTCATCTATGATTTTATTGGCAAAGTCTGTGATTTCATTTAGGTCCCCATAGCCATTTATCAAAATGTAATACTCGTCGCCTCCCACTCTGGCGATTAAATGTTTCTTGTCTATTACCTTTGCCAGTCTATTCCCCATTAATTTCAATATATAATCGCCTATATCGTGACCCAGTGTATCGTTAATATGCTTAAACTTATCTATATCTAAGAAAAAAACTGCCAGTTTACTACCCTGTATTGTTTCCTTATTTAATATATTGTTTAGCTCCTCCACAAAATAGGTCCTGTTGGGCAAAGATGTAATAGGGTCAAAGTAGGCTAAGTTATATATCTCCTCTTGGTGCTTTATTAAATTGTTATTTGCCAATTCTAACTCTGAAGTCCTGCTCAAAACTTCATTTTGCAGGCTTGTATTGTACATAGCCAATAAAACGAGGATTGTAATTACCACCATAGCTCCTGCTACAATTGTAAATTTATGTTCCTCAAAAAAAATATTGATATAATTTATATTTTCTCCAAACCATTTGCCATATATCATGTCAAAGGTACCATTGTCTATAATTATTTCCATACCCTCATTTATAATACCTAGTAGCTCTTCATTTTCTTTGGTAACTACTATTCCATAATAAGTAGTTATGGCTGGATTTCCAACGACGATTATTTTATCTGTTGCCTTATTTCTCTGTATTTGATATATCCCTGCCATTTTATCCCCTAAAACTGCATCTACCTGTCCATTTATCAACATCAATATGGCATTTTTGTGATCCGCCTGGGGAAAGTGCTTTACATCTGGAATCTCTGCCAGTATGTCCTCGTTATAGTTGCCCCTTTGGTACGCAACCTTTAACCCTGCCAAATCCTCAGTATCTAGTATATGCACCTTGTCTTTGTTGGCAAATATTACTTGCTCTTTTTCAATTGTCGGTATGGCAAATTTATATTCCTTAACTCTCGTGGAGCTTTGTGCCATGCCAAGGGCACCATCAAAGTCCCTGTTTTTCAAAGACCACAGCAGGTTGTCCCACTCCACGGGAACTATATTCACCTCTATATTAGCAACTTCACAAATAGCATTTATTAAATCTACATTGAACCCTACGAATTGTCCGTCATCCCTTAAAAATTCAAATGGCGGAAAATTACGATTGGCTGCAAATCTATAGACTTTTTTTGTCTCTTGAGATTGTTCAGCAGCATCAACTACAAAACCACTAAACAATACGATGAATATTATCAATATAATTGTAATCATAAAATGTTTTTTCATAAGTTTTCTCTCTTCCCTATGCTATTTGTGAAACATATTTTCGATAACTATATAAAATTCCCCATAATCTTATATAATATATCACAATTTGCTAAAAATTTAAATATGCTACTGTCCTATTAAAAAAAAGCCTTTAAGCAAGGCTTTTTTCATTTATCACTTTATTTATCTTCTCTATGGGAACGGGCCTGCTAAAATAATATCCCTGAGCTATATCGCATTCCATTTCCTTCAATATAGATAGTTGCTCTGAGTTTTCTATTCCTTCGGCAATTACCTGTAATCCCATCTGTTTTGACAGCAGTATTATG
>JALNZV010000065.1 GCA_023229175.1 Tissierellaceae bacterium | reverse complement strand
ATATATATTTCTTTATCTGATTCATTATATCATCGATGTTAAAGTTCTCTGGGTATACTATTATACTCTTTGGCATATAATCATCTCCTTGATTTACCTCTGTACTATAGATTTTCATTTGAAGAAACTACTTGCATAGTACATCCCTCCTATTGGTTAGTATATGATAATCTTATACTATAGTATATTGTGCTATAGATATAGTGTAATATAGTATGTAATAAATGTGGTATAATATGTGATAAATATAATATATCATGTGTGATAAATGTGGTATAATATGTAAAAAATATAGGATGTTATGTAAAAAATGTGGTATATCATGTAAAAAATATAGTCTTTGGGGAGAGGGATCCTGCCCCCCTCCCTATTCCTCCCCTAGATCCTGAGGCCATTAAGCCAGCTAAACAGCTCTTTGTAGGAAATGAAGGCATGAAAAGATAGATGGCCATAGGGTGTTGCAAGGTCTCTAATAGCCTTCTCCCTTGTCTCGTAGGTAAGAAAAATAGGTGATTCATAGTTGCTCAGGAAGTTCGTCCATATATAGTTGTTTCCTGAACGTTTAAGCCTATAGATCTCAGTTGTGGAGCCCTCTTCGCTTTCTATAAGTGCTATTATTATATGGTGTGGGGCTAATTCCGAAACAGATATTTCGTCTTTCTTGTTGTCAAGTACTATTTTCATTTTTTCGCCACCTTATTAATAGTTATACACGGAGTATGCAAAAACCCGGTGATTTTCTCTATAAAGCATACATTTATATTGTATAATTATAAGAACCTTCTCCAACTTAGGGCAAAAAAACTTTTGGGCATACCTATTTTGTCAGACTGTTTCTTTTTGTTGGTTTGGACACATCCTGTCTTTTTCATGCTTTCTCTAGCGATGTTTCTTAGTAGTTTTCTTTTCATATCTTCACCACCTTTATTGTTCTCTTTCGAAGGTAAGGTACATATCGATGATATTTAGTATTCTTTTTTTCTCGTCTATGATACAAACCAATCCCTCCAGATTTATCTCTTCTATCTCTTGATAGACCAGGCCACATATGTTTTTACAAGCAAGTCCCTTATCTTCGTAATATCCTGAAGCGTAAACTTTATCAGGTTTTCCATAGAGTTCCCGGAAGGCTTGTATTTTCCTAAGGGCCTCCTCACTACTTTGAACCTGTACCGTGATGGATCTTTTTTCTTTTGGCTGCTCCTCGTCGCAAGATAGGCAGAATTGTTTATTGCTTTCTTCAGGGCTGACTGGTAGTCCGTTTGAGTCGTAGAATATCATCTCGTCATCCGAAAATCGTTGTCCACACTTTTGACATTTGTAGGTATAGATCATGCTATCTCCTCCTTAAATTTTTGCCGGGATCGGCTCCGGGCTGGCTGTATTAGAAAGGCAGATCAGGATATTCATTATCTGGATCGACTATCTTGCCGATAATTGTTTTGCAGAATCCATAATTATCTATCATGCTATCGATTTTTTCATGAGCTAAAAGATCAATAATTGCTACTGGAGGTTCAAGTTTATATTCACTGATGAAGTTATAGACTCCTAATCCGCAGTTTCCTGCTTTTAAGGAGTCTTTTATTGTGATGACGATATCTGGATTATTCTCCATGAGGGTTAAAATTTTTTCATTATGTCTGGAATTTCCGGCAATGAATTTAACATAATCCTGCTTGATTTTTTTAAAAAGATTGCTTATCAGCCCTTCCTCACAAGTGTGTGTGTGTCTAAGCCACCCCGAAATAGAGAAGTCTTGACTACAGTAAGTCTTACTATAGTGAGCCTTTTCAGGGAGACCTTCTGCCCAGTATTTTCCATTAGCATATTCTTTCCTGGGTATCTCAATAAAGGTGGAGACTATGTTTTTATCTCTCTTCCAGAAGATATTCTTTCCGGTTGAGAACCAGTCATCCACAACAGGCCCTTCTGTCTTTCTTGTAAGTTCGTAGGGATCCTCGCTCCAATACTTATCGAAGATCCGATCCTCTGAGAGATGGTACCATTTCTCTTTACATTTTACTATATTTAACGTCTCGTAGAATATAGACCCAGTTTCGTTTGTAGATATTTCTAGTACATCTCTTGTTTTTTTCTGTTCAGGAGTGAGGTCGATGAATCTAGAAGCTCTTACTCCTTGGTATTTTTCAGGGTTGTATAGGTAATAGTTTTTAGTAAAGGAGCAGGGCTCTCCTCCGGTTTTACCAGGAAGGAAATAGTTGATGGCAAGATGCTCTGAGTTGTCTCTGACTTCCTGCCAGTTTAGTAGAACTGATCTGAAAGAGTAGTTGTCGGTAAACGCTACGCACTCCCCATCGGTTAAGACGATAGGGAGAAGCAAGTTTATTTCCTTGTGAGGAATGATAGGCACATATCCAAAGATAGGCCTATTTTTATAAAGGTGAACTACTTTTTTTTCTTGCCTCTCCCTGGTGTATACTCCAAAGGGGATGAGATCTTTTTCCTCAACCCACCCCACTCCCGAGAGACCATCTCGGGAGGTGTAATAAAGCACTCCTCCATACTCATTATGTAACACTTTGTTATCTATCTCATACGAATAGAGTCTGTTATTTTTTGGTGAGTAGACTACGGAGTCTAGTCCTTCCCCAAACCTTAGCTTTAATTTTCTCATAAAAAGTCCCTCCTTAAATTTTTTAGGGGCACCTTAGTAGATGCCCCTGTCAATCTTAGTGTGGACCTCCGTCTCTTTGTCAAAGAGGACGTTTGTCTTTGTTTCTTTGTTATAGATCTCTCCGCTGTAGCCAAGAGAGATCAGGGTGCTCACAATGTCTTTTAAGTTTGTATCTACGGCAGGACTTTTCTTTGTTTCCTGAGCCTGCCTTTGGGCTTCTTTGTTGACTCTCTCGTTACCTGGATCA
>JALNZV010000037.1 GCA_023229175.1 Tissierellaceae bacterium | reverse complement strand
CCTTTTATTTCCTCTATAGACCCTTCCTTTACACTTTCCCCTTCAGGTTTATAAAAGTTTAAGTCTATTTCCTTCATCTCTATGGGGTTTATATAGTAGTTTTTTACCTTTTCAAAATCATCGTGGGATATATTTTCCAAAATAATTATCTCTGAATTTGTTACTTTTATATTTTCATTGCCAGTTAAAAAACCTATCAGCTGATTCGTAGAATCCTCCCTTTTGTTGTATTGACTTTCATGGTATTTAACCCTAAAAGCCATTTCTTTTTCTTCAATGGGAAGCTCCCCTACATATAAGATATCTAGGGTTTTCTCATATAGAATTTTGTTTATTATATCCTCGTATTCTCCTTCTGTACCCCCAGTTAAATCGTAAACATTTACTGTCCTAACCCCGTTTAAATCTTTTATACCTAAGAAGTCCCTAAATTCCCCTAATAACATTTTAGCTTCAGTATTAAACTTTTCTTTTTTCTCTATGAATACTCTTTTGTATTCCATATTGAACCCTCCCTAAAATAATATAAGCCCAGCCAGGTAGGTAAAGCGAAACCTACCCGACTGGGCTTTTATCCCTTCGGTGTAATACCTTTTACAGTATCTGTACCGCTCGGTCCAGCAAGAAAAATCTTCGGAACCCTAGATACACTTTCGCCCATAGACAAATGATTCTCGGTCATTTTGTAGAGACATCCCAACCATATTATGGGACTTATATGAGCCTTATATTCATTACACATTTATATTAACAATATGTCTTATATAAGTCAAGGATTATTATACGTAATTGTTACAAGATTGTCACAAGGAGAAACATCCCATTATCCCTTATGCAGGCGATAAAAATTCCAATACGATTTTATTGAAATCCTTGGCTTCCTCATAAGCTCCATGTCCTAAACCTCCGTAGACAATCAGCTTACTATCTTTGATTTCACGGGCCATTTCTGCACTAGCATCTGGACCTACAATCCTGTCATCTTGACCTCCTATTATTAAAGTTGGAGCATTTATTTTGTTTAAGTCCCCATGGGCATCGTGATTGAGACAGGCCTCTGCCTGAACGATAAATCTGTGAAAGCTCTTTGGCTTCCCAACCTTTGTCATTATGGGATAAAGTTTTCTCATCTTGTTAAGCCTTTCTTCCGTATAGAAGTTCTCCATGGTGTCTTTCATTAGCTCCCCATAGTTTCTGCCCTTAGCTAGGTCTATCCAGTTTTCTAATACTTTCCGAACTATATCATTGGGCCTTGAACTAGAGACCACCAATACCAGTTTGTCTACTATCTCTGGATAATCTATGGCCATATATTGGGCAATCATTCCACCTTGGGATATACCCATTAGGTGGGCATTTTTTATTCCCATTATCCCCATGACAATTTTTTGATCCCTTGCCATATCTCTAATGGAATAACCATTTTCAATATGGTTTTTTCTGCTAAATACATATACCCTGTGGTCCTTTCCAAAGTCCCTATACATTCTAGCAAGGAGCAGCCTTGTTCCCTTGACAGTCTTTAGGCCATCTCCTAACCCTGGTATAATGACAAAATTCTTTTTTCCCCCGCCAAAGGCTATATAATCCATGTCTGTATCGCCAATCGATATATTCCCATCTTCAGACTTGTATAACATTTCCATTCCTCCATGTAACTTCGTATCAATACCTATAGTAATTATATCACAAGTCCTATTACCTTATCTAACATATTTATTCCTTTTGCTATGTCTTCTTTTTCAATGATTAAAGGGGGCAAAAGTCTGATTATATTGTCCTTAGAACCTACTACTAATAATCCCTCTTCTATACATCCCTTGATTATTTCCTTTGATGGTATATTGAATTCAATGGACCTCATTAGTCCTATTCCTCGAATTTCCTTTATAACAGAATATTTTTCTTTCAACCTTATTAACTGTTTTTCTAGGTATTGTCCAGATTCTGCTACCTTCTCCAGAAGATTGCCTTCAATTACCTCATTTAGTACTACGGAAGCTGCCTTTGTCACCAATGGATTTCCTCCAAAGGTTGTACCGTGGTCTTTTGGCTTAAATGCGTTATATCTATCCTTGCATAAAACGGCACCAATAGGCACACCTCCGCCTAGGCCTTTTGCCATGGTCACTACATCTGCCTCTATATCATAATATTCGTGGGCGAAAAACTTCCCCGTCCTTCCCACACCAGTCTGAACTTCGTCAATTATTAAGATAGTGTCGTTGGCCTCTGTCATATCTCGAACAGCCTCTATATATTCCTTATCTGCCATAATAATACCCGACTCACCTTGTATGACCTCCAGTATTACAGCACATACCTGGGCATTGAACTTATCCTTAAAGTCATGGATGTCGTTGAACTTTACAGATACAAAACCCTCCACCATAGGCCCAAATCCTTCCCAAAACTCTGGCTGAGCCGTGGCACTTAAAGAACCATAGGTCCTACCGTGAAACCCTTGATCCATGGTTATTATCTTTGTCTTATCAGGGGATTTCATTTGCCCATACTTTCTAGCAAGTTTTATGGCTGCTTCATTTGCCTCTGTACCGCTATTGCAGAAAAATACCTTGTCAAAGTTTGTGTTTCCCACTAAAGTTTCCATAGCCTCTATTTGTGCCTTGTTATAGTAGAGGTTGGAAACGTGTAAAAGGTTTTCCGCCTGTTCTTTCAAGGCCTTTGTCAGTTTTGGATGGTTGTGCCCTAGGCTATTGACTCCAATACCTGAACCCATATCTAGGTACTCCTTGCCTTCTGTGTCGTAGAGATAAACTCCTTTCCCTTTTTCCATAATTACTGGATAAGGTAAATAAGTTTTCATCATAGTATTTTCAGCTGATTTTAGCAATGTTTCCTTCATAATCTTCCTCCTTTTCGTAAATCATGGTCCCAATGCCATCATGGGTGTAAATTTCTAATATAAGGGGGTGTTCCTGCCTTCCATCTATGATATGAGCCATGGAAACTCCTGAGTTTACAGCCTCTATACAGCTATTTACCTTTGGAATCATTCCCCCATTTATTATGCCAGAACCTATTAACTCTACTGCTTTTCTTTTACTTAGATAATGTATTATGCTGTGCAAATCATCTTTGTCCATTAATACTCCCTCTACATCTGTTAAGAATACCAGTTTTTCTGCCTTAATAGCCGAAGCTATGGCTACTGCTGCATAGTCTGCATTTACATTGTAAGTATTTCCTTCCTCGTCCTTGGCTATGGGAGCAATAACTGGTATATAATCCATATCTATGAGCATTTCAATAAGCTCTGATTTTACATCAGTTATTTCCCCCACAAATCCTAAATCCACCTTGCCTATGATTTTCTTAGCCAAAAGCAAATCTCCATCTTTGCCGCTAAGGCCAATTGCCTTTGCCCCCTCTTTAGATAATTCCGTTACAATTCCCTTGTTTATCTTTCCCGATAAAACCATCTCCACCACTTCTACGCATTCTTTACTGCTGACCCTTAATCCATCTACGAAACTAGATTCTATTTTTAGCACATCTAACATGGCGGATATTTCATTTCCGCCCCCATGGACTACGATTGGTTTTAATCCTAGAGCCTTTAAGGTGGCAATATCCTTGATTATAGTTTTATTAGCCTTGCTGCTTTCCATAGCACTTCCACCGTATTTAACCACGATTTTGTTTCCTTTGAATTTTTTGAAAAAGGGTAATGCTTCTTTTATAAAATTAGTCTTTATTATTCCTTCCATCGTGCTCCTCCTAGGTTCTATAGTCTCCGTTTATCTTCACATAATCATAGCTTAAGTCACACCCCCAAGCCGTTACTTTCTCTATGCCTTCCTCTAGTTTTATTAATACCTTAATGTCCCTTTCCTCTAGTATTTCCTTTGCTTTTTCTTCACTAAATCCAAGGGGTACGCCGCCCTTTAACAATCCAATACTGCCTCTTGCACTTTCTAAATTTAGGTAAACCTTATTTATATTAAAACTTTCTCCAGAATAACCCATAGCTGCCAGTATTCTTCCCCAATTGGCATCTTCTCCAAAGAATGCTGTTTTGACTAAATTAGATGTAAGGATGCTCTTAGCAATCCTTTTACCGGATTCAAAGCTCTTAGCACCTTGAATATTCACCTCTAAGAATTTGGTAGCACCTTCTCCATCTTTGACTATGGATGTGGCAAGATACTTTAGACTTTCAAATAGCATATTAAAAAACTTTTCATAGGCCTTTCCCTCTTTGTCAATTATCGGATTTCCCGCCATTCCGTTTGCAAGCACTATTACAGAGTCGTTGGTACTAGTATCTCCATCTACTGTAATCATGTTAAATGTCAAATTTACTGCCTCGGATAATGCCTTTTGAAGCATTTCCCTTGTAATATTTACATCAGTTAGCACAAATCCCAACATGGTGGCCATATTAGGCTCTATCATACCTGCTCCTTTTCCCATGGAGCCCATATTAACCTCTACACCATCTATTTCGCCTATTAGTCCATATTCTTTTAAAGATGTATCTGTAGTCATTATGGCCTCTGCTGCGTTTTTGCCGCTTTCTCTATTGTCATCTAAAGTTGGAACTAAGTTTTCTATGCCCTTTACGATTTTCTCCATGGGCAGCGGCTGACCAATTATTCCCGTGGAACATATAAGGACCTGATTTGTATTTAAATTCAGCTTTACTGCACAAGTTTTCGCCATAGTCTTTGTGTCCTCTATTCCCTGATTCCCTGTAACTGCATTGGCATTGCCGCTATTTATTACAATTGCCTGAATAGGTGATTTCTCCGTCAATAGGTTTTTATCCCATAAAACAGGGGCTGCCTTCACGTGATTGGTAGTAAAAGCACCTGCGTATATGGCGGGAACCTGGCTATATAGTATTGCCATATCCTTTTTGCTTCTCTTTACACCTGTGTGACCTCCTGCTGCTTTAAATCCTTTTGCACTTAGAATTCCATTTTTATTGTGTTTCATCTTATCAACCCTTTCTAACATTAAACTGGGAATAACGGTATCATCTGAAGCCCCAATTCCTCCTTAAATCCCATGGCTATATTCATGTTTTGTACTGCTTGACCAGCGGCACCCTTCAATATATTGTCGATTGCTGTTACACAGATTAGCTTGTTATAATCTTCATTGACCTGAAAGCTAATATCGCAGTAATTAGATCCTTTAACCCACCTAGTCTGTGCATATTCACCGTCTGCCAACAGCCTAATAAATTTTTCTTGACTATAGTATTTTTCATATACTTCCCTAACTTTTTCCTGTGTCATGCCTTTCTTTATATCTAGGTAAATAGTTGCCAGTATTCCCCTATTCATGGGAACCAAGTGTGGTGTGAATAAAACATTGGTTTCTACGTCTGTCAGTTTCAATATTATTTCGTCTATTTCTGGTTTATGTCTGTGCTTATAAAGGTTATATGCCTTTACGTTTTCGTTTACCTCAGTATAATGTGTACCTAGGGAGAGACTTCTTCCTGCTCCAGTTACTCCCGTTTTTGCATCTATTATAATATTATCTTTATCTACTGCATTTTCTTTTAAAAGGGGAAGCAATGTCAGCAAAGAGGCAGTTACATAGCAACCAGGATTTGCGATTAAACTTGCATCTTTTATCTTTTCCCTTTGCCATTCGCTTAATCCGTATACTGCCTCGTCAATTAAGTCCTTTGATTCGTGTTCTACAGTATACCAATTCTTGTAAACATCATAGCTCAGCCTGTAATCAGCTCCCAAATCTATGATTTTACTGTTTTTTAACCTTTCCCTATTGACCCATTTGCTGCTGTGGCTGTGGGGCAGGGCCAAAAAAATCACGTCATAATCTTCTTTCAGTTCGTCCTCGCAGACTAAATCTATATTCTTTTTAAAATGTGGATATACATCTTCATAGGCCTGCCCCTTATAACTATTAGATGTAACGACTGCCACATCCACCATTGGATGTTGCGATAAAAGCCTAACTAATTCTCCTCCTACATAACCTGTAGAACCTACAACTGCAACTTTATTCATTAGTTTCCCTCCTATTATAAATAAAAATCCTCCATCTCTATTAAAGAGACGAAGGATTCGCGGTACCACTCTTATTGAAATAGAAACATCTATTTCCTCTCATTTTTATAACGGTTCTAGCCGTAGACCTTCATGGGTTCTCTTCAATATGGCTTCATTTGTTAGACTTTCACTCTGCTCTAACTCGCTTTTAACTCCCCCATACTTACTCTTCCAATCTCTAGGTCTTGTTTATTTATATTTATATATTAAAAAACCCTTCATCTCTAATAAAGAGACGAAGGGTTCGCGGTACCACTCTTATTGAAATAGAAATATCTATTTCCTCTCATTTTTATAACGGTTCTAGCCGTAGACCTTCATGGGTTCTCTTCAATATGGCTTCATTTGTTAGACTTTCACTCTGCTCTAACTCGCTTTTAACTCCCCCATACTTACTCTTCCAATCTCTAGGTCTTGTTTATTTACGAAATAATGTAATTAGTAATAAATTATATATTGGCTCCATAGATTTGTCAAGGATTTTTTTAGAACTTTTCATTCATTTTTTTATTTAACATAAATATTATAACTTAAACCAACTAACAGTACTTAGCAAATCCTCAGCTAGTTTCCTCACTTCTTCAGCGACAACTGCGAAACCTCTGCCAGCTTTGCTTTAATGCTCCTATTCACAATTATTCCCCCATTACTATAAGTTAAATTCTTTTGTCGTGATTCCAAAGTAAATATAGTTTCAATTTGTACAGTATACACTATTATAATGATTATTGAAATCCTTTTTTTGCCTTATTATATGAAAAAACTACTATAATTAGTATTATTATCATTGACACTTCAAGTTTCTTAGAAAATATAAGACGAGCCAGCAAGACTTGAAAATCTTACTGGCTCGTTGATATTATTTTTTTATTCACCGTCTCCTAATGCCAATTCAATGCCCATTACCCTTGCTAATCCCTCACCGTATTTTGGATCAGCCTTATAACAATTTTCTATATGTCTAATCTTTATAAAAAGTGGAACCCCTTCCATATTTCTAGCAGTATTTTCAAATAGGACTTCTTGCTGCTCTTCAGTCATTAACCTAAATAATTTTCCCGGTTGAGTATAGTAATCGTCATCGTCCTCTCTAAAGTCATATCTCATAATATCCCCTTGGACGCTTTGGGCAGGATCTGCGTATTCTTTTTGTTCTTCCCACTCGCCGAAACTGTTTGGCTCATAGTGAAGTGTAGAGCCTTGATTCCCATCTACTCTCATTTGCCCATCCCTATGAAAACTATGGTAATTCTTTGCGGCCTTTGGATAGTTAACTGGTATTTGATGATGATTAACACCTAGTCTATATCTTTGGGCATCTCCATAGGCAAATAGTCTACCTTGAAGCATCCTATCAGGTGAAAAGCTAATTCCAGGTACTACTGAAGCAGGATTAAATGCCGCCTGTTCTACATCTTGAAAATAGTTGTCTGGATTTTTATTTAGCTCTAGTTCTCCAACTTCTATTAATGGAAAATCGCTTTTATACCATACTTTTGTCAAATCAAAGGGATTGTAATCCAAGTTGTTTGCCTCTTCTTCGGTCATTATTTGAACATATAACTTCCACTTTGGGAAATCTCCTTTTTCAATTGCTTCATAGAGGTCTCTTTGGTGACTTTCTCTGTCATTTGCAATTATGGCTGTTGCCTCTTCGTCAGTCAAGTTTTCTATTCCCTGTTGAGATACGAAATGGAACTTAACCCAATGCCTTTCATTTTGCGCATTGATAAAGCTAAATGTATGAGAACCAAATCCATGCATATTTCTATAGGATTTTGGTATACCTCTATCGCTCATTGTAATAGTCACCTGATGAAGTGCCTCTGGAAGTGAGGACCAAAAATCCCAGTTGTTTGTGGCACTTCTCATATTTGTCCTAGGGTCCCTCTTCACGGCATGGTTTAAGTCTGGAAACTTTAAGGGATCCCTAAAGAAAAAAACAGGAGTGTTGTTCCCCACAAGATCCCAATTTCCTTCTTCTGTGTAAAACTTTATTGCAAAACCCCTTATATCTCTTTCTGCGTCTGCAGCTCCTCTTTCTCCAGCCACTGTTGAAAACCTCATGAACACTTCTGTTTCCTTGCCAATCTCTGAAAAAATCTTTGCCTTCGTATACTTTGTAATATCCTTAGTTGTGGTGAATTTTCCAAAGGCACCTGAGCCCTTGGCATGCATTCTTCTCTCTGGTATAACTTCCCTATCAAAATGGGCAAGCTTTTCTAAAAACCAAACATCTTGTAATGCCATAGGTCCCCTTTTCCCAACTGTCATTGCATCTTGATTGTTCGATACAGGAGAACCTGTAACTGTTGTCATCTTTTTCTTTTTATCCATTTTTTCTCCCCTTTCATATTTTGGTTTTAATTGTGTATTCATTACACTATTTATTTATTGTTACCCCCATTATTTTCCTTCAAACAAGATGTTTCACCACCCAAATAATATTTACGTCTCCTTGCTTCTTAGCTTTTCCATCAGCAGATTTTCTATATCCTGTCCTGACATTGGCCTAAAATATAGAAACCCTTGAACTTCATCGCAATCGTTTTTTAGTAAATATTCGGATTGACCGAATGTTTCAACTCCTTCTGCAATTACCTCAAGACCTAAGTTTTGGGCTAAGTTGATTATTACCTTGGTAATTGCCCTGTCTTTTTCATTTGTTTCTATGCCCTTTACAAATTGCATATCAATTTTTATCCTATCTACTGGCAACATCCTAAGCCTGCTTAGGGAAGAATATTCAGTGCCAAAATCATCTATGGATATAAGTACTCCTAAAGCCTTTAATTTATTTAAAATATCTATGGTATAATTAGCCTCCTTAGTTGCAATGCTCTCTGTAATCTCCAATTCTAAATACTCTGGGTCTATACCTACTGACTCTATGGTCCTATTTACATTTTCAACTAAAGAAGGATTATTGAATTGACTTACAGACAAATTCACTGCCATACGCATATTTGTAAAGCCCATTTCATGTATTTTCTTACTCTGAGAACTGGCAGTCTGTAGAACCCACTGTCCAATACTATTGATTAGGCCATTTTTTTCTGCCAAAGGAATAAAAACTCCTGGAGATATGGTACCTAATTCTGGATGTTCCCATCTTATCAATGCTTCAAATCCCTGTATTTCTCCTGTGCTAAGCTTTATCTGAGGCTGATAATGAAGAACCAGTTCATTTCTTTCCTGAGCCCTATAGAGGTAATTAGACAATATCATGTTTTTCTTTACTTCTTCTTTCATATCTTCCGTGCAAAGGGCGTATTGGTTTTTGCCTCTAGTTTTTGCCCTAAACATGGCAATATCTGCATTTTTATTTAGTGTTTCTGCATCCTCACCGTCAATAGGGTATATGGCAACTCCACTGCTTCCAGTTATAAAGTACTCTTGTCCGTCGATTAGAAATGGTTTTTCAAATAGTTTCTTTATGTTGCCAGCCACTACTTCTACGTATTTTTGTTCATCTATATTGTTTATTAAAATCATAAATTCATCGCCGCCAAATCTGGCTACAGTATCTGTTTTTCTCAGGACACTAACTAATCCCCGAGCCACGGCCTTTAAAAGCTTATCTCCTCCGCTGTGACCCATAGTATCGTTTACTACCTTAAAACCATCTAAGTCCATAAACATAACCCCTAGAAACTTGGCGTTTCTCTTGGCAAGTTGAATTGCCTGCTCCAACCTATCTTCAAAAAGTATTCTATTTGGAAGCCCTGTTAAATGGTCAAAATATGCCATATACTCTATCTTTTTCTCTGTATTTACTTTTGATAAACCATTGGATAATACATTGGCTAAAATTTTCAAAAGGCTAATATGTTGTTCTGTCCATTCCCTAGGGCTGCCTACTGAATCAAATCCCAAAAGCCCAATTACCTTGTCTTTTTCTTCTACAGGCACTGCTATTACAGATTGTGTATTTTGCTTTAATAAATATTCCTTTTCATTTACAGCAATGCTAGGCATCTTATTTACATCTTCAATAATTATAATGTCTTTTAACTCCAATAAGTTTAACAACCACGGCATTTGATTAAGGGATACATTCTCTAGATAATTAGACTCAGAATATATGCTTTCATTGCACCATTGGTAACCATATTCCATTTTGTTATCATCTTTATCTATAAAAATGACATAAGACCTATCTATATTAAAAAATCTACCAGATAACTCTAAGAGCAATTCTATTTTGTCGTCCAAATTATTCTGATTGATGCTAATAAATTCAAAGGAAAGATCTGATACTATTTTTTGGAGGTTAATCTGAAAGGAGTTTTCTTTGAGTTTGTTTACGTAAATCTTATTTACCACAAGACCTATGCGAAAGGCTATTAAAAGTATTCCAATTCTAATTAAATAATCAAATTCGCTTACATTGGCACTTCCAATAGGACCATATATCCAAACTATTACTTGAGTTATTATCGACATTATAGTAATCAATATAAGCGGAACTCGTGAGTTAAAAACTAATGAAACTATCATAAGCACCAGCGGAATGCTCCACACAGTAATACTGGAATTTTGAATAAAGCTTAGTATTATTACTGGAATAGAGAGTAATACCACAGATATAATAAGGAAATCCCCAATATTTTGCCACTTTAATAGCTGCAACAACAACACAGTTGATCCCATAACAAACAAAACTACACTAATAGTCAGTGTATTTTTCATTATGATTGGGTTTTTAATAGTATTTGGGAAGTATCTAGCTAAAAATGCCAACATACTGCCAAGATAGAATATTATTGCCACATAGTAATTTAGCCTTGCACGGGTTTTCGAATCCAATATTTTCTCTTCTTCATTGCTTTCTTTTGTACCTAAAAAACTATACTTTCTAATGGAATAATATATGGCAGCTATTGGCAGCAATATCCATATTGGAGCCATTTGTATTGAAATATCAGGTGCAATATTAATTAAAACTACATCCGACGCTGTTCCCAATACCAGCGCAATCAGCATTGAGTAGAATATTAAATTTGCTTGTTTGTGTACGCTTTCTTCATTACTTCTTTTCTTCCATCTCCACAATAGTACCAAAGCACCAATCATATAACCAATATAGTAAACATAGAATAAAGCGACTAGATGCAGGCTGGGATAATGACCTACTGGAAGTGACTTCAATCCACGCTTCCACTATGGGAAGCGACAATCAAGCTGGTAACGCATTAGTAGGACCTAAAGACTTCAATCCACGCTTCCACTATGGGAAGCGACCACTACTTTTGGTAGTTGGTGGAAATATATGTTTAACTTCAATCCACGCTTCCACTATGGGAAGCGACTTCATATTTACTTCATCATGAAGAGTGCCTTCCTACTTCAATCCACGCTTCCACTATGGGAAGCGACATTAAAGATGTGAGTAATAGTACTTTGAGACTAGACTTCAATCCACGCTTCCACTATGGGAAGCGACTATATATTAACACGAGGAAAGGGAGGCGAGAGCATACTTCAATCCACGCTTCCACTATGGGAAGCGACGTAGTTATACTAGTAGCCGCGTCTACAGCTATTGGGACTTCAATCCACGCTTCCACTATGGGAAGCGACAGATGAAATTAACTATATTCCAATTAGATTTTTAACTTCAATCCACGCTTCCACTATGGGAAGCGACATTATCACCGTAGGCTACATTAGTTACAGAAGAAACTTCAATCCACGCTTCCACTATGGGAAGCGACGCCAGCTTTCCATTTGTTCTGGATTTCCTATAAAACTTCAATCCACGCTTCCACTATGGGAAGCGACCTCTTGCCGATGACATCGTCGATAAAAACTATGCTACTTCAATCCACGCTTCCACTATGGGAAGCGACACCAAAAATGCTATAATTATTTTGGTGATTTTATACTTCAATCCACGCTTCCACTATGGGAAGCGACATGGATATTCTTTAGATGGAAATATAGAGGTAATAACTTCAATCCACGCTTCCACTATGGGAAGCGACTTCAGATTTATCTGCCGGTATTATTGTCTCTCCTACTTCAATCCACGCTTCCACTATGGGAAGCGACACCAAAAATGCTATAATTATTTTGGTGATTTTATACTTCAATCCACGCTTCCACTATGGGAAGCGACACATATTATTACCGTAGGTTACATCTCGTATATGAACTTCAATCCACGCTTCCACTATGGGAAGCGACGTCATTTCAATTACATTGTCTCCTACGTCTAAATTACTTCAATCCACGCTTCCACTATGGGAAGCGACGCATCTCCATATTCACCTCCTTCACCCTGTAATTACTTCAATCCACGCTTCCACTATGGGAAGCGACAAAAGAATTGAAAGTTAGAGGACAAACAAAAGCTACTTCAATCCACGCTTCCACTATGGGAAGCGACGATGGAGAGAGCGGATTACTATGGCAACTTTAGAACTTCAATCCACGCTTCCACTATGGGAAGCGACTGTCATATTCTCCTGATAATATCTCGTCTTTAGTACTTCAATCCACGCTTCCACTATGGGAAGCGACTAAATTTATGTAGGCCCATATATAAAGATTTATGGACTTCAATCCACGCTTCCACTATGGGAAGCGACAAGAGCATTAAAAATGGCAGATGTAAAAATGTTAACTTCAATCCACGCTTCCACTATGGGAAGCGACGAGTACACTGGTATAGAGAGTGAAATATCCTTTTATACTTCAATCCACGCTTCCACTATGGGAAGCGACACTCCTTACTACATGCCACGCTGAAAAAAATTAAAACTTCAATCCACGCTTCCACTATGGGAAGCGACCAATTTAGACGACTAGCAATGAGAGATTATCTTGAACTTCAATCCACGCTTCCACTATGGGAAGCGACACTAATGCCACCAACGAGTACCTTTAAATTCTTCGACTTCAATCCACGCTTCCACTATGGGAAGCGACCTCCTTCTATTATCACATTACCTTTGTATCCTCTACTTCAATCCACGCTTCCACTATGGGAAGCGACCAAAGGTGGGCACAAGACATAGACTACCTTATAAACTTCAATCCACGCTTCCACTATGGGAAGCGACCAAGTAAAGCTAATCATGCAATAGAATTTATTGAACTTCAATCCACGCTTCCACTATGGGAAGCGACTACAATATTGGTGATGAGTTTTCTTCTAATGAGCCTACTTCAATCCACGCTTCCACTATGGGAAGCGACGGCTATTGAATTTGTAAAAATAGTGCAATCCTTAACTTCAATCCACGCTTCCACTATGGGAAGCGACATTTATGATGTGGGGAGATACACCAACAATAAATACTTCAATCCACGCTTCCACTATGGGAAGCGACAGAACGCTAAATCTTCAAGCCGATTTTAATGGTGACTTCAATCCACGCTTCCACTATGGGAAGCGACGTGTATTTTTTATGCCCTGTTTTCTCTTTTTATATACTTCAATCCACGCTTCCACTATGGGAAGCGACAAAAAGGTTCCTGATGGAGATAGAGTTTGATTTTACTTCAATCCACGCTTCCACTATGGGAAGCGACGTGCATTGTAGGTCCTTACTTCTACTTTGTGGCCTAACTTCAATCCACGCTTCCACTATGGGAAGCGACCATATTTTAATATCTAAAACTCCAAAGGTAACTGACTTCAATCCACGCTTCCACTATGGGAAGCGACCATATTTTAATATCTAAAACTCCAAAGGTAACTGACTTCAATCCACGCTTCCACTATGGGAAGCGACAGCAAATATTGGACCAATTATAAAACAGTACATGAACTTCAATCCACGCTTCCACTATGGGAAGCGACCGAGCCATTCGAGCCAATTTTAGCATAATATAACACTTCAATCCACGCTTCCACTATGGGAAGCGACAATTCTTCAATTATTTGTGGTTTATTTGCAATTATACTTCAATCCACGCTTCCACTATGGGAAGCGACGATTTTTTTATAGTGGGATAATGGCTGATAGCATTGACTTCAATCCACGCTTCCACTATGGGAAGCGACTTTTAGTAGTTTTGCTAATTCCCCAACTAGTATAACTTCAATCCACGCTTCCACTATGGGAAGCGACTCTTCGATTGTAGGGGCTGTCCCACTAATAAAGGGACTTCAATCCACGCTTCCACTATGGGAAGCGACCTGATCCTAAAAAGCTACCATACGGGACAATACTAACTTCAATCCACGCTTCCACTATGGGAAGCGACAAAAATCACTGGACAAAATGATTTTACAGTAGAGACTTCAATCCACGCTTCCACTATGGGAAGCGACGTGTCCACTCTCCCAATTTTCTATTGTTCTTTGGGACTTCAATCCACGCTTCCACTATGGGAAGCGACTGTACTATTTCATCAATTTCATTAGTAGTATTTTTACTTCAATCCACGCTTCCACTATGGGAAGCGACTGTGTATTTTGTGGACAAAGGTTTATAGATGATTTACTTCAATCCACGCTTCCACTATGGGAAGCGACCTAAGAGTGAATGGGAATATGATTCGTCAAAAGGACTTCAATCCACGCTTCCACTATGGGAAGCGACCACATGGATAGATATAGTCTAGGAGGTGGACAAATACTTCAATCCACGCTTCCACTATGGGAAGCGACTAGTGATGGGGATTTGGTAAGGAGCGGATAGAGTTACTTCAATCCACGCTTCCACTATGGGAAGCGACAATGCATCTTCTATAAATTCCTCTGTAACTCCTAAACTTCAATCCACGCTTCCACTATGGGAAGCGACTCAAGGACCACGAAGAATATGAATTGATGAAAAGAACTTCAATCCACGCTTCCACTATGGGAAGCGACAATCAATTCCTCTAATACTTCTAGTTTTTTATTGTACTTCAATCCACGCTTCCACTATGGGAAGCGACGCTCTGCAATGGAAACATATTGACTATGACAATGTACTTCAATCCACGCTTCCACTATGGGAAGCGACGGGAACAATTTAAAGAATATTGTATTCGAGATGTTACTTCAATCCACGCTTCCACTATGGGAAGCGACGATTTTTATGTACATCATCTTGAGTCTGTAGAGAACTTCAATCCACGCTTCCACTATGGGAAGCGACCTGAGTTTGGAGTAAAGAAGGTAACAGACCTACAAACTTCAATCCACGCTTCCACTATGGGAAGCGACTTGTAGTCCATGTAGTTCCACCATTTATACTATATTACTTCAATCCACGCTTCCACTATGGGAAGCGACTTACGGTTCAATGAGGCGAAGTCGGCCATGATAGTCACTTCAATCCACGCTTCCACTATGGGAAGCGACAAAAGCAACTACAGGATGGTAGCCATAAAATATTTACTTCAATCCACGCTTCCACTATGGGAAGCGACCTAGGAGGGTGGGCAGAGGTATTCGTAAAAGGAAAACTTCAATCCACGCTTCCACTATGGGAAGCGACTAATTTTCAATAAGCTTAGTGCTGGTCTTTTTAGACTTCAATCCACGCTTCCACTATGGGAAGCGACCATCATTTACAAATCTTTCCCTTTCATGGCCAGTACTTCAATCCACGCTTCCACTATGGGAAGCGACGTGGAATGTAGGCCAAAGGATTGGTAGTAGCATAAACTTCAATCCACGCTTCCACTATGGGAAGCGACCTCTAAGGGCCATATATTAACACCACGGCGGGAACTTCAATCCACGCTTCCACTATGGGAAGCGACCTACTTCCATAGGCATTTTTACCTATGTTATAGGACTTCAATCCACGCTTCCACTATGGGAAGCGACATTTAGCAGGTGGATTAAGTATAGATTTAGAAAAAACTTCAATCCACGCTTCCACTATGGGAAGCGACAATTGAAGAGGCCGAAAAAGCAAGATTGCAAGCTACTTCAATCCACGCTTCCACTATGGGAAGCGACGTGGCAGGGCTGTAACAGTTTATATGTTGCTTAAAAACTTCAATCCACGCTTCCACTATGGGAAGCGACAAGCAGTCCTAGATAGCTTAAATGGATTAGCTTATACTTCAATCCACGCTTCCACTATGGGAAGCGACTTATTGGACCACAAGGAATACAAGGCCCTCAAGGTACTTCAATCCACGCTTCCACTATGGGAAGCGACTTCCTTTTTATTTTTTATTATATATTAAATTGGGACTTCAATCCACGCTTCCACTATGGGAAGCGACAGCTGCCACAGAGGAACAAATGGAGTACATGGAAAACTTCAATCCACGCTTCCACTATGGGAAGCGACATGCTTCAACTGCCAAAAGAACCACCAGAGAATAACTTCAATCCACGCTTCCACTATGGGAAGCGACATGGATAAGGTAATCATTTTAGACGATTATAGAAAACTTCAATCCACGCTTCCACTATGGGAAGCGACGAAAGGTTACAAAATAACCAATATCGAATATATGACTTCAATCCACGCTTCCACTATGGGAAGCGACTACGGAAATAATTTATAATGCAATGATGGAATCGGACTTCAATCCACGCTTCCACTATGGGAAGCGACGGAAAATATGGATGCTAGATGGAGGCGATCAGATACTTCAATCCACGCTTCCACTATGGGAAGCGACCAGGTTTTTATAGCGGTGTACTAATAAGAAAATAAACTTCAATCCACGCTTCCACTATGGGAAGCGACATACACTGATACAGTTAGCGACAAATTTAAAAGAAACTTCAATCCACGCTTCCACTATGGGAAGCGACCACCAAGAAAAAATTATTGAAGGACTAGAAAAAGGACTTCAATCCACGCTTCCACTATGGGAAGCGACTTCTTTTTCCCTGGGGCTATGCTAAAATTAAATAACTTCAATCCACGCTTCCACTATGGGAAGCGACTATTAGTAAGCAGTAGAGAGGTAGCAAGTAATTTTACTTCAATCCACGCTTCCACTATGGGAAGCGACATCATAGATGGATTAGGGGATGAAAATATAAACAACTTCAATCCACGCTTCCACTATGGGAAGCGACAGCTACATATAGACATCTTCCGTCTATATCTAGCAATATATTGTGTTTAAATATTTGTGATAGCAGAAAAATCCAATTCTTTGTAGAATTTTAT